>NZ_SCKZ01000003.1:260093-352814 GCF_004100365.1 Glutamicibacter sp. HZAU | reverse complement strand
TGCCCTGCACTCAAAGTGCAGGGCAACCCCCGAATCGCTTTAACTATCTTCTTGTTGTTCCGGAGTCTACGACCCCATCAATCCATTGAGTCCTATAGGTAGGCAGCTCCGCTCAGCAAACGACCCGCACCCAAGATCTCCGCCATCGAAAGCAAGCTGGTGCCCCTGGCAATTCGAATCAGCTTGCAACTGCATTCTCGCTTCATCAAACCGGCAACGGCACGCCATCCTCGACTTGCCGCTCCCGTCCTTCTTTTTCACAGCGCTCTGCTGCCAAAGCCTCGCCGTCTTCGATAACCTATACCGCTACCATGTCGTTGCCACATTTCTCGCCTGATAGCTTGATGGACTTCAGAGAAATCTCGTGCCTCTGGCGGTGAGTTCATCGAGCGACGGGTATCCAGCAATCCGCTGTTGATCATCGCTGCAAACAGAGAATACGAGCTCCCGCAACGGATTTACCCTCCAGGAGATCAAAGGTTGCAGCAAGTTCCGTGCCGCATTCATCACTGTCCGTTTTGGAACCGAGCGCGTAGAGGTCGGCAGCCCGCCAGTGAATGGCAGGTTATGACTTCTTTGGTGCTGGACAGGCACAACCGGGAGTTGCGTCGCCTAAGCCATAATTATCAAAGGACCCAGTTTCTGCTCCGGTTGAATGAATGGCCCAGATGCATCCAATACTCTAGAGACCGGCGTGCATAAGCTAAAGAAAAGCGCCTTGCTCGGAATCCAAACGAATTTGGGTTCCAAGCAAGGCGCTTGTGAAGCTTCGTTGCGGAGTTGAACTCAGCCGAACAGCGGGCTGCCCACGAACGGATCAATGGCCAAAGCCAAGAACACGATCGACAAGTAGGTGATGGAGATGTGGAAGACCTTCATGGCCTTGCGGTTGATCTCAGCCGGCTTGTGGTCGTTCTGCGCCTCGCGGTAAAGCACGTGAGACTCGTAGACGAACCACAAACCTGCGCCGCCCGCGATTGCGGTATACACGATGCCGGCGCCACCCAGTGGAACCAACAGCATCGAGCAAACGACGGTGGCCCAGGCATAAAGCACGACCTGCACCGAGACGCGGCGGGCGTTGGCGATCGCGCCAAGCATTGGCACCGAAGCCGCGTTGTAGTCATCCGCGTACTTCATGGACAGCGGCCAGTAATGCGGCGGTGTCCAGAGGAAGATCACCAGGAACAGGATGATCGCTGGCCACTCAATTGTGTTGGTCACTGCAGCCCAAGCAATCAGTACAGGCATGCAGCCGGCGATGCCACCCCACACAATATTCTGAGCCGTCCGGCGCTTGAGGATCAAAGTGTAGAACACCACGTAGAGCAGAATGGCCGCCAGGCCCAACGCGGTCGTCAGCGGATTCGTGCCAACCCAGAGAATCACCAAGGATGCGATTGCCAGGGCCCAAGAGAAGACCAAGGCTTCCTTCGGGGTCAGGTCACCAGTCACCAAAGGGCGCCCCTTGGTACGCTTCATCAACTTGTCCATATCGCGATCGATATAGCAGTTGAATGCTCCGGATGCGCCTGCGGCCATAGCTCCACCAACGAGGGTGGAAATCATCAGCCAGACGGAAGGAAAGCCCCGCTCGGCAAAGATCATGGTCGGAAGGGTGCTCACTAGCAGCAACTCGATAACGCGAGGCTTCGTCAACGCCACATACGCATTGGCCTTGCGCTTCAGAAAGTCGCCGGCAGTTTCATCAGGCTGACGCGATGCGCGTGGCACTGATGCTGCGGCGACACTTTGAGTCTTCAATTAAACGCACTCAGTTCTTCACGGGTACAAGACAGACACATTCATTCTACGCTGGATAGAAATTGATTGAAACTCCCCACGGAGAGGATCACATTCAAAAAGGGTGATTTGGCTCAATTTAAATAGTTGCAATGCCCAAACCGGCTACGTACCAAGCGCCGCACCCGATGGGTGCTCAGATCGATCTCCGGCGTTCGAATCGGCTATCCGGGCCGGTCCTTCACTCAAAACTGCGATTACCTCCAGTTCAGCAGGCGGTGGCCAAGAGCCCCGCCCGTTCACGCACCGGCCACTTGCACAGGCGGCAGCCTCCAGGCAGCGGCCACAGGACCTCGGCATTTAATAGACGTCAGATATTCTTGGCACCCGCAGCGCCAGGACAAATTCCACAAGCGGTAAGCAACCTGGAAACAAGATTTATTTTTTGTACACCTCCCCAGGGCAACGCGTCAGCAACTCCGGGTACACAGCCATCCGGGACACACCTGCAACGACCTGTGCACCATTGCGCAGAATGACTGAGCGCTTGGCTCAGGCCAAGGCATGAAAGGTCACATCGGGTCGCACCCCTGCGCAAACCGAATAATTATGTGTCATCTTGCTAAATCCAGCGCCCGAAGGCGCCGTTTCGCGATAGAGTTGACTCAGATTGCGCCGTCGCGACCTGCATTCCTCTAACTTAAGCAATATCGGAGGCATGGGGAGGCGACGGCGTATTGCGTGTCAGCGGGAGGCATCTCCCGTCCAAGCCTGAATGGAAGGAACGCCGCTGTGGCGACTGAATCCTTAGTTGAAGAATTCTCACTGACCGAGTTGGACCGTAAGGCCATCGACACCACCCGTGTCTTGGCAGCCGACGCCGTCGAAAAGGTTGGCAATGGCCACCCCGGTACCGCAATGAGCTTGGCTCCTGCCGCCTACTTGATTTTCCAGAAGCACCTGCGCCACGACCCGAAGGATCCGAACTGGATCGGCCGCGACCGTTTCGTGCTTTCCCCAGGCCATACCTCGCTGACCTTGTACCTGCAGCTGTTCCTCTCCGGCTACGGCTTGGAAATGGAAGACATCGAAGCGCTGCGCACCTGGGGCGCGAAGACCCCTGGCCACCCTGAGTACGGCCACACCGCCGGCGTAGAGATCACCACCGGCCCCCTGGGCCAAGGCCTGGCTTCCGCCGTTGGCTTCGCCTACGCCCAGCGCCGCATGCGCGGCCTGCTGGATCCAGCCGCCGAAGCCGGAACCAGCCCCTTCGACCACACTGTCTACGTCATCGCCTCCGATGGCGACCTGCAGGAAGGCGTCACCTCCGAAGCTTCCTCGCTGGCCGGCCACCAGGAACTGGGCAATCTCGTGGTGATCTACGACGACAACAAGATCTCCATCGAAAACGACACCGACATCGCCTTCACCGAGGACGTGCTGGGCCGCTACGAGTCCTACGGCTGGCACACCCAGCGCGTTGACTGGACCGCCACCGGTGAATACGTCGAGGACATGGCCGCACTGGACGCCGCCATCCGCGCCGCCAAGGCCGAGACCTCGCGCCCGTCGATCATCTCGCTGCGCACCATCATCGGCTGGCCATCGCCAACCAAGCAGAACACCGGCGGCATCCACGGCTCGAAGCTGGGTGCCGAGGAAGTTGCCGGCCTGAAGAAGGTGCTGGGCTTCGACCCGGAGAAGAACTTCCAGATCGAGGATGACGTGCTGGCCCACGCCCGCGAAGTCGCAACCCGCGGAGCGCAGCTGCACGCCTCGTGGAACGAGACCTTCAACGCCTGGAAATCTGCAAACCCGGAAGAGGCCGCCCTGCTGGAACGCCTGCAGGCTGGCGAGCTGCCAGAAGGCTGGACCGAGAAGCTTCCTGTCTTCGAACCTGGTTCCACCATGGCCACCCGCGCCGCGTCGGGCAAGGTCATCAACGCGATCGCCGATGAGCTGCCAGAACTCTGGGGCGGCTCCGCCGACCTGGCCGGTTCGAACAACACCACCATCGAGACCGCGAAGTCCTTCGCTCCCGAGCGCCGCTCCACCGATTCCTGGTCGGCCAGCCCGTACGGCCGTGTGCTGCACTTCGGCATCCGCGAGCACGCCGCCGCGTCGATCGTCAACGGCATCGTGCTCTCCAGCCCGACCCGCGCATTCTCCGGCACCTTCCTGATCTTCTCCGACTACCAGCGTCCGGCCATCCGCCTGGCCGCGCTGATGGGCGTCCCGTCAATCTTCGTCTGGACCCACGACTCCATCGGCCTGGGCGAGGACGGCCCGACCCACCAGCCGGTGGAGCAGCTCGCCTCGCTGCGCATCATCCCGAACTTCGACGTTGTCCGCCCGGCGGATGCCAACGAGGTCGCCTACGCCTGGCGCGGAATGCTGGAACTGTCCAGCACCCCATCGGGCATCGTGCTCTCGCGCCAGAACCTGCCGATCTACGACCGTTCGGCCACCGGCTTCCGCGGCGCCGAAGGCACGCTGAAGGGCGGCTACATCCTGGCCGAGGCCGTGCGCGATGGCGCCGAAACCACCCCGGACGTCATCCTGCTGGCTACCGGCTCCGAGGTCGAGCTGGCCGTCGAGGCCCGCGAAGCGCTGGCGGCCAAGGACATCGCAGCCCGCGTCGTCTCGCTGCCGTCGCTGGAATGGTTCGCCAAGCAGGATGCCGCCTACCGCGAAGAGGTCCTGCCCGCAGCCATCACCGCCCGCGTTTCGGTGGAGGCCGGCGTGGCCCAGGGCTGGCGCGAACTGGTTGGCGCCCACGGCGAAATCATCTCGCTGGACCACTTCGGCGCGTCCGCCGACTACAAGAAGCTGTACTCGGAATTCGGCATCACCACCGAGGCCGTCATCGCTGCCGCCGAAACCTCCATCAACAACGCTGCCAAGTAAGGAACTGAAGTACATATCATGAGCAACCCGAATACTCAGGCCCTGTCCGACGCCGGCGTCTCCATCTGGCTGGACGACCTTTCGCGCGAGCGGTTGACCAGCGGCTCGCTGGCCAAGCTGATCGAGGAGAAGAACGTCGTCGGCGTCACCACCAACCCTGCGATCTTCGCCGCGTCGCTGTCCAAGGCAGAGGTGTACGGCGAGGCGATCGCCGAGCAGAAGCACCGCTCCGTCGAAGACGCGATCACGGAAATCACCAGCGACGACGTGGCAGCGGCCTGCGACCTGTTCAAGGGCATCTACGAGTCCTCCAACGGCTTCGACGGCCGCGTGTCCATCGAGGTGGACCCCCGCCTGGCGCACGAGACCGCACCGACCATCGCCCAGGCGAAGGCGCTGTACGAGCGCGTGAACCGCGAAAACGTGCTGATCAAGATCCCTGCCACCATCGAGGGCCTGCAAGCCATCACCGAAACCATTGCCGCCGGCATTTCGGTGAACGTGACCCTGATCTTCTCGCTGGAACGCTACCGCGAGGTCATCAACGCCTACATGCTGGGCCTGGAGAAGGCCCACGCCGCCGGCCTGGACCTGTCCAAGATCCACTCGGTCGCGTCCTTCTTCGTCTCCCGCGTGGACACCGAGATCGACAAGCGCCTGGATGCCATCGGCACCGACGCGGCAGCGGCCGTGCGCGGGCAGGCCGGCGTGGCCAACGCCCGCCTGGCCTACCAGGTCTTCGAGGAGTCCTTCGCTTCGGCCCGCTACGAGGTGCTTAGCGCCGCCGGCGCCAACGTCCAGCGTCCGCTGTGGGCTTCGACCGGCGTGAAGGACCCCGCCTACCCGTCGACCCTGTACGTGACCGAACTGGTCGCGCCGCAGACGGTGAACACCATGCCGGAGAAGACCCTGGACGCCACCGCGGCCGAAGCCGAGATCCGCGGCAACGCGATCGCCGGCGGCTACGATGCCGCCAACCGCGTGCTGGACAAGCTCGCCGCCCTGGGCATCGACTACAACGAGGTCGTGAACCTGCTTGAGGTCGAGGGCGTGCAGAAGTTCGACGTCGCTTGGAACGAGCTGCTCGAAGACATGGCTGTGGCCCTGAAGGGAGCGAAATAGATGGAACTTGGCCTGGTAACTTCTGGACAGGCTCTGGCCTCCGTCGATGCGCTGCTGCCGCAGCTGATCGACGCGAAAATCGGCAGCCGCATTGCCGCGCAGGATCCCACCATCTGGGGTCCGGCGGCCGAGGCCGAATCCTCCATCCGCCTGGGCTGGGTCAACCCCTTCGAGGCGGCAGGCAAGCTGATCCCGCAGATCCTGGATCTGCGCGACGAGCTGCAGGAGGAGGGACTGACCCGAATCGTGCTGTGCGGCATGGGCGGATCCTCGCTGGCCCCTGAGGTCATCACCGCGCACGACGAGGTGGACCTGGTCATCTGCGACACCACCGATCCGTCGATGGTCAAGGGCATCGTGGAAACCGATCTGGAGCACACCGTCGTGGTGGTCGCCTCCAAGTCCGGCTCCACGGTGGAGACCGATTCGCAGCGCCGTGCGTTTACCGCAGCCTTCGAAGCCGCCGGCATCGACCCGGCCACCCGCCTGGTGCTGGTGACCGACCCGGGTTCGCCGATGGACAACCCGGAAGGGGTGCGCGCGGTCTTCAACGCCGACCCGAATGTGGGCGGCCGCTACTCGGCGCTGACCGCCTTCGGCCTGGTGCCCTCGGGCCTGGCCGGCGCCGACATCGAAGCGCTGATGGAAGAATCCGGACTGATCAACGACGTGCTGGCGATGGACGACGAGGACAACCTCGCGCTGCATCTGGGGGCGGCCATGGCCACCGCCGGCCGCGACAAGCTGCTCATCGCCTGCGTGGGCGATGCCCTGCCGGGCTTCGGCGACTGGGCCGAGCAGCTGATCGCAGAATCCACCGGCAAGGACGGCAAGGGCGTGCTGCCGGTTGCCGCGCATGTGGATGCGCCCGAACTGCAGCGTCCTGCGCAGGATGTGCTGCCGCTGTTCATCTATGAGCAGCTGCCGGAGGAAATCGACGAGGACTCCACCGCCGTGCATTTCAGCGCGCCGCTGGGCACCGCGTTCATGATCTTCGAGTATGCCACCGCCGTGGCCGGCTACCTGCTGGGCATCAGCCCGTTCGACCAGCCGGATGTCGAGGCCGCGAAGGTGGCCGCGCGTTCCATGCTCGAAGCGCCGGCGCAGAGCGCACCGGATGCCGTGGACGGCCCGGTCGAGCTCTACGGCACAGAGGCCGCGAACCTGGAAGCGGCCCTGGATGCGCTCACCGCGCAGCTGCCGGAAGATGGCTACCTCGCCATCCAGGCCTACCTGGATCGCACCGCCGACCAGCAGCTCGAAGCGCTGCGTGATGCGCTGGCTGAGAAGACCGGCCGTCCGGTCACTTTCGGCTGGGGCCCGCGCTTCTTGCACTCCACCGGCCAGTACCACAAGGGCGGCCCGGCACAGGGTGTGTTCCTGCAGGTCACCGCGGATCACCAGGAAGACCTTGAGATCCCTGGCCGTCCGTACACCTTCGGCGGCCTGATCACCGCCCAGGCGATCGGCGACGGGGCGGTGCTGGCCGACGCCGAGCACAACCGTCCGGTGCTGCGCGTGAACCTCACGGACCGCGCGGCGGGAATCGCCGCCCTGCTAGAGGCAGCGAAGTAAGGCACGAATGAGCAATCCACTACGCGACGCCCGCGACCGGCGGCTTAACCGCATTGCCGGTCCGGGCGCGCTGGTGTTCTTCGGAATCACCGGCGACCTTGCCCGCAAAAAACTCATGCCAGCGGTCTACGACCTGGCTAACCGCGGACTGCTTCCCCCGAACTTCGCGATCGTCGGCTTCGGCCGCCGCGACTGGACGGCGCAGGACTTCGCCGCCCAGGCCCGCGAATGGATCCTGGCCAGCGCCCGCACCCCCTTCAACGAAACAGTCTTCGCCCAGCTGGCGTCCGGCATGCGATTCATCTCCGGCGCCTTCGACGATGACGGCGCGTACGAGCAGCTTGCCGCCACCCTGGACGAGCTGGCCGAATCGCGCTCCACCGGCCGCAACCACGCCTTCTACCTCTCGATCCCGCCAAGCTGGTTCGAGGTCGTCTGCCAGAAGCTCTCCGAGCACAAGCTGGCCCAGGACAAGAACCCCGGCTGGGAACGCGTGGTCATCGAGAAGCCCTTCGGCCACGACCTGGCCAGCGCGCGCGAGCTGAACTCCATCGTCGAGTCGGTGTTCCCGCCCGACGCGGTGTTCCGCATCGACCACTACCTGGGCAAGGAAACGGTGCAGAACCTGCTGGCGCTGCGCTTCGGCAACCAGATGTTCGAGCCGCTGTGGAACAACAAGTACGTGGACCACGTGCAGATCACCATGGCCGAGGACATCGGCATCGGCGGCCGCGCCAGCTACTACGACGGTGTGGGCGCCGCCCGCGACGTCATCCAGAACCACCTGCTCCAGCTGCTGGCGCTGACCGCCATGGAGGAGCCCATCTCCTTCGACGCCGACCACCTGCGCAGCGAGAAGGAAAAGGTGCTCACCGCGGTGAAGCTGCCCGAGGACCTGGGGGCGGCCAGCGCCCGCGGCCAGTACACCTCCGGCTGGCAGGGCGCCGAAGAAGTCGTCGGCTTCCTCGACGAGGAGGGCTTCAACCCGAAGTCCAAGACCGAGACCTATGCCGCGGTCAAGCTGGAGATCAACACCCGCCGCTGGTCCGGCGTACCGTTCTACCTGCGTGCCGGCAAGCGCCTGGGCCGGCGCGTCACCGAGATCGCGGTGGTGTTCAAGAAGGCCCCGAACCTGCTGTTCACCGACCATGAGGACGACGAGTTCGGCCAGAACGCCTTCGTGATCCGCGTGCAGCCCGATGAGGGCGCGACCATCCGCTTCTCCTCCAAGGTGCCCGGCACCCAGATGGAGATCCGCGACGTGACCATGGACTTCGGCTACGGCAACGCCTTCACCGAGTCCTCCCCCGAAGCCTATGAACGGCTGATCCTCGACGTGCTGCTCGGCGAACCGCCGTTGTTCCCGCGTCATGAGGAAGTCGAGCAGTCCTGGCGCATCCTGGATCCTTTCGAGGAGTACTGGGCCTCGCTACCCACCCAGCCGGATCCCTACGCTCCGGGCTCCTGGGGACCTGAAAGCAGCGACGAGCTGATGGCCAAGGATGGAAGGACGTGGCGACGACCATGATGATCGATCTTCCGAACACCACCACCTCCAAGGTGGCCAAGAAGCTGATCTCCTCGCGCCGCACCCACGGCGTGGTGGCGCTGTCCCGCGTGCTCACCCTGGTGGTCATCACCCGCGAGGGCTTCGCCGAGAACGCGATCGAGGCGGCCAACCTGGCCAGCCGCGAGCATCCCTGCCGAATCATCGTGGTGGTGCGCGGCAACAAGTCCGAGGCCAACCGCCTGGACGTGCAGATCCGCGTGGGCGGGGACGCCGGCGCCTCCGAAGTGATCGTGATGCGCACCTACGGCCCGGATGTCGTGGCCGACGAGGCGCTGATCTCCGCGCTGATGCTGCCCGATGCGCCGATCGTGGCCTGGTGGCCGCATGGGGTGCCGCAGGATCCGGCCGGCACCGCGCTGGGCAGGCTGGCGCACCGCCGCATCACGGATTCGGCGGAGACCGAGGACCCGACCGCCGCGCTGTTCAGCCGCATTGCCACCTACCGGGCCGGAGACACCGACCTGGCTTGGACCCGGCTGACCCTGTGGCGTGCCCAGCTGGCGAGCATCATCGACTTGATCGGCACCGACGGGCTGACCGCCATCACCGTGAAGGGCTCGGACAATTCGCCGTCCACCACCCTGCTGGCGGCCTGGCTGACCCTGTGCCTGGACGTCCCGGTGACCATCGCCGCGGACAAGTCCAACGGCGGGCTCTCCAGCGTCCGGCTCGCCCGCGAAGCCGGCGACGTGGAGCTCTCGCGCCCCTCCGGCGCGGTTGCCCACCTGTACCTGCCCGGCAGCGCGCCGCAGCGCATCTCGCTGCCGCGGCGTTCGGTGGCAGAATGCCTGGCCGAGGAGATGCGCCGCCTGGACGCCGACGACGTCTTCGGCGAGGTCATCACGAAGGGCCTGGCCCTGACCAACCTGAGGAGCATCAGATCCAGTGATCGCTAGGCAAATTCTCATCCACGAGGATGCACAGGCTACCGCCCACGCCATCGCCGCCCGGCTGATCACCACGATCGCCGATGCGCTGGCTGCCCGCGGTGTCGCCCACGTGGTGGTCACCGGCGGATCGCTGGGCATCGCCGCTTTGGAAGCCGTCGCGGCCAACCCGGCACGGACCTCGGTCAATTGGTCGCAGGTGCACTTCTGGTGGGGCGACGAGCGGTTCGTCGCCTCCGATTCGGCTGACCGCAATGTGCGCCAAGCTGCCGCCCTGTTCGACGCGCTCGACGACCTGGGGCTGGACCGCGCCACCGTGCACGCGATGGGCGCCAGCGACCAGTACGAGACAGCAGAGCAGGCCGCCGCAGCCTACGCACGGGAGCTGGCCGAGGAAGCCGAAGAAGGCGCGCTGAATCCGGCCTTCGATGTGCTGATGCTCGGCATGGGCCCGGACTCGCATGTCGCCTCGCTCTTCCCCAACCACACCCGGTCGGATGAGCCAGGAGTCATCGCAGTCCACGACTCCCCCAAACCGCCGGCGGACCGCGTTACGCTCACCATGGGCACGATCAACACCGCCAAAGAGGTGTGGCTGCTCGTGGCCGGCGCCGAGAAGGCCCCGGCACTGGCCGCCGCGCAGCACGAGGTAAACGAGGTTGCCGTCCCGGCTTCGGCCGTGCACGGCACCGAAGCTACCCGCTGGATCATCGACCGCGCCGCGGCCACCTTGCTCTAGCCAGCACCTCATCGCCGGTGCCGTGATCCTGAACTTTTCGGGATCGCGGCACCGGCCTTCGCTTTTCCAGCACCGCCTGCCCGAGAGGATTCCATGCTTTCCGTTCTGCCACCCGACGCCGCGCAGCCCCGCAAGGTCACCGTGATCGGTGCCGGGGTCATCGGCCTGTCCACCGCCCATGAGCTGGCCGCCGCCGGCCACCAGGTCACCGTGATCGCCGACCAGCAGCCGCAGCAGACGGTCTCCGCGGTGGCCGCCGCCATCTGGTTCCCCTACCACTCGGAGAACTCCGAAGCCGCCGACCTGCTGCTCGCCCGTTCCCTGGCACGCTTCGAGCAGCTGTCCGGCATCGCGGAAACCGGCATCGACCTGCGCTACGGGCTGAACCTGGAGGGCTCGGCGGACGAGGACCGCTCCTGGGCGAAGATCGTCACCAACGCCACCGAGGCACCGGCAGAAGCGATCCCGCCGATTGCGGCCGCCGGAATGCACGCCACGGTCCCGGTGATCACCATGCCCACCTATCTGTCCTGGCTGCAGGACCAGGCCGCGGCCTTGGGCGTGCAGTTCATCTGGCGCACGGTCGATTCCTTCGACGAGCTGCAGGACGATGCCGACGTCGTCGTGCTGGCAGCCGGCCTGCGAGGCGGCGAGCTCACCGGGGACGACCAGAGCGTCTACCCCATCCGCGGCCAGGTGATCCGCCTGGCCAACACCGCAGGACTGTCCGACTGGCTCTGCTATGACGAGCATCCGCAAGGCGTCAGCTACATCATTCCGCGCCGCGATGACATCATCGTTGGCGGTACCGACGTGGACCACGATTTCAACCTCGAAGCCGACCCGCAGACCGCCACCGAGATGCTCAGCCGTGCGATCGGCCTCGTCCCGGAACTGGAAGGCTGCGAGATCCTGGAGCACAAGGTGGGGCTGCGCCCGGCACGCGAGACGATCCGCCTGGAGCGCATCGAGGGGCATGCGGTGCCCGTCATTGCCGCCTACGGCCATGGAGGCGCCGGCGTAACCCTGTCCTGGGGCACCGCTCAGCGCGTCGTGGAACTGCTCGACAGCTAGCGATGCCCTCGGCTTGCCGGCAGCCGCGCAGATACTGCGCGGCTGCCGGTTCAAGCTCTCCCGCGGCGGCCTGGCCGGCACCGCCATCGGTGACGGGAATCACCATTGACACCCGTTTTTCCGGGCGTAATATTTCCTTCGTACTCCTCGTCCCACGGTTTCGCGAGACGTTATTCCTACGATTGCGATCTCCATGAATTTTCCCGCGCCCCGGCCGGCCGCGCAGCACAGCGTGCTGGCCAAACCGGCACGCGCAGTAGCATTTGCCTTCGCCGGTGCGATTCTCGTTGGCGGATTGCTCCTGTCCTCCCCGGCAGCCAATACCCAAGGCGTCTTCACATCCTTGGTCGACGGGATCTTCACTGCCACGTCAGCGGTGTGCGTGACCGGCCTGACTGTCTTGGACACCGCAACCCACTACACCCTCTTCGGCAAGCTCGTCATCCTCATCCTGATCCAGGCCGGCGGCCTGGGCCTGATGCTGATTGCCTCGCTGCTGAGCATGTTGGTCATCGGCCGCATTGGCTACCTCACCCGGCTATCCACCCAACGCGAAAGCTCCGCGGTATCAGGCGAAGATGTGCGCACCGCCGCATTGATGATCATCAAGCTGTCGCTGGCCTTCGAATCCGTCGTGGCGGCCATCTTAGCCATCCGCTTCGGGCTGGCCTACGGCGACGATCCAGCCGGTGCGATCTGGCATGGCGCATTCCATGCAGTCTCGGCCTTTAATAACGCGGGCTTCGCCCTGTATTCGAATAACCTGATGGACTTCGTCGCTGACCCGTGGCTCTGCATCCCTATCAGCCTCGCCATCATCCTTGGCGGCCTGGGCTTCCCGGTCCTGGTCCAGCTGAGGCAGCACTGGCGGAACACGCTGAAATGGAGCATGAACACCCGTCTGGTTCTTCTGATGACCGCATGGCTGCTCGTTGGCGGCACCATCTTCATCACCGCTATGGAATGGACCAATCCGAAGACTCTCGGCGAGCTCGAACCTGCGCAGCGGATCCTGGCCGGATTCTTCCAATCTGTGCAGACGCGCACCGCAGGCTTCAACTCCATCGACATCGGCGCGATGCATCCAGCCTCCTGGCTGGGCATGGATGTGCTGATGTTCATCGGCGGCGGACCGGCCGGCACCGCCGGCGGCATCAAGATCACCACGGCCGCGATCCTGCTGTTCATCATCATGACCGAGCTGCGCGGCGAGACCGCAGTCAACGTCCTGGGCAAGCGGCTCTCCCGCTCGGTGCACCGCCAAGCCATCACGGTGGCGCTGCTGGGCGTCGCGGCGGTGTTCGCCGGCACGATGGGCCTGCTGCTGCTCACCAACTATTCCCTGGACCGCTGTCTCTTCGAAGCCACCTCGGCCTTCGGCACCGTCGGGCTGTCCACGGGCATTACCCCGGACTTGCCGGATCCCGCCAAAGGCATTCTCATCGCGTTGATGTACCTCGGCCGCGTCGGTGTCCTCTCGCTGGGTTCCGCGCTTGCCCTGCGCGATCGAAAAGCGCTCTATGAACTCCCCAAGGAAAGGCCTTCAATTGGCTAAGCTACTGAATTTTCGCAATGATGCCAAGGGACTGCCCAAAGCCCACTCCGTGGCGGTGATCGGGCTCGGGCGCTTCGGAGAATCCCTTGCCCTGGAACTGATGAAGTCAGGCACCCAAGTTCTGGGCATCGACGTGCACGAGAACAACGTCCAGTCGCTGAATGGCGAATTGACCCAGGTGGTCCGTGCCGACGCATCAAGCCGCGAAGTCCTGGAACAGCTATCGATCCACGAATTCGACCGTGTGGTGGTGGCCGTGGGCAGCCACCTGCAGTCATCCATCCTGTGCTGCTCGCTCTTGGTCAGCATGGGGATCCCGCAGATCTGGGCCAAGGCGCAAGATGATCGGCATGGACTGATCCTGGAGCAGCTGGGGGTCCATCACATCGTCTACCCGGAGAAGGACATGGGCAAGCGTGTTGCCCACCTGGTGCGCGGATCCATGATGGACTACCTGGAGGTCGATCCAGGCTATGCCATGGTCAAAATGAGCGCTCCAGCCACGTTGCATGGGGTGAAGCTCAGCGATGCGGCGGTGCGCAACAAGTACCGGGTGACCATCGCGGCCACGACCAACGCCGCCGGCGAATGGCAGAACACCGACGGCAACACCGTCCTTAGCACCGGAGACAAGATTCTCGTGCTCGGCTCGATTGCCGATACGGAGAAATTCGGGCAACTGGCCTGATGACGCGCAAGAGGCGCCCTCCACGTGATGTGGAAGGCGCCTCTTGGCTGCTGCGGAAGGGTGCTGCCTAGGCTTCGACGCTGAATCGAAGCACCAGGGCAAGGCCGATGATCACGGCACCCCAGATCAGACCGAGAACGATGGTGATCCGGTTCAGGTTGCGCTCGGCAACACCTGAAGATCCCATGGAGCTGGTCATGCCGCCGCCGAACATGTCGGACATACCTCCACCACGACCCTTGTGCAAAAGGATCAAAAGGGTGAGCAGGACGCTTGTGATGCCCAGCAATACCTGCAGAATGATCTTGATAATATCCAAGTCGACGGTTCCTTAGTTAGATTCAGTCGGTGACGAGATGATGCTCGAACCTGACAATATTAGCAAATTCCTCGGCATCCAGGCTGGCACCGCCAACCAACACGCCATCGACATCGCGCTCGCGCATGATCGATGCGGCATTTGCTGCCTTAACACTACCGCCATAGAGCAGTTGCGTCTTCTCGGCAATCTCCGCTCCGAAGCGCTCGGCCAGCGCACCGCGAATCGCGGCGCACATTTCCTGCGCGTCGGCCGGTCCCGCAACTTCACCGGTACCGATGGCCCACACCGGCTCGTAGGCGATGACCAGGTTTGCGGCCTGCTCAGCGGTAACGCCTTCCAGCGACTGCGCCAACTGTTCCAGAGTGAAAGCCACGTGCTCGCCGGCCTTGCGCACTTCCAGGCCTTCGCCGACGCAGAGCATCGGGGTCAGCTCGTGGCGGTATGCGGCTGCCAGCTTGGCAGCGATCACCTGGTTGGTCTCGTTGTGGTACTCGCGACGCTCGGAGTGGCCTACCAAAACGTAGGTGCAACCGAGCTTCTTGAGGAACTGGCCCGAGATTTCACCGGTGTACGCGCCCGAATCCTGCGCCGACAGGTCCTGGGCACCGTAGACGATGTCCAGCTTGTCGCCCAGGGTCAGTGTCTGCACGCCGCGGATGTCGGTGAACGGAGGGAACACAGCGACCTCGGCACGATCGTAATCGTGTTCGTGGTCCTTCAGGGTCCACGCCAGCTTCTGCACCAGGGTGATCCCCTGGACGTGGTCCATGTTCATCTTCCAGTTGCCGGCAATCAGCGGCTGGCGCACAAAAGTGCCGTTCTGCGAAATGGTCATTCTTAGCCTTCCAATGCGGCAACACCCGGCAGGGTCTTGCCTTCGAGGTACTCCAGCGAAGCACCGCCACCGGTGGAGATATGGCCGAAGTCATCCTCCGAGAAGCCCAGCGCGCGGACAGCCGCGGCCGAATCGCCACCGCCTACCACGCTGAACGCTTCCGAGTCCGCCAGAGCCTGCGCGACGGTACGGGTACCTTCAGCGAAAGCAGGAATCTCGAAGACGCCCATTGGGCCGTTCCAGAACACGGTGTTGGCGCTGGTGATGTAGCTTGCGAACAGTTCAGCGGACTTCGGACCGATGTCCAGCCCAAGGCCGTTGGAGCCGAAGCTGGCTTCCTCGATCTTGTCTGCCGCCAGCACCTCATGCTCAGCATCGGCACCGAACTTGCTTGCCACAACGACATCGCTAGGCACGATGATGTCGCAGCCGAGCTTCTCGGCCCGCTTCAGGTACTCCTGGCAGGTGGCGATCTGGTCTTCTTCAAGCAGCGAGCCGCCAATGGCATGGCCCTGCGCCTTGAGGAAGGTGAACGCCATGCCGCCGCCGATCAGCAGCTGATCAGCCTTGCCCAGCAGGTTGTCGATGACAGCGAGCTTGTCCGAGACCTTCGACCCGCCGAGCACCACCACATAGGGGCGCTTCGGCGCTTCGGTCAGGGTCTTGAGGACCTTGACCTCGGTAGCCACCAGATCGCCCTGGTAGCTCGGCAACAGGCTGGCAATGTCGTAGACCGAAGCGTGCTTGCGGTGCACGGCGCCGAAAGCGTCGTTCACGTAGGCGCCGTTCTCGCCGGTCAGCGCAGCCAGCTCCTTGGCGAACTCTGCGCGCTGCGCATCGTCCTTGGAGGTTTCGCGGGCATCGAAGCGGACATTCTCCAGAACCAGAACGGAGCCCTCTTCGAGGTTTGCCGCGGCCTGGCGGGCAGAGTCGCCCACCACGTCTTCGGCGACAGTTACGTCGAAGTCAGCCAGTTCGTTCAGGCGGTTCGCTGCTGGAGCGATGGAGTACTTGGCATCGACCTGGCCCTTGGGGCGTCCCAGGTGGGCCATTACGATGACCTTTGCGCCGGCCTCGGCCAGCTTGCTGATGACTGGCAGCGACGCGCGGACGCGGCCATCATCGGTCACAGTTGCACCGTCGAGCGGCACGTTCAGGTCACTGCGGACCAGAACGTACCGTCCGCGGACGCCGTTGTCAGCGATCAATTCGTCAATGGTGTGAGAAGACATGTCTCTAGGTTATCGACTAGAGGCTGGATCCCACGAATTCAACGAGGTCGACAAGCCGAGATGAGTAACCCCACTCGTTGTCGTACCACGCGACGACCTTGACGCTGTTGCCCATTACGGTGGTCAGGCCGGAGTCGAAAATTGCCGAGTGGGAATTGGTCACGATGTCCGAGGAAACCAGCGGATCGGTGGAGTACTCAAGGTATTCGCTCAATGCGCCTTCGGCTGCTGCCTTCTCGAAGGCCGCGTTGATTTCTTCCACGGTTGCGGTGCGGGCCAGGTTCACGGTCAGGTCGGTGGCCGAACCGGTAGGAACCGGTACGCGCATAGCGTAACCGTGCAGCTTGCCCTTCAGCTCTGGGAGCACCACGCCGATGGCCTTGGCGGCACCGGTGGAGGTCGGGATGACGTTCAGCGCTGCGGCGCGGGCGCGGCGCGGATCGCTGTGCGGCGCGTCCTGCAGGCGCTGGTCGGCGGTGTAGGCGTGGATGGTGGTCATCAGGCCGTCAACAATGCCGAATTCGTCGTTCAGCACCTTGGCTACTGGAGCCAGGCAGTTGGTGGTGCAGGATGCGTTCGAGATGATGGCGTGGTTTGCAGGATCGTACTTGTCCTGGTTGACGCCCATCACGATGGTGATGTCTTCATTCTTGGCTGGAGCCGAGATGATGACCTTCTTCGCGCCTGCAGCTACGTGCTTCTTGGCGTCTTCTGCGTTGGTGAAGAATCCGGTCGATTCAATTACGACATCAACCTTCAATTCGCCCCAAGGCAGGTTGGCCGGCTCGCGCTCGGACAGAACCTTGATGCGGCGTTCTCCCACGACGATGGTATCGCCGTCTACGGATACCGGCTCGCCCACTGGGCCGAGCACGGAATCGAACTTCACCAGGTGAGCAAGCGAATCGATTGAACCAAGGTCATTGACGGCGACGATTTCAATATCTGCCTTATGGGCCAGTACTGCACGCAGGAAGTTGCGTCCGATGCGACCGAAACCATTGATTCCAACACGAGTTGTCACGTGACTATCTCCTCTAAATGGGATGATGATGCCACGACCGCGCACTAGCGGAGGTGGCCTTCTTTAAGAGGACACTCCGTTGTGCCGTGCTTGCGGATCCCAGCAGAAGCTGGGATCCGCAACACACTTGAAACATACTACGCTAAATCAGCGGAGAATGTGAGCTAACTTACCGGGTAAATATTACTTGCCTGGAACGATCAGCGATGCTGCACCGTTGCGTGCGGCTTCGAAACGAGCCTGGACATCTGCCCAGTTTACGATGTTCCAGAAGGCCTTGACGTAGTCTGCCTTGACGTTGACGTAGTCCAGGTAGAAGGCGTGCTCCCACATGTCCAGCATCAGCAGCGGGGTGGTTGCCACTGGGATGTTGCCCTGCTGATCGTACAGCTGCTCGATGACCAGCTGGCCGCCCAGTGCGTCGTAGGCCAGGACTGCCCAGCCCGAGCCCTGCAGGCTCATGGCAGCAGCAGTGAAGTGGCCGCGGAATGCGTCGAACGTACCGAAGAAGTCGTCAATGGCAGCTGCCAGCTCGCCTTCAGGCTTGTCGCCACCTTCTGGGGACAGGTTGTTCCAGAAGATCGAGTGGTTGGTGTGGCCGCCCAGGTGGAAAGCCAAGTCCTTGGACAGCTTCGGGATGTTCCCGAATTCGCCCTTTTCGCGAGCTTCAGCCAACTGCTCCAGTGCCGAGTTTGCGCCTGCAACGTAGGTTGCGTGGTGCTTGGAGTGGTGCAGTTCCATGATGCGAGCCGAGATGTTCGGCTCCAGTGCGGCGTAGTCGTACTGCAGTTCTGGCAGTGAATAAACAGCCATGATTCTCCTCAATCTTCTCAATTGGTTGAATCTCCACGGGAGGGCTCCCGCGGGGACATTTTTAGTGTTCCAGTTCTTCTCCTGGAACGCTGGACTCCGTACCTGGTATTCCCAGATCGCTCGCCTTTTTATCCGCCATAGCCAAGAGGCGGCGAATTCGGCCAGCGATGGCGTCCTTGGTCATTGGCGGTTCGGCCATCCGGCCGAGCTCATCCAAGGAGGCTTGCTTGTGCTCCAGGCGCAGCAGCCCCGCATAGCGCAGGTGCTCTGGAACCTCGTCGCCCAAGATTCCCAGCGCACGCTCGACGCGCGCCCCGGCAGCGACCGCCGCCTGGGCACTGCGCCGCAGGTTGGCGTCGTCGAAGTTCGCCAGGCGGTTGGCGGTGGCGCGCACTTCCTTGCGCATGCGGCGTTCTTCCCAGACCATCAGCGCATCGTGGGCGCCCATGCGGGTGAGCAGCTGGGCGATGGCATCGCCATCACGGATCACTACGCGGTCAACGCCGCGCACCTCGCGGGCCTTGACCGTTAGACCCAGGCGGCGAGCCGCACCGACCAAGGCCAATGCTGCTTCCGGTCCAGGGCAGGTAATTTCCAATGCGGAACTGCGTCCTGGTTCGGTCAGCGAACCATGGGACAGGAATGCGCCTCGCCATACCGCTTCGGCGTCGGCGGTGGAACCGTTGACGATGACCGAGGGCAGGCCGCGTACCGGCCGGCCGCGCTGATCAAGCAGGCCAGTCTGGCGGGCCAGCACTTCTCCATCCTTGGACACGCGCACGATGTAGCGGCTCCCCTTGCGGATGCCAGAACCGGAAACCATTACGATCTCGGCATCGTGCCCGTACAGCTCGCCAATAGCGATCTTCAACCGCCGGGCGGTCGCTGCCAGATCCACTTCTGCTTCGATGACAATTCGCCCGGAGACAATATGCAGTCCGCCGCTGAAGCGCAGCATGGTCGAAACCTCGGCCTTGCGGACCGACGGCTTGCGAATCTCTACCCGCGACAGCTCGTCTTTGACGGAAGCCGTCAATGCCATGAATCAAACTCCCTTACTTGGATCTTCCTAAGATCCGATCGCGGTAAACACCTCATGATAGGCCGCCGCTAGTCGCAACGGGTCGTGCACGGCACGACCGTCAGATACTCCTACTGTACTAAAAAAGACCCGCGCGCCGAGTTTTTGCGCTGCCAGCTCAAATCGCTCTTTGTTACGAATCTTGGATTCGTCGGCAATAATCGCATCGAACTTGATCTCGGGTGCGTAGCGGACCAGCACCTCCAAGTGCGCGGCGGCATCCATCCCGGCGGTCTCGGCGGTGTCGAAGGCCAGATTCATGGTCAGCAGCTTCTTGGCTGTTGTCGATGCCAGAGCCTGGCGCATATCTGGCAGCAGCAGATGCGGCAGCACCGAGGTGTACCAGGATCCGGGACCAAGAATCACCCAGTCCGCCAGATCGATGGATTCCAGCGCTTCGGAGCAGGCCGGCGCATCGGATGGCTCCAGATAGACATTGGTGACCAGACCGCCAGAACCGGCGCGGGCCAGCTTGGCCTGCCCATCGATGCGGCGGCGCACCAAGGTGTCGTTCACCGGGTCCGATTCGAGTACCTCGCCATGGATGGACAGCGGAACGGTGCTCATCGGCAGGACCTGGCCGCGGGCACCGAGCAGCGCTCCGGCCCAGCGCAGCCCAGCTACCGGGTTGTCGAGCAACTCCCAGAGGGCAAGGATCAGCAGGTTGCCAACGGCATGGCCGTTCAAGGGCTCTTCGATGTTTTCGGTCGATTCGAAGCGGTACTGCATGACATCGCGCCAGGTCCGACCCCAGTCGTTGTCATCGCACAGCGCGGCCAAGGCCATGCGCAAGTCGCCCGGGGGCAGCACATCGAACGAGCCCCGAAGGCGCCCGGAGCTGCCGCCGTCATCGGCCACCGTAACGATGGCGGTGAGGTCGGTAGTCAGGCGACGCAGGGCAGAAAGCGAGGAGGACAAGCCATGTCCCCCGCCCAAGGCAACCACCGATGGGTTGCGGTAATCATCGCTTCGCGTCAGTCCCTGGATCGGGATCGGACCTGTGGCAAAGGCCATTGCTCCTACTCACGCCCCAGATCTCGGTGGCTGATGTTCACCCGTACGTTCGGGAACTGTGCCAGCCGCCGGCCCAGCTCGATGGTGGTTGCCACCGAGCGGTGCTTGCCGCCGGTGCAGCCCACGGCGATGGTCGCGTAATGCTTATTCTCGCGGCGGTAGCCCTCGAAGACCGGTTCAAGCGCCTTCAGGTAGTTTGTGATGAACTCGCTGGTGCCTTCTTGGCTGAGGACATAGTCCGAGACTTCCTTGTCCTTGCCCGTCTGCGGGCGCAGTTCAGGAACCCAGTGGGGGTTGGGAATGAAGCGGACGTCTGCCACGTAGTTGGCGTCTGCCGGCAGGCCGTACTTGAAGCCGAAGCTCATGACGTTGATGCGCAGGATGATCGGCCCGGATTCGCTGAACAGCTCGTTGACTGCACGCGCCAGGTCGTGCACCGACATGGTCGTGGAGTCCAGGATGATTTCGGCGGCTTCGCGCAATTGGTCGGTGATTCCGCGTTCGCGCTTGATGCCGTCGACGATGCGGCCGTCGTCCTGCAGCGGGTGCGGCCGGCGTCCCTGCTCGAAGCGGCGAATCAGCACCTCGTCGCTGGCATCCAGGTAGACCAGCCGGAATTTCACTCCGCTGGCCGTCAGGTTCGCCAACGCGTCGCGGATCTCCGGGAACATTTCCTTGGAGCGCACGTCCATCACGACGGCCATCTTCGGGATGGATCCCTGCGAGCGGCTCATCATCTCGGTCAGGGGTCCGAGCATGGCCGGTGGAAGGTTCTCCACTACGTACCAGCCCTGGTCTTCCAGAGCATGCGCGACGGTGGTGCGACCGGCACCTGACATGCCTGTCACGATCACGAGTTCGGACTCAGGGGGTTTTACTGCTTCATACTCAGCGGTCATATCACAAGGCTAGTCGACAATTTCGCCGGTAGTCATATTCACACCGGTTAATGAAGCGTCTTCTAGGGACTCTTTGATGGAAGTCGCAAGTTTTCCACCGACGCCGGGCACTTCCATCAGTTCGGCGACGCTTGCGGCCCGGATCTTTTTCATCGATCCGAAGTGCTTGCGCAGGGCGGCCTGCTTGGCCTTGCCCAGGCCCGGGATCGCATCCAGATCGGAAGCGATCATCGATTTGGCCCGCTTGGCCCGATGGAAGGTGATCGCGAAACGGTGGGCCTCGTCACGAAGCCGCTGGACCAGATACAGCGAGGCGGAAGCTCGCGGCAGGATCACCGGGAACGGATCATCCGGCAGCCACAGTTCCTCTAGGCGCTTGGCCAGACCGACGACGGGAATATCATCGATTCCCAGATCGTCCATGGCCTTTTGCGCGGCGGCCACCTGCGGCGGGCCGCCATCGACGATCACCAGGGAAGGCGGGTAGGAGAATTTCTTCTTTTCCTGCTCGCCGGTGGCTTCATCCACTTGCCCGGTGGCGAAGCTCGTCGGGTCGACCTTCTCCTTCAGGTAGCGGCTGAAGCGGCGGTAGATCACGTCGTACATGCTGGCGGTATCGTCGCGTGCGGCGTCCCCGGTGATGGAGAACTTGCGGTACTCGCTCTTCTTCGGAAGACCGTCTTCGAAGACCACCATGGAAGCGACCACGTTGGTTCCCTGGGTATGCGACGCGTCATAGCATTCGATGCGCAGCAGCGCCTGCTCCGCTCCCAGGGCATCCTGCAGTTCCTGCATGGCCAGCGATCGCGTGGTGATATCGCCTGCGCGCTTCGATTTGTGCAGACGCAGCGCTTGTTCCGCGTTCTCCACAACGGTGGCTGCCAAAGCCGCCTTGTCGCCCCGCTGGGCGACGCGCAGGGAGACCTTGGATCCGCGCAGCTCGGTAAGCCAGGTGGTGACATCCTCGATGTCTTCAGGCAGCGCCGGAACCAGGATTTCCTTGGGAATCCGGTCTGCGTGATCCGCGTAAATCTGGGTGAGCAGCTGCTCGACGAATTCTGCGTCGGTGGTATCTGCGACCTTTTCAACGACCCAGCCGCGCTGCGAGCGGATGCGGCCGTCGCGGACATGGAAGACCTGCACGGCGGCCTCCAGCTCATCGCCATGGATGCCGAAGATGTCGGCTTCGGTCCGGTCGTCAAGGACCACTGCGTTGCGTTCGAAGACCCGGTTCAAGGCAGCGATGTCATCGCGATAGCGGGCGGCCTTCTCGTATTCGAGCTCCGCGACGGCTTCCTGCATCTTCACGGTCAGCGCCTTGGTGAACTTGGTCGCCTCGCCGCCCATGAAGGTGCAGAGGTCATCGGCCAGTTGGCGATGGTCTTCCTCGCTGATCCGTCCGACGCAGGGAGCCGAGCACTTGTCGATGTAGCCCAAGAGGCACGGACGGCCCGAGGCTTCGGCACGCTTGAACACGCCCGGTGCGCAGCTGCGCACGGGAAAGACCCGCAGCAGCGTATCGAGGGTTTCGCGGATGGCCTTGGCCGGATAGAACGGGCCGAAATACTTCACGCCCTTGCGCTTGTCACCGCGCATCACCAGGGCTCGCGGGTACTTCTCATTGAGCGTGACAGCCAGATACGGGTAGGTCTTGTCGTCGCGGAAAACGATATTGAACCGGGGGTTGTATTCCTTGATCCAGGAATACTCCAGCTGCAGCGCTTCCAGCTCGGACCCCACCACGGTCCATTCCACAGAACCGGCGGTGAAGACCATCGCCCGGGTTTTGGGCGTGAGCCGATCTGGGTTGGCGAAGTATGAGGTCAAGCGGTTGCGCAGGACCTTGGCTTTGCCGACGTAGATGACCCGGCCGTGTTCGTCGCGGAAACGGTACACGCCAGGTTTCGTGGGGATGTCCGAGGTCTTCGGACGGTAGCTTGCCGGATCAGCCATGGCCTATTTCGCGTCCGGCGGCAACTGGTTGTAGGAATCGACGCGTTCCTGGCCGGACAGTTCGGCAATCGCATCCACGATCCGGTCTGTGGCCTGGCGGCGCTGCGGCAACGGGTGCTTGCGTCCCAACTGGTCGAAGTACAGTGGCTCGCCATAGTGGATCTGGAATTTGGCAGGCTTGAAACCCTTGGAACCAGCAGGCTGCAGCTTCTCCGTGCCGATCAGCCCGACCGGGACCACTGGCACACCGGTGGTAAGCGCCAGCCAGCCCACGCCGGTGCGTCCCCGGTACAGCTTGCCGTCGCGCGAACGGGTGCCTTCCGGGTAGATTCCGATGCCGGAGCCGCCCTCGATGATTTCCACCAGCGAGTCGAGCGCCGCCACGGAAGCCGCCTGCTCGCCACGCTGCACCGGGATGGATCCCACGGATTCGAAGAAGGTCTTCATCATCTTGCCCTTCAGGCCAGGAGTGGTGAAGTATTCAGCCTTCGCGAAGAACGCCACGTCGCGCGGGGTCAGAGCCTGGATGATCAAGGAGTCGAAAAAAGACAAGTGGTTGGAGGCGACAATGAAGCCGCCTTCCTTCGGGACGTTCTCCAGCCCGGTTACTTCCGCACGGCAGACGCCGTGGATGATGCCCCGAATCGACGAACGGGTCATGGTGTAGATGCTCATCTACTTTGCACCTTCCTGCATGAAGTCTTCGTCGAAGTTAATGGTGTTTGCCCGTTCCGCGCCGAGCAGCAGCAGGGCCAGATCCCGGGCGGTCACGGCTATGGCGTCCGCCTGCTGCAGTTCATCGCCTTGGGCAAAGCCCCAGGCGACACCGATGGATGCCACCGAATTCTCGCGGGCGGCATCCCAATCGTAGTGCCGGTCCCCCACCACGACGCTGCGCTCCGGGTCCAGCTGGCCGTGTTCCAAAGCCTCGGCGACGATGTGCGTCTTGCTCGAACCCATGCTCCCGTGTTCATCCGCATTGCCGTGAATCGCGTCGAGATGCGCATCCAGCCCTTTTCGGGCGATGAGCTGGCGCGCGATGTTGATCGGCTTGGCCGTTGTCACCGCGACGTGGATCCCGGCCGATCGCAACGCATCCAAAAGCGGCACCATGCCCGGGTAGATCACCGATTCGGCCATGCCCGTATCCGCATACCGGGCGCGGTAGGCGGCAATGATGGAGCCGATGTTCTCGTCGGTCACCCCGTCTAGCGTACGCAAGCCGATTTGCAGGGGCGGGCCCACCAGCGCCTCGACCCGGGCTTCGCCCGGATCGGCCAATCCATGGGAGGTCACTGCGTGGCGGATACCCGAAGTGATGGCACCGGCAGGGTCCACGAGGGTCCCGTCCAGATCGAAGAGCACGCTTGTTACCGACATATTCACCTAGCCATCTTCCCATGAAGCGGACGTGGGTTAGCAATCCATAACTAAAATTGCATACGTCGAACATTCTCCGCGAGGCATCACAGGATCTCGGCGAGGAACTTTCCGGTGTGCGATTCGGCGACCTTTGCCACCTTTTCCGGGGTGCCGGTGGCCAAAATCGTGCCGCCGCCCGAGCCGCCTTCCGGACCGAGGTCAATGACCCAGTCGGCCGACTTGATCACATCCAGGTTGTGCTCGATGGTCAGCACGGTGTTGCCCTTGTCGACCAGTCCCTGCAGCACCTTGAGCAGCTTGCGGATATCTTCGAAGTGCAGGCCGGTGGTCGGTTCATCGAGGACGTAGATCGAGCGGCCATTGGACCGTTTCTGCAGCTCGGCAGCGAGCTTCACGCGCTGGGCTTCACCGCCCGAGAGCGTGGTGGCCGGCTGCCCCAGGCGCACATAGCCCAGGCCCACGTCCACGAGCGTACGCAGGTGGCGGGCGATCGGGGTGAACGCGCTGAAGAATTCGGCGCCTTCGGCAATCGGCATGTCCAGCACGTCGGCGATGTTCTTGCCCTTGTACAGCACCTGCAGGGTCTCGCGGTTATAGCGGGCCCCATGGCAGACCTCGCACGGCACGTACACGTCGGGAAGGAAGTTCATCTCGATCTTCAGCGTGCCGTCGCCCGAGCAGGACTCGCAGCGCCCGCCCTTGACGTTGAAGGAGAAGCGGCCCGGCTGGTATCCGCGCAGCTTCGCCTCATTGGTCTCCGCGAACAGCTTGCGGATGTGGTCGAACACGCCCGTGTAGGTGGCAGGATTCGATCGGGGGGTGCGGCCGATCGGCGACTGGTCCACGTGGACCACCTTGTCCAGGTGCTCCAGGCCCTGCACGCGGGTGTGCCGGCCCGGCACCTGCTTGGCACCATTGAGCTTATTGGCCAGCACCTTGTAGAGGATGTCGTTGACCAGGGTGGACTTGCCCGATCCGGACACGCCGGTCACCGCGGTCAGCACGCCCAGGGGGAATTCGACCGAGATGTTCTGCAGGTTGTTCTCGCTGGCTCCGACCACCTTGAGCTTGCGGTCCTTGTCGACCTTGCGGCGTTTGGCTGGGATGTCGATCTGCTTGCGGCCCGAAAGGTAGTCGCCGGTCAGCGACTTGGTGTTCTGCTTCAGGTCTTCCAGGGAACCGGAATGCACCACTTCGCCACCGTGCTCGCCGGCGCCCGGGCCGATGTCCACGATCCAGTCGGCTTCGGCGATGGTGTCCTCGTCGTGCTCCACCACGATCAGGGTGTTGCCCAGCGAACGCAGGTGCAGCAGGGTGTCGATGAGCCGGCGGTTGTCGCGCTGGTGCAGGCCGATGGACGGCTCGTCCAGCACGTAGAGCACGCCCACCAGGCCGGAGCCGATCTGGGTGGCCAGGCGGATGCGCTGCGCCTCGCCGCCAGACAGGGTGCCGGCGGCGCGTTCCAGAGTCAGGTATTCCAGCCCGACGTCCAGCAGGAACTTCATGCGCGCGTCGATTTCCTTGAGCACCTGCGCGGCGATCTGCGCCTCGCGTGCGCTGAGCTCGATCGAGGAGAGGAATTCCGCGGCGCTGCGCAGGTCCATGGCGGAGACCTCGGCGATGGACCGCCCGCCCACCAGGACCGAGAGCGATGCCGGGTTCAGGCGCGCGCCGCCGCAGGTAGGGCACGGGATCTGCCGCATGTACTGCTCGTAGCGGTCGCGGGCGTGGTCGGATTCGGTCTCCTGGTGCTTGCGGTGCACATAGGAGATGACACCCTCGAAGCCGGTGGAGTACTTGCGTTCGCGGCCGAAGCGGTTCTTGTACTGCACGACCACCTTGTGGTCCTTGCCGTTGAGGATCGCTTCGCGGGCGGCCGCCGGCAGGTCCTGCCAGCGGGTGTCCATGGTGAAGCCGAGCTCATTGCCCAGGCCCTCGATCAGCCGGTTCCAGTATTCGGTGGTGGCCTTGCCCAGCGACCATGGGGCGATCGCGCCCTCGGCCAGGGTGACCTCGGTGTCCGGTACGATCAGGTGCTCGTCGACTTCCAGCTTGGTGCCGATGCCGGAGCAGGCCGAGCAGGCACCGAACGGGTTGTTGAAGGAGAAGGTGCGCGGTTCGATCTCGTCGATGGCCAGCGGGTGCTCATTGGGGCAGGCCAGGTTCTCGGAGAACGCGCGCACGCGCTTCGGGTCATCGGCGTCCAGGTCGACGAAGTCGACCAGCACGCGGCCTTCGGCAATGCCCAGGGCGGTTTCGATGGAGTCGGTCAGGCGCTGGCGGGCGTCTTCCTTGAGCGCCAGGCGGTCCACCACCACCTCGATGGTGTGCTTGACCTGCTTGGCCAGCTTCGGCGGATCGTTCAGCTGGATGGTTTCACCGTCCACCCGGGCACGGGCGAAGCCCTTGGAGGAAAGCTCGGCGAACAGATCGACGAATTCGCCCTTGCGCGAGCGCACGACCGGTGCGAGGATCTGGAAACGGGTCTTCTCCGGAAGCTCCATCAGCTGGTCGACGATCTGCTGCGGAGTCTGCTTGGAGATCGGTTCGTGGCAGATCGGGCAATGCGGACGGCCCACGCGCGCCCAGAGCAGGCGCATGTAGTCGTACACTTCGGTAATCGTGCCCACGGTGGAGCGCGGGTTGCGGCTGGTCGACTTCTGGTCGATGGACACCGCTGGCGACAGGCCCTCGATGAAATCCACATCCGGCTTGTCCACCTGGCCGAGGAACATGCGGGCGTAGGCGGAGAGCGATTCGACGTAGCGGCGCTGGCCTTCGGCGAAGATGGTGTCGAAGGCCAAGGAGGACTTGCCCGAACCGGACAGCCCGGTGAAGACGATCATCGCGTCACGCGGCAGATCAATGTCCACGTTCTTCAGGTTGTGCTCGCGGGCCCCCTTGACGACCAGGCGAGTCAGATCTGTTCTCTTGCTCTCTGCAGTAATAGCCACGAAGCAATACTAATCGAAAACGGCTTCGAATACATGTACGAATGGATGCAACTCACAGTTAAATCTGGAAACCCCTGATCCGGCGCTCGGAGAGCGCGCTAGGCCACCGCCAAAACAAGTCCAAGCGCTGGACTGCCAACAAGGTACTGCCCGCGAATGACTGCTGGGCTGTTCGCTCGCGGGCAGTCCGCCGCCTCCATTCGGCACCCCAAGCACAGCGCCGTGGACTCTACTTATCGACGGATTCCGGGGCTGGATCGGTGGCAGACGGCATGGTGTAAGCGGTCAAGCCCTTTTCGCCTTCCAGGACCACGGTGGCGCCTTCCTGGTAGCCGGCCCGCTGGAATTCGGCGAACAACGGCAATTGATCGCTCTTTTTGCGAGTGTCGCGATCGCAGGACTGGACTGTCGTTGCCGGCAACAGGTTCGCGGTGTCCTTGTCATTGCCCGAGCGTTGCACGTCGACACCTTCTAGTTCCATGGTGCACAACACGGTCTGCCCCAACCCTTGCTCGATGCCGACGGCTTTCCCGCTGTCGATGTCGACGACCTGCGCGCCTTCGGCTAGCGGCAAGACCACTGACTTGTCACCGGCCAGAAATTGCTGCTGCAAGCGCAATTTCTTCACCAGTTCATTGTCGGCCATATCCGGCATGGGGAAGCTCCACTTTTTCTTGCCGCTGTGGACATCGATGCCGACGAAATTTCCCTCGAAGTTCTTGATGCCGCCGAGCTTGGCAGTGCCATCATCTTGGACATTGACCTCGGCAGTACCGGAATTGATCTGGCAGGTCACCAGGGTGCTATCGGTGTGAACGCCGTACAGATCGAGGATGCCCAAGCAGGAGTAATCCGCGCCGGGCAACGACCAACGGCCATCGCCGGTCTGCGGGTCAAGCCCCACCAGCATGGAATCCGTTGCCATATCCCACTCGAAATCCCTCCCGCCGAGTTCAAACTGGTAGAAGGTGCGATTGCCGGAGCCCACCAATGTACTTTGTTCCCCGTCGAAGGTCTCCCAAGCCCAGCCTCCGCCCGTGGAGTAGTGCTCATCGTAGATTTCTTCGTAGTCCTTGCTCCACGCCAGAGCTCCCTCATGGGCATAGCTCAGGACCGATCTGCCGGATTCCTGGTCGCTGGAGATGGAAAGCCCTTCACCGAGGTAGTAGTCCCCGAGATTTTTCTTCGGATCAGGCATTTCGCTGGCCTTCTTTGCCTTCTTCCAGCTGTTCGAATGCCAGTCGTAGTAGTAGTCGGCAATGTTCCCTCCGGTGTCGGGGCTGGCCGCGATCGTGCACCAGCTGTTGTCGCATTCAGTGGGGCGATCGATGTTGTAGAGGGATCCCGGATCCTTGGATACCCGCTGTCCGGTTTTCAGGTCGAGCACCGCGGGCCGCACCTTATCCTTCTCCACCAGCTGCAGCAGTGACACGTATTTCTTGCCATTGTTTTCCACCACGCTGACCTCGAAGGCAATGCCGGATGGCGTGTTGCCGACTCCGGACTTCTCCTTCCAGATTTCTTCTCCGGTGGCCAGGTCCCGGGCTACGAGATAGGGAGTCTTGCCGTCCAGCGTGTAGGCGAGCACGATACTCTCAGCCTCGTCGACGTGGGCTTCGGAGAGCAGTTTGTCCTTGCTCGTCCATGCGGCCTGCACTTGTTCCTGCCCCAGATCCCGCACGGGCTGTTCGGTCTCAGTGGCGGAGCATGCGGCTAGCGTGCCCAAGAGCAAGGTGGCGCCGAGGGCGGCGGCCAGCTGCCGGTGGCGGTTCGTGGTGCGCAATTCTTTCATGGGCGGACTCCCGAATATCCTGTGCTCATTCTCAGGTGCTGACGCGTGATGTGCGTTGTGTTGCGTGCAGTCGACCAGAGCCGCTGCTGGGATCCGGTCGATGCGGACGTGTTATTGGGGCAGCGAGCTGAAAGCTGCCCTGAGGTACTTCACAGCGGTGTCCTCATCCACCGACCATTGCTGCGAGATCCGCGCCAGGTCGGCAGCGGCATCGCTGACTTCCTGCTCGGCCCGGTCCTCGGCGGCCTGGATGACCGTGCCGTGGCGTCCGCGGGTGACGACCGCGCCCTGGAGTTCGAGCTCCTTGTACACCTTGGCCACGGTATTGACCGCCAAACCTAGGGTGCCGGCGAGCGCGCGCACCGAGGGAAGCTTGGTGCCCGGAGCAAGCTTGCCCTCGGCCACTGCCGTCAGGATTTGCTCGCGGACTTGCTGGTACGGGGCCACCGTGGACTCCGTGTCCACGCGCAGGAAGGGCAACTCGGTCATGCGATGTTCCGTTTCGTCGTGTGCTTCATGTCTCTCGAGCCTATCGTGTGGCGGACCGGTTTCACCGTAGTCTGGAGGAATGAATGAACTACAGCTAGATGACTTCAGTGTTCGCTGGATTTCGGTTTCGGACATGTCCAACAACGTGTACGTCGTCACCGACAAGGCCAACGGGCAGCAAATATTGATCGACGCCGCGGATGACTTCCCGGCCATTCAGGACTTGCTGGCAGCGGCTGCGGCCGACACGCCGAAGAGCGAAGTGCAGGTCACCACGATCGCCACGACCCATCAGCACTGGGACCACGTCCGCGCCCTGTCCGACGCAGTGGCCGCTTACCCGGTCCCTACCTATGCGGGGGCCGATGATGTCGCCGGCATCCTGGAGGAATCCGGAGTGCAGGTGGCGCACCCGCTCTCCCATGGCGATCAAATCCAGTTGGGCGAGGTCACGCTCGAAGCGATCCACCTGCGGGGTCATACCCCGGGCTCCATCGCGTTCGCGCTCGCGGATTCTTCCGGACAGCACGTCATCCTAACCGGGGACAGCCTCTTCCCAGGGGGCGTAGGGAACACATGGAAGGATCCAGAGCGTTTCGCGTCGCTCTATGCCGATGTCACCTCCCGCATCTTCGACCGGTTCCCGGATGAGACGGTGATCCTTCCGGGCCATGGTGATGGCACCACGCTGGGCGCCGAACGCCCCTCACTGCCCGAGTGGCTGGAGCGCGGCTGGTAGGAGCCTGCAGCAGCTGCCGCCGGCTATCTAGTCGGCGGCAGCTCCTGGTAGTACAACAGCATCCGCCAGTCGCTTCCCGGAAAGTTGTTGGCGAACCCGTGGTGTTCGTAGAAGCGCCGAGTTGCGGTGTCGTCCTCGTCCACGTTGATATGCAGTTCCAGGCTTCCGCGCAGCGCCAGTTCCTGCAGCAGGCAGTTGACGAGGGCCGAGCCGATGCCCCGGTCACGCAATGCGGGTTGCACGTAGAGTTCGTCAAGCACGGCCAGCGGCCCGTCGAAATAGATTGTGGGTCGCAGCGTGACCAGGGCATGCCCCACCAAGCCGCGTCCATTCCCCGCGAGGATGGCGAAACACTGGTCTCCTGCCAGCATGGCTTCCAAGCGCCGTGCAACCACCGCAACCGGTGGGCATGGCGAATCGAATTCCCGATTGAAGTCCGCTTGCAAGCGGGCCAGGTTCAGGCTGTGCTCCGGTCCCGCAAGAAAGGCATCGTACGTGTGCATGCAGAAAGTATGCTCCGTTTGGCTGCGCGGACGCCAGAGCCTGCAGCCCCGCAACGTCCCGGATGAGCGGTGTCAGCCGAGCCTGTGGCCAACCATGAAGATCCGGCGGAACGGGAAATTCGTCAAGATGGTTCCGTCCTGCGAGGTGAATGAAGGGTAGTGGACGGAGACTTCGGCACGGTAGTCGTTCTCGAACTCCAGATAGTCTTCTTGTCCAAGCGCGTGCCGAACGGGCAGCAACGCGGTACCGCGAACCCAGTTCAGGATCGGGTCCTCGCCTGCGAGCAGCTGGTGGTACGTGGTCTCCCACACATTGGCCTGGAACCCCGCGTCCAGGAGGATCCGCTGGTATTCATCCGGCTCGCCGACCACGTCGTCATGGCGCAGCACCCCTGCCAGCTTGCCGGACCACTTCGGGCTGTCGGCCACTGCGCGCATTACCGCATGCGAGGGTGAACCGAAATTGCCCGGGACCTGGATAGCCACGTTCGCACCGGGCCTCAAGTTGACCAGCCATCCTGCCAGCAACTCGCGATGCCCAGGAAGCCACTGCAGCATGGCGTTGGAGAACAGCAGGTCCGTATCGGCGTCAGGGATCCACTGCGTGGCGTCGGCCAGTGCGAAGCCCAGATTCTCCTCGTGCTCGCTCTGCGAAGCCCGCGCGATCATCTCTGGCGAGGAATCCAGTCCGGTGACCTTCGCCTGCGGCCAGCGCTGGGCCAGCAGCCGGGTCATATTTCCCGGGCCGCAGCCCAGATCGACGATCTTCGACGCCTCGACCCCTGCCAGCTGTCCCAGCAAATCCTTGTATGGGCGGCCGCGGTAGTCGGAGAATTCAGTGTATTTCGTCGGATCCCATTTCATGTTCCTGAGCCTAAACCCGAGGCGCAGGCAACATCCAGCCCCCAGTCATAGTTCTCAACCGATAGGCTAGGAACATCATGTTGCTCACCGATTATCTGCCAGCAGACACCAAGAACGTATCCGACGACGAAATCTACGAGGCTTTCGGCCAGTGGGTGGCGACGCGCGGCATCAGCCTCTACCCCGCACAGGACGAAGCGTCGATGGCGCTGGCCGGCGGCAACAATGTCATCCTGGCCACCCCCACCGGGTCGGGGAAGTCCATGGTTGCCATCGCTGCGCACTTCTATGCCATGGCCCGAGACCAGATCAGCTTCTACACTGCGCCGATCAAGGCCCTGGTCTCCGAGAAGTTCTTCGACTTGTGCAAGATCTTCGGCGCGGAGAACGTCGGCATGGTCACCGGCGACTCCTCGGTGAACGCCGATGCACCGATCATCTGCTGCACCGCCGAGATCCTGGCCAACATCGCCCTGCGCGAAGGCTCCAAGGCCGACGTGGGCTGCGTGATCATGGACGAATTCCACTTCTACGCCGACCCGCAGCGCGGCTGGGCCTGGCAGGTGCCGCTGATCGAGCTGCCGCAGGCGCAGTTCCTGCTGATGAGCGCCACCCTGGGCGACGTCACCCGTTTCGAGAAGGAACTCGAAGAACGCACCGGCAAGACCACGGTCACGGTCGCGCACACCGAGCGTCCGATCCCATTGCACTTCTACTACTCCATGGAACCGGTGCAGGAAGCCGTGGAGGAACTGATCAAGACCAAGCAGGTCCCGATCTACATCGTGCACTTTTCCCAGCTCGATGCCATCGACCGCGCGACCGGGCTGATGAGCGTGAATGTGGCCACGCGCGAGGAGAAGGAAAAGATCTCCGAAATGATCGGCGGCTTCCGCTTCGCCGCAGGATTCGGCAAGACGCTGAACCGCCTGGTCCGCCACGGCATTGGCATCCACCACGCCGGCATGCTGCCCAAGTACCGCCGTCTGGTCGAACAACTGGCCCAGGCAGGCCTGCTCAAGGTCATCTGCGGCACCGACACCCTGGGCGTGGGCATCAACGTGCCGATCCGCACCGTGGTGATCACCGCCCTGTCCAAATTCGACGGCACCCGCACCCGCATCGTCAATGCCCGCGAATTCCACCAGATTGCCGGCCGTGCCGGACGCGCCGGGTTCGATACTGCAGGCACCGTGCTGGTGCAGGCCCCGGAGCATGCGATCGAGAACCACAAGGCCATGGAAAAGGCCCTGAAGAAGCATGGCGAGGGCTCGTCCAAGCTCAAGCAGATCCCGAAGAAGAAGCCGCCGCAGAACTTCGTGACCTGGGGCGAGAAGACTTTCGAGAAGATCGTCGAGGCCGCCCCCGAAACGCTGAAGTCCTCCTTCCAGGTCTCGCACTCGATGCTGCTGAACCTGCTCGAACGCGAAGACAACGCGTTCGAGGCCGCTGTGCGCCTGCTCAGCGAAAACCACGAGACCCCGGCCGCGCAGCGCAAGCTCAAGAAGCGCGCCATCGGCATCCTGCGAGAACTGATCGCCACCGAGGTGGTGGTGCGCCGCGAGCAGCCCGACGAATACGGCAACTGGTATGAGCTGACCGTGCACCTGCAGCAGAACTTCGCGCTGAACCAGCCGCTCTCTCCCTTCGCGCTGGCCGCCCTGGACCTGCTGGACCCGGATTCAGCCAGCTACGCGCTGGATGTCGTTTCGGTGATCGAGGCGACCTTGGAAAAGCCGCGCCAGGTGCTCTCCGGCCAGGAGAAGAAGGCCCGCGGCGAGGCCATTGCCGCGATGAAGGCCGAAGGAATGGACTACAACGACCGCATGAACGCGCTGGATGAGGTCACCTACCCGATGCCGCTGGCTGAGAAGCTGGAGAACGCGTTCGAGCAGTACCGCTCCGGCGCGCCGTGGCTGGCCGATTTCGAGCTGGCACCCAAGTCGATCGTCCGCGACATGTACGAACGCGCCATGGGCTTCTCCGATTTCGTCCAGTACTACCAGCTGGCCCGCTCCGAGGGCGTGCTGCTGCGCTACCTCACCGACGCCTACAAGGCGCTGCGCCAGACCGTCCCGCAGGACGCATTGCGCGAGGATCTCGAAGACCTCATCGAGTGGCTGGGCGAAATGATCCGCCAGATCGACTCCTCGCTGCTCGATGAGTGGGAAGAGCTTTCGCGCGGCGAGCTGAACGAGGAAACCGAAACCGCGCCGCCTCCGGCACCGGAGAAGCTGACCAGCAATGTGCGGGCCTTCCGCGTGATGGTCCGCAACGAGATGTTCCGCCGCGTGAAGCTCTTCGCTGACGAGCAAGACAAGGCGCTGGGCGAACTCGATGAGCACAGCGGCTTCGATGCCGACACCTGGGCCGACGCCATGGACGACTACTTCGACGAGCACGATGACATCGATGACGGTCCGGTTGGACGCAGCTCCAAGCTGTTCATCGTCAAGGAACTGCCTAACCGCATCTGGGAAGTACGCCAGGTCTTCGCTGATCCTTCCGAGCACCATGACTGGGGTATTTCCGCGACCATCTCGCTGGATGACTCGGACGAGGTAGGCGAACCGGTGGTTACCGTGACCTCCGTGGGCCGTCTGGACTAGGCATGAAGACGATCAGCTACGTCATCTTGCAACACCGCGATGAGGTTTTGCTGCAGCTGCGCCAAGGAACCGGCTACATGGACGGGTACTGGAGCACTGCGGCCGCCGGGCATGTTGAGCCCGGCGAAGCTGCCCAGGCCGCCGCCGTGCGTGAAGCCGGCGAAGAGCTGGGAATCCACATCGATCCGGCACAGCTTCAGCCGTTGTGCACGGTGCATCGTAACCAGCAAGCTGGCAGCTACGTGGATTTCTTCTTCCGCACCAGCCACATTGAGACGGTAGTATTGATGTCGAGGCTGTAATATAAGCTGTTTTATTTCTAAAAAAATAAGGAGAAAAACTTATGTTAAGAAAAGCAATAATATCCGATTTGAATACAATAACGCAATTAGCAATCCTTCTATGGCCGGATAATGAATTTGATGACCTAAGGCAGGAAATGAAAGAATTGATTTTAGATAAAGAGGCTGTATTTTTTTTGTATTTTGATAATGATATTCCTGTCGGGTTTGCACAATGCCAGCTTCGACATGATTATGTTGAAGGTACAGACAGCAGTCCGGTTGGCTATTTAGAAGGTGTTTTTGTAATGGAGAATTATCGAAATAAGGGTATTGCTACGCAATTGCTCCAACACTGTGAACTGTGGTCTAAAGAAAATGCTTGTACTGAGTTTGCCAGCGATTGTGAAATTAGCAATGCAGAAAGTTATGTTTTTCATATGAAATTCGGCTTTCAAGAAGCCAATCGTATCATTTGCTTTAAAAAGGATATCACACTACAAAGTTAGAAATCACTGGAAGACAAATCTACACAAAACACAAATGACTGTACTTTTTCTGTTTGAGGAAACAAGTCCATAAAGCCGCTTTTTGATAGTCATGTGGTCAGATTAGATGTCATAGCTCGGTGAGTGGTCGGGTTGGATGTCGGCGTTGGCAAGTGGTCGGGTTAGATGTCGGGGGTCGCGAGTGGTCAGGTTGGATGTTTTTTCGGAAACTTTTGAGGTTGTGTGGTCGGGTTGGATGTTGGCTAAAAAACATTGCTATTGTAACGATAAATTAGAATTTGAACGGAGAAGGTGCATGGTAAATAAAAAAGATGCCATTGAGATAATTTTATACGCCGAAGAAAATGGAATTGCCATTTGGTTAGATGGTGGCTGGGGCGTTGATGCTCTTTTAGAAGAAGAAACAAGGCTCCACAACGATATTGATTTATTTGTGGAAGAAAATAATAGTAAAAAGTTTATTGAAATAATAAAAGAAAAAGGTTTTGCGGAAGTTACAGAAGCATATACCACTACAAATCACACGATTTGGAAGGACGCTCAAGACAGGATAATTGATTTTCATATATTTAAATTCAACGAACAAGGATACATTGTTTTTGAAGGAGAAGCATATCCCCCAAAAGTGTTTAGTGGTATTGGGAAAATAGGCGATAAAATGGTTAGATGTATTGATGCTGAAAATCAAGTATTATTTCATCTGGGCTATGAGCATGATGAAAATGATATGCATGATGTAAAACTATTGTGCGAGAAATTTAATATTCCTGTTCCTAGTGAATACAAGTAACTGAAAAATTCCAATTTCTCTATCAATAGTTCAATAAATTAGAAAACTACATGAAAGAGAATCGACTAAACTGTACACAGAATGTCGGATGAGTAAACGCACCCTTTGATAATATTGATGATGAAAGGAGGTTGTTCAATGGATTCTTTGAGAAGTATGAATAATGCATTGGCATATATTGAAGAGCACTTAACAGAAGAAATTGATTATAGTGAAGTATCTAAAATTGCTTACTGTTCAGAGTATCATTTTAAGCGGATGTTTTCTTTCTTAGCAGGCATAAGTTTATCAGAGTATATTCGGAGAAGAAGACTGACATTGGCTGTACTAGATTTGAAAGATAGGGATTTGAGAATAATTGATGTAGCCGTCAAATATGGCTATAATTCGGCTGATTCATTTTCCCGTGCTTTTCATTCCCTGCATGGCATTCTCCCTTCTGAGGCAAGAAGTGAGAATACACAATTAAAAGCTTATCCTCGAATGACCTTTCAATTATCAATTAAAGGAGGATGCGAAATGAACTATCGTATTGTTGAAAAAGAGTCATTTAAGTTAGTAGGATTTAAGAAGAGAGTTCCAGTTATTTTTGAAGGTGTCAATCCAGAGATTGCAAAAATGACCGAACTTTTAACACCGGAGGTTATTAAACATTTAAAAGCAATTTCAGATATGGAACCAAGAGGTATCATTAGTGCTTCTACTAATTTTTCAGAAGGTAGAATGGAAGAGAAAGGAGAATTAGATCATTACATTGGAGTAGCAACATCAAGTAATGATACTGCAGATTTTGATGTATTAAAAATTGATGCTAGTACCTGGGCTGTATTTGAATCAATTGGACCATTTCCGGAAACACTTCAAAATGTGTGGGGTAGGATATACTCAGAGTGGTTTCCATCTTCAGGATATGAGGCAGCCCCAGGTCCTGAAATTTTGTGGAACGAGAGTCCAGATACCGGAAATCCAAAGTATCGAAGCGAAATCTGGATTCCAGTAAAGAAAAAAGACTATTAATTATATCAATGTTAATGGTTGAGGGTGCTCCTTAGTTAGAGTGCCCTTTTCTTTAACAGCGGTATAGAGAAAGTCGATATTTTCCCACAAACGAGAGCCAATATTGGATATGTTTCCATTTACGAGCGTGGATATTTTCCCAAGTTCGAGGGTGGGTAAAAATAGAACTAAAATGCCGTTTTGACAGCTATTAAGACCTCTCAAAACAGTGGGATGGTGTACCGAGACTTATGGAGCCGGAGCGAACCGCGCAGCTGCGTTGGTTCCCGGTGGATGCCCTTCCGGATAACCTCGTTGAACAGGAAGATCTGGTACTTTCCAGGCTGGATTCCGACCTGCCGCCGATCCTTTCCATGGGATTCGGCACGGAAACGCCCCAGCCCCAACGTCTGGACTAGTCGCACACAATGCCCGCAACATCCTGCCGGAAACCGGTAGCAATGTTGCGGGCATTGTCGTAGGGTGTGGCCATGAATGGATTCAAGCTGCGTCTGCTTGGAGCAGGCATATTGCTGCTGGTCCTGATAGGGCTGCTCAGCGGTTGGTCGGAACTCTTTGCTTCCGGCGCATGGGTCGCGACCGTTCTCCAACTCGGCCTGATATTCCTCGGCCTTGCCCTGATCTACCGCGGGGAAAACGCCGAGATGCCCGGGTCCGGCTAGCAACAGGTCTTAGCATTACCCCAATCGGGCTTTGAGCCAGGCTACGCAGGCCGTTGCCTGCTTGGCGTGATAGCTGCGCAGGGTGGGCAGCCCCGGAACTTCTGGCCTGCGCGCGGCATCAACATAGTAGGCAGCCAAACCAGCCAGCGCTCCAGTCAGAGCATCGGAGCTCGCCGAGGCGAAAATCCGGTGGGATGATGCAATGGCGTCCGCATCCAGTGCCGGATCGAAAATCCTGGCCTCAACCAGCACCGTCAACGCGTCATACCACGCGGCTCCACGCGAAGCCCACGGCCAGTCGACCAGAAGCACGCCCCCATCTTCGCCCAGCAAGATGTTGTCCGAGCGCAGATCAGTGTGCACCAGCTGGTTTCCGGCCAGCGCCCCAATTCCTTCGATGGCCAGTTCATGGAGTGCTTCCAGGTTTTGCGCCAACCAAGGGTCAGCAGGAATCCATTCATCAGCCATGATCCGAGCAAAACCGCTGGCGTCCTCGCGCAGATCTACTTCGAGGGCAGGAAGCAAGCTGGTGATTCCAGCTGGCTGCTGATCCGCCAGCTGCGCGAGCGTGTCCAGCACCCGGATAAGCTCGTCGGCACCCCAGGGAAGCTGCGGGTTAACCCCTGGCGCTTGGTCGAAAATCAACGCCTCCCAGTCATCCCAGCGAATCCTTCCCAGGAATTTCGGAACCGGCATCGAAGCCGGGAGCATCGCTGCGATCTCCGCCTCTCGCGCATGCAGGGCGGCGCCCGGGCCATTCAGCCCGTGGCTGACAGCTTTGGCGAACACCTTCTGCCCTGCGGCGGTGAGCAGCCGGTCGGCGCTGCCCGCAGAGAACCCGCCGTATTGGCTATGCGCCGTGATGACTTGCGATCCCAGGTGCGATTCAATCAGTTCGCGCAGTTCGGCAGGAAGATCTGGCCAGCTGATGCGCTGGGTGTAGTGGATCGGCATAGTTCGGATCATGCCATGGCCTTAGGCCATCTCCCAAAAATGTTCTGGCGTGCCTGCGGGCAGCTAGGCGACGATTAGCGCGATGCCCACATAGGTGGTCAGTCCCGTGGCCAACAGCCATTCGGAGGTGGAACCGGTTTCGCCCAGAATCGGCAGCGCCACCCGGCCGTTGGACTTCCAGCAGCCGCCGATGACCGGCATCCGGCGGAACCAGCGCGGAGAGCCGATCTTGATCGGCCACAGCAGATTGCAGCCTCCGATGGTCAGCATGTCCCCCACCACGTGCGCGATCACGCCGATGGCCACCGCCAGCAGGAACCACTGGTTCTCCGCCGGAGTGTTCATCCCCACGAAGGTGCCGGCGGCCAGGGCGATAATCCAGCACAAGAGCGGCGGCATGAACTTCATGGTCTTCACCGCGAAGGAGATCAGCAGGATCGCGAACAGCGCCGCCGCCGGATAAACCGTCCCCAGGGCCGCGGTTTGCACATCCCAGCCATTGGCCAGCCAGGCCAGGAAGATGAAGAAGGCGATGCCGATCAGCGAATGGGTGCCATTGCGGTGCCCGCCGGAAGCAGAACCGATGATCCGGGTGAAGATGCTGGAAATTGGCGGCAGTGAACGGGCGATCGTGGCCGAATGGTGATCGGCGTCGGGCAGCAGGGCGGCACCTGCGCACACGATCGCTCCGGCCAGGGTTTCCCAGCGGTCCATTTGGAAGGTGCCCAGCCCCAGGTTCACCGATCCCACGGTGACCGGAGTCGTTATTGCCAACCATGCGGCTGCGCCGCTCACCGCGTGGTGTCCACCCATCATGCATTCAACCTTAGGTCTGGTCACCGACGTTTTAGCGGTGCGACGGAGGTAAGCTGGAACACATGAGTATTGTGCGTGAAGCTGTTCCGGGCGACTGCCCGCAGATCTTGGAGATGATCCAGGAATTGGCCGACTACGAAAAGGAACCAGATGCGGTGCACAACACCGTAGCTGATCTCCAAGAGCACCTCTTCGGCCCCAATCCCCAGGTTTTCGCCCACGTGGCCGAGGATGAATCCGGCGAGCTGAAGGGCATGGCCCTGTGGTTCCTGACCTACTCCACCTGGGAAGGCCGGCACGGCATCCACCTGGAAGACCTCTACGTGCGCGAAGCGCGACGCGGTTCGGGCACCGGCACCGCGTTGCTGCGCACCCTGGCGCAGATCTGCGTCCAGCGCGGCTACAAGCGCCTGGAATGGTCGGTGCTGGATTGGAATGAACCGGCGATCAAGTTCTACGACGCGATCGGCGCTGGTTCCATGAACGGCTGGACCACACGCCGCCTGGACGGCGAAGCACTGCACGCACTTGGCACCCGAGGAGCAAACTAATGCGGCATTACCGCGGCATGGACGTCACCGACCATCGCATCGAGGTCCCGCTGGACCATGCAGACCCGCAGGGCGAGAAGATCTCGATCTTCGCCCGCGAGATCAGCACCGACGCATCAAATCCCTGGCTGCTGTTCCTGCAGGGCGGGCCAGGCGGCAAGTCCCCGCGCCCCGGTTCCCTCTCCGGGTGGCTGGCCGAAGCCACCAAGCACTTCCGCGTACTGCTCCTGGACCAGCGCGGCACCGGGCTGTCCACCCCGGCCAACCGCAAGACTCTTCCGTTGCGCGGGGACTCGGCGGCCCAGGCACGCTACCTCACGCATTTCCGGGCCGATTCGATCGTGCGCGATGCCGAGGCGCTGCGCGAGCACCTGGGCATCGAGCAATGGAGCACCCTGGGCCAAAGCTACGGCGGGTTCTGCACCCTGACCTATCTCTCGCTCTTCCCGCAGTCGCTCACCCGCTGCCTGGTCACCGGCGGGCTGGCCTCGCTGGATGCCGATGCGAAGACCGTCTACCGTGCCACCTACCAGCGCATGGCCGAACGCAACCGCGAGTACTTCTCCTGGTATCCCGAGGACTATGAGACTCTGCACAGGATCTACGAGCATGTGCGCGCCAATGACGATGAGCGTCTGCCCAACGGCCAGCGCGTCACCGTCCCGCTGGTGCAGATGCTGGGCATGTACCTGGGCGGCAACACCCGGGTGCACCTGCTGCACCACATCTTCGAGGAGGCCTTCAGTGATACCCCGGGCGGCGAACGCCTCTCGGACGCCTTCCTCGAAGCGCTGAACGCGCAGTCCTCGTTCGCATCGAACCCGCTCTATGCGCTGATGCACGAAACCATCTACGCGCAAGGCGAGGCGACCAATTTCGCCGCGGAACAGGTCTTGCCGGAGTTCCCGGAGTTCACGCACCACGCGAAGGCCCCGTTGCTGACCGGCGAGATGATCTACGGCTGGCATTTCTCCGAGGATCCGGCCTTGCGCCCCTTGGAGGATGTGGCCCGCATCCTGGCCGAGCACGAGGGCTTCGGCCCGTTGTACAACCTGGACGTGCTGGCCAAGAACACGGTGCCGGTGGCCGCGGCGGTTTACCACGACGATGTCTATGTGGACCGCGAGCTTTCGCTGCGCACGGCCTCGCAGGTGGCAGGATTGCAGGTGTGGGTGACCGAGGACTACCACCATGACGGCATCGGCGATGACGGCCCGGCGATCTTCCGCCGCCTGCTGGCCATGGCCAACGGCGAGGAACCCCAGGCCGCGTCCAACGACGACTAGACAAGGGAGCCGATCGGGCAGCTGAGATGGCAAACAGACAACGCGCTTGAATCCCGCCGAGGATTCAAGCGCGTTGCCGATTAAGCCTGCTGTCCGTGGGTGTCCAGCTGCGCGGCGACCTGGTCATTGAGCCGTTGCAGCAGCGGCACCGCCTGCGCCATAACCTGCCGCTCCTCGGCGCTGAAGGAATCGATGCCGCCTGCCAGCGAAGCGATCGCGCGCTGCCGGTAGGCTTCGAGCGCTTCCTTGCCCTCGCCAGTCAGGCTGACCAAGCTGGCTCGGCCGTCCTTCGGGTCCGGCTGGCGCTGCACCAACCCGTCATTCTCCATGCGGATGACCAGGCCGGTCATGGTCGGCTGCGCAACACGCTGCTCAACAGCAAGGTCTCCCACGCGCTGCGGACCCAAGCGGTCCAAGGTGGAAAGCACCCGCCACGCGGTGACCGATCGGCCCTGCCCTGCCGCGCGTCCAAGCAGCCGCGACATGGTGCCCGAGGCGAGTGCAACGCCGGTGGCAATGGCGCTGGCTTCTGTTGATGGATCGCTCATGGAAATTACCTTAGCAGAACTGCATAGGCACACTATCCGGGTACGAAAAACCCGCCGGGACCAGTTGGAATCAACTCGTCCCGGCGGGCTGTTACTCGCGCTACCCGGCGTTAGTCTTGCTTTGCGTGCTCAGCGGCGTCGGCCACTGCGGCGGCTTCGGCGTTCGCGGCTGCGCGCTTGCCCCACGGGCTCCACAGCGAGAGCACGGTGGCGATGACGATCGCGCCGAGGATCACCAGCAGCGAGAGGCCAACGGAGATGTCCAGCCACGCGTAGTGAAGCGGTTCGCCGCCGTTGATGAACGGCACCTGGTTCTCGTGCAGGGCGTGGAAGACCAGCTTCACGCCGATGAAGGCCAGGATGAAGCTCAGTGCGTGCTTCAGGAAGACCAGGCGGTTCATCAGCCCGCCGAGCAGGAAGTACAGCTGGCGCAGGCCCATCAGCGCGAAGATGTTCGCGGTGAAGACGATGAACGCGGACTTGGTCAGGCCGAAGATCGCCGGAATCGAGTCGAAGGCGAACAGCAGGTCGGTCATGCCGATGGTCACGAAGACCAGCACCATCGGGGTGAACAGCTTCTTGCCGTCGACCACGGTGCGCAGCTTGGCGCCATCGAAGTCCTTGGAGATCGGCAGCTTGCTGGTCAGCTTGCTAACCAGGCCGCTTTCCTCGTCCTCGTCTTCGTCCTTGAGCTGGTTCCATGCGGTCCACAGCAGGAAGGCGCCGAAGATGTAGAAGACCCAGGACCACTGCTCGATGATTGCGGCACCGAGCAAGATGAAGATCGCGCGCAGGATCAGCGCGATGATGATGCCGAACATCAGCACTTCCTGCTGGTACTTTCGCGGTACCGAGAAGCGGGCCATGATGATGATGAAGACGAACAGGTTGTCCACCGACAACGCGTATTCGGTGATCCAGCCGGCGTAGAATTCCTGGCCGACCTGCGGGCCGGCCTGCCACCAGATCAAGCCGCCGAAGGCGATGGCCAATGCGATGTAGAAGCTGACGAAGATGCCAGCTTCCTTCATGGAAGGAATGTGCGGACGCTTCGTTACGTACAGTAAGTCAGCGGCCAAGATCACGCACAGGACTACCAGTGCGATGATCTCGAATTGAAGGCTAATTCCAGAAGTGCCCACGGACGAGCGACCTTTCGTTGGAGGGTATGTCAAAATCGCCGCAAGTCTCTCCGCCGCCTGCACGGTGCCCGAAATCTCGTGGCACCCGTGGTGCTGGTCGGCTGCTGCGCCCGGCGGAACATCATTGGTCCGCGTGTTGACGTTCACAGCATTGGGATACTCCCCTACGTCCAGTGATCAAGTGTAGCGCACAGGAACCGCACAGGGTCAGTGGAAGTCGCCATACTGCGCCGAACAGCACACTTCTTACGCGTGGCCGGCGGCCTGCATCTGGCGCAATTCCTTCTTCAGCTCGGACACTTCGTCGCGAATGCGGGCAGCGAGCTCGAACTGCAATTCGGCGGCCGCCGCATGCATCTGCTCCGTCATTTCCTCGATCTGGCCCAGCAGGTCCTCGGCCGGAGCCGCGGCCAGGCCGTCCTTGCGCACCGCCGGGGAGGCCTTGCTGCGCTTGGCATTCTTCGCCAAGCGGTTGTTGTTCAGCAGCTCCTGGGTGTCGGCGTCCTCGCGCGCCAGCTGGTCGGTGATGTCGGCGATCTTCTTGCGCAGCGGCATCGGATCGATCCCGTGCTCCTTGTTGTGCGCTTCCTGGATGGCCCGGCGGCGATTGGTCTCCTCGATCGCCTGGTCCATCGCCTCGGTGATCTTGTCCGCATACATGATCACCTGGCCGGAGACGTTGCGCGCGGCACGGCCGATCGTCTGGATCAGCGATGTCGCCGAGCGCAGGAAGCCCTGCTTGTCGGCATCCAGGATCGCCACCAGCGAGACCTCGGGCAAATCCAGGCCCTCGCGCAGCAGGTTGATGCCGACCAGCACGTCGAAGGAGCCCATGCGCAGCTCGCGCAGCAGCTCCACGCGGCGGATGGTGTCCACGTCCGAGTGCAGGTACTGCACCCGGACCTGGTGCTCGGTCAGATAATCGGTCAGATCCTCGGCCATGCGCTTGGTCAGTGTGGTGACCAGCACGCGCTCGTCGCGGTCCACCCGGGTGCGGATCTCGTCGAGCAGGTCGTCGATCTGCCCCTTGGTCGGCTTGACGATGATCTCCGGGTCGACCAGGCCGGTCGGGCGGATGATCTGCTCGACAAAGCCGTCGGACTTGCCCAGCTCGTACTTGCCCGGGGTGGCCGAGAGGTACACCGTCTGCCCAATGCGCTCCAGGAACTCGTCCCACTTCAGCGGGCGGTTGTCCATCGCCGATGGCAGGCGGAAGCCGTGCTCCACCAGGGTGCGTTTGCGCGACATGTCGCCCTCGTACATGGCGCCGATCTGCGGCACGGTCACATGCGACTCGTCGATGACCAGCAGGAAGTCGTCCGGGAAGTAGTCCAGCAGGCAGTGCGGTGCGGAACCTGCCTCTCGGCCGTCAATATGCCGCGAGTAGTTCTCGATGCCGTTGCAGAATCCCATCTGCTCCATCATTTCCAGGTCATAGGTGGTGCGCATGCGCAGCCGCTGGGCCTCGACCAGCTTGTTCTGCGACTCCAGCTCCTTCAGCCGCACCGCCAGCTCGTCCTCGATGGACTTGATGGCCTTGCCCATCCGCTCGGCGCCGGCCACATAGTGGCTGGCCGGGAAGATGTACATCTCGGTTTCCTCGCGGATCACCTCGCCGGTGACCGGGTGCAGCGTGTAGATGGCCTCCACCTCGTCGCCGAAGAACTCGATGCGCACCGCCTGCTCCTCGTACATCGGGATGATCTCCACGGTGTCGCCGCGCACCCGGAAAGTGCCGCGGTGGAAGTCCATGTCGTTGCGGGTGTACTGCATGGCGACGAACTGGCGCAGCATCGCGTCGCGGTCCAGTTCCTCGCCCTGGCGCACGGTGACCATTCCGGCCACGTATTCCTCGGGGGTGCCCAGGCCATAGATGCAGGAGACGGTGGCGACGACGATCGTGTCGCGGCGGGTGAGCAGCGAGTTGGTGGCCGAGTGGCGCAGCCGTTCGACCTCCTCGTTGATCGAGGAGTCCTTCTCGATGAAGGTATCGGTTTGCGGGACGTAGGCCTCGGGCTGGTAGTAGTCGTAGTAGGAGACGAAGTACTCCACCGCATTGTTCGGCAGCAGCTCGCGGAATTCGTTGGCCAACTGGGCGGCCAGGGTCTTGTTCTGCACCAGCACCAGGGTGGGGCGCTGCACCTGCTCGACCAGCCAGGCGGTGGTCGCGGACTTGCCGGTGCCGGTGGCGCCGAGCAGCACGATGTCCTTCTCGCCGGCGTTGATCCGCTCGGTCAGCTCCTTGATGGCCTGCGGCTGGTCGCCGGCAGGCTCGTACTCGCTGATGACTTCGAAGGGGGCGACCACGCGCTTGATCGGCTGTGCAAGACTCATGCTTCCAGCATATCCACTTGCGCCGGCCGATGGCCGCTCGCCCGAGCCAGCTTTCAGCTTAATGCCCGGGTGCTACTTGCGCATCCCGTAACGGATCGCATTGCGCTTGACGGTGCGCTGGATGCTGCTGCCGAAGAAGCCGACTGTCATGACGGTCGCGGCGGCCAGGCCGATCAGGCCCAGCCAGCCGGAAATGTAGACCACCGGCGAATACGGTCCGGATTCGCTGGCGACGAATTCCTCGCGGCCGCCGAATCCCAGCCACAGCACCAGTGCTGCGGCAAAGGCGAGCAGGGTGGTCCACTTGCAGATCTTGTACATTGTTACTCCTGTGCTGGGGCCAATTGGCGGTAGAGGGAGGCGACCTGGGCCTCGAGTTCTTCCAGGCTGCCGGAATTATCCAGCAGGTAGTCGGCGACGGCCGCCCGCTGGTCGTCCGTGGCCTGCGCGGCCATCCGGGCTTCGGCGTCGTCGCGGCTCCAGCCGCGGTCCTGGACCATGCGGCGGATGCGTTCATCATGCGGGGCCTGGACGACGATCACGGCATCGAAGCGGTCCGCCTGCCCGGACTCGACCAGCAGCGGGATGTCCTCCACCACCAGCGCACCGGGTGCCGCGGCCTCGCGCAGGGCCTCTGCTTGCTCGCGCACCAGCGGGTGCACGATCTCGTTGAGCTTGGCCCGCTGCGCCGCATCGGAGAATACGATCGCGCCTAAGGCGGGCCGGTCCAACGACCCGTCGGGCAGCAGAATCCCCTCGCCGAAGGTGTCCTTGATCGCAGCCAGCCCGGGCGTGCCGGGTTCCACGACCTGGCGGGCTAATGCGTCGGCATCGATGACGACGGCGCCCAATGATGCCAGTTTGGCCGCGACCGCCGATTTTCCGGAGGCCACTCCCCCGGTCAGTCCCACATGCTTCATGCTTCCACCCTATAAACTAAGGGGGATGAACACCAACGACTCGGCCGCGACCCGGTACACGACTTTGACCAGCGATTGCGTGCACGAGCTGGAAATCAAGCGTTCGCGCTTCATCACCTACCTCTACCGGGTCGAGACCGAGGCGGCCGCCCGCGAGCATATTGCCGCACTGCGCAAGAGCCACTTCGATGCCCGCCACCACTGCAGCGCGTTCATCCTGGGCCCCGATCGGATGGCCCAGCGCTCCAACGACGACGGCGAGCCCTCGGGCACCGCCGGGATCCCGATGCTCGATGCCCTGGCCAAGCGCGAAATCGCCGACGGCAGCGCGCTCTCGGATGTGCTGGCCGTGGTGGTCCGCTACTTCGGCGGGATCAAGCTCGGCGCCGGCGGGCTGGTCCGCGCCTACTCCGAGGCGGTGTCCTCCGCACTGGACCAGGCGCAGCTGCACCTGCGCCAGCGCATGCGGATCCACACCTTCGCCGCCTCCCACGCCGACGCGGCCCGCTACGAGAACGACCTGCGCGCCGCCGGCTACCAAATCGAGCCGACCGCCTGGCAGGCCGATGCCGCGATCGTGCAGGTCGGCGTCCCGGACACCCCGGAAGCCGCCGGCCAGCTGCGCACCCATATCGCCACGCTCACCTCCGGCGCCGGGGAACTGGCCCCCGCCAACACGCAATGGGTTGACCTGATTTGAACACTGCCGCTGATTCCCACGACGCCGACGAGAGCGCCAGCGCGCTGCAGGCCCTGCTTCCCGCGCTGCGCCGCTGGCCCGATGTCGAAGCGCCGAACCTCTTCGCCACCGATGCCTCGGACCGGCTCATCCTTGACTCCTGCGCCTCCGCGTCCGGAACCGGCTCCTGGCCGGCATCCATCGCGGTGATCGGCGACCACTACGGCGCGCTGGCACTGGGCTCGCTGGCGCTGGGCAGCACGAGCGTGCGCGTGCACACCGATTCGCTCACCGCCCGCCGCGCCATCGAGGCCAACCTGGCCCGGCTGATGCCCGAAGCGGCCGAACGCCTCGACTTCTTCCCGCTCCAGCAGGTCGCTGCACAGGCCAGCGTCGTCCTGCTGGCCCTGCCCCGCGGATTGGACGTGCTTGGCGAGCAGGCCGCCGCGGTGGCCGCCGTGGCCGCCCCCGGTGCACGGCTGTTCGCCGGCGGCCGGATCAAGCACATGAGCCGTTCCATGAACGAGGTGCTCGCGGCGCATTTCGAGCGCGTCGACGTCTCGCACGCCCGGCAGAAGTCCCGGGTGCTCACCGCCAGCAGCCCGCGCGCCGAGCAGCCCGCCAGCAGCTTCCCGGCCACCGCCACCCACCAGGTGCGCGGCACCAGCTTCACCCTGCATGCCGGTGCCGGGACCTTCGGCAACGCGCGGCTGGACCCGGGTACCCGGCTGCTGTTGGAAAACCTGCCGGATCTGTCCGAACACAGCACGCTCGTCGATTTGGCCTGCGGCAACGGCTCGATCGGCATCTACGCCGCCCTGCGCAATCCGCAGCTGCGCGTGGACGCCTCGGACCATTCAGCTTCCGCCGTCGCCTCCACGCTGGCCGCCGCGCAGCGCAACCAGCTGGCCAGCCGCATCACCGCCGTGCAGGATGATGCCCTGAGCCGCCTGCCCGACGCCAGCGCCACACTCATCACGCTGAATCCGCCCTTCCACATCGGCAACACCGTCACCGCCGACATCGCGTTCAAGCTGATCGACGATGCCGCCCGCGTGCTCGCCCCCGGCGGCACCCTGCTGTGCGTGTTCAACTCCCACCTTCGCTACCGCAGCGAACTGGTGCGCCGGGTCGGCCCCACCAGGCAACTGGCCCGCGACAAGACCTTCACCGTCACCGCATCCACCCGCGCGCACTAGCTTTTCCACAGCCCGCGTCCCGCCCCGGCACGCCGCGCGCGACCAGCCGCATGCTGGGTCCATGAGCGGAACAATCAGCCAAGCCCTCGCCGGGCTGGCACAAGCAATCGAGGACACGCCGGCCCTCAACGTCGACGACGCACTGGCCTTGGCCGCGTTCCTCCCCCGCCTGCAGCAGACCCTGCTCCCGGACGCTTCGTCCACCCAGCCCTCCGATGTTCCGTCCGCCGGCTCCGTGCCGCACTACCTGCACGACCCCCGCTATGCCCTGGCCTTGGCCACCGCCGCCGAGGCAACAACCCACCAGGGACAGCGCCTGCAGATCTACGCGGCCCACCTCATCGAGGACACCGCCGCCCACACCCTCATCCCGGAAGAGCTGGCCGCGGCCCGCGATAACCGGAGCGATTTCAGCATTCCCGCCACGCGCACCGGAGCACGGCCCGGCTCCCCCGGGCCCGCGACGCTGTTGGCATCCTGGCTGCGTACCGAGCATTTCGAAGCGAAACGCCGCATCCAAGCCACCCACCACGTCTACGCGCAATACGACTACCAGCACCAGAGGTACCCTGCACAGTTCCCGCTGCTGGCCGAGCGCTTCAATGACCCGCACCAGCCGCCAGCCGAAGTGCTCAGCGCGGCCCGGCGCCTGGGCGCGCTGGAACCCACGCTGGACGAATTCGCCGCACCGGCCACTGCCTCGGCGCTCAGCGAAGACGGCGAGCTGCTTGAATCCGTCGTCGATGAGCACTTGGATGAACCCGATCCGGGCACCCGCCGCCGCTTGGTCGGCAACTTCCTCAAGGCCCAGAAGGAACGACTCGGCAAGAAGCGGCCCGAAGCGCTGGAAGGGGTGTTCCGGCGAGGTGAACGCGACGGGCTGGTTCATTACGATCTCGCCCTGCGCCCCACCCGTGCGGAGCTCTTCGAGTCGGGCATCTCGCAAATCGACAATCCACGCTCTGCACCGGGCCAGGCCGCGCGCCAAGCTTTCACCGATCCGCTGCAAGACGATCCAGGGCAAGACACTGGAGACGGCACTTTCTACCAGCCGGGCAGTGGAACCCATCCCGACTTCGTCACCGATGAAGAAGCCGCGGCCAGCGAAGAACCTGGCCCTGAGCCACTTTCTCCCGCGGCACGCCGTCTCAACGGCCTGATGAATTTGCTGGAGATCAATTCGAAACGCTTGCAGGAGCTGCTCCACGCAGTGCAGAACGGAAAATCCGGACAGGGTACCGAAGATCTTGCTGACGGCTCCATCAAGGTCCCCGCCATCACGCCGAAGATCGTGGTAATGCTGACCTTGGATGAGCTGGAAGGCCGGGCACGAACCCACGGCATCACCCAGCATGGATTCAAGCTCAACGCTACCGACCTGCGCCAGACCCTCGCCAGGGCACGCATCATCCCGATGGTGCTCGGCGGCAAGGGCGAACTGCTGGATATCGGCCGCAGCCAACGCAAGCATCCGGGATACATGCGGCTGGGTATCGCCGTGCGCGATCGCGGCTGCATTGTGCCCGGGTGCACGATGGACCCCGAGCGCTGCAACATCCACCACATCTGGTTCTGGTCCGAGGGCGGTGTCACCGCAGTCTATTGGAGCGCGATGCTCTGCGACACGCATCATCATGACGTGCATGCCGGACTGATCAAGGTCATTCCCGATGGCGGGGTGCCCAAGGTCATCCTGCCCAGCTTCATCGATCCCGCCCAGCAACCGGTACGCAACAACTACCACATGGCAGCGGCCGCCTAGCTCGCGGTCCTACAGCATCCATACCAGGTTAGATCAAGAATGGGCGCCCACCGTGCACGCGCACTGCATGGGCGTTGATACCTATGGGATGCAGGTCGATCCGGTCAATCTCGGCCCGCTTGTTATTGTCGAAGTCATCGCCAAGAACTGAGTCGCCATTCGGCGTCTTAACCGCCAGGCGTCGTTTGCTGCGGTTCAACGGTTCGCGTGCGAATTCCGGAGAGTAGTAGGCGCTCGCCTGTTTCCCTCCCCCATAGAGCCAGGATGCCCGCACGGCAATCGGGCGCGAGCCCCATCCGGTTAATCCCGCGATGACCAAACGCTGGCCGGTTCCTTCAAGCAGTTTCCCATTCAGGTTCTCCCCGTAGACCCAGGGCTGGGCCGCAATGCCCAGGAACTCCTCGTGGGAGAGCTGATTGACCGCATGCACCCCGTGCTCGGGGCATACCTCGGAACAGAAAATGAATCGCGGATCTTCGAATTCCTTCGTGGATCCGTTCTTGTCGTCGTTCCGGCACAGGCAGTTCGCGGTTTCATCCGTGTCGATGAGGATCGCGTTTCCGCAGGCCCGCAACGAGGTTGGGCCGATCCGGTGATCCGCTGGCACTTCGAGTGCGAAAAGGCCCATTGCTTGCAGGTGCATCCAGCGCAATACGCTGATCAGCAAGCTGATGCCCAACAGGATTACCGCGGCCAACACGTCAAGCCGGTATCCTTCATCCAAGTCATGCAACGAATGCACTTCTGTGCTGATCAGTTCCCAGCCCAGCCGGAGAATCGGATAAGCCAGGGCGCCCAACGCCAGTTTCCAGACTGTGGGCGGCATTTGCTTGGTGATTCCGAAATCGCGTTCCTGACCCGAGGCCAGTTCGATGCCGCCTGTTGCTTCACGTTTCCAGGATTTCAGCTGGCGTCTGAGCCGGGCATCGAGGATGCCTACGGTCAGGGAGAGCAGAAGGAAATAGGCCATCGACAGCATCAGCATCCGTTGCAGATCCCCGGCAGGGGCCAGCAGCAAATAAACTCCAGCTGCTACACTCAATCCCATCCACGGTGCTTGCCGGCCGCCGCCGAAGATCATGGCGAGGACGGTAGCGATCATCGAAAAGGACGCGATATGCCAGAAACCCTGGTCGAGGTACGGCGAATGCAGAAGATCTTGACGGACGAGGATCACTAAAGCAACCAGTGGAAGCCAGGTGGCTGCCGCCACCCAGAAATTGGGAATGGTGCGTGGAACGGACGCCCATTCTTCGTGGCTGACCTGGCGCATCGGGATCTGACGCCCGGCAACGGTACCTGCCGCGTAGCCTACCTGCGAATTCCTTGCCGTTGCCATGTGCTTATACCTGTCGTTTGCGAATCTACTTGATCGGTACACTTTTAGTCTAGCGTCAGCAGGTATTAATTTCAGTGCTCCTCGGGAGCTATTTCTGGCCGGCCACCGTCAGCATAAATAATTACGAAGAAGACTGGCCGCAGCGATAAACCGGACATATCCACGGGTTAACGAACGAAGGTCCAACCCTTGCAGGGTTGGACCTTCGTAGATCAGCTAAAGCTAATCACGATTTCTGCACGTGGCAGAAGCCGGAATTAGTTGCCGGTCAGCTTCTCGCGCAGTGCAGCCAGTGCTTCGTCCGAAGCCAGGGTGCCTGCATCGGTGGCTGGTGCCTCCGAGGAGTACGAAGCTGGAGCTGGCTCGGAACCACCGGCAGCAGCAGGCTCTGCTTCTGCATCGGCGGCGATTGCGGCAGCAACCTGCTTCTTGTGTGCTTCCCAACGCTCCTGGGCAGCAGCGTACTGTGCTTCCCATGCAGCGCGCTGAGCGTCGAAGCCCTCGAGCCATTCGTTCGACTCTGGGTCGAAGCCCTCTGGGTACTTGTAGTTGCCGGCCTCGTCGTACTCTGCAGCCATGCCGTAGAGTGCTGGGTCGAACTCGGTGCCCTCTGGGTCAACACCTTCGTTAGCCTGCTTGAGCGACAGCGAGATGCGGCGGCGCTCCAGGTCGATGTCGATGACCTTGACGAACAGCTCGTCGCCCACGGAGACAACCTGCTCGGCCAGTTCAACGTGGCGAACTGCCAGCTCGGAGATGTGAACCAGGCCTTCGATGCCGTCTTCGACGCGTACGAACGCACCGAATGGAACCAGCTTGGTAACCTTGCCCGGTACAACCTGACCCAGTGCGTGGGTGCGGGCGAAGGTCTGCCATGGATCTTCCTGGGTAGCCTTCAGCGACAGGGAAACGCGCTCGCGGTCCAGATCGACTTCCAGAACCTCGACGGTGACTTCCTGGCCAACCTCGACAACTTCGGATGGGTGGTCGATGTGCTTCCAGGACAGCTCGGAAACGTGTACCAGGCCGTCTACGCCGCCCAGGTCCACGAAGGCACCGAAGTTGACGATGGAGGAAACAACACCCGGACGAACCTGGCCCTTTTCCAGCTTGTTGAGGAAGGTCGAGCGGACCTCGGACTGGGTCTGCTCGAGCCATGCACGGCGGGAGAGCACAACGTTGTTGCGGTTCTTGTCCAGCTCGATGATCTTGGCTTCGATTTCCTGGCCGATGTATGGAGCCAGGTCGCGCACACGGCGCATCTCGACGAGCGACGCTGGCAGGAAGCCACGCAGGCCGATGTCCAGGATGAGGCCACCCTTGACAACCTCGATGACGGTACCGGTAACGACGCCGTCCTCTTCCTTGATCTTTTCGATGTCGCCCCAAGCGCGCTCGTACTGTGCACGCTTCTTGGACAGGATCAGGCGGCCTTCCTTGTCTTCCTTGGTCAGGACCAAGGCTTCGACGCTGTCGCCAACGGTGACAACTTCACCTGGGTCGACGTCGTGCTTGATGGAAAGCTCGCGGGAAGGGATGACACCTTCGGTCTTGTAACCGATGTCGAGCAGAACTTCGTCGTGGTCAACCTTGACGACGGTGCCTTCGACGAGGTCACCATCGTTGAAGTACTTGATGGTGGCGTCGACTGCGGCCAAGAAGTCCTCAGCAGATCCAATGTCGTTGATTGCGACGACTGGTGCGCTGTTGTTCTCGTTCGAGGTGATGGTCATGTAGTAGGGACTCCGATGTGGATAGATTTGATCAGTCGAAACCCCGGAAGTCCCGGAATTTCGAAGGGGGTAAAACTTGATTGCGGACACGGCAAAGCCATGGCACGCTGTTCAAGTCTACGCGCCTACCACACCGCGGGTCAAAGCGTAACCCGCTAACATCAACGCCAGCATTTTGTGAACTTCGTCATAATATCCGGTTTTCGCCCCCATCCCGCTAGAAACCGTGTGGCGTGAATCCCTCGCGCGCCACGCTGAACGCGCGCCGCCAGTTCCCTGCGCCTGCCCCGCCGACCAGTTCTGCACGGCCGGAATCCAGCAATTGATCAAGCTGCACTGTCCCGAGATAGAGGCCAGCCACCTCCCTTTCAGAGAGCGCGACCAGCGGCAGGTCGGGATCGGACTGTCCTTCGTCGATTCGGGTCACCGTGGCGCGGGCATCGGCCACGTCGAAGAGATAGGTCCCGGAAATCAAATCCATCCGGTCGTTCACGCGCAACAGCAACCGGGCATCATGCTGGTAACCGCGAACCTGGAAAGCGGCGGCAACATCTAGTACGCGCAGCCATAGCGAATCGTCGATGGAACGCACGTGGTAGTCCCGCACGTTGTCCAGCACCTGGCGCAGCGGATCGGCCACCGGACCTTGGCCATGCACTTCCTCCACCAGATCATGGTTGCCCAGATATTCGAAGAGCTTGATCCGGGCGGCATCGCTGGTGGCGATCAGCTTGTGCACCACGAGCTTCGCCTTTGGTTCGTCCCAGCCGCCGAACTTGTAGGTGGCGAACCCGCCGAGCTGGCCGGCATCGTCGTAGTAGGCGGCAAAGCGCAGGTTCTTCGGCTTGTCCAAGGTCTCCCAGTTGTCCCAGCGGCCCAGGGCGTAGCCATTGTCGTACTCGGTGCTGTCCACGGAGCCGAAGGTCCGCTCGAATGCGCGCACGGCCAGCGCGGCGTAGTCAGCTTCGAAGCGGGCAGGATCGGCGTCCACCACCTTGCCCGGCAGTTGGACTCGCAGCTTCAACCCGTCGGCGCACTTGAGCGTGAATCGGCATTGGAAGGTGGCCGGTTCAAAACCGTACCGCCCATAGATCGTCGCTTCCGATGCGGTCAACGCGGCCAGCGGGAATCCTTCCTGCTGCGCATAGGCCAGCTCGGCAGTAATCTGCCTGCCCAGGATGCCGCGCCGCCGATAGCTCGGGGCCACGGTGACCGAAGTGATCTTGTGCGCTGGCACCGGTTCGCCGCCACCGGCATTGAGCAGCCCGGGAAATGCCCCGTAGGTGTGCACCGGTTCGGTTGCATGGCGCGAGTGCGGTTCGGCGTGCGGGTCGAACACAAGGCAGAAGCGCATTTTCTGCGCGTAGGTCAGGTCCAGGTAGTTCTTCCAGTTGGGCTCGTCCGGCAGCTGCTCGTAGAAGCCGATCCCGGTGGCCCGATGGAACAGCTTGATCGCTTCGTCGAGTTCCCCGCTTCGCGCATCGGCCTGGAAGGTCCGGGTTTCCAGCTGCGGCTGGGGCTCTGGTCTCATCGTGCTCCTTGGCGTGGAAGTCGGCTGGTCACAGTCTATGCCCCTGCTGGCCTGTTGCGAGGGGAAGGCCTCACCAGGCATCGGAGAGCTTGGCGAATCGCAGGCCAGAATCCAGCGCCTGGACCAGCCCAGGTGCCAGGCCCTTCGCCGTGCCCGAAGCTGGCTGGTTGAAGTGCCCGATGCCGACATCCCCAGCGCGCAGTTGGCTAACCTGCGCGGCGACGGTCGTCGCGTCGAAGCTCGCCCCGGCGTCCAGGTTGACCGTGAAGTTCATCGGCAGCACGCCCAGTTCGCGGCACAGCGCCGCGCCGGCTTCGTCCATGTGGGCGGTGCCGGAGCGGAAGAATTTCGCGGTGATGCCGAACTGCTCGGCCAGATACAGCTGGTTGCCCATCACCTCGTCGTAGGCCTGGGCGATCGATCCAGTACCCATGATGCCGTAGGCGCTCTGGCCCCCTGTGGCCAGCGGGGCATGGCTGGTACCGTGGTTGGCGATCTCGAACAGCTGATCGCTGGCCAGTTCGGCCAGCAGCCGCGCATTGGCCCGAGCCCAGCGCTGGTTCACGAACAGGGTTGCCGGCACCTGCAACTCGCGCAAGGCATCCAGCAGGGTTTCGTCCGCGCCGGAGCCGTTTGGTCCCCCGCAGGCATCGAAGGTCAACGCCGCGTATTCGCTGCCCTTAGGCAAGCCCAGCTCGATGCCCGGGATATCCAGCCCGAACTGCCCGGCCGGAACCTCCTTGAACTTTTCGATCACCTGGCTCCGGCTCGGGTATGCCGTAGAAAAGGCGGACGCTGGCTGGGACGAAGCCGTGGCGGAAGGCGGTGGGGTTGCCGAGGCTGCCGGGGCCGTGGACCGCTGTTCGGGGGCAACTGCGCTGCAACCGGAGATCAGCCCGGCGGCCAACGCGCCGAGCCCCAAGCTGCCGGTTTTCAGCGCCCAACGCCGCGAGTACTGCTCCACGTCCGCCTCTTTCATCAAGCCTTTGGGTCATGCCAAAGGGCAGGAGCACGACGCGGTGCCCCTGCCCTGCTGGTTGCAGCGCGCTAGTGCGCGGCGTCGTGCCAGGTCCGGCCGATGCCCGGCTGGACATCCAGCGGCACCAGCAGGTCTGCTGCCTGTCCCATTTCGCGGGTCACCAGCTCCTGCACCGGTTCCAGCTCGCCCTCGGCGATCTCCAGGATGAGTTCGTCATGCACCTGCAATAGCATCCGGGACTTGTACCCGCCGTCTTCCAGGCCTTCGGCGATGCGCAGCATGGCCACCTTGACCAGGTCGGCGGCCGATCCCTGGATCGGGGCGTTCAGCGCAGCACGTTCGGCAATATCGCGCAGCCGTCGATCGGAGCTGTTCAGCTCCGGCAGGTAGCGCCGGCGGCCGAAGATGGTTTCGGTGTAGCCGTCCTTGCGGGCCTGGTCGACCACCGAGCGCAGGTAGGTGCGCACGGCGCCAAAGCGGTCGAAGTAGTCCTTCATGAGCTTGCGGGCCTCGTCCACGCCGATCTTCAGCTGCTTGGAGAGCCCGAAGCTGCTCAGCCCGTAGGCCAGGCCGTAGCTCATCGCCTTCACCTTGGAGCGCATCTCGCTGGTGACGTCTTCCGGCTCGACGTTGAACACGCGCGAACCGACGTAGCGGTGCAGGTCTTCGCCGTTCTGGTAGGCCTCGATCAGCCCGGCGTCCTCGGAGAGGTGGGCCATGATGCGCATTTCGATCTGCGAGTAGTCCACGGTCAGCAGGCTCTGGTAGCCCTCGCCGACCATGAACACGTCGCGGATGCGCCGGCCCTCTTCCGAACGCACGGGAATGTTCTGCAGGTTCGGGTTCAGGCTGGACAGGCGCCCGGTGGCGGCCACGGTCTGCGCATAGGTGGTGTGGATCCGGCCATCGTCGTTGGTGGCCTTGAGCAAGCCGTCGACGGTCTGGCGCAGCTTGATCGCATCGCGGTAGGCCATCAGCGCGACCAGGAACGGGTGCCCGGTCTTGACCAGCAGATCCTGCAGCGACTCGGCATCGGTGGTGAAGCCGGTCTTGATCTTCTTGGTGCGCGGCAGGTCCAACTCCTCGAACAGGACCACCTGCAGCTGCTTCGGGCTGGAGAGGTTAACCTCGTGGCCGATCGCGGCGAACGCGTCGTTGGTCGCCTGGTCCACCTGCTCGGTGAAGTGGGCGCGCAGCTCATTGAGCCGGTCCACGTCCACCGCCACACCGGCGCGTTCCATCTCGAAGAGCACCGGAATCAGCGGCAGCTCCATCTCGGCGGCCAGCTTGTCCGCGTGCTTCTCCGCCAGCTTGGAAGCCAGGTAGGCGGAGAGGTCGTGGATGGCCTGCGCCTGGGCCAGGGCCGGTTCGGCCAGCTCGGAGGCCAGTCCCAGATCCAGTTCACCCTTCTTGGCCTGGTGCACCGGCACCGTGTACTTCAGGTGGTACTGCACCACGTCGACCAGGTCGTGGCTGCGGCGATCGGGCTGGATCAGGTAGGCGCTGATCAGGGTGTCGTCCCTGATGCCGGCGATCTCCAGCCCGCGCTCGATGAGCAGGTGCATGGCGGCCTTGGCGTCGTGGAAGAGCTTCGGGGCGTTCTCATCGGCGAGGAACTGCGCCAGCACGGCCTCGGTGTCCTGATCGAGGTGTGCCAGTTCCAGCCAAAGGGCTTCGGCGCCGCGGAACAGGGCTAGGCCCACGGCTTCGCCGCCAGCCACGGCGGGCTGGATCGCGATGGCCGCGCCCCTCCCGGCCTCGATGAATCCCCGCAGCGCAGCGGCATCGGCGTCGAGCACCCGGGAGAATTCGGCAACTTCCGGTGCCGCTTCCTCTTCCTGGGCCGCGAACAGGTCGAACAGGCGCTTGCGCAGGGTGTTGAATTCCAGCGCATCGAACAGGTTCTCGATCTCTTCGCGGTTCGGGGCTTCGAGTTCCATCTCATCGAACGTGACCGGCAGTTCCAGGTCGTGCTTGAGCTGGTTCAACCGGCGGTTGCGGGTCACGTTGTCCACGTGCTCGCGCAAGGCGTCGCCAACCTTGCCCTTGATGTTCTCGATGTTCTCCAGGATCCCGGCCAGATCCCCGTAGAGGTTGATCCATTTCGCGGCGGTCTTCGGACCCACGCCCGGCACGCCGGGCAGGTTGTCGGCGGTTTCACCCACCAGCGCGGCCAAATCCGAGTAGCGCTCAGGGCGCACGAAGTACTTGGCTTCCACCGCGGCGGCATCCATCGGCGGGATATCGCTGATGCCCTTTTTCGGGTACAGCACCAGGGTCTTGTCGGTGATCAGCTGGAAGGCGTCACGGTCCCCGGAAACCACCAGCACGTTGAACCCGGCTTCTTCGCCCTGGGTGGCCAGCGTGGCCAGGATGTCGTCGGCCTCGAAGCTTTCCAGGGTGATCGAAGGGATGTTCATCGCCTTCATGACCTCTTTGATCAGGTCGATCTGTCCGCAGAACTCTTCGGGGGTCTTATTGCGTCCACCCTTGTACTCGGTGTACTCCAGCGAGCGGAAGGTCGGGGTGTCCAAGTCGAAGGCCACCGCAACGTGGCTGGGCTTTTGCTGGCGGATCATCGTCAGCAGCATCGACACGAACCCGTGCACTGCATTGGTGTGCTGGCCGGTGCTTGTTGCGAAGTTCTCTGCAGGCAGCGCATAGAACGCGCGGAAGGCCATGGAGTGTCCGTCGATGATCAGCAGTCTCTTGTCCGACGAAGCAGTCGGTTTGGTTGTTTCGCTCACACCTGAAAGCCTAGTTGCCATGAGCGACAATTTCACTTCACAAACCACGCAATCTTCGGCACATCCGTTTGCCGCGCAGCTATCGCGCCATGGCATCCCCGAAACCATGTGGCCCCACCTGCGGCAAAATGGCGTGGGCGAGCTGGTGGAGAAATTGGACATCGTCTTCACCGAGTTCGAAACCCAGCGCGTGGCGGCCACGATGCCGGTGGCGGGCAATACCCAGGTCTATGGGATCCTGCATGGCGGGGCGTCCGCAGCGCTGGCCGAAACCCTCGGTTCGATGGCTGCCGCGCTGCATGGCGCCGGCCGCGCCAACCCGGTCGGCGTTGATTTGAACATCACCCACCACAAGGCCGGCCGGTCCGGGGTTGTCACCGGGGTATGCACCCCGGTGCATCTGGGCCGCAGCAGCACCTGCCATGAAATCGTGATCAGCGATGAGCAGGGCCAGCGGATTGCGACCGCCCGCATCACCAACATGCTGCTGCCCGTCGAATAGCAATCCGTGCAGGCGGCGCTCCGGGCAAGCCCTGCCCTTCTGGAGCGCCGCCGCGTTTTCGGCTGGTCTCCGGCGCCACCTAGCCGATCGCGTAGCGCGAGAGGACGATGTCCGCTCCCAGGTCGGTGATCTCCAGGGAGGAGAGCTGCGTGCTGATCGCGCGGCCGAACAGATTCGCCCCGCCGCCGAGCACCTCCGGAACGGTGACCAGCAGCAGCTCATCGAGCGCATCGGCCTCGACGAAGGCACCGGCCAGGTCGGCCCCGCCTACCACCCACACATCACCGGCCCCTGCACTCTGCGCGATGTCCCTGCTCCAGAAGCCCACCTCGCCGCGGATGAAGGTCAGATCCGCCCCGGGCAGTGTCGGCAGTTCATGGTGGGTGAAGACCCATACCGGCTTGTCGCCGAACACCCACGGCACGGATCCCTCTGTGGCGTCGCGGACGATGTTCTCGTAGGTCTTGCCGCCAATCACTACGGCGCCGACGGTCTCGAAGAACTCGTCGAAATGCTTTTTCACTCCCGGCTGCGAGGCATAGGGCGTGAACCATTGCACGCTGCCGTTGCGATCGGCGATAAAACCATCGATGGAGGCACCCACGTAGTACTTGAAGCTAGTCATGGCTCCAGTCTAGGGGTGCCTCCATCGAAGGTGATATCAAGTTGGCCGGGGAGCCCGGATTCGTGTCGGATCCGCCGGATGCCGAGCGCGGCTCTAGTGGCTTGAGGAGATGCCCAGGATGGCCTCGCTCAGCTGCGGCACGATCAGCACGACGCCCAAGGCGACGATCAGTCCGCACACCACGAAGCAGGCGTAGGCGCCGGCCTTGCTCACGCCCTGGCTGCGGCCGCCATCCTTGGCAACGGCAAGCAGGCGGACTCCGAAGGAGTAGGCTGCCACAATCGCCAACGCGGCAACCCACGTGACGACGGCAACGACGAGGAATGCTGTCCAGTCGATCATGAATTATCAGCTTCCTTCTGCGCGGCGGCGGCCTTGGCCTGCTTGGCTTCCGCCTTGGCCTTGGCGCGGCGTTCCTTCTTGGACAAGATGTTCACGGCTGCGCCGGAGTTGTCGATGTCGGAGATGTTCGACTCGTGGTCATGCGGCTGCTTGCGCGAGATGAACCAGATGGCCAGCATCGCACCGGTACCAGCGACAGCGACGATCACGATGCCGATGTTGCCCAGGTGGGTGATGGCGGCGGCGATGCCGCCGACGATGCCGGCAGCCGGCAGGGTGAACAGCCAGCCCAGGGCGATTCGGCCGGCGGTGCCCCAGCGGACTTCGCCGCCCTTGCGGCCCATGCCCGAACCGATCACGGAGCCGGAAGCTACCTGGGTGGTCGACAGCGCGAAGCCCAGGTGCGACGAGGTCAGGATCGCAGAAGCGGTGGACATCTCGGCGGCGAAGCCCTGCGCAGGCTTCACGTCGGTCAGGCCCGATCCCATGGTGGCGATGATGCGCCAGCCGCCAGTGTAGGTACCCAATGCGATGGCGAAGGCGCAAGTGGCGACCACCCAGAACTGCACTCCGGATTCGGAATCCTGCAGGCCCGAAGCCACCAGGGTCAGGGTGATGATGCCCATGGTCTTCTGCGCATCGTTGGTGCCGTGCGACAGCGCGACCAGCGAGGAGGAGAAGATCTGGCCGTAGCGGAAACCGCCACGCTTCGGCGAGGCTCCGTTTTCACGCTTGGTGATGGCGTACGCCAGCTTCGTGCACAGGTATGCGGAGATGCCCGCGATCAGCGGCGCGCAGATGGCCGGGAGCAGCACCTTGGACAGCAGCACGCTGTAGTTCACCGATGCGAACCCCGCACCGACGATCGCGGCGCCAACGAGGCCGCCGAACAGTGCGTGGGAAGAGCTCGATGGCAGGCCCAGCAGCCAGGTGAACAGGTTCCAGATCACGGCACCCATCAGGCCCGCGAAGATCATCGCCGGGCCGATCGCTACGCCCGTGGTCGGGTCTTCGTTGATGATGCCGCCTGAAATGGTCTTCGCTACCTCGGTGGAGAGGAAAGCGCCGACGAGGTTCAGAATTGCGGCGAGGGCAACAGCCTTCTTAGGGGAAATTGCTCCGGTTGCGATTGGAGTGGCCATCGCATTGGCCGTGTCATGGAAACCATTGGTGAAGTCGAAAAACAACGCCAAGGCAATGACCAGGACGACGATAAGCGTCAAATCCATTGAATACCAGCCTGAGGGGTCGAACGGCAAGGAAAAGTGAACGGGCCATGAAGAAGGGTCCTGCGGAGGGTAATGGCGTGCGGGTCTTCGTTCTCGGCGCAATTTCCATCTTAGGCCTACCACGCAGTACGTCAATCCAGGATTGCAACCCCATTCAGCGGAAGAAAGGGTGAACAAAAGGTTACGGAACGGTGAACGCCCAGTCGAACGCCGTTCCAGCCGGTCGAGGGCATAAAAAATGTGCGCCAAACCATACGTGGTTTGGCGCACACTCTTGTGGCTGGCGGTGCCTACTTGACCTGGTCGACGACCGTCTCGGCGACCTGGCGCATGCTCAAGCGGCGATCCATGGAGGTTTTCTGGATCCAGCGGAACGCTTCCGGCTCGGTCAGGCCCATCTTGGTGATGAGCAGCGACTTGGCGCGGTCCACCAGCTTGCGGGTTTCGAACTGCTCGGCCAGGTTGCTGACTTCTTCTTCCAGCGCGCGCAGTTCGTCATTGCGGGAAATCGCGATTTCGATTGCCGGGGTGAGGTCTGCAGGGGTGAACGGCTTGACCACGTAGGCCATGGCCCCGGCTTCGCGGGCGCGCTCGACCAGTTCCTTCTGGCTGAAGGCGGTCAGCAGGACCACCGGGGCGATGCGTTCCTTGACGATGGCTTCGGCGGCGGTAATGCCGTCCATGACCGGCATCTTCACGTCCATGAGCACCAGGTCGGGCTTCAGCTCGCGGGCCTTTTCCAGAGCCGCCTGGCCGTTGTCGGCTTCGGCGACGACGTCGTAGCCCTCGGAGCGGAGGATTTCGACGATGTCCAGGCGGATCAGGGTTTCGTCCTCGGCAACGACCACGCGACGCGGAGTGGTTTGCACCTCGGATGGGATGCGGGTGATTTCAGGTAGTTCGCTCATTGGCGCCTTCCTCCATGGTCAGAATTCCTGCCCGCTGCGCGGGCGGCATCTAGGTGGTTTAGGTTCAGCGAAGCCACGTTGCCTCGGTTTCACTTCTAAGCCTACTGGCATGTACTCTTGTTCAGGCGAAGACGCGAGGATCCTGATTAGGAAATCTGGAAAACCTCTAGTAAAGTAGTCAAAGTGCCAGCCCAAGTGGCGGAATCGGTAGACGCGCCGCACTCAAAATGCGGTATCGAAAGATGTGTGGGTTCGAGTCCCACCTTGGGCACCAGCTTCAAGGCCGTTGGGCCGGAAATATTTCCGGTTCAACGGCCTTTTTCGCGCCCCCGGCCGATGGGTTGTCGATTGGCTGTGCTCGAGTTCACAACCCGCATTTGCCGACCCAAGCAGAGTCCGCCCTGCCCCAGCTTCTGGGACAGGACGGATCGATACGCTTGGGCTAGAGGGTAGCGGCGACTACAGGTTCTTCGGAGCCGAGACGTTCTCCGGATCCCACGGACCAACCTTCTCGCGTGCAGGCATCGGCTTGCCATCGACCAGCTGGCCGGCATCTGCCAGGTCGCCGATCTTGTGCACGCGCAGCGAGTTGGTCGAGCCGGCCTGCCCTGGAGGGGAACCGGCTGCGATGCAGACCAGGTCGTTGAGGTCAGCCAGTCCCTCGGAGAGCAAAGCTTCGTCCACCTGGGCAGTCATCTTGTCGGTGTGATCGGCGTAGGCCACCAAGCGTGCCTGCACACCCCACATCAGGGTCATGATGTTGTAGGTCTGCTGCAGCGGGGTGAAGGCCAGAACCGGCTTCTTCGGGCGCAGACGCGAGAGGCGCCGTGCCGAGTCACCGGACTGGGTGAAGGCGACGATGTACTTCGCATCGAGCTGATCGGCGATTTCCACTGCGGCGCGGGTGATCGCACCGCCGCGGGTCTTCGGCTTGGAGCCCAGGCGTGGAATGCGATCCAGTCCGTGCTCTTCGGTCGAAGAGATGATCCGAGACATGGTCTCCACCGTTTCCACCGCGTACTCGCCTACGGAGGTCTCTCCCGAGAGCATGACCGCGTCGGCACCGTCGAGCACCGCGTTGGCGCAGTCCGAAGCCTCGGCACGGGTCGGGGTTGGCGATTCGATCATCGATTCAAGCACCTGGGTGGCGACGATGACCGGCTTCGCCCAGCGGCGAGCCAGCTCGACCGCACGCTTCTGCACCAGTGGAACTTCTTCCAATGGCAACTCGACGCCCAAGTCGCCTCGGGCGACCATGATCGCGTCGAAGGCGTTGACGATTTCTTCCAGTGCCGCCACGGCCTGCGGCTTCTCGATCTTGGCGATGACCGGCACACGGCGGCCTTCTTCATCCATGATCTCGTGGACACGCTCGATGTCTTCGGCGTTGCGCACGAAGGACAGGGCGACCATGTCGATGCCGGCACGGATGGCCCAGCGCAGGTCGTCCTCATCCTTTTCGCTCAGCGCAGGCACGTTCACGGCCACGCCCGGCAGGTTGATGCCCTTGTTGTTGGACACTTCGCCGCCCACGACGACCTCGGAGCGCACGGTCTTCTCGTCGACCGCAATGGCCTTGAGCTTGACCTTGCCGTCGTTGATCAGCAGGAAGTCCCCTGGCTGCACGTCGGTAGGAAGTCCCTTGAAGGTGGTCGAGCACAGGTTCCGGGTGCCTTCGATGTCCTCGATGGTGATGGTGAATTCCTCACCGGCCTCGAGGATGTACTTGGCGTTGTCCTTGAAGCGGCCGAGGCGGATCTTCGGACCCTGCAGGTCGGCGAAGATGCCGACAGCACGGCCTACCTCTGCGGCCGCGTTGCGCACATTCGCCAGGGATTGCGCGTGCATGGAGTGGTCTCCATGGCTCATGTTCAAGCGGGCGACGTCCACGCCCGCCTTCAGTACCGCTACAGTGTTTTCATAACTTGCCAGGGCCGGGCCCCAGGTTGCCACAATCTTTGCGCGTCTCATTCCGTCAGCCAAATGCCTTTCATGTTCACAGAGGCAAAATGCGGCCCACCCGGTTTCCGGGTGCGCCGCATTCAAGCCTATGTCACTCAAATGATGCTGATGGCCCTATCGGTTGGAGCAACCGGCGCAGGGAGGGTAGTCGAACCCGTGAGGAACTTGTCGACCGCGGCCGCGCAAGCGCGTCCTTCGGCGATAGCCCACACGATCAGCGACTGTCCCCGACCGGCGTCTCCGGCGACGAATACCGACTCGGTGTTCGTCATGTAGTAGCCATCTCGGGCGACGTTGCCCCGGTTGTCGAATTCGATACTGACCTGTTCGTCCAATCCGGAAACTTCCGGACCGGTGAACCCGAGGGCAAGCAGGACCAGATCCGCTTTGATTACGCGTTCGGTTCCAGGCTTCGGGAGGCGCTTGCCAGCAACAAATTCTGTCTCTGCAACTGTAACACCGATCACCTTGTTTTGCTCAGTTCCCTCGCCGGAGATGAAGTTGACGGTCGAGGCCAGGTAGGTCCGCTCGCCTCCTTCCTCATGGGAGGTCTGCACCTCGAACAGCACCGGCATCATCGGCCACGGCTGGTCCTCGCGGCGTTCGGTGCCCGGCTGCTTGCCGATGGCCAGCGTGGTGACGCTGGCGGCGCCTTGGCGCAGGGCAGTGCCGATGCAGTCCGAACCGGTGTCGCCGCCACCGAGGACGATCACGTGCTTGCCCTTGGCATCGATCGAGCGCTCGGACTTCAGCCCCGCCACCACGCGGTTGTTATCGGTGAGGAACTCCATGGCGTGGTGCACGCCATCGAGCTGGTTGCCCGGCACCGGCAGCTCGCGCGGCACGGTCGCGCCGGTAGCCACGATGACCGCGTCGTAGTCGCGGCGCAGCTGCTTCCAACTGATGTCCTTGCCGATCTCGATGCCGGTGCGGAAGATCGTGCCTTCCGCTTCCATCTGCTCCAGGCGGCGGTCGATGACCTGCTTTTCCAGCTTGAAATCCGGGATGCCGAAGCGCAGCAGGCCGCCGATGGCCTCGTCGCGCTCGTACACCGCCACGGTGTGCCCTGCGCGGGTCAGCTGCTGGGCGGCGGCCAGGCCGGCCGGCCCCGAGCCGACGATCGCCACGCGGTGCTCGGTGTGCCTGGCTGGCGGCTGCGGCTCGAAGCCGCCGGCATCCATCAGGTGCCCGGCGAGCTCCGCCTCGACCTGCTTGATGGTCACCGCGGGCTGGTTGATCCCCAGCACGCAGGAGGCCTCGCAGGGGGCCGGGCACAGCTTGCCGGTCAGCTCCGGGAAGTTGTTGGTGGAAAGCAGCCGGGCTGCCGCGTCGTCCATCCGGCCCTTGTAGGTCAGGTCGTTGAACTCCGGGATCAGGTTGCCCAGCGGGCAGCCGTTGTGGCAGAACGGCACGCCGCAGTCCATGCAACGGCCGGCCTGCTCCTTCAGGGTGCCGGCCTTTTGGCGCTCGAGCACCTCCTTGTAGTCCATCAGGCGCACCGAGACCGGGCGCTTGGGCTGGGTGACGCGTTCGGCCACCTTCAGGAATCCGCGTGGATCAGCCACGGGTCACCTCCAAAATCTTGTTCCATACCTGCGGCGAGTCCGGGTTCTGCCCGCTGGCCACCGCATCGCTGCGCAGCTGCTGCACGGCGGCGAAGTCGCGCGGGGTGATGCTGGTCAGCCGGCCGCGGGTGTTCTCCCAGTCCAGCAGCAGGCGGGAGGCCAGCGGGGACGCGGTCAACGCGATGTGCTCGGTGAGCAGCTCGCGGATGCGTTCGGCTTCCGCGTCGCTGACTGGGGCGACCAGCAGGTCGCCATGCTCGGCGGCCAGCGGGTTCAGCTTGGCCGGATCGAAGTCCAGCACCCAGGCGGTGCCGCCGGAGAATCCGGCGCCGAAGTTCCGGCCGGTGGCGCCCAGGATCAGCACCTGTCCCCCGGTCATGTACTCGCAGCCGTGCTCGCCGATGCCCTCAGTGACGATGCTCGCCCCGGAGTTGCGCACCGCGAAGCGTTCGCCGACCATGCCGTTGATGAACAGCTGGCCGCTGGTGGCGCCGTAGCCGACCACGTTGCCGGCGATGACCTGCTCTTCGGGCTTGGACAGGGTGGTGTGCGGCGGGTGGATCGCGATCCGGCCGCCGGACAGGCCCTTGCCCACGTAGTCGTTCGCGTCGCCGGAGAGCTTCAGCGTGATCCCTTCGGGAAGGAACGCGCCCAGGGACTGGCCGGCGCGGCCGGAAAGGTTCACCTTGATGGTGTCCTGCTCCAGGGTCTGCACCCCGAAGGTCTTGGTCACGTGGTGGCCCAGCAGCGTGCCGGTGGAGCGGTCGGTATTCACGATCTTCGCGTCGATGCTCACCGGCAGGCGGTCTGCCAGCGCCGGCGCGGCGGCGGCGAGCAGCTGCTGGTCCAGGTGCGTGTCCAGCCCGTGGTCCTGGCCGATGCGTCGGCGGCGCGCGGCCAGCTCGACGTCGGGGACATGGGTGATCGCATCCAGGGCCAGCCCTGCCACCTTGTCGTGGGCGGTGATCTGGTCGGCATCGGTGTCCAGCAGCTCGACCTTGCCGATCACCTCGTCCAGGGTGCGGGCCCCCAGCGCGGCGAGCAGTTCGCGCACCTCCTGGGCGATGAACTCGAAGAAGTTCACCACGAATTCGGCCTTTCCGGTGAAGCGTTCGCGCAGCGTGGGGTTCTGCGTGGCCACCCCCACCGGGCAGGTGTCCAGGTGGCATACGCGCATCATGATGCAGCCGGAAACCACCAGCGGGGCGGTGGCGAAGCCGAACTCCTCGGCCCCGAGCAGCGCACCGATCAGCACGTCGCGGCCGGTCTTCAGCTGGCCGTCGACCTGCACGGTGACGCGGTCGCGCAGCCCGTTGAGGATCAGCGTCTGCTGCGCTTCGGCCAGGCCGATCTCCCACGGGGTGCCGGCATGCTTCAGCGAGTTCATCGGCGAGGCGCCGGTGCCGCCATCGTGCCCGGAGACCAGCACCACGTCCGCCTTGGCCTTGGCCACGCCGGCCGCGACGGTGCCGATGCCGGACTCGGAGACCAGCTTCACGTGCACGCGGGCCGACGGGTTGGCGCACTTCGCGTCGTGGATCAGCTGGGCCAGGTCCTCGATCGAGTAGATGTCGTGGTGCGGCGGCGGGGAGATCAGCCCGACGCCCGGGGTGGAGTGCCGGGTCTTGGCGATCCACGGGTAGAGCTTCTCGCTCATCAGCTGGCCGCCCTCGCCGGGCTTGGCGCCCTGCGCCATCTTGATCTGGATGTCATCCGCATTGGTCAGGTACAGGCTGGTCACGCCGAAGCGCCCCGAAGCGATCTGCTTGATGGCACTGCGCCGCTCGGGGTCGAGCAGACGCTCGGGGTCCTCGCCACCCTCGCCGGTGTTGGACTTGGCGCCCAGCCGGTTCATCGCGATGGCCAGGGTCTCATGCGCCTCGGCGGAGATCGAGCCGTAGCTCATCGCGCCGGTGGAGAACCGCTTGACGATCGAGGAGACCGGTTCCACCTCGTCGATGCTGATCGGGGTGATGCCCTCGGTCTTGAACTTCAGCAGCCCGCGCAGGGTCTTCAGCTGCGCGGCCTGGTCGTCCACCGCCTTCGTGTACTCCTTGAACACGTCGTAGCGGCGGGTGCGGGTGGAATGCTGCAGGCGGAAGACGGTTTCCGGGTTGAACAGGTGCGGCGGGCCTTCGCGGCGCCACTGGTACTCTCCCCCGGTCTCCAATTCCAGCGGCTGGGCGCCGCCGTCGATCTCCGGGTAGGCGCGCGCATGGCGGGCGGCGGCTTCGGCGGCCACCACATCCAGCTCGATGCCCGAGAGCTTCGTGGCGGTGCCGGTGAAGTACTGGTCGACCACGCGCTGGGACAGGCCGACGGCTTCGAAGGTCTGCGCGCCGCAGTAGCTGGAGACCGTGGAGATGCCCATCTTGGACATGATCTTCAGCACGCCCTTGCCCAGCGCCTTGATCAGGTTGGCGCTGGCCTGGCTTCCGTCGACGCCGGGCAGCTCGCCGTTCTCGGCCATCTGCTCGACCGATTCCAGGGCGAGGTAGGGGTTGATCGCGCTGGCGCCGTAGCCGATGAGCAGCGCGATGTGGTGCACTTCGCGGGCGTCGCCGGACTCGATGATCAGCGAGACGCGGGTGCGGTTCGAGCTCTTGAGCAGATGGTGGTGCACCGCGGAAGTCAGCAGCAGGGACGGGATCGGCGCCCAGGCGGCCGAGGAGTCGCGGTCCGAAAGCACGATGTAGCGCACCCCGCGGTTCACCGCGGCGGAGACCTTCTCGCAGATTTCCTGCAGCCGGGCGCGCAGCTCGGATTCGCCGCCGGCCGGGCGGTACAGCCCGCGCACCTTCAGCGTGTACTTGGCGCCGGATTCGTCGCGCAGGTTCGCGATCTTGGCCAGCTGGTCGTTGGTCAGCACCGGGTAGTCAAGTGCGATCTGGGTCTGCTCGACGCGGTCCAGGGACAGCAGGTTACCGTCCGGGCCGATCGCGGTGCCCATGGAGGTGACCAGCTCTTCGCGGATCGCATCCAGCGGCGGGTTGGTGACCTGGGCGAAGGACTGGGTGAAGTAGTCGAACAGCAGCCGCGGGCGCTGCGAGAGGGCGGCGATCGGGGTGTCGGTGCCCATGGCGGCCAGCGGCTCGGCGCCAGCGGCGGCCATCGGGGCCAGCAGCACGCGCAGCTCCTCGGTGGTGTAGCCGAAGGTCAGCTGGCGCAGGGCCACGGAAGCCGAATTGTGGCGCACATGCTCCAGGTCCGGGAAGTCGTCCAGGGTCTTCAGGTTCTGCGCCACCCAGTCGCGCCATGGCTTGGAGGCGGCCACTTCAGCCTTGATTTCGGCATCTTCGACGATGCGCTGGCCGGCCAGGTCCACCGCGAACATCTTGCCCGGGGCGACACGGCCCTTGGCCACGATGTGCTCTTCATCGGTGTCGATCACGCCGACCTCGCTGGCAAGCACCACCAGACCGTCGTCGGTGACCCACCAGCGGGCCGGGCGCAGGCCGTTGCGGTCAAGCACGGCGCCGGCCATCTGGCCGTCGGTGAAGCAGACAGCTGCCGGGCCGTCCCACGGCTCGATGAGCATGGACTGGTACTGGTAGAAGGCGCGCAAATCCGCGTCCATCTGGTCGTCGTTTTCCCACGGCTGCGGGATCATCATCATGATCGTCTCGGCGACGTTGCGCCCCGAGAGCATGAGCATTTCGGCGACCTCGTCGAAGGAGGCCGAGTCGGAGGCGCCGGCGGTGCAGATCGGGAACAGTTCCTCGGGCACCTCGCCGAGCAGCGGCGAGGCGAGGGTGGACTGGCGGGCGCGCATCCAGTTGCGGTTGCCCTTGACCGTGTTGATCTCGCCGTTGTGCGCGATGGTGCGGAACGGCTGGGCCAGCGGCCAGGACGGGAAGGTGTTGGTGGAGAAACGCGAGTGCACGATCGCGCAGCGGCTGGCGAAGCGGCTATCGGACAGGTCCGGGTAGAAGGGCTCAAGCTGCGCGGTGGAGACCATGCCCTTGTAGACGATGGACTGCGAGGAGAACGAGGCGAAGTACACGCCCATCTTGTTGTGCGCGCGGCGGCGGATGCGCCAGGCGGCGGCGTCCAGCTCGCGGCTGGTGGCGGCCGGGGCGCCGGCAGGGGCGGCGATGAAGAATTGGGTGATGCAGGGCATCACCTTGCGGGCAGAGGCGCCGAGCACGTCGGCGTTGACCGGTACCTCGCGCCAGCCGAGCACCGCGAGGTTTTCCTCGGCGGCCATGGTTTCCAGCTCTTCTTGGGCGAAGGCACGTTCGCCGGCGTCGGCCGGGAGGAAGCCCATGCCCACGGCGTAGGAGCCGGCGGCGGGAAGATCGAATGCGGTGACGCTGCGCAGGAATGCATCAGGCAGGTGCAGCAGGATGCCGGCGCCGTCGCCGGTGCCCTCGTCGGCTCCGATGGCGCCTCGGTGCTCCAGACGGCGCAGGGCGGTCAGCGCATGGGCGACAATGCCGTGGCTGGCTTCGTTCTTCAGGGACGCAATCATCGCCAGGCCGCAGGCGTCCTTCTCGGCCGCCGGATCGTACAGCCCCTGCGCGCCGGGCAGCGCGGAGAAACGGGTGTAGGGCGAGGGGACTTCCTCGCCAAAACCTGGCGAGGCGTTCATCTGGACTCCGGTCATGCTCATGAGCGTGCCTTTCTGTGGTTCATGCAGGATAGGCGCGCGGCAACCCCCGGTAAAGGGCTAATTCTTCGCAAGGGCTTCCGGCCGCCTGGATGTTTCATCTAGCTGAAACTTTTCGACAGTGCTAAGCGGGGTCTGCTTGCGCATCGAGGTTTCGGGGACGAACATTTCCCACCTCGTTGTGGTGCTGCACCGGAAGGCCGTTCCAGGGGTCGATCAACCAGTTCGGTGCGTGGATCTCACGTTACGCAGGTTTTGTTTCTCCCATGCGCGTGCTTCTGTTTCCGCAATGTTAAAAACTTTTGTCCCAGTTCCCGCGGAAAAAGCAGGTTTTTTGGTGGTAAACGCCCGAAAACCGTTTTCGCCAGCCGATTTTGAAAGCCGCCAAATGTTTCAAGCATGTTGCGCACACGCGTCGGCATCCCGCCAAATTTTTCGCGCTTCTTCGCCATATTGGGTCCCTGGCTCGTCATGGAAGCCGATCCCGGAGGCCGCGGGACGGGTTAAACCAGCGGTGGCCGGCAAGCATGAATGCTTGCCGGCCACCGCAATGGGGCCATGGATTCGCTGCCGCTACTTCTCGTTCTGCGGATCAGCGCCGGTTCCCTTTTCGGACGCGGTTTCCGATTCGGACATGGTTCCCGATTCGGACGTGTCCTGGGCACCGGTGCCTTCAGCTGGCTTGCCGCCTTCTGCTGGGGCCGGCGCGGGCGCCTTTCCTGGCAGGTAGAACGGATCGGCCTGCTGGCCGCGCAGCTTGCCGAGGACCAGGATCAGCGCGAGGATGCCGGCGATGACCATACCGATCGCCAGCCACTGGTGCACGCGCAGGGCCAGCGGCCCGATGGCGATGACCTCGGCCGCATCCAGGCGCAGCGATTCGGTGAAGGTGCGGCCGATCCCGTACCAGATCATGTAGCAGCAGAACAGCGCACCACGGCGCAGCTTGAACTTCCGATCCAGCGCGATCAGCACGAAGGCGCCGAGCACGTTCCACAGCGACTCGTAAAGGAAGGTCGGGTGGAAAAGCGTGTCCGCGGGCAGTCCGGCAGGGAAGTTGTAGCTATCCGGGTCGATCTCCAGGCCCCACGGCAGGTCGGTCGGCGCCCCGAAGAGCTCCTGGTTGAACCAGTTGCCCCAGCGTCCGGCCGCCTGCGCCAGCAGCAGGCCGGGCACGGCGGCGTCGACGAAGGCAGAAAGCCGGATGCCGGCCCTCCGGCAGCCGATCCAGGCACCGAGCGCGCCGAGCGACACCGCGCCCATGATGCCCAGCCCGCCGAGCCAGATCTGCGGGATCTCAGCCAGATGCGCACTCTGCCCGCCGAGCCCGAAGTAGTACATCGGGTCGGTGATCAGCACATGGTAGAGGCGTCCGCCGACGATGCCGAAGGGGATCGTCCAGATCGCGATGTCCCAGAGCATGTCGGAGTTCCCGCCGCGGGCGGAAAGCCGCTTGTTGGTCAGCCACAGCGCGATCAGGATGCCCGCGAGGATGCACAGCGCGTAGGCGTGGATGGTCAGCGGGCCCAGCGAGATCTTCGAGAACTCCGGCGGCGGAGACGGGATCGAAGCCGGCAGGGCCAGGGCCAGCTGCGTGGCGAAAGCCATCAGGCGCGTCCGCTCAGCTCGGCGGCCAGGGCGCCGACTGCCGGCACTCCCCCGTCGCGCAAAGCGGCGACCAGCGCGGTGCCGACGATCACGCCGTCCGCGTAGGCGCCGATTTCTTCCACATGCTCTCGGCGCGAGACGCCCAGGCCCACGCAGGCGTTCTCGGCGCCGGCGTTGTGGGCGGCGTCGACCACTGCCTGCGCGGCGGAGGACACCTCGGAACGGGCGCCGGTGACGCCCATCAGCGACACGCAGTAGACGAACCCGGAAGAGGCGTCGACCGTGCGCTGCACGCGGGCTTCGGTCGAGGACGGAGCGATGAGGAACACGCGCTCCAGGCCGTGCTTCTCGCTGGCTTCCATCCACTCGGCGGCCTCATCGGGCACCAGGTCAGGGGTGATCAGCCCGGCCCCGCCGGCCTCTGCGAAGCGCCGGGCGAATTCGTCCACGCCCAGGCGCAGCACCGGGTTCCAGTAGGTCATGACCATCACGGCCGCGTCGGTGCGTTCGGTGATCCCGCGCACGATCTCGAAGATCTGCGGGACCTTGAAGCCGTTCGCCAGCGCCTGCACGGTGGCTTCCTGGATGACCTGGCCGTCCATGACCGGGTCGGAGTACGGGATGCCGATCTCGATGACATCCACGCCGTTCTCGGCCAGCGCCACGGCGGCCTCGATGCTGGTGGCGACGTCCGGGTAGCCGGCAGGCAGGTAGCCGATGAGGGCCGGACGGCCCTCGGCGCGGGCTGCGGCGATCTTCTTGGCGCTGGTCACGCGGGTCATCTACTTCTCCTTGGAGTTCTGCGAGCCGGAGTTCTGCGCGTTGGCCGCGCTGATTTCGGCCTCGGCGTCCTTTTCGTCGATCATGTTGAACCAGGCGGCGGCGGTGCCCACGTCCTTGTCCCCGCGGCCGGAGAGGTTCGCGATGATGATCGTCTCCTGCGGCACAGCGCCCTCGGCGATCTTGCGGGCGGCCAGCCGGATGGTGCCGGCCAGCGCGTGCGCGGATTCGATCGCCGGCAGGATGCCCTCGGTGCGGCACAGCGCCTTGAACGCCTCCATCGCCTCGGTGTCGGTGACCGGCTCGTAGGCGACGCGGCCGATGTCGGCCAGGTAGGCGTGCTCGGGGCCGACACCCGGGTAGTCCAGGCCGGCGGAGATCGAGTGCGACTCGACGGTCTGCCCGTCCTCGTCCTGCATCAGGTAGCTCTTCGCGCCGTGCAGCACGCCCGGGCGGCCCAGGGTGATGGTCGCGGCGTGGCGGTCGGTGTCCACGCCGTCGCCGCCGGCCTCGAAGCCGTAGATCTCGACCGACGGGTCGTCGAGGAAACCGTGGAAGATGCCGATCGCATTGGAGCCGCCGCCGATGCATGCGGTCACGGCGTCGGGCAGGCGCCCGGCCTGGGCCAGGATCTGCTCGCGCGCCTCGTCGCCGATGACCTCGTGGAAGTAGCGGACAATCGCCGGGAACGGCGCGCCGCCGGCCGCGGTGCCCAGCAGGTAGTGGGTGGTCTCGACGTTGGCGACCCAGTCGCGCAGCGCCTCGTTGATCGCGTCCTTCAGCGTCTGGGAGCCGACGGTCACCGGGATCACGGTGGCGCCGAGCAGGCGCATGCGCGCCACGTTCAGCGCCTGGCGGCGGGTGTCCTCGGCGCCCATGTAGACCACGCACTCCAGACCCATCAGGGCCGCGGCGGTGGCCGAGGCGACGCCGTGCTGGCCGGCGCCGGTCTCGGCGATGATACGGGTCTTGCCCATGCGCTTGGCCAGCAGCGCCTGGCCGAGCACGTTGTTGATCTTGTGGCTGCCGGTGTGGTTCAGGTCCTCGCGCTTGAGGAAGATCCGCACCCCGCCGCAGTACTGCTCGGAGAAGCGCTTGGCTTCGGTGAGCAGCGAGGGGCGTCCGGAGTAGTTCTTGTTCAGGTCCTTGACCTGGGCGATGAATTCGGGGTCGTTCTTGGCCGCCTCGAAGGTCTCGTTCAGCTCGTCCATGGCGGCCATGAGGGACTCGGGCATCCATCGTCCGCCATACGCACCAAAGTACGGGCCGCTTGCGTGCCTCAGCGACTGTGCATCGATCGACTGGCTGTGCTCGGAGTTCTCCGGAGTGCTCATCGATTCCCTCTTTTCTCGTACGAAGCTTGATTCGTGGTAAGTCTCGTGCCCCGCCGGAAGCTCCTGCGGGGCACGAAATGCAATTCTGGGTCCGACGCTGCCGTGCGCGGCTAGCGCTGCGGCTTGGCGTCGGTGCCGGCCTTGATGAACGCGGCGACCGAAGCGCGCGGATCGGCGTGCTTCACCAGCGCCTCGCCCACGAGGATCGCGTCGGCGCCGGCCGCACCGTACTGGGCAACCTGCTCGGTGGATTCCACACCGGATTCGGCGACGATCACCGCCTCGGACGGCAGCAGCGGTGCGAGCTTGCCGAAGGTGGCCGGATCGACGTCCAGCGTCTTCAGGTTGCGCACATTCACGCCGATGATCTTCGCCCCGGCCTTGATGGCGCGGGCGATTTCTTCCTCGGTATGGGTTTCCACCAGGGCGTTCATTCCCAGCTGGTGAGTCAATTCTAGGAAATATGCCAGCAATTCATCATTCAGCGCCGCAACAATGAGCAACACGAGGTCAGCGCCGTGCGCGCGGGCTTCGTAGATCTGGTACTCGTCGACCGTGAAATCCTTGCGCAGCACCGGGATCTGCACGGCGGCGCGCACCGCATCGAGATCCTGGAGCGAACCGCCGAAGCGGCGCGCTTCGGTCAGCACGGAAATCACCGAGGCGCCACCGGCTTCGTACTCGGCGGCCAGGACGGCGGGCTCCGGGATATCGGCCAGCGCGCCCTTGGACGGGGACTTGCGCTTTACCTCGGAGATTACACGCAGCGTGGTGTCGCGGGCGGCCTGATCGGTGTGGCCGCCCAGCGCGGCGAACGCATCACGTGCAGGGGCGGCAGCCGCCGCTGCCTGCTTGATCGCTTCCAGGCTGGTGATTGCGCGACGGGCGCCCAGGTCTTCCCGGACGCCCGCGATGATGTCATCAAGAACAGTCAATTTAGTGCGATGCTCCACTGCGAGCGCCCCCGACGCCGAAACCGGCTGCCTTCAGGATCCAACCCAGCAACAGGCCGACTACGACGATGCCGCAACCGACCCAGACGATGGACCAGGCGAGGAAGGCGAAGGCGACGCCTGCCACGATTGCACCGACAATCATGGTCAGCACGCAGGCCCACGCTGCGATGGAGTTGCCGTGGCCAATCTCTTCGGTGTAAACCGGATCGATCTCGGTGTTCTGCGACATGTTCGATGTCTCCTCATGTTGTGATGCTGCGCCCCGGCAGGGCGTTGCTGCCGAAGGACGTTGGTCTTCAGGTTCCATTCTGCCACCTGCGCGCGAGAACCTCCTATTCCAGGGGCCTTCGTTGCGCGCCGGTGGTGCGAATCACGCTCGGCTCGGGCTATTTCCCGCCAGCGGTCGGGTCTTCGCCCTGCGAGAGCTGCTCCCAGCTGGCGATATTGCGCGAGGACTGGTCCTTGGGCTCCACGCTGGCCTTGGCCGCTTGCCGGTCGTACTTGCTGGCCTTCGCGGGCCAGCGTCCGGCAAAGACCAGCACCAGCACCGCCTGCAGCACGATCAGCACGCCGGCAATCACCGCTACTGCCGGCCACGCGGTGAGCGTGTACTCGCCGGCGTTCTGGGCCAGGCCGGTGGCTTCGGCCACGGCGGTGGAGGCCACGGCCTGCGGGTCGCGCAGCGCGCCAATGCCGGCGGTGATCACCGTGGCGCCGGCGAGCAGGCAGATCGCCGCGATGATGTAGCGGGCGATCTTCCCGGCGATCAGCAGCGCCAGCGAACCGGCCAGCACCACCACGGAGACCGCGGTGACCGAGGCGGCCGCGGTCGCCCCGTCAACGACAATCTGCGGGATCTGCACGGAGCTGGAGGCCACATCAACGGTGACCCAGGTCCGGGTGGCCGACCAGAGGCCGATCAGTGCGCCGGCCAGGCCGAAAAGTGCAAGGCTGCGGGCGCTGGTCAATTTCTTCACTTCGCTTCACCTGATTCGGTGTTGATGGTGTGGGCGGCACGCATGGACTGCGCGGCCCAGACGGCGCGCAGCGGGGCGGCCGCCTTGTTCACGGTTTCCAGTGCCTCGTCGGCGAACTTCGAATCGTTCACGATGCCGCCGCCGGCCTGCACGTAGGCGCGGTCCCCCTTGAGCAGCGCGGAGCGGATGGCGATGGCCATGTCCATGTCGCCGGCGAAGTCCAGGTAGCCGACCACGCCGCCATAGATGCCGCGGCGGTACGGCTCGTACTCGTCGAGCAGCTGCAGGGCGCGGGGCTTCGGCGCCCCGGAGAGCGTGCCGGCCGGGAAGGTCGCGGCGAGCACGTCGTAGGCGTCCACGTCGTCGCGGGTCTTGCCGACCACGTTGGAGACCAGGTGCATGATGTGGCTGAAGCGCTCGACCTCCATGAACTGGGTGACTTCCACGGTGCCGGCCTTGCACACCCGCGAGAGGTCGTTGCGCGATAGGTCCACGAGCATCAGGTGCTCGGCGCGTTCCTTCTCGTCGTTGACCAGCGACTTCTCATGCAGCTGGTCGTCCTCGTAATTGGCCCCGCGCGGCCGGGAGCCAGCGATCGGGTGCGTGACCACGTGCGAGTCGTTCACCGTGACCAGCGCTTCTGGCGAGGAGCCGACGATCTCGAAGCGTTCGCCGTCCTCGTTGACGAAGTTGAACAGGTACATGTACGGGCTCGGATTGGTTGCGCGCAGCACCCGGTAGACATCCAGCGCGTCGGCCTGGGTTTCCAGCTCGAAGCGGCGCGAGACGACGATCTGGAAGACCTCTCCGTCCACGATCGCGGTCTTGGACTTGGCCAGCGTTGCCAGGTATTCGTTCTCATCCCAGGAATGGGTGACGGCGTCCATCAGGGTTTCGCGCGGCACATCGGTGCCGGTGAGCACCGCCGCTGCCGAATCCACCGGCACCGCGAGCTGGTCGAGCATCGCCTGCAGGCGGGCGACGGCGCCGTCGTAGGCCGCATCGACGTTCTCGTCGCTGCCATTGAAGTTGATGGCGTTGGCGATCAGCGTGACCGTGCCTTCGGCCGCATCATGGGCCGCCATGTCGGCGACCAGATTCATGCTCAGCTCCGGCAGGTTCAGGTCGTCCGCCGGAGGGTTGGGCAGCTTCTCCCAGTGCCGCACGCATTCCCAGCCGATGAAGCCGACCATGCCGCCGGTCAGCGGAGGCATGCCGGGAACCGGTTCGGTTTTCAGCGCACGCACGGTGTCGCGCAACACCTCCACGCCGGCCCCGCCGGTGGGCAGGCCGTCGGGAGCGTGCCCCTGCCAGTAGGCTTCTCCCCCGCGGGTGCTCAGCGTGGCCGGCGAATTCACCCCGATGAACGAATAGCGGCTCCAGACGCCGCCCGGGGCCGCCGATTCCATCAGGAAGGTGCCGGGCCGCCCCTGTGCCAGCGTGCGATACAGGCCGATCGGCGTGAGCGAATCGGCCAGCACGGTGATGGTGACCGGGATGACGCGGCGGTTCGCGGCCATGGCGCGGAAGGACTCGCGGGACGGGGAAATCTTGCCAAGGGTTTTCATCAATGTTCTTCTTCTACGTGTTCTTCGAGCCGGTGCTGCAACGCGCAGCTGGGTGCTCAATTCTCGGCGATCGCCTGCTGCGGCTGCCGGTGCTTCGGCAGTCCTACTCGGGGCGGTGGCCCACCACGGCCGGCAATTCGCGATCGGTGAAGCAGGATTCGGTGCCGGTGTGGCATGCGGCGCCCATCTGGTCGACCTGGACGAGCAGCGCGTCGCCGTCGCAGTCCAGGGCCACGGACTTCACGAACTGATAGTGGCCGGAGGTGTCGCCCTTGCGCCAGTATTCCTGCCGGGAGCGCGAATAGAAGGTGACTCGGCCGGTGGTCAGCGTGCGGTGCAGCGCTTCATCGTCCATCCAGCCGAGCATCAAGACCTTCCCGGAATCGTACTGCTGCGCGATGGCGGCAATAAGGCCATTGGCATCGCGCTTGAGGCGCGAGGCGATCTCCGGGTCGAGGCTGTGGGATTCAGGGCTCGGAATCGAGCCGTCGTTAGAAGTAGGCATCCCCATTAGCATACTGGTTTTCCGCGGAATCCTGAGACCTGTGACGTACCGCTCGTCGACGCGCCATGCCGACTGGGCGACACCTCTCTCGCCTTGCACAATTAGTCAGTTGCAGCGTGCTAGTTTCAGAAGTGATGCACTTAGTTCAGGCTTCCAGACTTGCGTTGGCCGAGACCCTGCTTGCGGCAGGACCTACCGCCGACACCCTTTGCGACGGTTGGCAAACCCGCCATCTCGCCGCGCACCTCGTGTTGCGCGAAAGCTCGCTGCTTTCCGCCGGCACGTTCTTCAAGCCGCTTTCCAAGAAGCTTGAAGCGAAACTGAACCAGATGGTGGTCGTGGCGCAGACCCCGGAAGGCTACGCGAAATTGGTCCGCAGCTTCCGCTCGGGTCCGCCCGCGTTCTCGCCGTTCGCCATCGACAAGGTCAACCAGTCGGCGAACCTCTCGGAGTTCTTCATCCATACCGAGGATGTTCGCCGGGCCCGCGGCCAATGGGCTCCGCGGGTGCTGGACAAGGAGTACACAGAACTGCTCTGGCAGTCGCTGACCCGCATGTCCCGGCTGCTGTTCCGCCACGCGCCCATCGGCATTATTCTCACGCGTCCCGATGGCCAGCGCCATGTTGCCAAGAAGGCGCCAAACGCTGTGTCCATTACCGGGCCGGTGACCGAACTGATGATGTACTCGTTCGGCCGCATCGACCAGAGCCTGGTCTTGTTCGAGGGCGGCGAAACCGCTTTGGAAATCGTCAAGGGATTCAAGCCGGGACTTTAAGCCTCGCCCGGTTATCCACATTCGTGGATCTGGCATCCAAGTTCGCTTCGCACCGGCTTAGGATTTCGAGCATTCGATATCCAGCAGCTTCGGAGCTTGAACATGAACGCGCACAAGGTTATTCGCCACGGCTCTAGTGCAGCCATTGCCGCAGTCCCCGCTTTCGTCCTGATCGCCTTGATACCGGCGTTGTTCATGTCCGTAGCACCGGCCGAGGCCGAATCTTCGGCTTCATCGCCGACCGGATCTTACACCTCAGAGGCGACGCCACCCAGCGAACCGGATCCTCCAGACTCGGCAAGCCTTCTGTATGAAAAATCGGATTACGGGGCGCTCGAAGCGGCACGGCGCTTCTTCCGATTTCTCGATTACGAAATCCTCTATCGTTCCCCCGCCGATTTCGCGCCGATAGTTACTGGCAAATGCGAATTAGAGCAATGCTGGAAAACGTTTCAAGAGCTAGACGACCTGAGAAAAGGGCCAGAAGACATCCAGATCGGGGGCTACCACTATCTCCACACGGACTACATCGTCCAGTTCGACGGAAACCAGGCCTACCTGATGGGAGAGCTCACCTTGTCCCCACGCTCCCTGCTACGACCAGATCAGGAAGTCATATTCTTCGAAGAACAAAATCTGGGTGAGATCACCGTAGGACTTGAATATACCGACACCGGGTGGAAAGTCTCTGACGTCTCGCTTGATAATCCACGTTCAGCAACGCGGCGCGACACTTGAGCCTGGATTCATTCGAACCAGTTCCACTGCTCAGTTCTACGCTGACGCCAATGCCGGCAGCCGGTGGTCATGAGGTTCATCTATGCACGCCTGACCAGCATCAATCGTCGTGAGAGTTCACAGTGCTTCCGAGATAGGGCGCGGCTAGTTTTCCACAGATTCATCGAAAACTCTCCACTTTCTTGAAACACGGGCATAGGATGGCGCACAACCTCGCATTCCCAATGATCATGGAGAGTTCGAATGGATACGCGGAAAATTGCAGTTGTCGCGTCGTTTGCAGCAGTTGCACTCGCACTATCTGGCTGCAGCACAGGGAACACTGAGGAACCAACCAGCTCAGCGTCGACTGTCGAAGCAGCTCCCTCGGCGACATCGCCTAAGTCAGTTTCCCCCTCGGCGAGTGAAACTGATAAATATGAACCGGCATCGGCAAATGGCCCAGCTAAAAATGTCCCTGTCCCCAATCTGCCAGCTGCAGCCAAAAAGAATTCTGAAGAGGGTGCCGCTGCCTTCGCGGAGCACTACTTCGATTTGGTCAATTACACAATCGAAACTCGTGACCCGGACTTAATTGGGAAGGTAACAACCTCAGACTGCACTGTCTGCAAAGAATCTACTATTGACCCTGCATCCAGAGCAGAAATAAGCGGAAAATGGCAAGTTGGCGGAAAATACCATCCTGAAGTAATCGACTCGTATATTTCTGGCAAGAATCTCGCAATTGTTACAGTTCGATACACCGCTGACGCCGCCCAATATTACTTAGTTCCAAATGAAATCGATTCAGAACTCTCTGAACTTGGAGCCACAGAAACTGCACTAGGATTAGAATTCGATAAACAGTGGAAAATTTACTCGATTGCCGGAGTGGAAGACTGATGAGGCTCAGAGCAGAATTGTCAATCACACTTCTTGCAGTTTCCCTTGGCATTACTTTACTCTCAAATACTGTCATACTCACCGAAAAGTCCGCTTCTGACAAGGATCAGGTGTTTTTCAACAACGATGAAATCGAAGAAAGGTATACGGAAAGGAACTCCCCCGATGATGCGCCTAGGAACAATATAAATAACCGGAAAGATCGCGAAAAACACGACGAATATGATCTTGAGAAAATCCCCAAGAATAAGAAATTCATGTACCGTGATTTTGATGCCTGCATACCCGGTCAAGAGTCTGTCAATAGTTGTGACAGCAATCCCGATCAAGCCCGTTGTGATGACGGAACTTATCCGATCACACGCCAACTCGTCGATGACGAAGGACGATTCGTAAGACAATATCGTTTTTGTCCGGGCGATCCTCCCCAATTTGAGATCCCTAAAGATCAACTGGTTCCAGAAATCTTAATTGACATCGAGCGGTTCAGATCTTATCCAATCAAGGCATCCACTATTAAGAGCGAACCTAATGAGTTTTCCCTGCGGAATGGACACACTCATCTATGGGCGACTGCGGAAAATCAAACATTCAATTCAAATTTATCTGGATCCACCGTTCGAATAAAGGCGATTCCGATTCAATGGAATTGGAACTATGGTGACGGGACCACTCGGAATTTAGATTTCCCTGGAGAGCCAGCGCCAAACCATACATTGAGAGATGAAACCCCCACGAGTCATTCTTATGGTGAGACTGGCAAGTTCAAGGTCGGGGTTACCACCCTCTACCGAGGAGAATTCAGCGTCGATGGAGGCCCATGGCAGGCCATACCCGGTCAAGCCGCCGTCGCAAGCACACCGATTGAAATCGACGTTTGGCGCACTGAGAAGGAGCTCATTGCCAACGATTAGCCAAGTACAGCATGAGGCCCAGCGCCATGTGGTGCTGGGCCTCATGCTTGGATCCTAGCGAACTGGGTAACCAGCTTCGCGGATCGCTTGCTTAACCTTGGCGATCATGTCCTTCGGTCCGAAGTGGAAAATCGAGGCTGCCAATACTGCGTCGGCACCCGCTTCGATCGCTGGAGGGAAGTCCTCAGGCTTACCCGCGCCACCCGATGCGATCAGCGGAACCGAGACCTCGGCGCGAACCGCACGGATCATTTCCAGATCGAATCCATCCTTGGTGCCATCAGCATCGATCGAGTTCAGCAGGATCTCCCCCACGCCTCGTTCAGCGGCTTCCTTGGCCCAGGCGACGGCACACATGCCGGTGCCGGTTCGACCGCCATGGGTGGTGACCTCATAGCCCGATGCGATAGATGGATCATCGGTGCGGCGCGCGTCCAGGGACAGCACGAGCACCTGGGAGCCGAAGCGCTGGGTGATCTCGTTGATGACCTCAGGACGGTTCACCGCCGCGGTGTTGATCGAGGCTTTGTCGGCACCGTTCCGTAGCAGGCGATCAACGTCTTCAGCAGTGCGGACGCCACCGCCCACGGTCAGCGGGATGAAGACTTCTTCTGCGGTATGGCGGACCACTTCGTAGGTGGTTTCACGATCCGCGCTGGATGCGGTGACATCGAGGAAGGTCAGTTCGTCGGCGCCTGCGTCGTTGTAGCGGCGGGCAAGCTCGACTGGATCGCCAGCATCGCGAAGGCCCACGAAGTTGACGCCCTTGACGACGCGTCCGGCATCGACATCGAGGCAAGGAATAACACGAATTGCAACGCTCATCAGCGAAATTTCCTTGTCTCGTTAGATGCGGCAGGCGTGGATCTGGCTGACCAAGATGGCGCGCGCGCCAACGTCGTACAGCTCATCCATGATGTTGTTGGTCTGCGATTTCTTGACCATGGCGCGCACGGCGACCCACTCGGAGTTGGCAAGGTCCGACACGGTTGGCGATTCCAGGCCTGGGGTCAGTGCGCAGGCCTTGTCGGCCAGCTCGCGGCGTACGTCGTAGTCGAGCATGACGTACTGGCGGGCGACAAGCACCCCGTTGAGACGGCGGATCAGCACATCCAGGCCGGATGGCTTGTGCCCGACACGGCCAATCATGACCGCTTCGGAGTTCAGCAGCGGATCGCCGAAGATCTCCATGCCGGCGGCCTTGATGGTGTTGCCAGTTTCCACGACGTCGGCAATTGCATCGGCTACGCCAAGGCGGACAGAGGACTCGATGGCGCCATCAAGACGGACGATCGAAGCTTCGATGCCAGACTTCTCGAGGTAGTGGCGCAGCAGCACGTCGTAGCTGGTGGCAATGCGCTTGCCATTGAGCTGCTGGGCATCGTTGAACGCGCCAACCGGGGCAGCGAAGCGGAAGGTCGACTTGCCGATGCCCAGCGAGAGCTGCTCTTCGACAGCGTCGTCGACATCTGCATCGAGGTACAGGTCGCGGCCGGTGATGCCTACGTCCAGGATTCCGCGGCCGACATAGACGGCGATATCGCGGGGACGCAGATAGAAGAATTCGACTTGGTTGTCCTCGTCGACCAGGACCAGTTCGCGGGAATCGCGGCGCTGGAGGTAGCCGGCTTCTTTGAACATGGTGGAAGCGATTTCGGACAGGGCACCCTTGTTGGGTAGGGCTACGCGGAGCATTTTTGACTCATTTCGTCATGAATGGCGCTGCGGCGATTAGCCATAAACAAGCGCCAAGGATTAGTTCGTTGGCCGTTGTTTCTGCCGCCGTGCGTTGACTGCGGCCTGATCTGCAGTGGATCAGGCCGCAGTCGCGCGACGGCTATAGATGCTTGTAAACGTCGGCCAAGGTCATGCCCTTGGCGATCATGAGAACCTGCAAGTGGTACAGCAACTGGGAGATTTCCTCCGCCGCGGCCTCATCGGTTTCGTACTCCGCAGCCATCCAAACTTCGGCGGCTTCCTCGACGATCTTCTTGCCGATGCCGTGGACACCAGAGTCGAGTTCGGTGACAGTACGTGAGCCTTCCGGGCGGGATTGTGCCTTGAGCGATAGTTCGCTGAAGAGCTCGTCAAAAGTTTTCACGGAACTAATCCTAGCTGTTTTCTTGACCGGGGCCGTATTCTGGTGCCCCTTTGTGACAGGACCGGCCCGATGCTAAGGCAGTGCGGCGACTGTCATCACGGCAGCCGAGTAGGCTTCATAGCCCTTGTCCTCGCTGGAGTTCTCCAAGCCAGCGCGATCCAGAGCCTGCTCTTCGTTATCGCAGGTGAGCACGCCGAAACCGATAGGGGTTTTGGTGTCCACACTCACATTGGTTAAGCCATTGGTCGCTGCCATGCAGACATAGTCGAAGTGCGGTGTACCTCCGCGGATGACCACACCCAGCGCGATGACCGCGTCGTAGTCCCCGGCGAGGGTGGAAGCCGCGACCGGCAACTCGAAAGTGCCCGGTACCCGAATCAGGGTGGTGCTGGATTCCAGGCCGGCGTCCTTGGCGGCGCGCTGGGCACCGTCAATCAGTCCGTTCATGATCACTTCGTGCCAGCTGGCGGCCACGATGGCCACCTTGAGCTGGGAGAACTTCTCGTCACTGGCCAGGGCGGCCAGCTGTTCGCTGACATCGGTTGGTGCGCCATGCTTGCTCATCTTGATGCTCCTTGGTTCTTCTGGATTCGTCGTGTTCAGGCGCCGTGGTAGGCGTCGGGCTGCTGGCCATCGTCGGTATCGGGCAGGTCCAGATGGTGGCCAAAGCGAATCTGCTTGGTCCGCAGGTAGGCGGAGTTCTGCTCGCGCGGCGCGATCTGCAGGCCGACCAGCTCGGCCACCTTGATTCCCGCGTCGTTCAGTTGTTGCTGCTTGTCCGGGTTGTTGCTCAGCAAGCGGATCTCGTCCAGGCCCATGGCCTTGAGGATCGCGGCAACGGCGAAGTATTCGCGTGCGTCGGCCGGGAAGCCCAAATGCAGGTTGGCGTCCAGGGTGTCCATGCCCCCTTCCTGCAACGCGTAGGCGCGCAGCTTGTTGGCCAGCCCGATGCCACGGCCTTCATGCCCGCGGATGTAGATGACGTGGCCGCCTTCGCGGGCGATGGCTTCCAACGAGGCATGCAGCTGTTCGCCGCAGTCGCAACGGTAGGAGCCGAAGATGTCCCCGGTGAGGCACTCCGAATGGATGCGCACCATGTTGCCCGGCGCGCCGCCATTGGGACCTTCATGGCTGAGCACGATGTGCTCGTGGTTCTCTGCGGTGGCTGCTCTGGCGGTGAAGTCCCCGAACGCAGTAGGCAGCTTGATCGGGTCGGTCAGCTCGATCTCGTCGTTGACCCGTCGCCAGCGGGCCAGGTCGTCGATGGAGATCAGCGGCAGGTCATGCACGGCGGCGAAGACCCGCAGGTCATCCAGGCGCATCATTTCGCCGTCGTCCTTGGTGATCTCGCCGATCACGCCCACCGGTTCCAGCCCGGCGGCCTGGCACAGGTCCACTGCTGCTTCGGTGTGGCCCCGGCGTTCAAGCACTCCCCCGGCTGCGGCGCGCAGCGGGAAGATGTGGCCCGGTCGGGAGAGCTGGGACGGCTGGGTAGCCGGGTCGGCCAGCAGGCGGCTGGTCAATGCACGATCGGCGGCTGAAATGCCGGTGGTGATGCCTTCGGCGGCATCGCAGGTGACGGTGAAAGCGGTTCCCTTGGCGTCCTGGTTGATGCCGACCATCGGAGCCAGACGCAGCGCGTCGGCACGTTGCGCGCCGAGCGGCACGCAGATCACCCCCGAGGTGTAGCGGATGGTGAAGGCCATCAGTTCGGCCGTGGCGTGCTGGGCGGCGAAGATGATGTCGCCTTCGTTCTCGCGGTCTTCGTCGTCGACAACGACAACTGCACGACCCGCGGCAAGGGCCGCCAGCGCGGTTGGGATGGGATCAAGGGTTGACGTAGCCATTACTGCTGGCCTCCGAATTCGTGCAGGCGTGCCACGTACTTGGCGAGCACGTCGACCTCGATATTGATCTTGTCGCCGACTTGTCGGGTGCCCATGGTGGTTTCGGCGAGGGTGATCGGGATGATGCCGACCTCGACCCAGTGGTTGCCGGCATCCGCTGCCGGGGAGACCGCGGTGATGGTCAGCGAAATGCCGTCCAGCGCGATGGAGCCCTTTTCGGCGGTCAGCGGCGCGTACGCGTCGTCGATACCGATGCGGAAGGTGGTCCACTGGCCGTGGTCTTCGCGGGCCAGCACCGTGCCGACGGTGTCCACGTGGCCCTGCACCACGTGTCCGTCGAGCCGGCCGCCGGCCGGGGTGCAGCGTTCCAGGTTGACCTTGTCGCCGGTTTTCAGGGCGCCGATGGTGGTGCGGCGCAGGGTTTCGCCCATGACGTCGACGCTGAGCTTCTCGCCTTCCAGCTCGGTGGCGGTCAGGCAGACCCCGTTGACGGCCAGTGAGCCGCCCAGGCCCAGGTTGTCGGTGTGGCCTGGGGCGCGCAGTGTCAGTACTGCCAGGTCCTTGCCGGTGAAGGTCTCGATGCCTTCGATGGCTCCCTGGCCGGTGACGATTCCGGTGAACATGTTTACTCCTTGAAAAATTTAGGGTTGCCTGCGATCAGTCGCGGGGCAGCGGTTCCAGATGCAGGGCAATGTCATCGCCCAGCCGGGTCAGCGATTCGTTGCTGGCCGAGTCCAGCCGGAAGCGCCGCGCATCGGCAAGCGTGGTGGTGCTCGGCATGTTGACCGAAGTGGTGCCCGCGCCGATCAGCAGCGGCGCCTGGTAGCAGTAGATCTCGTCGGCCAGATCGGCTGCGATGAAGGCCGAGGCGACCGTTGCGCCGCCTTCAACCAGCAGATGGGCCAGGCCCAGCTCATTGGCCCGGGCGATCGCCTCGTGCACGTCGTGGCTGCGGATCTGCGCCCAGTCGTCTCCCTGGGCGAGCGCCAGATCGGCCGGCAGATCGCGTTCGCCCATGACCAGCCGGAAGGGCTGGCGCTCATGCAGCTGGCCATCGGGTGTGCGGGCGCTCAACCGCGGGTTGTCGATAAGCGCGGTGCTGGTGCCGACGAGGATGCCATCGACTCGCGAGCGCAGGGCGTGCGCGTGATTGCGCGAGGCCGTGGACGTGATCCACTGGCTCGTGCCGTCCGGTGCGTTGATCCGGCCGTCGAGCGACTGCGCCATCTTGACGGTGATGAACGGCCGGCCCTCCTCCTTGGCGATGAACCAGCGGTGGTTCAGCTGCTTCGCGGCGGAGGAATCGGCCAGCTGGGTAGCCTGGGTTCCGTGGCTGCGCAGATAGTCGGCGCCTCCGCTGGCGGCGGTGTTGTCCGGAACCGCATAGTACACGTGGCCGATGCCGGCTTCCACGATGGCCTGGGCGCAGGGACCGGTGCGGCCGGTGTGGTTGCAGGGTTCGAGGGTGACTACCATCGTCAGCTCGCGGGCCTTGGCCGCAGGCATCTTGCCCAGTCGGCGCAATGCGTCGATCTCGGCGTGCGGGTGTCCTGCACCGATATGGAAACCGGTAGCAATGATATTTCCCTCTGCATCCAAAACGCAGGCGCCGACCAGCGGGTTGGCTCCGCGGTGGCCGCGTCCGGCGGTTTCCAGTGCAGTGCGCAATGCCGCGTCGAGCTGCTGGGTCGTAATCATGGTCCTGTCGCCTTTCAGCGTTTGCGCGAAATGGTCGGATCGAGCATTTCGGTTTCAACCTGGGGTTTGGCGCCGCGCTTGGAGTTGGCCCAGACGAAGAAGCCGACCAGGGTGAAGGCGCCGTAGAACAGGTACATGAATGCGCTGGCGTAGTATCCGGCGGAGAACAGCAGTGGCACGCCCACGGCGTCGACGGCAACCCAGATCAGCCAGAATTCGACCCAGCCCTTGGCCATGCCGTAGGTCGCGAGCAACGAGCCGACGAAGGTCCAAGCATCCGCCCAGACCGGCTCGTAGGAACCGAGCATGCGGAAGATCGGGGTCAATGCGACGGTGCCGAGGATCAGCACGGCAATCAGGCCCAGTCGGGTCTTGCCGGACGCCCATTGCGGGGTCACTGCGCTGCCGGTGCCGTCCTTGGCCTGCTTCCAGCGGTACCAGCCGAAGACCGATACGGCAATGAACATGATTTGGCGGCCTGCTTGGCCCCAGAGATTGGCCGTGTACCCGGTATCGAAAATGCTGCCCAGGAAGACTGTCAGCAGCAGGAGGTTGCCGGCTATGCCAATGGGCCAGGCCCAGACTTTGCGGCGCATGCCGCCCACGGCGCTGGCCAGGCCGAAGATGTTGCCTACGACTTCGCGCACCAGCAGTGCCGACGAGCCGATCGCAATTTGTGAGTTGAAAGCTTCAATGAGCCACCGCAGGAAATCCATCATTCCACCCTTCTCGAAGCGGCGGCTCCGGGGGTGTGCATTTGATGGGCCTGTGGCTCTGCTTTAGAAGATAGCCACTGTGAGTGCTATCGGCAGTGCCAAAAGGCATATCAAATTCGTGCTTCTCCCATCCAGACTTTAACTGTCGGTACTGGAATTCCACCAGTTCAACCGTTCCCTCAGCTTGTGGCTTTGGTCGCGGGTCGCGGACTATGACCGCCGGTTCGGACTTTCACCGACCCCGGAGCACGTATTCGTGTTTACTGAAAACATTCTGGCACACTTTGCGTGGTCTTAGTGACCACCCAGCGCAAGATTGCGTAATACGTCGATTTCCACCGATGGCTCTTCTGCCGAGTACACCGCGGAACCGGCAACAAAGATATCCGCCCCGGCTTCGGCGGCACGCAAGATCGTGTCGCGCGAAATGCCTCCATCGACCTGTAGCGCAATCGGCTTGCCGCTGCCGTCAATGGCTGCACGGGCGCGCTTGATCTTCGGAAGGACCAGATCCAGGAACTTCTGTCCGCCGAAACCTGGTTCCACGGTCATCAGCAGGACCATGTCCAGCTCGCCGAGCATATCCAGGTAGGGTTCGATCGGCGTTGCCGGGCGCAGGGCCATGGAGGCCTTGGCGCCGGCCGACCTCAGCTCGCGGGCCAAGCGGATTGGGGCTGCCGATGCCTCGGCATGGAAAGTTACCGAGTCCACGCCGAGCTGCGCGTATTCCGGGGCCCAGCGATCCGCGTTTTCGATCATCAGGTGCACGTCGATGGGCAGCTTGCTGACCTTGTGCAGCGCATCAACCACCGGCAATCCGAGGGTCAGGTTGGGCACGAAATGGTTGTCCATGACATCCACGTGAACCGCGTCGGCGGTGTGGATGCGTTCCAGCTCGCTGGCAAGGTTCGCGAAGTCTGCGGACAGGATCGACGGGTTGATCCGCGCGTTAGGCATGGATGCTCCTCGGAATACTCGGGCTTGGCTAGGCTTTTTTGGTCAGGATTGCCATGAACATGGCATCGGTGCCGTGCACATGGGGCCACAATTGCACGGTGCTGCCCTCGGCCAGCGCATGTCCTGCCGGCGGGGCGTCCTGATGCATCACCGCGGAAACGGCGGCACTGGTATCCAGCAGAGCAGCATTTTCGTGGCGCTTCAAGAAGTCTTCCACAACGAGGCGGGTTTCCGCCTGATGCGGCGAACAGGTGACGAAGCCGATGACTCCTCCGACGCGTACCGCGTTGAAGGCGGCGTCGAGCAGCTCGCCTTGCAATTTGGTCAGCTCAGGGATGTCCCGTGGTGCCTTGCGCCAGCGTGATTCCGGGCGGCGGCGCAGTGCGCCCAGTCCGGAGCATGGCGCGTCGACCATGATGCGGTCGTAATCCCCCGCATAATCCTCGCCGCCAAAGATGCGTCCGTCTTCGCCGGTGACCATCCAGTAGTCATGCGGCACAGCATCCAAGGAGTTCTCGACCAGCCGGGCACGGTGCGGGGTTGGCTCATTGGCGGTCAGGCGGGCGTCGCGCTGCACGGCGATCGCCGCGAGCAGTGCCGCCTTGCCGCCTGGACCTGCGCACATATCGAGCCAGTAGCGGTCTTCGCCGGCTTCGGGCAATTCGATAGCAGCCAGGGCGCGGGCCATGACCTGGCTGCCGGCGTCCTGGACGCGCACGGTGCCTTCCTTGACACCAGGTACACGTGAGACGTCGCCGTGCTTGTAGGTGGCAGAATCCGCAAGCAGGATGCCTGGCTCTGCGCCGGATTCCAGCGCTCCGGACAGATCGCCCAGGCCGGGCAAGGCTACGAGGTTCACCACTGGGGCCAGGTTGTCCGCTTCCAGCAGGGCTTCAAGTTCACTCGCGTCGCGGCCATGGGCAATCAGTGCGCCACGCAGGGCGCGGACAATCCAGTCCGGGTGCGAGTGCTCGATGGCCAGTCGCTCGGAATCCGATGCGGCGGCGTTGCCCAGCTGTTCGGTCCATGCAGCGGCTTCCTGGGCGGACACGCGGCGCAGCACCGCGTTGATCAGGCCGGATGGGCCGGCGCCAATTTGCGCACGGGCCAGCGACACGGTTTCATCCAACGCTGCGTGCTTGGGCACGCGCATGGCCAGCAGCTGGTGGGCGCCCAGGCGCAGCGCATCGAGGATCGCCGGATCCAGCTCGGCCAGCGGGCGGTCGACCAAGGTGGCCAGGATCGCGTCGTAGAAGCCCTGGCCGCGCAGGGCCCCGTAGGCCAGTTCGGTGGCGAAGCCCGCGTCGCGGCGGTCGAGCTGGTATTCGCGGATCATCTTCGGCAGCACCAGGTTGGCGTAGGCATCCGCACTGGATACTTCGCGCAGGGTCTTGAAAGCTACCAGGCGTGCCGGATCGGCCGCGCGCTTGCGCTGCCCGGGTGCGGCTGCTGAATACTTGCGCGGGCCGGACTGGCCGCGGTTGCGGGTACGTCCCTGCTCGTTGCGGCGTACGTTATCGCGGTGTCCACCGCGAGGTTCCTGCCCGCTCATGCGAAGCTCACTTCCGTTCCCTGGGTGAGCACTCCTCGTGCCCAGTCGCTGGCGTTCATCATTTTCTTGCCCGGAGGCTGGATTTCGGTGGGTTGCAGGGCCCAGGTGGCGGTGCCGATGTACACCTTCGGCTGCTTGCCCGGTTCAATGCGCACTTCGCCCGGCGCAAGGTCAGTGATCTCGCGGTGCTCACGCAGCGGGCCGAATTTGAAGCGCTTGTCCGCGACCTTGACCCAGGCGCCAGGGGCAGGAGTGGTTCCGTGGGCGCGTCTGCGGATTTCGGTGGCGGTCCGGGTGAAGTCCAGTTCCGCATCCACGTCGGTAATCTTCGGTGCGTAGGTGTGCGATCCGGACTGCGGAACGGCGATCGCCTGGCCTGAATCCAATGCCTGCAGGGTCTGCACCAGCAGGGTCGAACCGGAACGGCTGAGCCGTTCGAGCATGATGCCTGCGGTGTCCAGCTCTCCGATCCGCTCGGTGACTTGCCCGAAGACTGGTCCGGTATCCAACCCGGTTTCCAGCTGGAAGGTGACTGCGCCGGTGATGTCGTCGCCGTTGATAATTGAATGCTGCACGGGGGCGGCACCGCGCCAGTGCGGCAACAGCGAGAAGTGCAGGTTGATCCAACCGTGGGTTGGGACGGCCAAGGCCGCTTCTGGGACCAGTCCCCCGTAGGCGACGATGGCCGCTGCTTCAAGGTCCAACGCTGCAAGTTCAGCCGTTGTTTCTTCGGTGATCTTGGCGGACTTGATGATCGGCAGGCCAAGTTCCTCGGCTCGGGCAGCTACCGGAGAGGGAGTCAATACGCGTTTGCGACCCAACGGAGCATCGGGACGGGTGAGCACTGCGGCAATTTCAAAGCCGGCTTCGTGCAGGTAGTCCAGGGAAGTGACAGCGACCTGTGGCGTGCCGGCGAACAAAATACGCATGAGCTAGAACCCCAATCCTGCGCCAAAGCTGGAGCCGAGGGCCCCTGAACGTTTTTTCACTGTGGCGTTGGCGGTCTGCGAGTAGTTGTTCGCCCGCAAGGTGCGCCACGCCGCTTTCTTTTCTTCTGGTTCCAGCCGGTCCAGGAACAGGATGCCGTCCAGGTGGTCCGTTTCGTGCTGGAAGCAGCGGGCGAGCATGTCGGAACCTTCGATTTCCACCGGATTGCCGAACTTGTCGAAGCCGGTCGCCTTGACGTGGCGCCGCCGGCGCACCGGCGCTGCTATGCCCGGGATGGACAGGCAGCCTTCTATCTGGTCGTCCTGGTAATCGTCGCTGAGCTCCAGCACCGGATTCACGATATGTCCGCGTTCTTCGCCAATTTGGTAGGTGAAGACGCGCAGGGACACGCCAACCTGAGGTGCGGCGAGGCCTGCACCTGTGACGTTTTCCATCGTCTGGTCCATGTCTTCGACGAGCTTCTGGAGCTCCGGGCCAAAGTCGGTCACCTCCTGCGCTGGGGTGCGTAGAACGGGGTCTCCGATGATCCGAATTCCCAAAATCGCCATAATCCGCTGGTACCTTCCCTGCCGTGGACATTGGTATTAGGTTTCGCAATGCCGAAAGCTAACCGTTCCAGTCTACGCGGTGAAGGGAGGGCTTTACTGAGCTGGCGGCGTGATTTCGACCAGTGAGGCACGCGACTGGGCAATCTTGAATGCAGCTTCCCAGTTCCGCCGCAAGGCATAGAACTTCGACCAGTAGTCGGGCAATGCCGGCGGCGGTGCCATGAAGGTCCGCGAACCGGTCTCGCCCAGGGCCACCGCGAGCAGCATCGTGTCGGTGCCGTATCCCCACTCTTTCCATGCGCCCCGCTCGGCATCCACCACTTGCTCCTCCGCCTTGCAAGCGGCCGCCAGCTGCATGATGACCTTGTCATCGGGGCGCTTGACGAAGCCGTCCCGATCGGTGTTTTTGGTCTTGTAGTCCACGAGGCAGGTTCGGCCGCCGATCTGTGCGATCAGGTCAATGGTGCCCGCGTAGCCGACGCTGTGATTCCATACCGTCACCTCTGCGGCAATGGGCTGGACATTGTAGTCATCCCACCACTGGTCGAAGTGGCGCGCGAACCCCAACTCGTTGTTCGCTTCGAGCGCGGCTTGGGCTGCTTCCAAATCATGTTCCAGATCCAGCGCCCGCAGTGCTCGCTGCTCAGCGTAGTTATGCACCCGATCGCCGCGGGCCGCCGCGGAGTCCCGATAGGCCTCGGCAGCACTGGCTGCATCTCGCACCAGGGAACGCAATTGGCGAGGGTCCCCTACAGCGTGCACCAGGCGGTGATCGTCCGAGAGTGCCTTGGCCGCCATGTACCCGGCCCAACCGGAAAGGTCCAGCTTGTCCATGGAGATGACTGTGGTGATGGATGGGACAATCGCTTCGCCGCCGACCTGCCGGCAGTACATGCGGCCCAGATCTGTTTGAATAGCCAGTTTTGGTGACGTCATGCACACGATCATGGCACGCGTTCGGTCTGCTTCGCTCCTAGTCGTACCGGAAAAATGAATTTTCCGCGTAGTTCCGCGGATTTTCGGGCGTGTGAACCAGATCTCAGCGTTTCGATTTGTGGGGATGCGAAAACTCGTATAGAGTTTTTACTCGTTGGAGCGAACGGAAACGTTCAGTAAACAACAAATTTTGCGGACATAGCTCAGCTGGTAGAGCGCAACCTTGCCAAGGTTGAGGTCGCGAGTTCGAACCTCGTTGTCCGCTCGCAAAAAGATTCACCGACTAGGTAAAACTAGTCATTCTGACTCCGGTCAGTATGGTGGGGTGGCCGAGAGGCGAGGCAGCGGCCTGCAAAGCCGTATACGCGGGTTCGAATCCCGTCCCCACCTCGCAATGAAGATTGCTGATCTTTTTAGCGCGATTGGCGCAGCGGTAGCGCGCTTCCCTGACACGGAAGAGGTCACTGGTTCGATCCCAGTATCGCGCACGGAC
>NZ_SCKZ01000003.1:0-259885 GCF_004100365.1 Glutamicibacter sp. HZAU | reverse complement strand
ATGCGGTCATAGCTCAGCTGGTAGAGCGCAACCTTGCCAAGGTTGAGGTCGCGAGTTCGAACCTCGTTGACCGCTCAAGATAAAGATGGGAATCACTTTTCGTGATTCCCATCTTTGCTTTACCCATCCTTTCCAGCCACCACCATCAGCATGCCGCGTGAGCGGCAAACTTGTGCACTGCCTGACAGACACCAGCAAAACATCTAGGTAGCTGGGGGAAATTTTCGTTTTATGCTTCCACGCATTGGCAAGAGCACCTAGGGTGGTTAGTAGTTGTGGAGCTGAAGGGGTTCCCACAGACGAATGGAGGTGCAGCATGGCAGGATTTGATGATCTGCGTGGCAAGGCAGAGGAATTCGCTAAAGAGAACCCAGAGCAGGTATCCCAAGGTATCGAGCAGGCTGGCGATTTTATCGATGATAAGACCGGCGGCAAGTTCGCAGAGCAGGTAGATGGCGTCCAGGACGGCGCTAACGACTACCTGAACGGCCTTGGTGGAGGCGAAGGCGAGAACAACGAGGGCTAATCCCCTCGCAGTACTCCCCTCGGCTTGCCCGAGCATCCATGGAAGGTACCGACTGAGGTCGGTATCTTCTTTGCTTTAACCTTTGCTTTAGTGTCATATCGTGGAATTAATACACTCTGGTTTTCGACCGGTCGGTGCCACCCTGTAGAAAAAGAGTATGGCTCGTCAAACTCCCACGACTGGAAATGCCCTTTCCCAATCGGTCCTTGCAGGATTGATTACCACGATGGTGGGGTTCGTCGCATCCTTCGCAGTCGTTCTGGCCGGTTTGTTCCAGGTCGGCGCCTCGCGCGAACAAGCTGCCTCGGGCTTGCTCGTCCTATCCCTCACTGTAGGATTGAGCACCGTTGCTCTGTCCTGGCGCCATCGCCTGCCGATCAGCATCGCATGGTCCACTCCCGGGGCGGCCATGCTCGCCACGCTGGCGCCCGGGGAGTTCGGGTTCAACCAGGCGGTAGGGGCATTCATCGTTGGCGGAATACTCATCATGTCGGCCGGGTTGGTGCCGTCATTGCACCGGCTGCTCACCCGGATTCCGGTGCCGATTGCCCAAGGCATGCTTGCAGGAGTCCTGATCCCGCTATGCCTGAAGCCCTTTACTGCAGTGGCCAGCATCCCGTTTCCCGCGCTGGGAATTTTGCTGGTGTTCTTCATCGGGCTTCGGATTCTTCCAAAATTTGCCGTCGCGCTGAGCATGCTGGCCGCAGTGGGTTTCGGCCTTTGGCACATTGGCCGCACCGAGGCGTGGGATGCGATCGAGGTGTTGCCGCAGCTGCAGTGGGTCAGCCCCGAATTCTCCTGGCAGGCGATTGCCAGCATCAGCGTTCCGCTGTTCGTGGTGACCATGGCGTCGCAGAACATCCCGGGAGTGGCTGTGCTCAGCTCCTTCGGGTATACGGCCCCTTGGCGATCCACCATGCTGGTGACCGGCGTGGGCTCGGCAGGCGGGGCGCTCTTCGGCGGACATGCAATTAACCTGGCGGCCATCACTGCGGCTCTGGCTGCCGGGGAGCAAGCCGGGGCAGATCCCCGGCTGCGTTGGCGGGCCGCGGCGAGTTCAGGCGTGTTCTACCTGGTCTTCGGGGCCTTGAGCGCACTGATCGTCTCTGTGGCCAGCGCCTCGCCCGAGGGGCTGTTCCAGGCGGCGGCCGGCTTGGCTTTGCTGGCCACGCTCGCCAATGCCCTGCTCGGGGCGATGGCCGATAGCGCGTGGCGGCTGAGTGCACTGGCCACGGTGCTGGTCGCCGCCGGAAATCTCACGCTCTTCGGGATCGGCGGAGCTTTCTGGGCCTTGGTCGCAGGGCTTTTAACGCACTTCATCGTCGAGCGCAACGCTCGACGATGAAGTGGCAAAAGCAGCTTTCCAGCCTAGATGGCTGGTTCCCCGACCTGGCCCTCGCGGGCCAAGGCAGTCAGGCGGGACACGGCACGGAAGTACTTCTTCTGGTAGCCGCCGGACATCATTTCCGGGGTGAACAGCTCGCTGAACGGCTTGCCCGAGGCCACGATCGGCACGTCCTTGTCGTACAGGCGGTCGGCAAGAACCACGAAGCGCAGGGCGATGGCCTGGTCGGTGATGGTGTCCACGTTGTGCAGGATCAGCACATCGGTTTCGGCCACCAGCTGGCGGTAGCGCGACGGGTGCACCTTCGAGAGGTGGGCCACCAGATCATCGAAGTTGTCAACGGCCAGGGTCTTGTCCGGGTAGCGGTCCTGGGCGAAGGCTTCGATCTCCGCATCTTCCAGCGGCTCGGGGGCATCGGGCAGGCCTCGGTGGCGGAAGTCCTCGCCTTCGACGCGGTGCACGTCGAACTGCTCGGACAGGGTCTTGATCTCGCGCTGGAAGTCCACTGCCGCGAAGCGGCCCTCGCCCAGTGCGCCGGGCAGGGTGTTGGAGGTGGCAGCCAGCTTCACGCCGGCGTCGGACAGCTCGCGCATGAGGCGGGACATCAGCACGGTGTCCCCGGGATCGTCCAGCTCGAACTCATCGATGCAGACCAGCGAGTATTGGCTCAGCACTTCAACGGTCTGGCGGAAGGACAGCGCACCGACCAGGTTGGTGTACTCGACAAAGGTGCCGAAGGCCTTGCGGCCGGGAGCCGCATGCCACAGCGAAGCGAGCAGGTGGGTCTTGCCCACGCCGAAGCCGCCATCGAGGTAGATGCCGTTCTTGGTTTCCTTCTTCTTCCCGAACAGCTTGGAGAGGAACGAACCGGAGTTGCTCTTGCCCACCGATTCGGCGAAGGCCTTCAGCTTGGTGACCGCTTCGGCCTGCGACGGCTGGTTGGGATCCGGGCGATAGGTATTGAAGGATACTTCACCAAAGCGGTAGGACGGGTGGAAACCGGCCAGCAGTTCTTCGATTGAAAGATTCGGCTTGGTCTCGCTCAGGTGGGTGATCGTCGCCATTGGCTGTGGGAGTCCTTCAGTTGATTGCTCAGGAAATGGTCGGGAAGCCGTGGCTTGCCCATCGGCCAGTTTACCTTGAACGCGGCGATACATTGCCGAAAATGTCGTAGCCCACACTGTGTTCGCCATAGATGGGGACTAGGCTAGAAGCAACGCCCGTTGCCCGCTGTGTCCAGCGTGGCAAAAACTGACACCCGCAAGGATCGTGATTAGGAATGTCGTTGCCCGTCGAGTCCAACGAGAAGTATGCAGCGTACGCTCACCCTGAACGCCTGGTTTCCACCCAATGGGTGGCTGACAACCTCGGAGCCGAGAATCTCGTAGTACTGGAATCGGATGAAGACATCTTGCTGTATTCCACCGGCCACGTGCCAGGTGCGCTGAAGATCGACTGGCACACCGAGCTGAACGACGAGGTCACCCGCGACTACGTCGACGGCGAGGGATTCGCGAAGCTGATGGCCGCCAAGGGCATCACCCGCGATTCGACCGTGGTCATCTACGGCGACAAGTCGAACTGGTGGGCAGCCTACGCGCTGTGGGTCTTCACCCTGTTCGGCCACGAAGACGTGCGCCTGATGGATGGCGGCCGCGACAAGTGGATCGCTGAAGGCCGCGAGCTGAGCACCGAGAAGCCCGCCGTCACCGCCACCGAATACCCGGTGATCGAGCGTGTCGACTCGGAAATCCGTGCGTTCCTCCCGGAGGTCCTGAACCACCTGGGCAACCCGCTGATCGACGTGCGTTCGCCCGAGGAATACACCGGCGAACGCACCCACATGCCGAATTACCCGGAAGAGGGCGCCCTGCGCGGCGGGCATATCCCCACCGCCGCATCGGTGCCCTGGGCCAAGGCGGCGGCCGAGGACGGCACCTTCCGCTCGCGCGAGGAATTGGAAGCCATCTACCTTGATGGCGCCGGCCTGAAGCCGGGCGATGACGTTGTGGCCTACTGCCGCATCGGCGAACGCTCCAGTCACACCTGGTTCGTGCTCAAGCACCTGCTCGGCTTCGAAACCGTGCGCAACTACGACGGCTCCTGGACGGAGTGGGGCAACGCGGTGGGTGTGCCAATCGTCCGCGGCGAAGCTGCCGGCGAAGTGCCTGCACAGCGTGGAGCCCGCGCATGAGCCAGCTGCCCGAAGCATTGAACGAGATCGTCGAGGAATTCTCCGAGGTTCCCGAGGCGGACCGCTTGGAGCTGCTGCTGGAGTATTCGCGCGAGCTGCCCGAGCTGCCGGCACGCCTTGCTGATCATCCCGAGCTTTTCGAGCAGGTCGTCGAGTGCCAGTCCCCGCTGTTCCTCGTCGTGGAGGTCTCGGCCGAAGCCGATAACCCGGTAGGCCTGTTCTTCTCCGCTCCCCCGGAAGCTCCCACCACCCGCGGCTTCGCTTCGGTGCTGGCTGCGGGCCTGGATGGCGCCAAAGCAGCAGAGATTCTCGCAGTCCCGGATGACATGCCCCAGCAGCTGGGTCTGACCCGTGCGCTGTCGCCGTTGCGCATGCGCGGCATGACGGCCATGCTCGGCCGCATCAAGCGCCAGATTTCAGAGCAGCTGGCTGCCTAGGGGCGAATCCCAAGCGCCGCGCAGCACCAAATAGCAACAGAGAAGGATCCCCAGGCACGTGGGCAAGAAGAAGCAGGCCGCGTCCACCCCGGCGACCGCCGCGCTGGACGCCGCAGGTATCAGCTATGTGGCGCACAGCTACACGCATAGCGACTCGGCCGAAAGCTACGGCGCCGAAGCGGCCGAGCAATTGGGAGCCAGCGGCGACCGGGTCTTCAAGACCCTGATGGTTTCCACCGGAGCCAACGCCACCCAGGACCTGGCCGTGGCGGTGGTTCCCGTGGATTCGAAGCTGGATCTGAAGGCGATCGGCATCGCGTTGGGCACGAAGAAAGCCCAGATGGCCGACAAGGCTGCCGCGCAGCGGCGCAGCGGCTATGTCCTGGGCGGGATTTCCCCGTTCGGGCAGCGCCAAAAAACCGATACCGTCATTGATTCCAGCGCCCAGCAGTTCGAGACGATCTTCATTTCCGGAGGTCGTCGCGGTTTCAGCCTGGAGATCGCTCCGCAGGATGCAGCGAAGGCGACCGGTGCCATTTGGGCGCAGATCGCCACCAGCTGATGTTTCGCTAGCCAAGCCAAGGGCCCTGCCTGCGAGCCGGCGATCCGTTGATCGTCCGCATCTCGCGGACAGGGCCCTTGGCTATCTGCGGCTAAATGGTTTCGAGCAATGCCATGCGCTTGCCCAGGAAACCGGTAATCGCCTGCGCGAAACCCTGCGGATCCACATTCGGTTCCCGGGTGTGCCCGGCTTTGGAAAATGTCTTGAGCGTGACCAGGTCCGGTCGCAGCGCCGCCAGCTTCAGGCTCGGGCCGTTGGGCACGAATTCGTCATCACGGCTGTGCATGATCAGCGTTGGCAGCTTCAATTCATCCGCACGCTCCACCCAATTCAGCCGGCGCAAATTGACTGGCGCCGCTTGTCCGGTCACCCAGCGTCCCGCCTTGTTGGACAGCAGCCACTGGCCGAACAGGCCCACGGATTGCGGGATCTTGTTGGCCCGAGCCTGATGCGAAAGCACATCGACCCAATTGATGACCGGGCCAACCAGAATGAGTGAATCGATATGGCGGGCGAGCTCGCTTCGATCGGCGGTTTGCAGGCTGATGGCGCCGCCCATGGACCAGCCCATCAGGATGATCCGCTTCGCTCCGTTATCCAGTGCGAATTGGATGCCCGCTTCCACGTCATGCCATTCGGTATCACCCAGACCATAGCGTCCATCTGGCGCGCCGGGAGCCAAGCCGTCATTGCGGTAGCTCATCAGCAACGTGGTGACCCCGAGTTCGCCCAAGGCAGGCAGCGCACGGATGGTCTCATTGCGCCGGGCCCCACGGCCGTGCACGCCAATTACCCAGATGTCCTCGTTGGCGGAGCCGCGCACCAGCCAGGCCGGCCCGTCTCCCCCTTCCAACGGCACCACGACATCTTCGGCATCGAAGCCCAGGTCGGAGGGATGCTCGTAGATGGCACCGGACAGGTTGCCGCGGCGCACCCCTTGGAGGGTGCCGTGGTAGACCTTCTCGATCTTGCGCGCCACCAGCCGGGGTTTGCCCGGGACCGGTTCCGGCGCGGAAAGCCGCAGGGCGCAGGAATCGAATTCTGTCAGGAAACTGCAGGGCCCGGGTTCGCTGGTATCGGAATCCTTGGTGAAATGCAGCCAGAGCTTGCCCTCGGCATCGGTAACGACTTCACGAATGATGCTGTTGCCGGTGCGGCGTTCTTCCGGGGTCACTACGCGTCGGGCGAAGTATCCGGCGAGCGCTGAGACGCTGGCGGCAACCAAGGAACCGGCGCCCAGTCCCAGTCCAACCCCAATCAGGGTTGCCGGCACTGCGCTGCGGGGTTGCAAGGTATCTACGATGTTCCGAGCCATGTTTTCATCTTTCCATGAGCAGGCCCGGGAATCATCCAGCCTGCTCAAGCGTTTTATATTGCATGAGCGATGAATCGGTAAACCAATCAGCAACGTCACCAGATGAGGCGGCCGCGCGCAGCGATGTGCAGTGGCAGCAGATCCTCTCTCCCGAGGAATTCCATGTACTGCGCCAAGCCGGGACCGAGCGCCCCTTCACCGGCGAGTACTGGGATACCACGACCGAGGGCGTGTATTCCTGCCGGGCCTGCGGTTCGGAACTGTTCGCGAGCACCACGAAATTCGATGCCGGCTGCGGCTGGCCCTCCTTCTTCGCGCCTTTGGCCGAGGACCGGGTGCGCTACATCAGCGATGAGTCCCTGGGCATGAAGCGAGTTGAGGTGCGCTGCGCCAATTGCGATTCGCACATGGGCCACGTTTTCGAGGGCGAAGGATTCAAGACCCCGACTGATTTGCGTTACTGCATGAACTCCTTGAGCCTGACCCTGCGCCCGGCCCAGGGCTAATGCCCTTGACGGTGGCAAGGCGTGGATCACATTTAGAGCAAGAGTTGCTTATTCACTAAGGGCTTAGCATCACCTTTTCTGTTGTTTGGGCGTAGCGTTCAAGGTAAGCACTTGAACGCTGCCCCAAACATGAAAAAGAAGGTGTATGAAATGACTCAGATTTCCTCCAAGCCAGTACCGGCCACCGACGCAGAAGTACTGCAGATCGCAAACTCGCAAGCTTGGCTGAAGCTGAAGTCTGCCGCCACTGAGTTCCAGGGACTGCAGGCTCAGGACGGTTGCTTGGCCGATAGCGCTTTCGCACCGAAGGCCGTCGAACTCGTTGATTCCATCATCGAGTCGGTGCAGTCCCTGCGCCCGCACTTCGAGCACGATGCCGAATACCTCGAGCAGCTGGTCGCGGATCTGCGCCAGTGGGCCGATGCCGGCTTCGGCGTGCCCGACTTCCTCGATTCGCTGATGCAGTTCCAGCCGCAGACCCAGCGCATCGACGGCCTGCTGCACCTGGTGCTTTTCCCGATGTACACGCAGAACGGCTCGACCAACCGCCACCTCGAAGCTGTACTGGTGCAGGTGATGTGGCCCGAGTTCATCGCCGACCTGGAAGCCAAGGACTACACCAACGCGCTGTTCGTGCCGCTGCGCTTCATCGACTTCACCGAAGGCTACAACACCAATTCCGCCGTGCTCTTCCCGGAGTCCGTAGCGATCCGCGAGACCCCGTCATTCACCTGGGGCGCAATCTTCCAGGATCGTGAAGCAGTGCGCTTCCGCAAGGTCCTTCAGGAAGCCAGCCGCATCACCAACCTCGAGTTGCCTGCGGACGCAGCAGAGCTGCTCAAGGACCAGCACCTGACCGAAGAAACCTTCATCATGTGGGACCTGATCCACGACCGCACCCACATGCGTGGCGACCTGCCGTTCGATCCGTTCATGATCAAGCAGCGCATGCCCTTCTTCCTGTACTCGCTGGAAGAATTGCGTTGCGATTTGACCGCGTTCCGCGAATGCATGAAGATCGCCGCGAATCCGGATTCGGATGAGAAAAGCGCCAAGATGGCCAAGCTCGTGCAGTACGCCGTGATCTTCGACCGCATCTTCCGCTTCGCCATCACCGGCTCGCGCGTGCGCAACTACGACGGCCTCGGCGGCCAGCTGCTGTTCGCCTGGATGCACCAGCACCATGTGCTGCACTGGACCGACACCAAGCTGAGCATTGACTGGGATCAGGTGCCCGAAGTGGTTGCAGCCTTGGGGGATGCGATCGACGAACTGTACTGGAAGTCCATCGACCGCCCGAAGCTGGCTCACTGGCTTGCAGCCTACGAACTGGTTTCTGCCACCGTCACCCCGAACCCCGCTTCGGTCTGGGCCAAGGGCCCCGAGGCCCTGCCGTTGACCGCACCGCTGCGCGAAATCACGGACCAGGTCATGGACGACGAATTCCCGCTGTCGATGTTCTATGAAGCACTGAACAAGAAGATGGCCTCCGTCATCGAATCGACCAAGGGCATGACCGGGGCAACGAAAATCTAGCCTTTCCTCTAGGCTGGAAAATGTGAGCAGAGAAAGCATCTCCTTGAACGAGACATCCAAATTAGTGCTCCTTGCCGGCGCTACTTCCGCCTCCGGCATTGCCAGCGCCACCGCGCTGGTTGATGCCGGAGCGCGGGTGCTTGCGGTAGGAAGAAACCAAGACCGGCTCGATGAGCGCCTGCCGTTCGCCCATGCACGCTATGAATGCGATCTGGGCGACTTCGCCGCGGTCAAGCAACTGGCGCTGCAGGTCCATGAAGAGCACGGCAGCATCGATGCGCTGATCCATCTGGTCGGCGGCTGGCGCGGCGGCAAATCCATCACCGGGCAAAGCGACGAGGACTGGGAGTTCCTGCACCACAGCGTGCTGACCACCCTGCGCAACACTTCCCGCGCGTTCGTCGATGATCTGGTCTCTTCCCCCGCAGGACGCTTGGCCATCGTGAGCGCCGAAGCGGTGCTGAACCCGACCCCGTCCAATGCCAACTACGGAGCCATCAAGGCCGCCGCGGAGCATTGGGTCAATGCGATCGCCCGCCTGTTCGCCAAGCAGGCCGAAAACGCCGCCGCAGTGAGTTGGGTCGTCAAGGCATTGAGCGACAAGTCACCTGAGGAAGCCCCTTCCGGGCATACCCCGGTGCAATTCCTCGCCCAGGCCGCCGTGGACCTGCTGGAGCAGGATGCCGGCGAGTTCAATGGAGCCCGCATCGCCTTGCCCAAGGCCTGATGATTGGCCAGGACAAGCACCCAGGCGCGACCTGGCATCGCACACCACTTCACCCCTTGAACCACTAAGGACCACCTCAGCATGACTTTTACCCACGACGCGTCGGTTCGCGGATTCGCTTCGGATAACTACTCGGGCGTGCACCCGCGGATCATGGATGCCATTGCCCGCGCCAATGGCGGCCACCAGATTTCCTACGGCGAAGACCAGTACACCGAGGAGCTGGGCAACGTCGCCCGCAATACTTTTGGCCCCGAAGCCCAGATCTTCCCGGTGTTCAACGGCACCGGTGCCAACGTCATCGCGCTGCAGTCGTTGCTGCCGCGCTGGGGCGCGGTCATTTGCGCATCGTCGGCGCATATCAATGTGGACGAGAACGGTGCGCCCGAGCGCATCGGCGGCTTCAAGCTGCTGCAGGTGGATACCCCGGACGGCAAGCTCACCCCGGAGCTGATCGACCAAGAAGCATGGGGCTGGGGCGACGAGCACCGCGCGCAGCCGCTGGCCGTGTCGATCACCCAGGCCACCGAGCTGGGCACGCTGTACACGCCCGAGGAGATCAAGGCCATCACCGACCATGCGCACAAGCTGGGCATGAAGGTGCATCTGGATGGCTCGCGCCTGTCCAACGCCGCGGCGTCCCTGGGCGTTCCGCTGCGCGCACTGACCACGGATGCCGGCGTGGATATCGTCTCGCTCGGAGGCACCAAGAACGGCATCCTGCTCGGCGAGGGCATCCTGACCCTGCGCAGCGAGCTGGCCAAGGATCTGAAGTACTTGCGCAAGATGAACATGCAGCTGGGTTCCAAAATGCGTTTCATCTCCGCCCAGCTGATCGAGCTCTACGGCACCGATCTGTGGCGCGAATTGGCGAGCCATTCCAATGCCATGGCCGCCAAGCTCTCGCAGGCAGTCGAGGAAATTGATGGCATCCAGCTGGTCTACCCCACCCAGGCCAACGGCGTCTTCGCCCAGCTGCCTACCGAAGTCAGCGATCAGCTGCGCGAGCACTTCCGCTTCTACGACTGGGACCGCGCGGCCGGCCAGGTGCGCTGGATGTGCTCTTTCGACACCACCGAGGAAGATGTTGCCGCGTTCATCGCGAAGCTGCGCGAGCTGATGGGCGCCTACGCCGCCGCATAGCATGCAGTCCCGGTCGGCGTGCCGTACCCATGCGCGGGTACGGCACGCTTAGACTCAAATTGTGACCAATGATCGCCCTGCTTCCGCCATTCCGAAGGCCTTTGCCAAGGCCCTTGACGAGTTGTCGCATGCCAAGGTGCGCAAGGAACTGAAATTCACCGAAATCCCGGCCCCCGGCAGGCTGGCTCCTTTCGCGCTGGCGCTCAGCGGCGATGTGATGGATGTGGTTGCCCCCGGACACGGACCCCAGGGCCAGGAAATCGGCCGCACCCCGTTCCTGCAACCAGCCGAGCAGCTTGCCACCGGTCGCTTCATTCTCCTTTTCGACCCGGCGGGCCAAGAACTATGGAATGGCCAGTTCCGCATCGTCACCTATATTCGCGCCCGGCTGGATCATGAAATGGGCCAGGATTCCATGCTGGCTTCGGTCGCGTGGTCGTGGCTCGAAGAAGCTCTGCGCGAGCGCGACGCCGCCTACCATTCAGCAGGCGGCACCGCGACCCGCGTGATTTCCGAGTCCTTCGGCAATCTAGCCGGGGAACAAGACCACATCGATATCGAGCTGCGCGCTTCATGGTCGCCGGACTCGGATCATCTCGGCGCGCATCTGAGCGCGTGGGCAGATATGGTCTGCACTTTTGCCGGGCTGCCGCCCTTGCCCGAAGGTGTGCAGCAACTGCCCCACCGCCGCCTGAGCTAGCGATCATCGCTGCGGTGGCGCCGATTAGTCCTAGAATGGAAGCATCATGCCGAATTCTGACTCTTCCGCTCCCGCATCATCCACTCCCGCCGCAGAGGCCGCCGCGCCGGTTCTGACACCGCTGGCCGCACCGCGCGACGGGATCCCCGAAGTCATCGACACCGCACCAGCGTTGCGCCGTGCAGTACGTGCCTTGGAAGCGGGCACCGGCGACTTGGCCGTGGATACCGAAAGAGCCAGCGGGTTCCGCTATGGCCAGCGCGCCTTCCTGCTGCAGATCCGCCGAGACGGCTCAGGAACATGGCTGGTCGATCCGGAGACCTTGGATGACTTGGCGCCGCTGCGCGAGTTCGTCAACCAGCAGCCCTGGATCCTGCATGCCGCCACCCAGGATTTGCCCTGCCTGCATGAATTGGGCATGTCACCGACCTCGCTGTTCGACACCGAGATGGCTGGCCGCCTCGCAGGATTCCCCAGAGTTTCCCTGGGCACGATGGTCGGCGAATTGCTCGGGCTGCAGTTGGCCAAGGAGCATTCGGCCGTCGACTGGTCCACCCGCCCGCTACCCGAATCGTGGCTTAATTACGCCGCGCTGGATGTGGAAGTCCTCGAAGAGCTGCGCCAGGCCATCGCCCAGATGCTCGAAGAGCAGGGCAAGCTGGAGTTCGCCCGACAGGAATTCGAGCATGAGCGCACGTTGCCCGACCCTGTCCCGGCAGAAACGGCGTGGCGGAAATTATCCGGCATCCATAAGCTCAAGAGCCGCCGCAACCTCGCGGTAGCCCGCGAACTGTGGATCTCGCGCGAATCCCTGGCCCAGAGCCGCGACGTGGCCCCAGGCCGGCTGATCCCGGATCGCGCCATCATGGCAGCTGTGGAGCAGCGCGCCACCAGCGTTCCGGCGCTCTTGCAGATTCCGGGGTTCCACACACGCAATGCCAAGCGCGATGCCGCGCGCTGGGTCGATGCCATCCAGCGCGGCAACAGCACCCGCGACCTGCCCGATCTGCGGGCACCCAAAAACGGTCTGCCGCACCCCCGCTCCTGGGCCGAGAAGAACCCTGATGCCGCGAACCGCTTGGAAGCTGCCAAGCAAGTGGTCAATGACGTGAGCGAGCAGTGGAACATTCCCGGCGAGAATCTGCTGACTCCCAAGTACCTGCGCGAGGTGTGCTGGAATGCACCGGCGCGGATCAGCGAAGCCAGTGTGGCGGACATGCTGGAAAACCTCGGTGCCCGCCAATGGCAGCGTGAACTGCTTTCGGACAAGCTGGCCGCGGCATTGAAGCAGGCCTGAGCGGATCCGCAGAGTAATTCGCCGAAGGTTCACCGATTCGCGGGGATCGGCAACTTGCACTTCAAGTTACTCCTGAGTAACGTATGGTTCAGGTCACAGTGATGCTGGCCACTGCCCTGTACTCCACGGGCAGCATGAACCAACCCAAGGAGCCCGACGGTGACTGCCAACGCTTCGACCGTGCGCAACAGCGCGCACCCATCGCTCGACGACCGCGATGTCGTCTTCATCGACGGGGTACGTACCCCGTTCGGCAAAGCCGGCGACAAGGGAATCTACCACGGTACCCGCGCCGATGACCTTGCCGTCAAGGCGGTACGCGGCCTGCTGGAACGCAACCCTGAAGTACCCGCCGAGAAAATCGACGAAATCTCCATCGCCGCAACCACGCAGACCGGCGACCAGGGCCTGACTTTGGGCCGCACCGTCGGCCTGCTCTCCGGCATCCCCCAGTCCGTGCCCGGCTTCGCCATCGACCGCATGTGTGCCGGGGCCATGACAGCGGTGACCGCGACCGCAGGCGGCATCGCCTTCGGCGCCTACGACGTTGTCGTCGCCGGCGGCGTGGAGCACATGGGCAACCACCCCATGGGCGCCGGAGCCGACCCGAACCCGCGTTTTCTCTCCGAGCGCATCGTCGACCCTCAGGCATTGAACATGGGCAATACCGCAGAGAACCTGCACGACCGCTTCCCGGCGATCACCAAGGAACGCGCCGACCGGTACGCCGTCGCATCCCAGGCAAAGCTGGCCAAGGCCTACGAGAACCAGCAGATCCAGGCAGACCTGATCCCCGTGGCCGCCAAGCGCCCGGGCGAAGGCTGGGCCGTGAACACGGTTGACGAACCTCCGCGGCCGGGAACCACCATGGAATCGCTGGCCGAATTGCGCACCCCATTCCGCGCCCACGGACGCGTGACCGCAGGCAACGCAGCCGGCCTGAACGACGGCGCCACCGCCGCCCTGCTGGCCAGTGGCGCCGCAGTGCGCGAACTGGGCTTGGAACCGAAGATGCGCATGGTCTCCTTCGCCTTCTCCGGCGTGGAACCGGATGTGATGGGCTACGGACCGGTTCCGTCCACCGAAAAAGCCCTGGCCAAGGCCGGCCTGGGCATCAACGACATCGGCCTGTTCGAAATCAACGAGGCCTTCGCCGTCCAGGTGCTCTCCTTCCTCGACTACTACGGAATCGACCAAGACGATGAGCGGGTGAACCGCTACGGCGGGGCCATCGCGGTGGGCCACCCGCTGGCCTCCTCCGGCGTGCGCCTGATGTCCCAGCTGGCCCGCCAGTTCTCCGAGGACCACTCGGTGCGCTACGGCATCACCACGATGTGCATCGGCCTGGGCATGGGCGGCACAGTGATCTGGGAAAATCCAAACCACGCGGACTTCGGCAGCAAGGCATAAGGAAGAGACAATGACTGCATTGAGCAAAGATTTCCAGGCTGTCGCGCAGCTGATGCACGACGAGACCGTCACCCACTCCTACGTGAAGGATGTGGCACTGCCCAGCGGCAAGACCATGGCGCTGCTGACCCTGGACAACGGGCTGGACCACAAGAAGCCGACTACGCTCGGGCCCAACGGCCTGCTGGAATTGCGCGCTGCGCTTGAAGTCCAGGCAGAACGCGCGAAGAACGGCGAGATCCACGCACTGGCGATCACCGGCAAGCCATTCTTCCTGATCGCCGGCGCCGACCTGTCGGCCGTCACCCGCCTGAGCGAACCGAGCCAGGCCACGGCCATGGCTTCGCTGGGCCATTACACCTATGAGCTGCTTGCCGATTTGGGCGTCCCCACCTTCGCCTTCATCAACGGCCTGGCGCTCGGCGGCGGCCTGGAAATCGCGCTGGCCTGCAACTACCGCACGGTCAGCACCACCGCCGGCGCACTGGGCTTGCCGGAAGGCTTCCTCGGCCTGATCCCGGGTTGGGCCGGCGTCTACCGCCTGCCACGCCTGGTCGGCCCGGAGAACGCGCTGAAGGTCATGATCGAGAACCCGCTGAACAACAACCGTACGCTCTCCGGTCCGGCCGCCGCGAAGATGGGCGTTGCCGATGCCCTGTTCGAATCCGCTGACTTCATCGAGCATTCAATTGCCTTCGCTGACGGCGTCATCTCCGGAACTACCGAGGTCAAGCGCCCCAACGCCGTTGACCCCAGTGATCCGGAAGTTGCTCGCCGCTGGCTGGAGGCGGCCGAAGCGTCCGAGAAGTTCGTCGACGCAAAGCTTTCCGGTGCGGCCCCCGCGCCGTACAAGGTGCTGGAGGTCTTCCGCCGGGGCCTGGCCATCTCGCAGCAGGAGTCGGCCGCCCTTGAGGTCGAGGCATTGACCGGGCTGATGCGCACCCCGCAGTTCCAGAACACCGTGTACGCCTTCCTGGACCTGGTCCAGAAGCGCGGAAAGCGTCCTGCCGGCGCACCGGATCCCAAGCTCGCCCGCCCGGTCACCAAGGTGGGCGTCGTCGGCGCCGGCCTGATGGCCAGCCAGCTGGCCCTGCTGTTCGTCCGCCGGCTGAACGTGCCGGTGGTGATCACCGATCTGGATCAATCGCGGGTGGACAAGGGACTGGCCTACATCCACGGCGAGATCGACAAGCTGCACGCCAAGGGCCGGATGAGCCAGGATGCGGTGAACCGCACCAAGGCCCTGGTTACCGGCTCGGTCACCAAGGAGGCATTCGCCGATGCCGATTTCGTCATCGAGGCAGTCTTCGAAGAGCTGAACGTGAAGAAGCAGGTTTTCGCAGAGGTAGAGGCAGTGGTCTCCCCCGAGTGCATCCTGGCGACCAACACGTCCTCGCTCTCGGTCACCGAGATGGGGCGCGACCTTGAGCACCCAGAACGCCTGGTCGGCTTCCACTTCTTCAACCCGGTCGCGGTGATGCCGCTGCTGGAAATCGCCGCTACCGAATGGACCAGCGATTCCGCGCTGTCCACCGCGTTCGTGCTGGGCAAGAAGCTGAAGAAGACCACGGTGAAAACCAAGGATTCCGCCGCGTTCGTGGTCAACCGCGTACTGCTTCGCCTGATGAGCGAAGTCCAGGCAGCTTTCGATGAGGGCACCGACGCGAAGACAGCTGACTCGGCACTGGCCCCAATGGGCCTGCCGATGACCCCGCTGACCCTGTTGGCCATGGTGGGCCTGCCGGTCGCGCAGCACGTCAACGAGTCGCTGAACGCCGCTTTCGGCGATCGCTTCACCATCTCGGAGAATCTGCAGAAGCTGATCGATGCAAAGATCACGACCCTCTGGGTCAAGGACGAGGCAGGCAACCAGGTGCTCCACCCTGAAGCTGAAAAGCTGATGTCCTTCGGCGATCAGCCCTCGACCGGAGAACAGATCCTGGCCCGTGTCCAGGACGCGCTGGCTGAAGAAATCGGACTGCTGCTGGATGAAGGCGTCGTTGCCGAAGCCGCCGACGTTGACCTGTGCATGATCACCGGTGCCGGCTGGCCGATGCACTTGGGCGGCATCACCCCGTATCTTGACCAGGTTGGCGCCTCCGAACGCGTCAACGGCAAGAAGTTCAACGGCTAGTACCCAACCGGCCGTTTTTGGTTGCATCGCTTTTCCCTGGGCGCTGGAACCAGGCAAGGAGCCGAGACTCTTCCCCATCGGGAAGCTGGTCTCGGCTCCTTGCTGTCTTGAAGATGCGCGAACCCCGTACAGCTGGATCCGCTGTACGGGGTTCGCGCGTTCTGAGGAGCTCCGCCTGCTAGCAGCTAGATGATGTCCTCGCCGTTGCGACGGGCTTCCAGCCATTCCTGGATGAAACCCCTGCTGATGAAGAACAGCACTCCTGCCACAATCGCTGGCCATACCAGCACATACAGGCTCAAGAAAAACGCCGTCATTATTTGCCTCCCAGGCTCTGTGCGTCGCGTCCGGCTTCTGCGGTTTCGGCTTGCGCCTCAACTACGTCGAAGTCGCCGGTGCGTATCGCGATCACATCGAAGTCGAATTCCATCTTGGATCTGAAGGACATGAGGTAGCAGACGATGGTACTGACCGAGTAGGCCACCAGCGACGCGCTCAAGGTGGTGTAATCGCGGAGGAAACCGAAGGCGAACGGAGCGCTGCCCAGGATTGCCACGACTCCGACAATCTTGGCGACGCGCAGGCCGAAGAAGCCGAAGCTCATCAATGCCAGGACCACGCCGATGCCAATCACCGCGAGCAACTCGATCAGGAATCCGGTGATGCCGTTGATTGGGATCAGTTCGAAGCGAACCGGGATGAAGATCGCCAGGGCAACCAGTACCGAGACGGTGAAGGCCTTGTTCGTGACCTTCTTCCAGTAGAAGCTGGCCAAAACCGGGAATACCAGTGCGCCCCAAAGGGCACCAACGAAGACCAGCAGGTCCAGGATATTCAGCTGCATGCTCGCGAAAGCGACTGCCAAGGCCGTGGCAACGACCATGGTCGCACGTCCAATGAGCAGCATCTTCTTCGGATCAGCCTTGTCCTTGCCGGCGACGTTCTGCCCGTATACGTCAGCCATCATGATCGAAGACAGTGCCGCCAAGTCAGAGTCGGCTGTGGACGACAGCGCACCAATAATCATGATGAAGAACAGCGCCAGCAGAACACCGGGCAGGTAGCTGGCTGCCATCTCAGGAATGAGGTTGTTCATGTCGGCACCGGAAGGCTCGAATCCGAGGTACAGGGCCAGCACACCGAGCATGCCCACGCCGATGACCATCGCGCCGTATCCGACGGTTGCGGTGATGAACGTCGGCTTGATCAGGTCCTCGCGCACTGCGAACAGACGCTGGGCAATGGTCTGGTTGCCGATTGCGTAGGCCAGTACCGCGGCAATATACGGTGCGCCCTGGCCCAGGAATGCTTCGGAAGAGAAGAAGTTGGACTGCTGCGGGGTCAGGTTGCTTGCGCCGGTTTCGAACGCGGCCGGGAAGCCTGCGGCAAAGAAGATGACTGGCACGATAATCGCCACGGCGCCGAGCATCGCAACGACCTGGAGAAAGTCGGTCAGCACCGAAGCACGGAACCCGGACCACAGGGTGTAGAGCAGAACGCCACCGGCGACGGCCAGCACGCCCTGGATGAAGTTGAAGGGCGAGAGCATCGAGATCAATACGCCGCCGGCAATGAAGTTGGACATCAGGGAGATGACCGAACCGACAATATTGGATCCAGCCAGCATCAGCTGGCTGGAGCGGCCGTGGCGTGCGTGCATGACCTCGGCGAGGGTGTGCGCGCGTGGCGCGACCTTGCGGATCCGCTTGCCGAATGGGTAGATGAACAGAATCATCAACGCACCCCAGAGACCGTAGTGGATGGGGCCGGAGATTCCGTAGGTGTAGCCGGACGTGGCCGAGGCATACATCGACGAAGCCCAAATCCACGTCGCGGTCATACTCGCAGCAGAAATGCCGAATCCGATTTTATTTCCCGCCGTCATGTAATCGTCGGCGTTTTCCTTCTTTTTCCCGATCCGGGTGGAAATTAAAAAGGTTCCTCCGTAGAAGAGCACCAAAAGCAAGACAACAGTTAGGGCGCTGAATTGCACGATTTCGTTATCCACGCGCCACCTCCCTCTTTTAGACAGTGATGAGATCCGCGCCGGGAGCTATTTGCTCAACCGGCGACTTGTCCTGCACGTCTTCCCGCGAGATGTCATCGCAAGGGGTAAATTTCAGCTGACGCGCACAAGCCCCTGGGCCCATGAATCACTTCCCTACACTCAAGTTTCGTTCGTTTCTCATTCGTATCGTTCATCCCTGGTAACGGGGAGCACCACCTTCTGGATTCACTCCAGAACCTGGTGTTTTGGCTTCACAACGTGAATCCAGACCCCTGGCTCGCCTGCATCTCGCTTGCGGCTATCCAGCCTTGCGCGTAACGGCGCTTCGGGTCAGTACAGGCGTGGCATTCGCATTGGCGAATACCGCCTGTTTTCCATCGGAGGACTGCTACCTGGAACTCAACACGCGATCACCGCGCGGAGTATCTCGGTCGGCGTCAATATGCCTGACAGGTGAACAGTTAAAGCACTCTCCGAAAATGTTAGCTTCAACTAGCTATCCAAATATTAGCATGAATGCAAAGATATCCGAACTATCAGCCGCCAGGCAGTGAGCCAGCCGACCAGCCCGCCAAGCGCGAACCAAGCCATTCAAATCAATCCATCTCCTGCATCAATTACCAGACGGCGTTCATTCGCGCGTAACGTCGCGCACAAAAACAGGAAAACCTCAGCAGGAAAATATCTAGATTTGGCCACTTCCAGCCCAACTGCGAGGCGGCATTGCGACGAAGGTCCACGCGCAGGAAAACCCCACCTAGATTACTAACCATGGGCCTAACACAGGGCTCAAGCCGCATCCAACGAGACCGGCCCCCAACGGCCCACGCTGTGAATTCGACGCTGATGCATAAATATGCATAAGGTTCGATAGCCGGATAGGTGAACGGCAAATGAACAGCGCCTTTGCCGGTTGCATTCCACGAACGCGGCGATCGCCAAGCACGGGCGTTCGGCACTTAGCGCCAGCACAGAGATCTCTGCCAGAATGGGATCATGACTGACATTGCCCGACCAGCCCGCCGCACATTCATGTGCGCTTCGGCAGCACTTGGTTCCGCCGCTCTTTTGACCGCCTGCGGTGATGGACATTCTGAAGCAGACACCCCCGAGGCATTGCCGATCCCGGAACCAACCGGCGAAGGACAGGCGCTCATGAAGACGAAGGATCTGCCCGTTGGATCACGCGCCTTGGCACCGGCCAAGGATCCGTCCGGAAAGGATGTCGGCATTCTGCTTTTCCGCAAGGATGAGAAGACCGTATTGGCGTACTCGAACGTTTGCACCCATCAGGGTTGCGCGGTAACCCCTAAATCCAGCAAAGAAGATTTCTACTGCGCCTGCCACGGCTCACGATTTGCACCCGCTGACGGAACCGTAACCGATGGTCCAGCTATCGCTGCCTTGCCACGATACGCTGCAGCAATTCAAGGCGACGACATCATCGCCTACGTCACCGCCGCAGAGTAGTTTCCCAGCTCTAATCAAGCGCGAAGGGCTGAACCCCACAGGGTTCAGCCCTTCGCGCTTGGCCCAGATGCCGCTAGAACAAGGCAACCTTTTCCGGACCCGGGAAGAGCTCGTCCATCTGGGCCCGCTCGGTCTCCGTCGGAACCCAGCGAACGGCAGCGGCGTTGGCGCGTATCTGCTCGGGACGAGTAGCGCCCGCAATCACCGAGGCCACAGGCGACTGCCCGGCCAGCCACGAGAACGCCAATTCGACCGGCGTCAGATCCCGTTCGGCAGCGAAGGCATTGAACCGGTCCAGCTGCTCGAAATCGCTGGTTTCCACCAGGTGCTGGCGAGCATGCGTCAGGCGGGTGCCCTCCGGGGCATGCCCCTTGGAGTACTTGCCGGTCAGCAGCCCGTTCGCGAGCGGGAAATAGGGCAAAACACCCAGGTCGAATTCACGAGCAGCCGGCAGCACTTCGAGTTCCGCGCGGCGGTCAATCAGGTTGTAGTGGTTCTGCGCCGAAATGAAGCGTTCGGTTCCCAACTCACGGGCGACGTACTCCGCCTGGGCAATTTGCCAGCCGGAGCGGTTCGAATGGCCGATATAGCGAACCTTGCCGCTAGACACCAGATCATCCAGGGCCCGCAAGGTTTCCTCAATAGGGGTCTTCGCATCCGGCGTATGGAACTGGTACAGGTCGATGTAGTCAGTTCCCAGTCGCTTGAGCGACGCTTCGACCGCTCTGACAATATAGCGGCGCGAGCCTCGTGCGTTGAAGTCCGGTCCGTTCACGCCCTGCATATCCATGCCGAACTTGGTGGCCAGCACGATGTCCTTGCGTGCAGGACCCAGCGCCTTGCCGAGGCGGATTTCGGAAAGCCCCGGTTCCTTGCCATAGATGTCCGCGACGTCGAAGAGCGTGATGCCCGCATCGAGGGCCGCCTTGATCACTGCGTCGGTTCCTTCCTGGGATTCCGTTGCAGTACCTGCGCGGCCAAGGTTGTTGCAGCCTAGCCCGACGACGGAAACGCTCAGGCCGCTGCGGCCTAGCTGACGGAATTCCATGGACACCTCATCTGTTGGTTTGCTCATCCGCTTCACTGAGCGACGTTATACCCCTAGGCTATCTGGTAGGTACATGTGCTCAACATTTCACGGCACAATTCACTGCATTGCATATTTATCCATTAGGATGGAGACATGTCTAAAGTTCTTACCAATCTCCCTGTAGGCGAGCGCGTCGGTATCGCGTTCTCCGGTGGCCTCGACACCTCGGTCGCAGTAGCCTGGATGCGCGACAAGGGCGCCATTCCTTACACCTACACTGGCGACCTCGGCCAGTACGATGAGCCAGATATCGATGCAGTACCTGGCCGTGCGCTGGAGTACGGTGCAGAGAACTCCCGCCTGGTTGATTGCAAGCCTGCCTTGGTTGAAGAAGGCTTCGCAGCACTCGCCTGCGGCGCTTTCCACATCCGCACCGGCGGCAAGACCTACTTCAACACCACCCCGCTGGGCCGCGCCGTCACCGGTACCCTGCTGGTTCGCGCCATGCGCGAAGATGGCGTGGACGTCTGGGGCGACGGTTCGACCTACAAGGGCAACGACATCGAGCGCTTCTACCGCTACGGCTTGATGGCCAACCCGAAGCTGCGCATCTACAAGCCATGGCTGGATCCGAACTTCGTTGCAGAACTCGGCGGCCGCCAGGAAATGTCCGAATGGCTGCAGGAACACGGTTTCCCATACCGCGACTCGGCTGAAAAGGCCTACTCGACCGACGCCAATATCTGGGGCGCGACGCATGAGGCGAAGACCCTGGAACTGCTCGACAGCTCCATCGAATCCGTTGAGCCGATCATGGGCGTGAAGTACTGGGACGAAAACGTCGAGATCAAGACCGAAGACGTTTCGATTTCCTTCGTCGCCGGCCGCCCGGTGGCCATCAATGGCAAGGAATTCACGGATCCGGTGGCCCTGGTCAACGAGGCAAACATCATCGGTGGCCGCCATGGCCTGGGCATGAGCGACCAGATCGAGAACCGCATCATCGAGGCCAAGTCCCGCGGCATCTACGAAGCACCTGCAATGGCGCTGCTGTACATCGCCTACGAACGCCTGGTCAACGCGATCCACAACGAAGACACCGTGGCCAGCTACCACAACGAAGGCCGCCGCCTGGGCCGCCTGATGTACGAAGGCCGCTGGCTGGACCCGCAGGCCCTGATGCTACGCGAATCGCTGCAGCGCTGGGTCGGCTCGGCCATCACCGGTACCGTGACCATCCGCTTGCGCCGCGGCGACGACTACACCATCCTCAACACCGAGGGCGAGAACCTGAGCTACCACCCGGACAAGCTGTCCATGGAGCGCGTAGGCGATGCAGCCTTCGGCCCGGTTGACCGCATCGGACAGCTGACCATGCGCAACCTGGACATCGCCGACTCCCGAGGCCGCCTGGAACAGTACGCCAACATGGGACTGGTCGGCGGCACCACCGCCAAGCTGGTCGGCTCGCTGGAAGCCGGCGGAGCCGACGCGATCGTGAACGCTACCCAGGTCGACAGCGACGATCTGGCTACCGACCGCGCTATCGAGTCTGCTGCCTTCGACGCAGGCACCGACTAAGCTCGCGGGCTCACGCCCCAAGCGCTGAAAAGCTCGGGCGGGTCCTTCCTTGACTGGAAGGATCCGCCCGAGCTTTTTCTTGTGCAGGAGGCCAGGGCACTGCCCGGTTTGCAGCCGGGCGGCAGGGGCTTAGAGGGGCCAGGCCGTTGGGCGCGGCCAGGGAGTGCAGGGCCATGATGAACCCGACCAGCGGGAGGAACCTGAGGATTCCGTGCACCACAGTTCCCACACGGGTGTCCTTGGCCATCAGCTTCACCGCTTCATCCGTCCACCAAGTGGCCAGCGTGATGACGGTGGCGATCAACGCGATTTGCTCCTCGGGCAGCGTCATCGTCTTGGCCATCACGATCCCGGCAGCGAACCCGATCAGCACCTGGGCAGCAGGCCACAGCATCGGACGCAACGTGCGCTGGAGCTTGGAGCGCCCGACGCCCCAAGGCTAGGCCTCGATCAGCTGCAGCAGCGGGCTGACCGCGATGGTGAAGCCGACCAGGGAAATCAGGCGCAGCACCAGCCGGATGCGGGCGCCGGAAGTGGTGTTCGGTGCTGGCAGGCGGAAACCCTGCTCGACGATCCAGGCTGCGATCACCACGATGACGCCAGCCAGAGCCAGCTGCGCGTGGCCGGCCCCGGAGAACAGCGAGGTGATGCCGATGCCGATAATGACGCCAACGCAGGCCTGGAACACCAGGTGCAGCGGTGTGCGGGTTGCGCCCATCCGCGGCGCCTTACGCTGAGCGCCAGGGGTTTCGTCCCGGTCTTCTTGTGGAATCATTTCTCCTTGTATCCTGCTCGTTCAAACCTGCGCCTTCGCTGCACTGCGCGAAGACACCAAATCCTTGGACAGCAGCACGCCGCTGCCGCCGCTGAAAACCACGGTACCCAGCTGCGCAGCCCGGGCCACTTCCTCGAAGCCCAGGGAGCGGTGGAGCGCCAATGACGCGGCGTTCTGCGCATTGACCACGCACCATGCGCTCGAAGCGCGCTGGGCAATCCAGTCCAGCCGTGCTTCCGTCAGGCTCCGACCCGCTCCCTGGTGCCGGCATCCGTGGGCAACCTCGATCCCAGCCAGGTAATAACCAGCTGGAGCTGTGGCATCAGCCGGTTCCCACCAATGGGCACGGGACCAGCCAAGCAGTTGGCCATCCAGGTTCTTGATGACCAGCTGGCACTCTCCGCTCCCCCACAGTTCAGGTTCTGCATGGCGCCCCAAGCTTTGGGACAGCCTGCGGATGGCCGGGTAGTCCACTGCCCGCATCGGTTGCGGCGCGGGAATGCCCAGTCCCATCTGCGGCTAGTCGATGGACATGGGCTTTGACGGCATTGGGTGGGCCATCTTCAGCTTGTTCACTTCAGCGTAGGGTGCGACGCCGATGCTCATCTTGGTGAAGTCCAGCTTCGCTTCGCGGATGCACGTCTTGATCGCCGCAACTGCCAGTTTTGGCGCTGGAGAGAGTACCCTGATGTTCAGCTTGCGGTTGCCGAAATCGCTGGACTCCACGGTACCCAGCCCGCGCCATGCCAGGTGGCCGGTCAATGCTTCCTTGGCTTTCTTTTCAAGGTAGTGGTCACGCTCGGTGCCGTTGGCCGACTTCAGCGCATACTGGACGATCACCCACGACTGGTCTTCCGCTTCAATTTCCTTGTAGCCTGCTTCTGCACAGGCTTCCATGAAGCCGGCGAACAACTCGTCCGCGCGATCGTTGTCAACGTCCTGCACATCGCTGGTTTCCGACATATGGCCAACGGAGCCGTGGTTGATCACGAACTGGCCCAGCTCTTCGTCCTCGAACTGCTGGAACCACGCTTCACGGAAATGCAGTACGTTCTTCTCATCCAAACGGTAGGTGCGAACAATCGCCATAGGTTTTCCTTTTTCAGGTCAGTGAATCATTCAAGTATGAAATTCTTGGACAGCTTCAGGCTGCCGGGAGGCCCGCGACTTTAGCTAACCATGATTCCCGATGAGCATGGTTGAACGGCGGCGAATTCTCCGCCACGGATTCCAAGAGCTGTTCGCTGGTATCGCGAACTGAATCCTGGAGCTTCTGCGGATACCCCATGGACAGCGAGTGCTCTGCGAACTCGTCCTCGTCATCGAGGAACGTGCCTTTGCTCCGGGAACGGATGACATCCAGGTCCAGGTCAATGGAGTTGATTTCCCACGCGTCACGTTTCATCTGCAGCCAACCCACATTGCTGGACAGGTCAATGTAGACGTCGAAATCCTCTGAGGCATCCGAATACATCGTGGCGACCCAGTCTCCACGATGCGGGATCAGGCACAACGCGTTGGTGGCAGCCATGTGGGCGGTTCCTGGACGGGCGACCAGGGAACCGGCTGGCTGATGCAGCCAGTGGCCGAATTCGTCCTGCCCAAGGTAGAAGCCCGGGACAACCCAGTGCGGGCTCCCGTCGAACTTCCATGCGCGCGCGACAACGAGCGAGCCGAAGCCGATGTTCTCAGGGCTGCGGGGCAAATCTGTCGGGCAACCGCTCACAGGGCTCACAGCTTCGGGATCTGTCCGGTGGGCAGGTCCTGGCCAGGCAGCGGGCGGGCGAACGGCACCTTGGTGCCGAGCACCTGTGCGAGCGTATCGCGGGCTACCTGCTTTGCGGTCAAGCCGACGCGTTCAAGCACCTCTCCACGGGTGCCGTGAGCCAGGAATTCTGTCGGCAGTCCCACTTCGTTCAACGCGGTGTCCACCCCTGCGGCACGCATCTCGGTGCGCAGGCGCGAACCGACGCCGCCGGCACGCACGCCGTCCTCGATGCACACAACGATGCGGTGGCGGGCAGCCAGGGAAATCACCGACTTCGGCATCGGCAGAACCCAGCGCGGGTCGACGACGGTGACCGACACACCCTGGCTGTTCAGGCGCTGGGCAACATCCAGCGACAGCTCGCTCATGGCGCCAACCGAAACGATCAGGACATCCGGCGCCGAGCGGTCCCCCAGCCGGGCCAGCACGTCCACGCCATCAGGCAGGCGATCCACGGCTTCCACCGGCTCTCCCACCGAGCCCTTGGAGAACCGCACGACGCTCGGCGCATCGTCGATGTCCAGGGCTTCGCGCAGTTCTTCGCGCAGGCGGTCCGCATCGCGCGGTGCGGCCAGGTGCAGGTTGGGCACGATCTGGGTCAGCGCCATATCCCACATGCCATGGTGGCTGGCACCGTCCGGGCCGGTGACTCCTGCACGATCCAGCACAATGGTGACGCCGGCCTTGTGCAGGGCCACGTCCATCAGCAGCTGGTCGAAGGCGCGGTTCAGGAAGGTCGCATAGACGCAGACGACAGGATGCAGGCCGCCGAAGGCAAGGCCTGCCGCGGTGGTCATGGCGTGCTGTTCGGCGATGCCAACATCGATCACGCGTTCGGGGTGTTCCTGGGACATTTTCTTCAGGCCCACCGGCTGCAGCATGGCGCCGGTGATCGCCACGATGTCCTCGCGCTCATTGGCCACGGCGGCGATTTCCTCGCCGAAGACGCTCGTCCAGCTTTGCGCACTCGGCTTGGACACTGGCAGTCCGGTGACCGGATCGATTACGCCAACCGCGTGGAACTGGTCAGCCTCATCGGCTCGGGCCGGGGCGTACCCATGGCCCTTCTCGGTCAGGGCGTGGACCAGCACCGGGCCGGCGTACTGCTTCGCCTGCTGCAGCGCCTCTTCTACGGCACGCTGGTTGTGGCCATCTATCGGGCCGATGTACTTCAGGCCAAGGTCTTCGAACAATCCCTGCGGAGCCCACCAGTCCTTGATCCCCTTCTTGGTGGCATGCAGGGACTTGTAGGTGAAGTCGCCGATGGGACCCGAGCCCTTGAGCTTGCCCTTGAGCTTGTCCATGGCGGTCTCGTAGGCGGGATGGGTGCGGAACTTGTCCAGCTGCTGGCGCAGGCCGGAAAGCTGGTTGGCCAGGCCGCCGATGGTCGGGGCGTAGGAGCGGCCGTTGTCATTGACCACGATGACCGCTTTGCGGTCCTTGTCGGCAGCGATGTTGTTGACCGCTTCCCAGGCCATGCCGCCGGTCAGGGCGCCATCGCCCACCAGCGCCACGGCGTAGCGGTCATTGTGATTCATCAGCTTGTTCGCGCGGGAAATGCCGTCAATCCACGACAGCGAAGAGGAGGCATGGGAGGACTCGACAACGTCGTGTTCCGATTCACCGCGGTCGGGGTAGCCGGACAGGCCGCCTTGCTGGCGCAGTGTCTCGAAGTTCTGGCGTCCGGTCACCAGCTTGTGCACGTACGACTGGTGCCCCGTGTCGAAGACGATGGAATCAGTGGGGGAATCGAATACGCGATGGATGCCCAGGGTCAATTCGATCACGCCGAGGTTCGGGCCCAGATGCCCGCCGGTCCGTGCGACATTGTCGATGAGGAAACTGCGGATTTCCTCTGCCAAGTCGCCGAGCTGTTCAAGGGTAAGCGCCCGCAGGTCGCTTGGTTTCTTGATGGTCTTCAGTAAAGACACGTTCATCCCCTTCACAAATTCGCCGACAATAGGCTGGAAAGCCCATGCGAAATACCCAGTTTACCGCGTCCAAGGCTTCTTTCATTATCCGCCAACGTTCCTGCTGGTGCTAATTTCCCGGCAATGACGTTCGCTACCCTGCCGGTTCAGGACATGCGCTTTAGCTGGTTCATGCCTGCGCCAGGGTTTCGGCCAGCATTTGGAGCCCCTGGGCTTCAAAGTCCCTGTCGCCAACTTGGTGAGCCCAGACTGCCGTTCCGAGTCCCTCGCGCAATTGCATGATCCGCCAAGTTTCGCCTTCCCGTGGATCGTGGCCATACCCCTGGAGAAAAGCGGCTTCCAGATCTGGACGCGCCCTCCACTGCTGGACAGCCAAGCGAGCCAGGTCGCTGGCAGCTGGGCGGAATTCGAAGCGGCCGAAGTCGATAACTCGCAGTTCGCCTTGATCGGCCAGCCAATTGCGCGGTTGCCAATCCCCGTGGGTCGGCACCAAGACGGCTGGTTGCGGTTCATAGCTTCTGAGCATTTGCTCGATCTGCCGGCGAGCCGCTGGCTCGATCCGATGTTCGCGTTCCAGGAGCAGGAGAAACTTCTGCGTCAGCCGAGCTTCATAGCCGGGGTCCAGGCATTGCGCTTGCGAATGCAGCAGCTTCAGCGCCGCGCCGGCCTGACGATGGAACTCCGGGTCGAATTCATATTCGCTGCCCGCACTGAGCTCGCCTGGCTGGAAGTCCAGAATCATCAAGCGCAAGGAATCGCTGGCGTGCAGCAGCTTGGCTGCTTTCCCGGCTTCTATCAGCGGCCCCGTGTAGCGGCGGTGCGCCAGCAGCTCACGCACTATGTGGTGGTTCGCTTCTCCCCCGGTCTTGGCCACGACGTGCTTCATCCCCGCCTGCAGGTGCAGCACTTTGGTGTCGCCAAGATTCCACGACATGTCGGCTACAACCTCGACGTCACCCAGCCACTGCCGTATCCGTTGCGCGTGTGGTGCTGCCACCAAGGCATCAAGGCTCAGCGCATTCATCGCTGGCGTCCGTGCCGGAACGTGCTGGTCCCAGATTGACGAGGAGACGGGCGATTCCCCGCCAGATCTTCCATGCAACCTCCATGACTGGTATTTTCCTGAGCCTAGCAAGGTTTGTTCTCCAGGCCCCTGCGGCTCGCTAGGCTTGTCGCATGGAAGCATCGCAACGCTCGGGCCAAACCGCCGCTCGTTACTCGCAGGTGGCCGAGGCGTATATCGATCTGTTCGGTTCTCCGGAGCAGGCGGAGGCTGAGGACCGGGAACTGATTGCGGCGTGGGCCGCGCAGCTGCACGGACCAGTCCTGGACGCTGGCTGCGGTCCCGGGCATTGGACGCAGTTCATTGCCGATGGCAATCGGCTGTCCACCGGCGTCGACTTGGTGCCGGAGTTCTTGGACTTCGCACGGCGCACCTTCCAGCAGCCCGATTTCCTGCGCGCCGATCTGGCGCACCTGCCATTCGACGGCGAGCAGTTTTCCGGGGTGCTCTCCTGGTATTCGGTAATCCATGTTCCCCCGTCAGATCTTCCACCCATCTTGGACGAGTTGGCCCGCGTGCTCAAACCCGCGGGAAAGCTGCTGCTCGGCTTCTTTGCCGGGGACCAGCTGGAAGCCTTTGGCCATCAGGTTGCCCCGGCATGGTATTGGCCGCCAGCGCAGCTGGGCGAGCTCCTGGAACAGTCGGGCTTTGGCGTGCTCGAAGTGGGCACCCGCTCCCGGCCTGCTGCCCGCACCCAAGGCCATCTGAGCGCGCACAAGCTTTCTTAAGCGACCTGAGACCCAAGGCAATTGCCTTGGGTCTCAGGTTTTCCCGCGATGCGGAACTACTTAGAGATTCGCTTCGACCGCAGTCGAAGTGGATCTGCTAGTTGGCAGCGGCGATCTGGCGCAGCACGTACTGCAGGATGCCACCGTTGCGGTAGTAGTCGGCTTCACCTGGGGTGTCGATGCGCAGAACTGCGTCGAACTCGGTGACCTTGCCGTCTTCAGCGGTTGCGGTAACCTTCAGGGTCTTCGGGGTGGTGCCGTTATTCAGCTCGGTCACGCCGGAGACTGCGAAGGTCTCGGTACCGGTCAGGCCCAGCGAATCAGCCGACTCGCCCTCTGGGAACTGCAGCGGCAGAACGCCCATGCCGATCAGGTTCGAGCGGTGGATGCGCTCGAAGGATTCGGTGATGACGGCCTTGACGCCCAGCAGTGCGGTGCCCTTGGCAGCCCAGTCTCGCGAGGAGCCCGAGCCGTATTCCTTGCCGCCCAGAACGACCAGCGGGGTGCCGGCAGCCTTGTAGTTCTCTGCAGCGTCGTAGACGTACGCCTGCGGAGCACCTTCCTGGGTGAAGTCGCGGGTGAAGCCGCCCTCGACGCCGTCCAGCAGCTGGTTCTTGATGCGGATGTTGGCGAAGGTGCCGCGGATCATGACTTCGTGGTTGCCGCGGCGCGAGCCGTAGGAGTTGAAGTCCTTGCGATCCACGCCGTTCTCGATCAGGTAGCGGCCAGCCGGGGTTTCCGACTTGAACGAACCTGCAGGCGAGATGTGGTCGGTGGTGACCGAGTCGCCCAGCTTCAGCAGCACGCGGGCGCCGCTGATGTCCTGGACTGGCTGAGGCTCAGCGGTCATGCCCTCGAAGTACGGCGCCTTGCGTGCGTAGGTCGACTTCTCGTCCCATGCGAAGGTCGAGCCCTCTGGGGTGTCCAGTGCCTTCCAGCGTGCGTCGCCCTCGAAGACTCCGTCGTAGCCCTTGGCGAACATTTCCTTGTCGATCGACGAGTCGATGATCTCCTGGACCTCGACAGGCGATGGCCAGATGTCCTTCAGGAAGACATCGTTGCCCTCGGCGTCCTGGCCCAGTGCGTCGGTCTCGAAGTCGAAGTCCATGGTGCCAGCCAGGGCGTAGGCGATGACCAGTGGCGGGGAAGCCAGGTAGTTCATCTTCACGTCCGGGTTGATGCGGCCTTCGAAGTTGCGGTTGCCCGAGAGCACTGCGGTTGCTGCGAGGTCGTTGGCCTGGATGGCCTCGGAGATCTCGGTGTCCAGCGGACCGGAGTTGCCGATGCAGGTGGCGCAGCCGTAGCCGACCACATAGAAGCCGAGCTTCTCCAGGTATGGCAACAGGCCGGACTTCTCGTAGTACTCGGTGACAACCTTCGAGCCTGGGGCGACCGAGGTCTTGACCCATGGCTTGGAGGTCAGGCCCTTGTCAGCGGCGTTGCGAGCGAGGACGGCTGCGGCCAGCATAACCGAAGGGTTCGAGGTGTTGGTGCACGAGGTGATCGAAGCGATCGAAACCAGGCCATGGTCCAGGGTGAACTGGGTGCCGTCTTCCTTGGTGACCTCGACGGCTACCGATGGGCGGCCAGCGCCCTGGGTGTCGTCGGCGTTCGATACGTAGTTGTGCAGGTCCTTGCGGAACTGCTCCTTCGAGGAGGACAGCTCGATGCGGTCCTGCGGGCGCTTCGGGCCGGCGATCGATGGAACCACGGTCGACAGATCCAGCTCGAGGTATTCCGAGAAGCGGATCTCGCGGCTTGGATCGTGCCACATGCCCTGTTCCTTGGCGTAGGCCTCGACCAGTGCAACGTTCTCCTCGCTGCGGCCGGTCAGGCGCAGGTAGTCGAGGGTGACATCGTCGATTGGGAACATGGCGGCAGTCGAGCCGAATTCCGGGGACATGTTGCCGATGGTGGCGCGGTTTGCCAGCGGCACCTCGGCGACGCCGTCGCCGTAGAACTCGACGAACTTGCCGACAACACCGTGCTTGCGCAGCATTTCGGTGATGGTCAGCACCACGTCGGTTGCGGTGGCGCCAGCTGGAATCGAGCCAGACAGCTTGAAGCCGACAACGCGTGGGATCAGCATGGAGACAGGCTGGCCGAGCATTGCTGCTTCGGCCTCGATGCCGCCGACGCCCCAGCCCAGCACGCCAAGGCCGTTGACCATGGTGGTGTGCGAGTCGGTGCCCACGCAGGTGTCCGGGTAGGCGCGCAGCACGCCGTCGACCTCGCGGGTCATGACGGTGCGGGCCAGGTACTCGATGTTGACCTGGTGCACGATGCCGGTGCCTGGAGGAACGACCTTGAAGTCGTCAAACGCGGTCTGGCCCCAGCGCAGGAACTGGTAGCGTTCGCCGTTGCGCTGGTATTCGATCTCCATGTTGCGCTCGACGGCGCCTTCGAAGCCGAAGGTGTCGATCTGCACGGAGTGGTCGATGACCATTTCGGCCGGTGCCAGCGGGTTCACGCGGGTCGGGTCGCCGCCCAGGTCCTTGACGGCCTCGCGCATGGTGGCAAGGTCGACGACACAAGGCACACCGGTGAAGTCCTGCATGATGACACGAGCTGGGGTGAACTGGATTTCGGTGTTCGGCTGAGCCGAAGCATCCCACTGACCCAGTGCATTGATGTGCTCTTTGGTTACGTTCGCGCCGTCTTCGGTGCGAAGCAGGTTCTCAAGAAGAACCTTAAGGCTGTAAGGAAGGCTGTCCGAGCCTTCAACCGTATTTAGTCGGTAAATTTCGTATTCGGTTCCATTGACGTCAAGTACGCCCTTGGCACCGAAGCTGTCCACATTGCTCACGTGGGACTCCTCTCGCCAGACACTCATTCTGTTGCACACGCACACTTCAATTCCAGTTAGGAGTTCCTAACTGAGATAGTCAGGCTCCTAGCGCGGCAGAGCTAAAAACAGTCTATCGCCAAAGCCCGCAAAAAGACTCCTCGGAATAAATTTTGGTCCAAATTCGTGTCTAAACGGACACTTTCAGGTGTTTAACGGCGCACAAAAAGCCCGATGGACTCCATATGGTGGGTGTGCGGGTACAAATCGTGAATCTCCATGTGCTCTAATTCGTAGCCTCGACCCATCAAGCGCGCGGTATCCCGGGCGAAAGACGCAGGGTCGCAGGACACGTAACAAATCCGCGAGACAGCGCTGGCGCCCAGCTCCCCGGCCACCTGCTTGTCGATTCCGGTACGGGGCGGGTCAAGCACCACTGCGTCCAGCGAAGCATCCCGGGCGACCTGCCGTAACACTCGCTCAACACGGCCGCGGATCACCGTGGCCTGCGGGTAGGTGCGCAGATTCTTCTTCGCATCCGCATGGGTGCCCGGGGCACCCTCAATCGAGAAGACGCGGCCATCGCGGCCAACCGCTTTGGCCAGCGGGACGGAGAACAAGCCGGCACCTGCATAGAGGTCGGCAATTTGCTCGCCGGCGGCCGGCTCGGCCAGCTCGATCACGCGTTGGGTCAGCAGACTGGCCGCCTCGCGATGCACCTGCCAGAAGCCTTCCCCAGTAATCCGGAACTTCTCCCCCAGCACCTTTTCGGTCAGGTACGCCGAACCGGCCAGGGTCTGCAGGCGCCCCTTGCCGTCGGCCGCCGAGCCGCCCTGCTGGCTGAACGAGGCGACGTTGACGCCCTCGGCGAATTGCTTGGCGACCTTTGCCGCCGCGCCGGGCTTGGCCTCGGCCAGCAAGATCAGCACGGTTCGGTCATCCAGACTGGATACCGCGGCTTCGACACGGTCAATGCCGGTGTAGTCCACTGAGTACAACCCGGTGGCTTCAATGGCCGGATGGGCCAGGGGCATCTGTGCGATCCCGGTCAACTGGTTGCTGCGGAATGCGCTCATTGCCAGTCTGCCCTGGGCGTCCACGGAATACGACATCCGGGTGCGCCAGCCCAGGCCATCGGCCGAGCCCTTGACCGCTTGCACCGCAGGGAAGTTGTAGTCGTCCGCGTTCAGGCCGCCCAGCCGGGTCATCTGCTCGGCAGCCACCTGCGACTTGAGCTCACGCTGGTGCTCCAGGGTGATGTGGCCGAACTCTGCGCCGCCCACCGGGTCGCGGTGCTTCAAGGCGTCAGCTGCATCCCAGAAGTGCGGCACCCGGTGCTCGCTGGCCTCGAGCACTTCGGACACGTCGGCACGCCAGAACTTGGCCTCCGGCGCGCTGTCCGTCAGGCGCACCTTGACCAGTTCGCCGGGAATGCCATGGCGCACGAAGATCACCCGGCCCTCATGGCGGGCGACGGTGTGCCCGCCATGGGCAATCTTGCCCAAGCGGACGGTGAGCATTGGTGTATCAGTCATTGATCCAGTCTTTCTTCAGAAGCAGTCAATTTAGCGGTGCGCCGAGGATTCTTCGGTCGGGCCCCCGCCGAGGGCATGCGAGGCGCTGAGCAGGCGCCACGGGACCGAGGCAATCACTACTCCCGGTTCATGGTGCAGGCGGTTCTTCACGCGCAGCGCGGTTTGGTTGTGCACCAGCTGTTCCCACCAATGGCCCACGACATATTCGGGGATGTACACGACGATCAGTTCCCGCGGCGATTCGCGCTTGATGGAACGGATATGCTCGATCAGCGCGCCGGGAATATCGCGATACGGCGAGGCCAGCGCGGTGATCGGCACCGGGATCTGCAGCCGTTCCCAGTCCTGCAGGGTCTTCTCGGTCTTGCCGCGTTCCACATCCACGATGATCGCCTCAAGCTTCGAGGGACGCGAAGCGCGGGCGAAGGCCAGGGCACGCAGCACCGGCTTGCGCACGGTGGATACCAGCACGAGCGCATGCACGCGCGAGGGCAAGGCGGTGACGGCGAAGTCCTCGTCTACCGCCAGCTCGTCGTCGACCTTCTGGTAGTGGCGCTGCAGCGAATCCATGATCAGCATCAATATGGCAATGCCCAGCACGGCCAGCCACGCACCATGGACCAGGCGGGTGGCCATGACGACCACGAGCACCAGCGCCGAGAGCACCAGTCCCACCAGGTTCAGCAACCGCTTGCGCTGCTTGGCCGCACGGATCTTGCGGTCTGCAATGGGCACCAGAACACGTTTCCAGTGCTTGAGCATGGCCAGCTGGCTCAGCGTGAAGGAAACGAATACGCCCACCACGTACAACTGGACCAGCAAGGTGACATCGCCTTGGAACAGCAGCACCAGCGCGATCGCGGCAATGCCCAGGGACAGGATGCCGTTGGAGAAGCCCAGGCGATCGCCACGGGTGCGCAGCTGGCGCGGGAGGAAGCCGTCGGTCGCCAGATGGCTGGCAAGCAGCGGGAAGGAATTGAAGGCCTGGTTGCCGGCCAGCAGCAGCACGGCAATGGTCAGCACCGAGACGATCACCAGGCCGAAGGTGAAGTCGCCGAACACCGCCTGGGCCAGCTGGCCCAACACCGGGATCTGTACGAAGCCTTCGGGGAGCGGCTCGCCGTGAAGCAGGAACGAGGCCTGCGGATCGGCGACGACCTTGATGCCGGTGGCCCGGGCAAGCATCAGCGTGCCCAGTGTCAGCACGCCGGAGAGCAGGCCCAGCACCAGCAGGATCCGCGCCGCGTTCTTCGCCCGCGGCTTGGCCAGCGACTGCACGTTGGAGATCGGGACCTCGATGCCGGTCAGCGCGGCCGACCCCGTGCTGAAGGCACGCAGGATCAGCAGCGCACCGACAACGCCATGCAGGCCATTGGCGAACTCGGCCTCCGGCACAATCGTGAAGTCCGCACTCGGGGCGAGCCCGAGGGAACCGGTCAGCGCCATCACGCCGCCAATAGCCACGAGCAGCAGCATGCCGATGACGAAAAGGTAGACCGGGATGGCCAGCGTCCAGCGGCCTTGCCCTTTGCCGCGCAAATTGCCGACCACGAGGAAGGCGACCAGGGCAGCGGCCACCCACGCCTTGTATTCGGCCACTGCCGGGAAAATGGCGGCGAGATACAGGGCCGCCGACGAGCTGGAAACAGCAACGGTGAGCACGAAGTCAACCAGCAGCGCCGCGGCCACCGCAGTGCCCGGACGTGCACCGAGGTTTTTCTTCACGATTTCATAGTCGCCGCCACCGGAAGGGTACTCCATTACCGATTGGCGGTAGGACAGCACCAGCACCACCAGCACCGCGAGGACCGCCAGTCCAACCATTGGCGAGAGCGCGGTCGCGGCGATGCCCGCAATGGCCAGAGTCAGCAGGATCTCGTCCGGCGCGTACGCCAAGGACGATAGGGCGCTGGAGGAGAAAATCGGCAACGCGACATTGGGTGGCAACGGCTTCTTTTTCAGCTGTTCAGTGCTGAAAGGCCGGCCCACCAGGATCCGCTTCAAACCGTCAAATAATGCAGGCACGACACAACGTTATCGCAGGGTGCACGGCGCGGGCGTGCTTCACCATCGATAAACTGGGCGCGATCAGCGCTATTGTTGCATTCGTAGCACACAGCCCGTGGGCGCCAAGCGGCACGCGGCAAGCAGCAAAACCAAGGAGTTCTCGGTGGCACATTTCGTGATCATGGGGTGCGGACGCGTCGGTGTCGCGCTGGCCCACACGCTGGATTCGGCGGGGCATTCCGTGGCAGTCATTGACCAGGACCCGCATGCCTTCCGCCGGCTGAGCAAGGATTTCTCCGGCACCACGGTGACCGGCATGGGATTCGACAAGGACACGCTGGAAGCTGCCAAGATTGGCGAGGCCTACGCGTTCGCAGCTGTTTCCAGCGGTGATAATTCCAACATTCTCGCCACTCGCGTATCGCGCGAAACCTATAACGTGCCCCACGTCGTGTCCCGCATCTATGACCCAGGACGAGCGGAGATCTATCAGCGTCTGGGCATCCCCACCGTGGCAGCGGTCCGCTGGAGCACCGATCAGGTGCTTCGCCGGATCCTGCCGGACTATTCGATGCGCGGGGACTTCCGGGAGCCCTCGGGACGTCTGGTGCTGTCCGAAGTGGCCTTGCACCGCGACTGGTATGGCCACCTGGTCAAGGAGCTGGAAGCCGCCGCCGGGGTGCGCGTGGCCTATTTGACCCGCTTCGGCGAAGGCACCATCCCGGAGAACCGCACCCGGCTGCAGGGCGGCGACCTGGTGCATGTGATGATGCGGCTGGACGAGTCCAAAGACGTGGAAAAGATCCTTGCCAGCCCGCCAGCGGCGCAGACCAACGAATAACCTGAGAGGCATCCCATGAAGGTCATGATTGCCGGGGCCGGCTCGGTCGGTTCCTCCATTGCCCGTGAACTAGTCATCAACCACCACGAAGTCCTGCTGATCGATCTGCAACCGGAAATGGCCGAACGCGCAGATCTTGAAGCGGTGAAGTGGCTGATTGGCGACGCATGCGAATTAGCCGTCTTGCAGCAGGCGCAGCTTGAAGAGTACGACGTGGTCGTTTCGGCGACCGGCGACGACAAGGTCAACCTTGTGGTCTCGTTGCTGGCCAAGAGCGAATTCGGCATCCGCCGCACCGTGGGCCGCGTGAACAATCCGAAGAATGAATGGATGTTCGACGATGCCTGGGGCGTCGATGTTGCGGTCAGCACGCCGCGGCTGATGACCGCGCTGGTAGAGGAAGCCGTGGAGGTCGGCGACCTGGTGCGGCTGCTGACGTTGAAGACCGGCGAGGTCTACATGGTCGAGTTCACAGTCCCGCACGATTCGGCCTTGATCGGCCGCAGCATCGGGCGCATCTCGTGGCCCGAAGACACCACCATGATGGCAGTGGTCCGCGACAAGACGCCGTTCCCGCCCAGTGCCGATGATGTGATTGAGGGTGGCGATGAAATCTTCTTCATCACCACCCCGCACGCAGAACCCTTGCTGCGCCGAACGTTGCGCGACGCCACCCGCTAGTCCGCTGGTTTTGGCGTACTGGTCTCGTCGCCGGCTACAGCCGCCGGCTTCGAAACCAGCCACGCGAACCACAGCCCCGCCGCGTACAGCGGCACGCCCATCAAGGCACGGGCCAGGCCCAGGGCCACGACATCATCTGCGATGTACATCGGGATCTGCACCGCCAGGCGCAGCGCGAAAACAGCAATGATGATCCAGGTAGCCACCTGGTAGCGGCGCAGACGTTCGGGCTTCTTGCGCCATTCAGTGCCTTCATTGCGGATGAATCCGAAGAGCAGGCCGATCAGCGGCCAGCGGGCCATCACCGAAATCAGCAGTCCCGCCAGATAGGCGGCAGACACGTAGAACCCCGGAATGTAGTAGTCCTTGGCGTTGCCCGAAGTCCGTGCGGCGAAGGCGCAGATCAGGATGCCGATCAGCCCAGAGCCTGCCTGGATCAGCGTCGAGCGCTTGGCCAGGCGGATGATCATGAACACGACGCCGAGGCTGATCGAGGCGATCAGCCCCCAGCCCAGATTGCTGGTAAGCGCGAAGACCATGATGAACACGAAACCGGGAAGCACGGTTTCCAGGATGCCGCGCACGCCGCCAACGGTGGAGAGCAAGTCAATTCCGCCGTCAGCGTCTTGCGTGATGTTGGAGTTCGAGCCGATCATCTCGGCGAAACTCGGATGCTTAGTTTCCGGTGCGGAATCATCGTCCGGACGGGATGCGTCGTTGTTCACCATGCCTACTTCCAATTAGACGCCAGCTGGCTGGCGTTCTCGAATCCTTGAGTGGCCGTCGCCGGTCATCGACGGACTTCCGGCACGATGACGTAGCGCGGATTGAAGATCGTCGGGATCTGATCCACAGGAGCAACCATTCCCGAGTACTCCACCTTCACGCCCGGCTTGATGCCCGGAACGGTTTTCTGTCCCATGAACGCCAAGCGAACATGCGGCACAGTTCCGCGACGTGCCGACACGGTACCGAGCCGATCCACCACTACAGCGGTCAGCCGCGGGGCGACATTCGGCGCGGAGTAGCTCACCGATTGGACGTACCCGGTGTGCTCGACCCGCCCCTTGGATGGCAGCTGTTCCAGGCTGTCCAGCCGCTGGTAGGTGGGCTTCTGGCCCGAGGGGCCGAGCTGCGGAGTGACGGGTTTGTCCTTCAGCGACATTCTCTAGCCGATCTGGGTGATCTCTGGTCCGCGTTCTGGACGCTTCAGCTCAGGGTTCTGCTCGGGGGCTGCCGGACGGGCCTGGGCATTGGACGGGACGCTCAATGGCAGAAGTTCAGCCGGAGGCAGCGGCTTGTCGCCGCGATTGACCACGACGTCACGCAGAATCCCGTCGACAATGTTGGCGGCCTCCTCGTTGCCGATGGCCGCGCCGCCAATGACTGCACGCAGGAACCAGCGGCGGCCATCGATGCCGACAAAGCGCAGCGCAACATGCCCGGCGCGGCCGTCTGGCAGCTGCTGCGGCACCTTGGCGAGCAGCTCCTGGCCGTACTCGCCATCACGGGTGAAGATTTCACCGTTCTGGGCGCTGATGTCGCTCTTGATCTTGTCGCTGATGCCTGGCCACAGCGACTCGGACTTCGAAGACGAGAAAGCCATCAACTGGATCCGCGACTCGGCGATCTCCAGCGACACCGCGATAACACGCTTGTTGGACTCTTCAACGTCCATGCGGACCTTCAAGCCGGCAACCGGCTTGATCAGGATTGAGCCGAAGTCCAGGTACTCCTGCGTATTCTCGATGTCGTCGTAATCGAACGGGCCGGTCTTCGGCTCCTGCTCGTTCTGGACTGCATCCTCAGCTGGTTCGGCGACTGGCTGCTCTTTGGCCTTCTTGCGCTTGAAAATCATGGTGTCCTTAGAAAATCTTGTTTTGCTTTCAAGGGTACTTAATTGGAGTTAAATCCGCCGGTCGAACCGAATCCGCCTGCGCCGCGGGCGCTGTCTTCCAGCGAATCCACTGCGATGAATGCAGCCTGCTCGACTTTCTGGATCACCAGCTGGGCAATTCGGTCGCCACGGCTGATTTCGAAGGGCTCGGACTTGTCCGTATTCAACAAGGTGACCATGATCTCACCCCGGTACCCAGCGTCAACAGTACCCGGTGCATTTACGACGGTAATGCCGTGCTTGGTTGCCAAGCCGCTGCGCGGGTGCACCAGACCGACATAGCCATGCGGGATGGCTAGCGCGATGCCGGTCGGAACGAGTGCGCGAGCGCCTGGCTCCAGCACCAGGGATTCGCGAGCATGCAAGTCAGCACCGGCGTCCGAAGGATGCGCATAGCTGGGGACCGGCAAATCGGTGTCAAGCATCTTGATGGCTATGGAAATTGATGGCTCACTCATCGATGTAGGTCTTCCCCCGGAGTCTTGTGAAATGGTTACTCGATAGTTTCTCGTGCCTAACTCTATCGCGCACGCCGTCCAATGGCCTGCCAACCGGCTTCGAGGTCTTGAATCGGAGAATTATTGCCTAGACTTGGAACCATGAGTAATTCCAGCCCCGCGGGTTCGAACGTCCAGTACAGCGAAAAGCTTTGGCCATCGGCCAGCACCTGGATTTGGCCAATCATCATTTCCATCACCGCAGGTATTGCGCTAGCTCCGATCAGCAGCATCCTTGGATGGATTGCCGGTGCCGTCGTGTTGCTTTCGCTGATCGCGGTGTTCCTGCTGCGCACGCCGACCATCGAGGTCACCGATGAATCGGTGACCGTTGGACGGGCCAGCATTGAACGCAAGTACATCGGGGATGTTGTCGGCTACCGCGGCGATGAGGCATTCAAGCAGCGTGGGCAGAAGCTGCACGGCCTGGCCTACATGCTGCTGCGCGGCTGGATCGACGGAGTCGTTCGCATGGAGGTCACCGACGAGCGTGACACCACGCCGTATTGGCTGACGTCTACCCGGCGTCCCGAAGAGCTGGCGGCCGCCCTCTCGGGCGTGATGTACGAATTCACCGACGAAGGCAAGGCAGAAGCAGCCAAGCTGGAACAGTCCGAAGACGCTGCCGGCGAATAGCGTTGACTGCCTTGGAGCCCGAAAAGCGCATGGCGCCCAACCTTCTGGTTGGGCGCCATGCGCTTTTCGGAACTGCTGCGCGGGTTTTCATCCTTCGCACTCGCTGCAGAATTTTTGCCCGTTGTCCTCACGGACCAGCTGCGTGCGGTGGCGCACCATGAAGCATGACGCGCACGTGAATTCATCGGCCTGTTCCGGCAGGATTTCGACGCTCGCTTCCTCCTGCGGCGCCTCGCCGCCGGGCAGAACGTACTCTTCAGCCAAGGGGGTTTCCGCTTCGTCAACCATGTTGGCCATGGCTGCGGTCTTGCCTGCTTTGAGCTGAGCGATTTCCTTGGCTCGTTCCGCTTCTGACATTGCCACGGGTGCAGCAGATTCACTTGCCATAATCGTTTTTGCTCTTTCCTGCGGGTCTTCGTCCTAGCCGGCTGCTCCACGAGGTGGAGACGTGTACCGGCATAGAAGTATAACGTTCTTCTGGGTAATCCATTCCCGTTCCTGCCACGCTATGCCATGGGCGCAAGGTTCGAGGAATTACTGCGTGAAGTTGAGGACTAATCTTGCGCCACACCCTGCGTGGTGGTAGGAATTCGCGCCTCAAGGTGGCAGAGTTTTACACAGGAAATAGAGCGTGTGGAGGGTAGGAATGCGTCAGCTGAGACTGGTAGGAATTCATGAAAATGGTTCCAGCCTGCAGGTCAGCAGTGACGACGGGATGAGCTTCGAGCTGCCTGTTGACGATGCACTGCGCAGTGCAATGGCTGAAATCGCCCGTTCGAGGGCTCCGAGGAACCGCGAGGAGTCCTCGGTCCATTCGCCGCGCGAAATCCAGGCACGAGTGCGCGCTGGCGCCTCCGCCTACGACCTGTCGCTTGAATGGGATGTCCCCGTCGAGGATATCGTCAAGTACGAAGGCCCGGTACTGGCTGAACGCGAGCACATCGCCGAGCTGGCACGCCGCGTCGAGGTTTCCGGACCGCAGACCGACGCAGAATACCGCGAGGTGTTCGGCGAAGAGCCGGCCGATCTCGGTTCCATGGTGGTCCACCGCCTGCACCAGCTGCACATCGATGCCGAGTCGGCGCGCTGGAATGCCTGGAAAGACCCAGAGGGCCAGTGGATCGTCACCGTGGAGTTCGATTCCCCGCTGCCGACCGAGAATGTCGAGTCACTGGATTCGGATTCGACTGCCGCTGCCGAGAACATTGCGCGGTGGGCTTTCACTCCCGCGCGCAAGACGTTGAAGAACCTGAACCGCTGGGCCCAGACCCTGAGCGAGCAGGTAGCTCCTGAATACTTTCGCCCGGTCTCTGCACTGAACCAGCCAGAGGTGGAACCGGCCACCGCAGCCAGCACTCCGGAACCCGATGAGACCGAAGAACTGGTCACCTTGCTCAACGCTCGCCGCGGGCAGCGCACTAAGGACCAGGACCCGGAACGCGAGGCTCGCTACAACGAGATCATCGAACGCAGCATGAGCAAGTACGACACCGATGACGAGGACGCGCTGCCGCATCTTCCGCAAGGGATTTCCGCGCGCACCTCGCAGCTGGTGGTCGTCACCAATGAGGACGACGATTCGGGCCGTGCCGAGGACAAGCCAGCTGAACAGTCTGCCGAGGAGTCAGCTCCGCGCAAGGCCAAGCGTTCGTCCGTTCCCAGCTGGGATGACATCATGTTCGGCAAGCGCAAGAAGGACACCGACTCCTAGTGCCCAGGTGACACTGGAAAGCACAAGGGTGCGGGAACAGCATTGGACCAATGCTGTTCCCGCACCCTTTGCGTTGCCGGCTATTTGGTGCGGTGCACCAGCAGCGGGACGAACCGCTCCCCCGCGGTGAGCGACCCGTGCTGCCCCACCATGTCGAAGGCCATCGGTGCGACGCGTCGGCCGTCATAGAAGGCGATGGCTTCGGCCGCCAGGATCATCAGATCACCCAACCGTGCCGCATGTTCTTCGGTGATGGCACCGAAATAGCCGCGTTCTATGGCTTCCTCGCGGGTCATCACCCAGGCTTTGGTGCCGTAGGCCCGCTGCCAGGCCTCGCGAACCCGCAACCGGCAGGCCGCATCGGCTTGAGGGTCGAAGGTCAGTTGGACGCCGCGAGGTTCGCCGCTGGTCAGCTCGACGCCCTCGACCAGCTCAGGCTGCTGGCTGTAGTCGATGCGCTGGGACGCTGGAATGTCCACCATTCCATGGTCGCCGGTGATCAGCACCGTGGTTTCTTCCGGCAGCTTGGATACCAGGTTCTTGATGACGTAGTCCAGCTCTTCGAGGGTGTCCCGCCACTGGCTGGAATCAACGCCGTATTTGTGGCCTGCCTTGTCCAATTCATTGAAGTACGTGTAGACCAGCGCGTTGCGGTTCGAGTCGAAGATCGTGCGGGTAGCACGCGCGCGCGCCGCCGGCTGGTTGGCCGGCACGAATTTGGGACCGCGCAAGGACGCACGGGTCAGGGCCGACTTGGCAAACATCGGGATCGACACGGTCGCCACGTGGATGCCGTGCTCGGCGATCTTCTGGAAAACGGTCGGGCGAGTCTGCCAGGTTTCGGGGTCCAAGTCCCCAGGCCACCCGCCCAGCTGGTTGACCACACGGCGCTTGGCCGGGTCGATGACGTCATAGCCGACCATTCCATGCTCGCCAGGAGCCAGGCCCGTGGCCAGGCTGCTCAGGGATGTCGCGGTGGTCGAAGGGAAGCCGGTGCCCAGCTTCTGCCCCTTCTCGAACAGGCCGCGCAGGAAGGGCGCATGCCCGAGATGGCTTTTGAGCTGGTTCCAGCCCAGTCCATCAACCATGATCAGGGCTACACGCTTGGTCGGGGCGAAGCCCAGGGCATTCTGATAGCCGCCAACCCCCAGTGCCGCTGCCGCCGACGGAAGAATCTCCGACAGCGTAGCTTGGCCGTACTTGGGTGCTTCTGGGATTTTCTGCGCCGGGACAGGCAGGCTGCTGAGCTCTTGTTCCTCGATCATGCTCAGGCGATCGTGGCCAGGCGCAGGCGCACAGCGAACTCGCGGGCCTTGTTCACGGCCTGCTGGCCATCGGCTTCGGCGCTGACACGGATGACCAAGTCCTCAGGCTGCGAGGTGCCATTCAGCCCGTGGTCGGCATCGCACTGCGGATCCCCGCAGGACGCAGGGGCCAGATCGATCCGCTTGGTACCGTCCCAGGACAGCCCGAAGGTCAGTTCCTTGACTGGATCGGCGGACGAGTAATGCTGCGGCTGGTGGTAGACATAGCTCGTGGCAACCGAAGCGATGCGCGCCAGCGAAATCATTTCGACCGATACCTGCGCCATGACATCCTTGCCATGGTCATCAAGCTGCTGGTCATCTACATGCAAGATGAAAAGCACCTTTTCGCTCATAACCATGACGGTGATGTGGCGGTGGACTTCGGTATGGTCGAAGTGAGTTTCCAGATGCACATAGTGGTCAAGCACCGGCTGGCCCATCATGGCTTCAGCCAGCACATCCTGGACCATTTGCGGATAAAAACCCGCACGGACCAAGTCATGCTGAAGCTCAGCGCCAGGCGTGGTCGAATACGTTGGAGAACTCATGCCCCAATTCTACTCAGTCGCCTCCGGCAATTCACGTTTCCGCGTTTGCACTCAGCTGCGCAGGGCACGGCGGACGCTATCCGTGCGCTGCTCTGCGTTGCTGATCTGGATGCTCACCGCCAGCACGCTCAGCGAATCGGTGGCCACGGTGATCGGAGCGAATTTGGCAACTGTCACTTCAGGATGATTGTCTTTGAAGAGCGAGACACGGGTGATGAAATCCTTCAAAGCCTCCAGATCCACGGCCGGCAGTCCCTGGTAGCCGAAAAGGCGCACGCTGCTGCGCGGACGGCGGATGAGCTGTTCCAGATCATGGGTGGAGAACGGCGCCACGCCGTGGGCCCAGTCATCGAGCAGGTTGACCGGATCGCCGCTGAGCCCGAAGGAAATGACCGGCCCCAGCAACGGGTCCTCCATGGCCTTGACAACGCAAGCCTGCCCGGCTGGCGCCATGCTCTGCACATCCAGGGAGTCCACGCCGTATGCGGCCATCAGCGACTTCATGTGCGCGAAGTTCGCCTCCAGGCTCTGCTTGTCCGGGATGCTCAAGCGCACGCCGCCCAGGTCCAGACGTTGCCGCAGATCGGGGTCGTTGGCTTTCAAGGCGACCGGCCAGCCGAGCTGCTCGGCCGCCGCGACGGCTTCTTCGGCTGTGTGCACCACCCGGTGGGAAAGGAACTTGATGCCGTAGAAGTCCAGAAGCTTCCGCACCTGCTCGTCGTTCAATTCCAGCAAGTTGGTCCCTGAAATGGTCTTCACCAACTCATCTAAGTACTCTGCCGCGCCTTCGACATCGATGCCATCCGGGTCGCTCATCGGCTCGTAGGGAACGTCCACCCACTGCTGGTAGCCATAGGCCTTGGCCAGAGCACCGATGACCGTGGTGGGAGATGTATACACCGGAATTCCCTGCTTCAGGCCTCCGGTAATCTTCGTATCCGCCAGCCCCGGAACCAGGGCCACCACCGGTTTCGGCTGCCCGATGAACTCCTTGGCTACCCTGAGGACCGCTCGGGTATCCAGCTCCGAGTAGGGCAGGTGCGCCAACATGATGGCGTGGACTTGCGGGTCATCCACCAGTTCCTGGATCCGGGCACGCAGCACCGGAATGGCCTTGGACTGGCCGATGCTGTAATCCAGCTCGTCGCCCCGCACAGTGGTGTTCAGGTTCCGGTCTTCAGCGACATCGCACACAACCTCGGCGATGGTCAATGAATTGGACAGGATCGCGACGTTCGGGCCCTTGGGTGGCGGGAAGACTGAAAGCAGGGAGGTGACATCCAGGAGCTCTTCGGCGGAGCGCACGCGGATCACGCCGGACTGGCGAAGAATTGCGTTCATTGCCCCCGGCGCTGCCTGCCCTACGCGCACCGAATGGCCCGGTGGAAGGCGGCGGCCCATCACATCGGACTTGGCCACGATTACCGGTTTGCTGCGGGCCAGGCGCCGCGCAATGCGTGCGAATTTGCGCGGGTTGCCGAAGGATTCCAGGTACAGCGCGACGACATGGGTCCTGGGGTCGTCTTCGAAGAACTGCATTGCGTCGTTGCCGGAAACATCGGCCCGCAGGCCGGCCGAAATGGCACTGCTTGGGCCTACACCCTGCTGCAGGGCGACGCCCTGGATGATCGTGCCCATGGCTGCCGATTGGGTGAAGAATCCTACGTTTCCTGCGGCCGGGACATGCTGGCTCCCGGTGGCGTACAGCTTCACCTGCGGGTCGGTGTTCATCAGGCCGGCCGATCCCGGACCGACCACGCGCATTCCGTTGGCACGAGCCAGCGCCACAAGTTCGCGCTGTGCGCCCAGCCCTTCGAGGGTTTCGTATCCGGTGGTCATGATGACCAGGGACTTCACCCCGTGGGCGGCGCAATCGGCAATGGCGTCCTTGACCCCCTCACGCGGAATGCACAGGATGGCGACATCAACCGGTCCTGGAATTTCGGTGACCTTTCCGTAGGCCACCATGCCACCGACTTCCAAGGCCGCATCGTTCACCGCATAGACCGCACCGGTGTACCCGGATTCGATAATTTGCTCCAGCACGTCGTGCCCGAGCTTGCCCCAGGTGCGGCTGGCACCGATCACGGCCACCGACTTGGGCGCCAGCAGCGCTGCCACGCTGCTCGCTTCGGCGCGGTGCTCTCTCGCCTCTGTCACTTCGCGGGACTTCTCAGTGGGGCTGATGGAAAATTCCAGCATGACCACGCCATCCTCGAAGTGGCGGGCGACGGCGTATCCGGCATCGGAGAAGACGGTGAGCATCTTGCGGTTCTCCGGAAGCACCTCGGCGGAGAACTTCTCAATGTCGTTTTCACGGGCCGCCGCGGCCAGGTGCTCCAAGAGGATCGAGCCGATACCGGTTCCCTGGTACTCGTCCGAGACGTTGAAGGCTACTTCGGCTTCCCGCGGATCATCCAAGCGGTCGTAGCGGCCGACGCCGATGATCCTCGCGCCCCGAACCACGGTGAAGGCGACGCGATTCACATGGTCCACATTGGTGAATCGTTCCAGCTCTTTGGGGGTCAGCGACGACTTGTACGTAAAATAGCGTAGGTAGACTGACGTCTCGGACTGCTGCTTGTGCATGTCCTGGAGCGCTTGGGAATCCTGCGGGGTGATTGGCCGCAGGTGCGCTGTTGTCCCATCGCGAAGCACAACATCTGCTTCCCAATGCGCCGGATATGCCGCCGAAAGTTTACGATCCACCATAGGCTTAGGATAGTCGGCAGTTCGGCGTTGCGCCCAGATGCAACACGAAGATTCGGCAGTTCCGGCCCTAAGACAGTAGATGAAGGACGAACAGAGTAATGGCTCGTAAGAAGTCTGAAGAGATTCCAGCGGATTTCGTTGAAAATATCGTCGATATAGACGTCACCAATGAAATGGAATCATCCTTCTTGGAGTACGCCTACTCTGTCATCTACTCCCGTGCTCTTCCCGATGCCCGCGATGGATTGAAGCCGGTTCAGCGACGCATCCTGTTCCAGATGGCCCAGATGGGCTTGCGCCCCGAGAAGGGCCACGTCAAGTCGGCCCGCGTGGTCGGCGAGGTCATGGGCAAGCTGCACCCGCATGGCGACACCGCGATCTATGACGCCATGGTCCGTTTGGCCCAGGATTTCTCGCTGCGCCTTCCGCTGATCGACGGACACGGCAACTTCGGTTCGCTCGATGATGGACCGGCGGCTCCGCGCTACACGGAAGCGCGCCTGGCAGCTTCTGCCGTTGCCATGACCGCGAATCTGGATGAAGACGTCGTGAACTTCGTCCCGAACTACGACAACCAGTTCATGCAGCCAGAAGTGCTGCCCTCTGCGTTCCCGAACCTGCTGGTCAATGGCACCACCGGCATTGCCGTGGGCATGGCCACCAATATGGCTCCGCACAATTTAGGTGAAGTTGTCGCCGCCGCGCAGCACCTGCTAAAGGAACCCGACGCGACCGTTGATGAGCTCATGAAGTTCATTCCGGGCCCGGATCTGCCTTCGGGCGGCAGCATTATCGGATTGGACGGCATCAAGGATGCCTACCGCACCGGCCGCGGCTTGTTCCGCACCCGGGCTACGGTGATCATGGAGAAGATTTCGGCGCGCAAGTCGGGCCTCGTGGTCACCGAGCTTCCCTACGGCGTGGGTCCTGAAAAGGTCATCGAGAAAATCAAGGATGGCGTCAACAGCAAGAAGATCTCCGGCATTTCAGATGTCGTGGACCTGACCGACCGGCATCACGGCCTGAAGCTGGTTATCGAGCTGAAGAACGGTTTCAACCCGAACGCCGTGCTTGCCAGCCTGTACAAGTACACCCCGATGGAAGACTCCTTCGGCATCAACAACGTTGCCCTGGTCGACGGCCAGCCGCGGACCATGGGGCTGCGTGAGCTGCTGACCGTGTATGTGGACCATCGGATGGATGTTGTTCGCCGCCGCACCGTGCACCGTCTGGCCAAGCGCGAGGACCGCCTGCACCTGGTTGAGGGCCTGCTCATTGCCATCGTTGATATTGACGATGTCATTGCCATTATCCGTTCCTCCGAGCAGACCGCTGAAGCTCGCGAACGGCTGATGACGGTCTTCGACCTGAGCGAACCGCAGGCCAGCCACATCCTGGAACTGCGGCTGCGCCAGCTGACCAAGTACTCCAAGCTGGAGCTTGAAACCGAGGCCGAGCAGCTGCGCAAGGAAATCGAAGAACTGCGCGCCATCTTGGAATCCGATGAGCTGCTGCGCACCGTGGTTTCCGATGAACTCGGTGAAATGGCCGAGACCTTCGGCACCCCGCGCCGGACCAAGCTGCTGAAGTCTGCCCAGCTGGCTCCGCTGAAGGGCACCTCGCTGCCCGAAGAAGTCGGGACCGGCAAGAAGGCCAAGCTGGCGATGGAAGTATCCGATACCCCGTGCTGGGTTCTGCTCTCGGCCACCGGACAGATCGCCCGCACCCCTGATCGCCAGGCCGTGGATTACTCCGCGGCTCGCATCAAGCATGATGTGCTCACCTCGCAGGTCGCCTCCAGCGCCCGCGGAGAAATCGGTGCCCTGACATCTGCCGGCCGCATTATCCGCATCTCGCTGATCGACGTTCCGGTGCTCCCGGAGTCCCATGGCTTCCCGCAGCTGGCCCATGGCGTGCCGATTTCCGAATTCCTCAAGCTGGGCAAGGGCGAAAGCGCCGTGGCGCTGGTTCCGCTGAACCGGGTCATTGCCATTGGCACGCAGAACGGCGTGGTCAAGCGCGTCACCCCTGACTACCCGCTGAACCGCGACGAGTTCGAGGCGATTACGCTCAAGGACAAGGACGTGGTGATTGCCGCAGCGCCGGCCGATGACGCCGACGAGCTGGTGTTCATGACCAAGAACGCGCAGCTCCTGCGCTTCAGCGCTTCGGCCGTGCGCGCCCAGGGCCGCACCGGCCAAGGCATGGCGGGCATCAAGCTCGCTGCCGACGATGAGGTGATCTTCTTCGGAGTGATCCCTGCCGGTGCCAGCGACGCCGTAGTGGCCACCATCGCTGCCGGTTCGCAGACCCTTCCTGGGACGTCGGGCCAGTCGGTGAAGCTCACCGAGTTCTCCGAGTTCCCGGCCAAGGGCCGTGCCACCGCGGGCGTGCGCGCGCACCGTTTCGTCAAGGGCGAGGACCACCTGCAGCTGGCTTATGCCGGCCAGGGCCCGGCGCGCGCCAGCTCCTCGGCGGGTGTGGTGCGTGCCTTGCCGACCGAATACGGCAAGCGCGATGGTTCCGGGGCGCCATTGGCCCAATCAGTGAACATCATTGGCGGAGCCATCAGCGGCGGAGACGAAGCTCCGGCAGCACCTGCTGCCCAGGAACCCATGCCAGCCACGGCCCAGGAAGCGTTGATCCCCGAGCCAGCCAAGGCCAAGCCAGTCCCCTCCATCACCCCGGGAGAAGATGCGCTGCCTTTCGATGACGGCGGAATAATCCTCTGAACCGAAATGCGCTGAGCCGACAGCGACAGGGTTGAACGCGGCGCCGTGTCCACCTTGCATGCCAAGATGGAAACGGCGCCGCCGGTCTATGCGTAGACGGCGGGCTTCTGGTTGCCCAGTTCAATGCGGTGGGTGCACTGCGCAGCGAGCTGCTGGTCATGGGTGATCATGACGACGGTTCGCCCGGCAAGAGCCTGATGCAAGGTCGAGAGCAGCTCTCGGGCCTCATCGACGCCGAGGTGTGCTGTCGGCTCATCGAGCAGGATGACCTGGTGGCCGCCTGCCAAGGCGCGCGCTACGGCGAGCTTGCAGCGTTGCCCGCCGGACAGCTGGTGCCCGCCGGAACCAATGCGCGATTCGAGGCCTTCGGGCTGTGTTGCCAGCCAGTCCGCAAGCCCGACCTGCGCCAAAACCGCTTCCAGCTGGGCATCGCTGCGCTGCTGGTCGTCATCGACTCCCAGCATCAGGTTCCGGCGAATCGACGAGTCGAAGAGGTGCGCTTCTTGCGGGCACCACGCCACCGACGACAGGTTTGCCTGCTGCAGATCCAGCAGGTTGCCGTGGGCATCGATTCCCTTCAGCGCTCCCGAGCGCGCAGGCAACGCGCCGAGCAAGGCGGTGAGCAATGTGGATTTCCCTGAGCCCGAAGGCCCGGTAATGGCCGTCCACTGTCCCGCGGGAATGCGCACGCTCAGATTCACCACGACCGATGGACCATCGTCGTATCCGAGGCTGAGATCTTGCGCTTCGTAGCCGGCGATCTTTCGCGGCATGGCTGGAGCATTGCCTTGCGCCGCTGGTGCCGGGCTGCTGCGCATGCCGCGTTCGGCCAGCTTCGATGACAGTTCCTTCAGCGCCCGTCCCTGCTGCACCGCGAGCAAGGCATTTCCAGCGCTCTCCCCCAGCGCGAGGCTCAAGAGCACGGCGAGCGCTGTATGGGATGCGCTGCTGTGCGATAGCGCGGTGATGGCGATGGCAAGCAGCACGCTGGCCAACGTGGCCAGGGCGGTGGCGCTGCCTTGGCCTATTGCGTGCCGGCGAGCGCGTTGCGTATTGCGGGTTTCTGCTTCCTGGAAGCGGCCTAGGATGCGTTCCAGTGCCTGGTTGCTGCGCAGCGCGGACTTGTGCCGCAAGATGCCCAGCACGCTCTGGTTCATCTGCATCCGGTGGCGCAGCTGGAGCACGAAGTGCTCGCCTTCAATGCGCTGGACAAGCCAACGAACCGGGAAGACCAGCACCCCGAACGCGCCAAGGGCAAGATAGCCGAACTCCGGCTGGATGATGTACAAGGCCGCAACAGCGGCCACCCACAGTGCGATTGCCTGCAGCGGCGGGAACAGCACGCGGGCCAAGAGGTCGCGCAGTTCATCCACCTCGGCCAGCAAGAATCGCAGGATGACCGAGGAACGGCTGAGCAGGCCCCATCGTGCCGGGTTGGCCACCATGGCGTTCCACATCTTCTCGCGCAGATCAGCAGCGTAGGCCAGGACCGCGTCGTGGATTGCCAGTTGTTCCAGGTAGCGGAAGACTGCTCGCCCGATGCCGAGGGTGCGGACCATGACGAAAGCTACGGTCAGGTGGAGAATGGCCGGCTGGTAGCTGGATTCAACGATCAGCCATCCGCTCAGCGCCGCGAGCGCCACGGCGCACAGCACGCTCGCGGTCCCCCAGAGCACCGCTTTCGGGGCAGCCTTGTAGCCCATGAGCAAATCGCGCATCGGATTGAAGCGGGTGTTCCCAGCCGCTTGGGCTGTTGCCCCCGGCTGGGTCTGCGAGGCATCCGGCTGCTGGTGGCACATGGCTTGCCCATACGCCACGGCTTCAGCAGCCTCAACGGCATGTCCCGGATTCTGGCTCTGGCCAAAGGCTGGGTCATGGCTGGCGAGCAGCATGGCGCAGCGGGCAGGCAATTCCCCAAGCAGTTCGCGCACTGCCCGGGCGTTGGCCTCATCAAGGTGCGCGGTTGGCTCGTCGGCCAGCAGCACCGTGCACTGATCGTCGCTGTGGACCCGCAGCAGGGCTCGCAGCACTTCCAGGCGGCGCAGCTCGCCGGGCGAGTATTCTCCGATTGGACGGTCGAGCATGGAGCGCAGCGACAGCCGGGTGCTGAGCTCCTCGCGCAATTCGGCAGGTGCCGCCGGGGCATCCTGGTCAAGTTGTTCGCTGCCGGTCATTGCGTTGAACTGCGGATGCTGGCTGATCATGGCCAACTGGCCGGCAATGAAGATCCGCCCGCTAGCCAAGGCCGGGTCGAAGGTGTTGTCGCTGCTGTGCGCCTCGGCGATCAGCTTGAGCAGCGTGCTCTTGCCCGTACCGCTGGCCGTGGACAGCACGAGCCGTTCGCCGGCGCGCAACTGGATATCGACGGCGCGGTGGATTGGATGCTCGCCATCATAGCTGATCTGCAGATCCGAGACTTCCAGGACGTTCTGCGGATTCGCTGCGGTGCCAGCCCGCAGCTGACGGGCCGGGGTGGGTGCGGTGAGGGCCGTGTACTTCTGGTAGGCGGCCAGCCCGTCATCAGCCGCATGGTAGGCGGAGCCCACTTCACGCAGTGCGGAGAACAGCTCGGGTGCCAGGATCAGGATGATCAGCCCGGAGGCGAGATCCATGTTCCCGCCGACCAACCTCACGCCGATCATCACCGCGAGGACCGCCACCGAGAGGGTCGAGATCAGTTCCAGCCAGAAGCTGGACATGAAGACGGTCTTCAGGTTGGCCATGGTGGCCACCCGGTACTTGTTGCTCACGGCCGCGATGGCGTTGCCGTGGGAACGGGCTCGGCCAAGTCCCAGCAGCGCCGGCAGGCCTTGGGCCAGTTCATAGAGCTGATGGGCAAGCCGGTCGAGGGTGGCCTGGGATTCATTGAGGGTGTCCTGGGTGTGCAGGCCGATCAGTGCCATGAACACCGGGACCAGCGGGATGGTCAGGACCAGCACCACCGCGCTGATCCAGTCCAGTTGGAGGATGAAGATGCCAAGCAGCAGCGGTACGGCCACGGCGCCAATGAACGCGGGAATGAATTTGGTGAAGTAGTCATCGAGCTTCTCAAGGCCATGGCTGGCCAAGGTGGCGGTGACCGGTATGGACTGCTGCTGTCCCGCGGGGACGATGGCCGGCTGCTCGGCTTGCCTGCGGACCAGGTTCAACCGCAAGCGTTCCTTTGCGCCTAGGCCCATGCGCCGGGCTCCTGCATTCAAGCCCCACGCGCTGAGTGCTCGAAGCGCGGCCCCGGCTAATGCCAGGACCAGCAGCTGCGGTTCATTGGCGCCTCCCGCGGCCATGGTGGCGATCCATTGGCCCAGAGCGTAGGCGACGAGGACCAGCCCCGCGACCTTGAGCGCTGAGAACAGCGCCAGGACCAGGAATTGTCGTGGCGAGATCAGGTCACGCGGCAGGAATCGCGGGGATGGCATTGCTACTCTTTCCGTCGAAAACGCAGTTACTTGATGATCGAGACGACACGATGGGTGTCGGGGATATGCTCTTCGCGCAAGCGCTTGCGGAATACCCAGTAGCTCCACGCCTGGTAGGCCAGGACCAACGGCACGCCAAAGGCAGCGACGATGCTCATGAGCTTCAGGGTGTAGGCCGTGCTTGACGCGTTGGCCACGGTGAGATCGAAGGCCGGGTCAATGGTCGACGGCAGCACCACCGGATAGGCGGCGGTGAAGATCGCGGCGACTCCGGCCAATAGGGTGACTCCCAGGGCAATGAAGGAAACTCCGTCGCGTCCCGCGCGTCCGCTGATCATCGAAACGGCAAGGGAGATGACAGCCAGGCCCATCACTGCCCATGCGATGCTGGAGTCGTTATCCAGCAGCACCAGCAGGGCCCACGCGACCAGGGGCAGGATTGCCGCCGGCAGCCAGCGGCCCACGAGCTTGCCTGCTTCGTGGCGGACCGTCCCGTCGGTTTTCAACCGCAGGAAAGCCAATGCATGGATCCAGCAGAACGCCACCACCGCTACGCCACCGAGAATGGCATGCCAATTCAGCCAGGCGAAGGCTCCGCCGATCCGATCCCCGTTCTCATTCAAGGGCAACCCCAAGGTGGTCAACGCCAGCATGGCTCCGACGCCGAAGGCAGCCACCAGCGATCCGAGGCCCAAGGCCAGATCCCATGCTTTCCGGGTTGCGGCGGTGATCGCCTTGCCCCGGTATTCGATGGCCACTGCACGGAAGATCAATGCCACCAGGACAATGGTCAACGGAATGTAGAGTGCCGAGAATAGCGAGGCGTACCAGTGCGGGAAGGCGGCAAAGGTGGCGCCACCGGCGGTCAGCAGCCACACTTCGTTGCCGTCCCAGACCGGGCCAATGGTATTCAGCAAGAGGCGCTTGCGTTTCTCAGTGGAACGGCCAAGCCCAATGAGCATGCCGACCCCGAGGTCGAAGCCTTCAAGGAAGAGATAGCCGCACCAGAGCAGCGCGATCACAACGAACCAAAGTGTTGGAAGCCAATCCATTGAAATTCTCCTTCGTCCGTTCCGCTAGTAGGCGAATGCCAGTACGTCGTCATCGTCGTTGTCTGGTCCCTCTGGGCCTCCAGATGACGAATGATCTGCCGCTTCGAGCTCCGGCATTGCCGATGCCACGCCGCCGCGGATGTAGCGAGTGAGCAGGACCAGCTCCACAACCAGCAGCACGCCATAGATTGCTGTAAGCGAGATCAGCGAGAACAGCATTTCTCCTGCGCTGACCGTGGGCGAGACTGATGCCGCGGTGTACATGAATACCTGGTCGACGCCACCCATCTGCGGGTTGGGCGCAACGGTGAACGGCTGCCGGCCCATTTCGGTGAAAATCCAGCCGGTGGCATTGGCGCCGAAGGGCGCGGCGATGCCCAAGACCGCCAGTCTCGAAAGCCATTTGTTTTCCGGGACAGTGCCCTTGCGGGTGATCCACAGGGCGACACCGGCCGCCAGTGCCGAGAGTCCGCCAAGGGTGATCATCAAGCGGAAGCCCCAGTAGGTCACTTCCATGACGGGCAGGTAGTTGATTTCCTGGCCTGCGTAGGGGCCGAAGGACTCGTCGTTTGGATAGTACTTGCCGTATTTTTCCTGGTATTCGGGAATCAGGGTATTCACGCCCTTGATTTCGGTGGTGAAATCTCCGTTGGCCAGGTACGAGAGAATTCCCGGGATTTCGAAGACAGCTACGACGTTGTCGCAGTTGGTTGCGCCCTGGGCGGTGATATCGCCCAACGACAGCACGGAGAAACCGGTTCCGTCATGGCATGCCGCCTCTGCCGCTGCCATTTTCATCGGCTGCTGTTCGAACATCAGCTTTGCTTGCTCGTGCCCGCTCAGGGCAACTCCGAGGAAGGCTACCATGGCTACCGAGGCGCCGATGCGCAGGGACTTGATCCAGACCTGGTAGTCGGTCTTGTCGCGGCTCTTGCCGCGGTTAGGATCCTCGCCCACGACCACGTATCCGTTGGCGTCCACGGTGTCGATGCCTTCTTTGCGGCGGCGGTAGAGGTGGAACCATGAAATGCCCAACAGGAAGCCGCCGGCGACAGCGAAGGCGCCGAAGATGGTGTGCGGGAAGGTCACAAGCGCAGTGTTGTTGGTGAAAACCGCCCATGCGTCGGTCATCACGGCGCGGCCGTCAACAATTTTCGTTCCCACCGGGTGCTGCATCCATGAGTTCGCCACGAGGATGAAGTAGGCCGAAAGAATCGTTGCCAAGGAAGCGCACCAGATCGTAGCCAGGTGGACACGCTTGGGAAGCTTCTTCCAGCCAAAGATCCACAGCCCCAGGAAGGTCGATTCGACGAAGAAGGCCAGCAGTGCTTCCATGGCCAACGGGGCACCGAATACGTCGCCGACATAACGGCTGTATTCGCTCCAGGCCATGCCGAATTGGAACTCTTGGACGATGCCCGTGGCAACGCCCATGATGAAGTTGATGAGGAAAAGCTTTCCCCAGAATTTTGTCATTCGCAGCCAGTGCTCGTTGCCGGTGCGATGCCACATGGTTTGCAATGTGGCCACGGTCAAGCCCAGTCCAATGGTCAGGGGCACCATCAAGAAGTGGTAGACCGTCGTAATGCCGAATTGCCAGCGGGCAATCTCTAGAGCATCCATGGATTCCTCAACTATCGTGGGATGGAATTTAAACCGCTTTTCTACCGTTCGTAGAAAAGTCCTCCAAAGCAACCATAGACGATTTCGACAGCTTGTAGAAATTGAAGGGATTCGCAGTTTTGCTCGGCTCCGAATTTCGCCACGGCGAACGTGCGCGCAAATACTAAGCCTATTGACAGGGTCGTGTCTATCGTTCTTAAAAACCCAAGTCAACAAGTTTCATCCTCACCTTCCCGTAACTTGCGGCGCAACAGCTAAAGCCCGTACTCACCCATCTCTTTTACGCTCCGTAGAAATATTGTGGAAAAATGGCTACAATTAAGAGCCCAAGCAGTCTGCATGCTCTCCTTGAGTGCAAGCAACCGCGTTAAAACTAATGCAAGTGAGGTACGACCTAGTGGCCAGCCTTGGCGATCTGGAACGCTCCGTCATGGATCTTCTGTGGGATTCCGCAGAACCACTCACCGCGAATGACCTTCGTGATGATTTGGCGGCGCTTGGCACCGACGCGAAAGAACTCGCAGTAACGACGGTGCTGACTGTGCTAGCACGTCTCGAGAAGAAGGGTTTGGTGGAGCGCGAGCGCACTACCCGCCCTCATCGATACGCAGCTTCATCCTCCCGTGAGGATCACACCGTTGGACTGCTCAACGACGCCCTGGGCACAGCCCAGGACCGTGAAGCAGTCTTGGCACGATTCATTGGAGGCATCTCCCCCGACGAAGCAGCTTCCCTGCGTGCTATCTTGGACTCAGTAAAGTCCGCATAATTTAGATGAACTTCGGGGACTGAGTGCTTCTCACCTCATATTTCCTAGCGGCGTTGGCTATCGCTTTGGCGTGGCCGACGCCGTTGGCTTTATCCAAGGCGAAATGGACCGCGCGCTCACCGGTGCAAGCGGTACTCCTGTGGCAAGCCATTGCTCTAGGCGGTGGCCTTTCCATGATCGGCTCAATGCTTGTCTGGGGCTTGGATCCACTAGGCGATGATCTGATCTCCGCACTGCATGGTGGATGGCTCCTACTGACAGGAGACACGAGTGTGCCCTACCCCGGCATAGTGCACCTCTTCGCCTTGAGCACAGCTCTGCTCTTCGGTTTCCACCTGGTATTGACCCTCATGCGTGCTGCTTGGCGCACCTCTCGCCAACGAGCCAAGCACCGGCAGCTGCTTCGCCTGTTGAGCAACCCCTCGCAGACGCGCGCGAACACCTTGGTGATCGATCATGATATGCCTGTGGCATACTGCGTGCCCGGCATCTCGCAGTCGGTGACAGTACTGTCACGGGGATTGCTCACCCAGCTTTCGGCTCAAGAGCAGCAGGCGGTCATAGCCCATGAACGCTCCCATTTGGATCAACGGCATGATCTGCTAATCCTGGCCTTCACGGCCTGGCACGAAGCGTTGCCCTGGTTGCCGACCTCACGGCTTGCACTCGATGCAGTGCGCCAACTGATCGAAATGCTGGCCGACGACAAAGCGCTGGAAAAGGTCAATCGGCAAACGCTGCTCAAAGCCATCGTCACTGTGGCCACCGCAGCGACCATGGATGACCGCTCGTCAACGACTCATGCCTCTAGCGCCGGTCTGGTTGGCATGCCCGATGGCGAAGTATCATCCCGCAGGCTCAAGCGCTTGCTTTCCCCGCAAGATCCGCTGAGCCGCCCGCAACGGGCACTGGTGCTGCTGAGCACCATCATGCTGATGGTCTGCCCGACAGTTCTGCTCATCGCGCCACGGCTGCTGGACTGGTAGCACCCGCTCAATCCCATGCAACGACGTCCTTGAACCCCAGTGGAGTTCAAGGACGTCGTTGCATCTGCGGTTCTAAACGTCGATGCGTTCCCGCTCAAGATCGTCGGCGCCGTCGATGATGAACTTCTTGCGCGGTGCCACATCCGAGCCCATCAGCAGGTCGAAGACTTCTTCGGCTGCCTGCGCATGCTCGATGCCAACACGGCGCAGCATGCGATGGCGTGGATCCATGGTGGTTTCAGCCAGCTGGTCTGCATCCATCTCACCCAGGCCCTTATAGCGCTGGATCGGCTCCTTGTAGCGTCGGCCCTCCTTCTCCAAGCTGGCCAGCAGCTTGGTCATTTCCGCCTCTGAGTAGGTGTAGATGACTTCGTTCTGCTTGGCGCCCGGATTAATTACCTCGATGCGGTGCAACGGCGGGACCGCCGCATAGACGCGACCGTGCTCAATCATCGGACGCATATAGCGGTAGAACAGCGTCAGCAGCAGGGTGCGAATGTGCGCACCGTCAACGTCAGCATCGGTCATCAGGATAATCTTGCCGTATCGCGCTTGCTCGATGTCGAAGCTGCGGCCTGAACCAGCACCTATCACCTGGATCATCGCTGCGCACTCCGCATTGGAGAGCATGTCCGAGATCGACGCCTTTTGCACATTGAGGATCTTGCCACGAATCGGCAACAACGCCTGGTACTCGCTGGAGCGTGCAAGACGGGCAGTGCCCAATGCGCTGTCGCCCTCGACGATGAACAGTTCGGATTTGCCGACTTCCTTGCTCCGGCAATCAAGCAGTTTGGTTGGCAGCGACGAGGATTCCAAAGCCGTCTTGCGACGCTGGGTTTCCTTATGCATGCGTGCCGACACACGAGACTTCATCTCGTTGACGACCTTCTCCATCAGAGTGGAGGCTTCAGCCTTTTCGTTGCGCTTGCTGGAGCCCAGACGATCATTGAGCGCCTTTTCCAGCACCTTGGAAACAATCTGGCGCACTTGTGGGGTACCCAAAATTTCCTTGGTCTGGCCCTCGAACTGGGGCTCGGCCAATCGGACGGTCAGCACGGCGGTCAGACCGGCCAGAACATCGTCCTTTTCCAGCTTGTCCTTCTGGCCGAACTTGAGCTTGCGCGCGTTGGCCTCGATATTCTTGCGGAAGGACTTGAGCAGGGCCTGCTCGAAGCCTGCGGTATGCGTACCGCCCTTGGGTGTCGCAATAATATTGACGAAGCTGCGCAGGGTGGTTTCATAGCCGATCCCCCAGCGGACCGCCACGTCCACTTCGCAGACACGCTGCACATCTTCAATATGGCTGCGGCCGTTGCTGTCGATGACCGGAACCTTTTCATGGAAGGAACCGCTGCCGTGGAAGCGCCAGATGTCGGTAACCGGTGAATCGCTGCTCAGGTAGTCGACGAATTCGCTAATGCCGCCGTCGTGCTGGAACACTTCCTCATGAGGTCCGTCTGCGCCCGGAGTGTCCGGCAGTCCGCGTTCATCACGCAGGGTGATGCGCAGCCCCGGGACCAGGAAGGAGGTTTGGCGGGCGCGATCCTGCAATTCCTTGTAGGAGAATTTCGCATCCGGGGTGAAGATATGGCTGTCGGCCCAGTAGCGAATGCGCGTTCCGGTTACGCCGCGTTTGGCTTTGCCGATAATTCCCGGTGGCGTTGCGGTCTCATGGGCCTTGAACGCCGCATCGGCTTTCTTGCGCCCCTTATCGGTAAATTTGCCTGGTTCGCCGCGACGGAACTGCAAGCCGTAGGTTTTGCCGCCGCGGTCAACTTCCACGTCCAAGCGGGCCGACAGAGCATTTACTACTGAGGCGCCCACGCCGTGCAGGCCGCCGGATGCGCTGTAGGAGCCACCGCCGAACTTGCCACCGGCGTGCAATTTGGTGAAGACGACTTCCAAACCGCTCAGCCCAGTCTTGGGTTCAACATCCACGGGGATGCCACGGCCATCGTCTCGGACTTCGACCGAGCCGTCAGAGTGCAAGATAACATCAATGGCCTGCCCAAACCCGCCTAACGCCTCGTCAACAGAGTTATCGATGATCTCCCAGAGGCAATGCATCAAGCCACGGGAGTCGGTGGAGCCAATGTACATGCCTGGTCGCTTACGAACTGCTTCCAGGCCTTCCAATACGGAAAGGTGCCGGGCACTGTAATTGTCGGATGAAGCCACTGAGCTGATGTCTCCTACTTGCATGAGAAAGTACGTCTTGGTTCATATTCTAATCGTTAATGTGTTCGAATACCCGCTATTTTCCGGTGCTGGCAAGCACGCCGGGCAGGTATGAGCTTATCCACATGCGCTACGCGGTGAGCGAAAGAACAGCCCATTCGGGATAAAGTCGGGATCCAAGCTGGTTGTATAGAGTAACCATCAACTTTAGGAGGCTGGCAATGACTACTACGACCGCTAGTCGTGAACTTAACGCCCTCGACCGGTGCGACCGTTGCGGCGCACAGGCCTACGTGCGAGCCGTGCTGGCTTCGACCGGCGGTGAGCTGCTTTTCTGCGCTCACCATAGCCGCGATGTAGAGCAAAAACTGCGTCCGCAGACTTCCCTATGGCAGGATGAGTCCTCGCGGCTCTACGAAAAGCCCAAGGTAGACGCCAACGACTAATCTCGTGGCCAACTGCTGATCAAAGAAGGCGACCCGCTTTGGGTCGCCTTCTTCTTGCATTAATGGCAATGAAAAATGTGGCCAGCAGTTCATTGCATGAACTGCTGGCCACATCCTCAGATTCTTAGTCCAGATAGTCGCGCAGCACCTGGGAACGCGATGGGTGGCGCAGCTTCGACATCGTCTTGGATTCGATCTGGCGAATGCGTTCGCGGGTCACCCCGTAGACCTTGCCGATTTCGTCCAGCGTCTTAGGCTGGCCATCGGTCAGGCCGAAACGCATTGCCACGACGCCTGCTTCGCGTTCCGAAAGCGTGTCGAGCACCGAATGCAGCTGTTCCTGCAACAGGGTGAAGGACACTGCATCGGCTGGCACAACAGCTTCCGAGTCTTCGATCAGGTCACCGAATTCGGAGTCGCCGTCTTCGCCAAGCGGGGTATGCAGGGAAATCGGTTCGCGGCCGTATTTCTGGACCTCGACGACCTTTTCAGGGGTCATGTCCAATTCCTTGGCCAACTCTTCTGGGGTCGGTTCGCGACCGAGATCCTGAAGCATCTGGCGCTGGACACGGGCCAGCTTGTTGATGACTTCAACCATGTGCACAGGAATACGAATGGTACGCGCCTGGTCAGCCATGGCACGGGTGATTGCCTGGCGAATCCACCAGGTGGCATAGGTCGAGAACTTGAAACCCTTGGTGTAGTCGAACTTCTCCACCGCACGGATCAGGCCCAAGTTGCCTTCCTGGATCAGGTCCAGGAAGAGCATGCCGCGGCCGGTGTAGCGCTTGGCCAGGGAAACTACCAGTCGAAGGTTTGCTTCCAGCAAGTGGTTCTTGGCGATCTTGCCATCATGGATAATCTGCTCGTAGTCCCAGCGCAGACGCTGATCCATCGAACCATCGTCCTTCTCCAGCTTGTCAGCTGCGAACAGGCCAGCTTCAATGCGCAGGGCCAAGTCGACTTCCTGCTCAGCGTTCAGCAGGGCAACCTTGCCGATCTGCTTCAGGTAGTCCTTGACCGGGTCAGCGGTCGCGCCGGCCACCATGACCTGCTGCTGCGGAGCGTCGTCATCACCGGTTGAAAGGGTGAAGCCCTTCGAATCATCGTCGGACTTCGCATCCTTCGAATCGGTGCCTGGCTCAGCATCGTCATCGGCGTCAGCCAACGCTCCGGTTGATTCGTCTTGCGCTGCGGTTTCGGCAGCGACCTTTTTAGTCCGAGGCTTGGCCTTGGTAGCGCGCTTCTTCGCTGCAGGGGCTGCTGACTCGGCCTCAGCCGCGTCGACCTCGGCCTCAGTTGCTATGCGATTAGCGTTCGTCTCAGAAGATGACACGAATAACCTTTCTAACGATGCGTTCCGGATGCACCTGCCGGTAACACCACTATGACCCTGTCAAGTCCGATAGTGCTCAGTCGCTGACTAAACACCTAGGGCTGGCACATTGGTATCAACGCATCAAGCCCGCCTAATGTTCCCGAAATCCGCAGATTTCAAGACCTAGGCAATTCGAACCTAACCGGGTCTGTTGTCCCATTATCCATGAATTAGCATCAGGACACCACTTGAGACACTCCGGCCGCCGTTGCTCACCTGAAATTGGCACGCCAAGCCCGCAATTGATCGGTCGCCCACTCGGGCATGATTCCATGGGACATCAGTTTCTGCAGCAACCGCGCCAACTCGTAGTTCGGGTTTTCTTCTACAGCCCGGCCCAGCAGGCACAAAGCCATAGTCCCCCGGCCTCGTGCCCACTCGATCCAGGCAAGAATGCACAGCAGGGCCTGCCGGGCGTTGCCTTCGGCCACGCCGAGCAGGTCTCTTGCTACCGACCACAGCCGGTCAATCCGCTGCCAGTCTGGCGCATGCCAACCACGGCCCAGCAAGTAGTTGGTCAAGGGCGAGGCAGCGGCTTCCCGGTCTCCGCGCATCACGCCAAAGAGCACATCCAATGCCGCGTCCAGACCTTGGCCAGCCAAATACGGAAGCAGATCTCGGACGATTTTCACTTCCAAGGATCCAAGCAGAAGTGCGGTGTGCTCATGCTCGTCGTGGATCCAGGTTCGGGCTTCCGCTTCGGCGAGGTCCATCGTCTGCAGCCATGCTTCAAGGCAGTTGATCACGTTGTGCTGCTGGCTGGAAACAATCTTCAGGATCTCGGCGGCCTGCGGCCACTCAGGGATTCCACTGCCGTCCCATGGAACATCCAACGGCGCTGATCCAGCAAAGACCAGCGACAGGTGCGTCTCGTTGGTTTCCAGCGGACGTACCGGGGTCGGCTCTGCGTAGTCGTCGGTCGCGTAGTTCCAGACGAATCGGCCCTGCCGGCACCAGCTGTGGCGCAACAGGACTTTTTTGCCGGCCAGCCCCTGTTCGAGCTGCGCAACCAGATGCGAGTACGGAATACGGCCCTCGGCCAGCGAATCTTCCGGCGCGTAGACCACCAGAACCACGCCTTGGATATGGGGCATGCGATCCAGGAGGCGAAACACCTGCGCGGTCCACGACTCCCGCTCCGCCGAAGTGTCCGCTTCTGGCAAATCGACACGCAGGGTCGCTTCCAGGTGGTCCTCGTCGATCAGCATCAGCACGGCGGAATTTTGCGGATAGAAACCGAGGGCATGAGGCACATAGGCCAGGATGTCCTCGCAGCTGGAGAGCGAGAGGGGATGGCGTTCTGGTGTAGTTGTCATGGCTCCACGGTGCATCGCGGCGCTTGGCACAGGACGTCAACGCGTGCGAGCTGTGGAGAACCTTTTGGTCCAGGCCTCGGGGCCGGCGGTTACTGTTCAGCGAGGAATCGGCGCGCCTTGCGGCGTTCGATGACCATGAATGCCATGCCGAGCAATGCCATGACGAATTGGAAGGACAGTGCCACCCGGAAAGCCGGCAGGTTGTAGAGTTCTCCGACCGAGCCGTTGGCCTTGTGCAGCATGTCCATGATGAAACCGATGACGTAGATGGTGACGAATGCTCCGATGAATCCGCCGGTATTCACCAGGCCGGTGGCAGTTCCCAGAACCCGCGGCGGGTTGAACGTACGCGCGAAGTCGAAACCGATCACGGAGGCCGGGCCGCCGGCGGCAATGGCGACCATCAGGAGCACCAGAATCCATAGCGGCGCCTGTCCCGGCCAGAGCAGAACGGTCGCCCATAGCGCCAAGATGGAGCCCACGATGGACAACGCAATATTGGAACGTTGGCTGGCATGGCGCGCGGTCAAGGCGCCGAGGATCGGACCCAGCACGATGGCGACGACAACGAATACAGCCATCAGGCCCGAAGCCAACGCGCCATCTATGCCTTGGCCCTCGACAAGGAACGGGTAGCCCCACGTCATCATGAAGGTGTTGATCATGAAGGCCGTAGAGAAGTGGGTCCAGAAACCCAAGCGGGTCCCTGGCTGCTTCCATGCCTGCGCGATCCGCGAGCCGGTCTCCTGCTCCCCCGCGCCATGCCCATCCCAGTTCTTGCCATTGCGCACGAAGGCGATCGTCGTGATGAAGGTGGCGAAAGCGAACCCTGACATGATCGAGAATGCCGCGGACCAGCCGACGCCAAGCAGGATCATATGGAATGGAAAGAGGCTGATCAGCTGCCCGAGCTGGCCAAAAGTACCGGTGAGCTGGGTGAGCACCGGAATGCGCGAGCCGGAGAACCACAGGGGCAAGAGCTTGAGCACGGAGACGAAGACCATCGCGTCGCCCATGCCGACCATGACGCGCCCGGCCAAGCCCATAGGCACGTTGACCGAAATCGCCAGGAACGCTTGGCCGGCAGCCATCAGCAGGGCGCCGCAGGTAATCAGGATGCGGGGCCCGAATTTATCCAGCAGCAGCCCTACGGGGACCTGCGCCCCGGCATAGACAACGAGCTGCACGACCGAGAACGTCGCCAGGATCTGTGCGCTGGCATCGAAGCGTTCGGTGGCTTGGATGCCCGCGACTCCGAAGCTGGTGCGTTGGGAAATTGCAGAAATGTAGGCAAGAATTGCGAAGCCGAAGACGAGCCACGATTTCGGCGAATTCAGTTGGGCCTGGCTCACTGGTCGTGATCACCTGGCAACGGTTCGATATGACCGTTTTTCAACCAATCTTCAGTGTTCTCGATGGCGGCCAGGAAATGCTCGGCGCTGGCGCCCAGTTCCTCGGCATCCGCCATCTGCTCATCTTCGTCCAGCAACAGCGAACGCGACGCGTGCTCCTTGGCATGCGCGTCGAAACGTTCCTCGAATCCGTCCACCATCTGGCGGACGTCGCTATTGGCTTGAAGCTGCTCGGCGAGCTGCTGGTCAACCAATCGGGCTGCTTCGCGCAGCTTGTCGGTCGGCAGAGCCAGCTTCAGCGCCGCGCCCACATACTCCAGCGTCGCAACGGCGACCGCCGGGTACTCGGATTCGGCAAGGTAGTGCGGGGTATGCATCGAGTAGCCCACGACATCTCGGCCGGCTTCGCTCAGGCGGATTTCGAGCAGCGAGGCCAAGCCTGCCGGAGATTCGACCGTAGGGCTCCATGTCGAGATGTTCTCGATCAGATCCTTGCGGTTGCCGTGGGCGGTCACGCCGACCGGCCGGGTATGCGGCACCGGCATCGGCAATGATGCGGTCCCAACAACCAGCGATACGTTGAAGGCCTCGATGAATGACTGCAGTTCCGCGATCACGCGTTCCCACTTCAGATCCGGTTCAACTCCGTTGAGGAACCAGAACTTGCGGTCCATCTCATCAGTCATCAGGTAGATCTCGATGCGCGGGGCCTGGTATCCGGCGAAGTGGTCGCCAAGGAAAGAGACGCGCGGGCGCTGGGAGGTGTAGGCGATCAGCTCGTCGGCATCGAAAGTGGCGAAGAGTTCGGATTCCAGACGGCCGAAAAGCTCGTTGGAGACCTGCGCGTGATTATGCCCGGCGTCACTGATGCTCTTCAGCGAAATGAACATCCCAAGACCTTGAAGGCGCGAGTCATCCAAATCGTCTGCGACCAGCGTCATCAACGAATCCTTGGACATTTTCTCCTCATTCAGGGTCGGCATCCGGCACAGCAGGGCGGCAACCATCGGCTAGGACTGAACTTCTGCAACAGATCAATGCTCCATCCTATCGCTACTTGGCTTTCGCTCGCTGTGAAGTAACGCACGATGACGCGGAACCTCGGATAACCTAGATGCAGGAGACGCACAGCCCACCGGCAGGATCTGCTCCGGAATACCACTTGGGCTGTCGCGACCTTAGACCCTACAAAGGCATAGAAGGAATGATTTTGTGATCAACTCCAGTGATCTCACTCTGAGCGCCATTGGCACTGACATCAAGCGCAAGAGCGCTGACGCCCTCATCCTGGGCGTACTCAAGAACGGCGACAAGGTGTCCATCGCGGCATCCCCCTTCGCCGCCGACACCACTACCTCGCTGGAGCAGTCGCTCTCGGCTTTGGGCGTTGCCGGGAAGGCCGACGAAATCACCGCGCTGCCTGGCGTGGACGGCACGAAGGCCAAGGTCCTGCAGTTCATCGGCCTTGGCGTTGACGAGCTGGCCGATCTGACCGAAGAGAAGCTGCGCCGTGCCGCCGGCTCGGCTGCCCGCCAGTTGAGCAACGCCAAGAGCGCCATTTTCGCTTTGCCTGCCGACAGCGTTGAGCGCGTTGCCGCCGTGGCTGAAGGCATCGCCTTGGGCAGCTACCGCTACGAGAACCACCGGTCGAAGAAGAGCGAGAAGCCAGTACTGGCCGAAGCCCAGATCGTCACCTCGGTTGCCACTTCCAAGGATCTTCCGGCCGTGCTCAAGCGCGCGGCAATCCTGGGCCGCGCGGTCCGCGGCACCCGCGACCTGATCAATGCCCCAGCCAACGTGCTGTACCCGGAGTCTTTCGCCGCGGCGGTCAAGGACTACTCCAAGCCGCTGCCGCTGAAGGTCACCATCTTCGATGAGAAGCGACTGGCCAAGGACGGCTTTGGCGGCCTGATCGGCGTCGGCGGCGGCTCGGCTCGCCAGCCGCGCATGGTCAAGGTCGAGTACGCGCCGTCGAAGGCAGCCAAGCACATCGCTTTGATCGGCAAGGGCATCACCTTCGATACCGGTGGCACCTCGCTGAAGCCTGCTGCAGGCATGCACGCCATGAAGTCGGACATGTCCGGTGCCGCCGCAGTCTTCCAGACCGTCGCCGCCGTCGCCGAACTTGGGCTGAACGTGAAGGTCACCGCATGGCTCTGCCTGGCAGAGAACATGCCAGGCGGCGCCTCGACCCGTCCGGGCGATGTGCTGACGATGTTCGGCGGCAAGACCGTTGAGGTGCTGAACACTGACGCCGAAGGCCGCCTGGTCATGGCTGACGGCTTGGCCGCAGCCAGCCTGGAAAAGCCGGATGTCATGATCGACATCGCTACGCTGACCGGCGCGCAGATGCTGGCTCTGGGCCTGCGCACTGCAGGCGTCATGGGCGACAAGCAGGTCACCAGCGACCTGGTTGCCGTCTCGGACAAGGTGGGCGAATTGGCTTGGGCCATGCCGCTGCCGGAAGAGCTGCGTCCATCCATCGAGTCGCAGGTCGCCGATCTGGCGAACATCGGTGAGCGCATGGGCGGAATGATGACCGCTGCCGTCTTCCTCGAAGAGTTCGTCGGCGAAGTCGACGGCAAGAAGATTCCTTGGGCCCACATCGACTTTGCTGGTCCGGCCTTCAACGAAGGAAGTGCCTGGGGCTACACCCCGAAGAACGGCACCGGCTCGCAGGTACGCACGCTGGTTGCCTACGCAGAACAGGTTGCCGCAGCGAACTAGCCGTTAAACGCAGCGGCAAAGCAGCTGCAGTGCCATGAAACTCATCCCGGTATCGCCAGAATCAATTGGCCGATGCCGGGATGAGCTCAAAATTAGAGACATACCTGACTTTTAGTGCCCCGAAGGTGACTCTAGCCATTCGACGGTACTAAGGTAAGTTTTGAAACATCACCGTGGATCAAAGGTGCGCGCCCGCATGTGTCACGCTCCAGAAAGTCCACACCCGATCCCCTGGTCGGCCAAAGCCGGCCTCACTAAGCGAATACGAGGGAGCGTTCACGTGGCCGATTCGGCAGCAACGCAAGAATTTGATGTCCTCATCCTCGGCGGCGGATCCGCTGGATACTCGGCAGCATTGCGCGCCATCCAGCTGGGCTACACCGTTGGATTGATCGAGAAGGAAAAGCTGGGCGGCACCTGCCTGCACACCGGCTGCATCCCAACCAAGGCTTACCTGCATGCAGCAGAGCTGGCAGAGAACGCTCGCGAGGGTGCCAAGTACGGCATCAACTCCTCGCTGGAGTCGATCGATCTGGCCGGCGTTCGCAAGTACAAGGAAGGCATTGTCGCTGGCAAGCACAAGGGCCTGCAGGGCTTGCTGAAGATGAAGAAGGTCAACGTCATCACCGGTAACGGCCGACTGGTTGCCCAGGATTCCATCGATGTCGATGGCACCGTCTACAAGGGCAAGTACATCGTCCTGGCCACCGGATCCACTTCCAAGACCATGGGCCTGGAAATCGGCGGCCGCGTGCTGACCAGCACCGAAGCACTGAACATGGAAGACCTGCCAAAGAGCGCCATCGTTCTGGGCGGCGGCGTCATCGGTGTCGAATTCGCCTCGGTCTGGAAGTCCTTCGGCGTCGACGTCACCATCGTCGAGGGCCTGCCATCGCTGGTTCCAAACGAGGATCCAGCCATCATCAAGAACCTGGAGCGTGCTTTCAAGAAGCGCGGCATCAAGTTCAACACCGGCGTTTTCTTCGAGAAGGTCGAGCAGGATGCCAACGGCGCCAAGGTCTCGCTGGCTGACGGCAAGGTTCTGGAAGCTGAGATCGTCCTGGTTGCTGTGGGCCGCGGTCCAGTCACCGAGGGCCTTGGCTTCGAAGAGCAGGGCATCACCATTGATCGCGGTTTCGTAATCACCGACGAGCGCCTGCACACCGGCGTTGGCAACATCTACGCCATCGGCGACATCGTTCCAGGCGTCCAGCTCGCACACCGCGGCTACCAGCATGGCCGCTTCGTCGCCGAGGAAATCCACGGCCTGAAGCCAACCATCGTTGAGGACATCAACATCCCGAAGGTGACCTTCTGCGAGCCAGAGATCGCATCGGTGGGCTACTCCGAGCCGAAGGCCAAGGAGAAGTTCGGCGCTGACCAGATCGAAACCACCGAGTACAACTTGGCTGGCAACGGCAAGTCCTCGATCTTGGGCACCAGCGGCATCATCAAGATGGTTCGCGTCAAGAACGGCCCAATCGTTGGCGTTCACGGCATCGGCGGACGCATTGGCGAGCAGATCGGTGAAGCCCAGCTGATCGTGAACTGGGAAGCATACCCAGAGGACGTATCGCAGCTGATCCACGCTCACCCAACCCAGAACGAGTCCCTGGGCGAAGCCGCAATGGCTTTGGCCGGCGCACCGCTGCACGGTTAATCACGTTTTGGTCATTCAGGCAGCGCGTTGATGTAACGCGCTGCCTGAATGCACTAGGCTCGGAGGCAACGCCTCCCACCACATGTCAAGCTTTATAAAACAAGGAGATACGGGACGATGTCTGAAACCGTAAACCTACCCGCACTGGGTGAAAGCGTTACCGAAGGTACGGTAACCCGCTGGCTGAAGCAGGTCGGCGACCGCGTAGAGGTAGACGAGCCGTTGGTGGAAGTTTCCACTGACAAGGTTGACACTGAAGTTCCTTCGCCGGTAGCTGGCGTCATCGAGGAAATCTTTGTGGCCGAGGACGAGGACGCCGAAGTTGGCGCCCCACTGGTTCGCATCGGCGATGGCTCCGGCTCCGGCGACGCTGCACCGGCAGCACCAGCCGCTGAAGAAGCACCTGCCGCACCAGCCGCAGAGAAAGCACCAGCTGAACCGGCAGCCGAAGAAGCTCCTGCAGCCGCATCTGCCGGTGGCGCTGCCTCAGGCACCGAAGTTACCCTTCCAGCCCTGGGCGAGTCGGTGACCGAAGGTACCGTTACCCGCTGGCTGAAGGAAGTTGGCGATGAGGTATCCGTCGACGAGCCGCTGCTTGAGGTTTCCACCGATAAGGTAGACACCGAAGTTCCTTCCCCAGTTGCTGGCACCCTGCTGGAAATTCGCGTTCCAGAAGATGAGACCGCTGAAGTTGGCGCTGTTCTGGCCGTAATCGGTGCCGCTGGCTCCGCTCCAGCAGCTGCTCCAGCCAAGGAAGAGGCTCCAGCTGCTGCTCCTGCAAAGGAAGAGGCTCCTGCTGCCCCAGCTCCGGCCAAGGAAGAGGCTCCGGCCGCTCCGGCAGCCCCAGCTCCAGCTAAGGAAGAAGCACCTGCTGCCCCTGCCGCTCCAGCTGCACCAGCAGCCGAGGCAAACAACGAGTCCGGCTACGTCACCCCGCTGGTACGCCGCCTGGCTAACCAGCACAACATCGACATCGCTTCAGTGAAGGGCACCGGTGTTGGCGGCCGCATCCGCAAGCAGGATGTGCTGGACGCTGTTGCCGCCCAGGAAGCTGCTGCTCCAGCTGCCGCTGCTGCCGCTGCTCCTGCCGCCGCAAAGCCAGCTGCCCCTGCAGTGGAGGTTTCCTCACTGCGCGGCACCGAGGAAAAGGCTCCACGAATCCGCCAGGTCATCGCTCGCCGCATGCGCGAGTCCCTGGACGTATCGACTCAGCTGACCCAGGTCCACGAAATCGATATGACCCGCATCGTGAAGCTGCGTGCTGCGGCCAAGGCCAATTTCAAGGCCACTAACGGCGTGAACCTCACTTACCTGCCATTCATCGCCAAGGCTGTTGCCGAAGGCTTGAAGGCACATCCTAAGCTGAACGCCGAGTACAACGAAGAGACCCAGAAGATCACCTACCACAATGCCGAGCACTTGGCATTCGCAGTCGACACCGACAAGGGCCTGCTGGTTCCCGTCGTGTCGAACGCTGGCGATCTGAACCTCGCCGGCATGGCTTCGCGTATCGCTGATGTTGCTGCACGTACCCGCAGCAACAAGATCGGTCCAGACGAGCTGTCCGGTGGCACCTTCTCGATCACCAACATCGGTTCGGTTGGCGCACTGTTCGACACCCCGATCATCAACCAGCCACAGGTAGCCATCCTGGGCACCGGTGCGATCGTGAAGCGTCCAATGGTCGTCACCGATGCAGAGGGCAACGATTCGATTGCCATCCGCCACATGATGTACCTGTGCTTGACCTACGATCACCGTCTGGTTGACGGCGCCGATGCAGGCCGCTTCCTGCAGACCGTCAAGGCTCGCCTTGAAGGTGGCGCCTTCGAAGGCGAACTGGGACTGTAAAGATCCAGTTGCGATCCTCGTCGCCTAGGTAGATTATCGCCCCTGTCGTTGATTCGGCAGGGGCGATTCTGCGTTTTCTACGATCAGTCGAAGATAGATTAGGCTAGTGTCATGACTATTCTTCTTTCTCTCCTGATTTTCGTGCATATCTTGGGCGCAGCAGCCATCTTTGGTGGCTGGCTGGCCAATTTCAAGACCCCTACGATCTCTGTCTGGCAGTGGTACGGCGCCATCGTGCAGCTGGTCACGGGTCTGGCCATGGTCGGCATTCTCGAGGCCGGCGACGGTTCGCCAAACCACATGAAGATTGGTATCAAGACGCTGATTGCAATCATCATCCTGGTCGCAGCTTTCATTGGCCGCAAGAAGATGAAGAACGGCGAGGAAGTTTCTACCGGTATCGCCCATGCAGTGGGTGGCATGACCTTCATCAACATCGCGGTTGCGGTTCTCTGGAGCTAATCCGCTGCAGCCTATATGGCGGGAGATGAAACCAGCAGCTTTGAGCAAGCCCTGGTTTCGTCTCCCGCCATTATGCATTTAACGTCGTAATACCTTGCCGATCTTCCAGCCGCTTTCATCCAGCACCATTTCAACTTCAATACTTTGCGGCTCGGCAGCCTGGACGGTGTGCATCGTGGCCCCTTCAGCATCCACGTAACGGTATTCCTCTTGGGTCGAAGTCGCGGCAAGAATGACAGTGTCACCCTGCCCACGGGCGGATACCGTCACGTCCTTCAGTCTTGTGCGCAGACCTTCAAGTCCCAAACCCATGTCCCGTAGCTGATCGATCGTTTCCAGGTCGCGCTCCAATTGCTCTGCACCAGGAGTGTAGAGCTCCTTGAGCCTCTCCCCCGCCAGCTGCCCCATCGCCTCGTCTCGTTCTCCTGAAAGTGCCAGGAATGCCGAGACCACCGTTTCTCGATTCAACGCACAGGCGGGCACTTGTGCAGCATCCTTGATTCGGCAGTCTTGTCCTGCTGGTGGCGCCGTGGCAGGCGCAGTCGTTTCGTTCGCCACAGCAGCCCGGAAATGATTGACGCCCACCATGCTCCCGAGCACGACCATGATGCCCAAGACGGCAGCACCCACCAGCTTCATGGCCCCGGGTGTACTGCGCAACCGATGGCAGTGCCAGGATTCATCATTCCCGCTATTCCGCTGCCTTCCTGCGGCATCCCGTGCACGCTTTGAGCGCCTGTGCGCAGCACCCGATTCCTGGGTTGGATGGATGGTTTCCATCAGATGCGTAGCTTCAGGAGCTACATGGCCTTCCCAATGGATGGGCTCAGCTGGACAACTCGCGAACAGGGCTCGAGCGAACTGGTCGGCGGTTGGCCTCGCTTGCGGCACCGGATTCATGGAATCGATCAAGAGCTCATGAATGATCGAGGGGACGCTGGGGAACATCACGCTAGCTGGTGGACGCATCAGTTCATCTTCGGGAACCCGTCCCGACAGGAGAAACCACAAGCAGGCGCCCAGCGAGTACACGTCCTGCTCTCCGGTTTGGCCTTCCAACAACCCGGCCTGCATTTCAGGGGCAACGAATCCGGGCGTGCCGGAACCAGTGAGTGCTTGGCTTGACGAAGCAGTTTCCTGGAAGTCGATGATCTTCGGCATGCCCTTGGCGGTCAGCAGGATGTTGGCTGGCGACAAGTCCCCATGGCGCTGGCCCTGCGAATGCATGACCGATAGCGTTTGCGCAATGGGAGCCAATGCGGTCACGCATTCACCCAGCGCAAAGGCGCTGCGGCTCGCAACAAGATCCGCCAAACTCCCGCCGGGACAATATTCCATGATCAGCCCCTCGCCGAATTGTGTCGGCAGGGTTCCGTAAAAATCAACGACATATTTCCGTGACTGCCTCACCTCTTCCTGGCGCAGAGAAGTGATGTTTTCCATAGTCAGGCTAAGTTTAAGCGTCAGATACATCTGGTCGCTTTCCCTCCGGATCAGCCAAACTTTACATGGTGACTTGGCACTTAGCGGCTTGACGGTCACATGCCCCGGGCTCGTCGGCCACGCTAGAACATTCGTTGATTCATCCATGTTTCCGTTGTATCCCACAAACAGAAAATGCAAGCTGGATATCCACAGGAGAGCTCAACGGCACTGAATTAGCGACCGATCGTTCAAGAGCGTAGGCTAGCCGTCATGGCGATCGAATTCGAACGAGTCGGACTAGGCTCAAAATTTGTGCCCTACATGGAAGCTTGGGATTACCAGATCCAACTGCATGATGCGGTAGCCGCGGACACGCAAACCCCTAGAGTCCTGTTCCTGGAGCACGAAGCGGTTTATACCGCAGGCAAGCGAACTGAACCCGAAGACCTCCCGCTGGACGGCACCCCCGTCGTGGATGTCGACCGCGGTGGAAAATTGACCTGGCATGGCCCGGGACAGCTCATTGGCTACCCCATCGTCAAGCTCCGCAAAATCAGCGCAATCCGTCTTTACGTGGAGACTCTGGAAGAAGCCCTGATTAATGTCGTGAGCGAACTCGGCATTCCAACGACCCAGATCAAGGGCCGTTCCGGAGTTTGGGTCCCAGGCAAAGACGGCGCGCAGGACCGCAAGATTGCAGCCATCGGCATCCGTATCAACCACGGAGTCACCATGCACGGATTCGCCTTGAACTGCTCGAACGCGCTTTCCGCCTACGACCAGATCATCCCCTGCGGCATCTCTGATGCAGGTGTCACCACGATTTCCGAAGAACTGGGCCGTACCGTCACCCCCGAAGACGTCGTTGACCGAGTTCAAGCGGAAATAGAGCGTCTGCTTACCCCTCAAGTCGTCTAGACAACCACTCACTTCCTTCAGAAAGAGCAGTAAATGAGCATCGAGCCAGAAGGCCGTCGACTACTGCGCGTCGAAAAGCGCAACGCCGCCGTTCCCGTGGAGCGCAAGCCCGAGTGGATCAAGGCGAAACTCAACATCGGCCCCGAATATGTGGGGCTGAAGAACCTGGTGCAGTCCGAAGGACTGCATACCGTCTGCGAAGAAGCAGGCTGCCCGAATATCTTCGAGTGCTGGGAAGACCGCGAGGCCTCGTTCCTCATCGGCGGTTCCGAGTGCACCCGCCGTTGCGACTTCTGCCAGATTGCCACCGGCAAGCCGGTGGCAATCGACCGCTCGGAACCATTCAAGGTGGCCATGAGCGTGAAGAAGATGGATTTGCGCTACGCCACCGTCACCGGTGTTGCCCGCGATGACCTCGAAGACGAGGGCACCTGGCTGTACGCGGAGACGGTGCGGCAGATCCACAAGATGAATCCGAACACCGGTGTCGAGCTGCTGATTCCCGACTTCAGCGGCAAGCCCGAGAACCTGGATGCCATCTGCGATTCGGAGCCGGAGGTCTACGCCCACAACGTCGAGACCGTGCCCCGCCTGTTCAAGCGCATTCGCCCAGCATTCCGCTACGAACGCTCCATGGATGTGATCACCCACGGCCACAAGCGTGGATTGATCACCAAGTCCAACCTGATCCTGGGCATGGGCGAAACTCGTGAAGAAATTTCAGAGGCCATGCGCGATCTCTACGAGGCCGGCTGCGATCTGCTCACCTTGACCCAGTACCTGCGCCCCACGGACCTGCATTTGCCAGTTGACCGCTGGGTCACTCCGCAGGAGTTCCTTGAACTTCAGCAGGAAGCCGAAGAACTCGGATTCTCGGGTGTAATGGCCGGACCACTGGTTCGCTCGTCCTACCGCGCTGGCCGCCTCTGGGCTGGTGCCATGCGCAAGAAGGGAAGGGAAATCCCTGAGGCCCTGTCGCATATCGAGTCCTCGGGCAACACCCGCCAGGAAGCAGCTTCGCTGATCAAGTAGCTGGTTGTTGAGAACCAGCTCGGACCATGGCCCCGAACCTGCAGATGGAAACCAATGCGGGTTCCGGGGCCATTCCGTTGCCCGTTGATGGACAATTCAGCTGAAAATGCCATGTTCGATCCAGCACGGCTTAGAACTATCAACTTCATCGCGTAGAATTAAGGCACTATGGCCAAAAACTCCGACAACGACGCAGCCGCGCCTAAGCGTGGCTTGTTTTCGCGTAAACCAAAAGCTGAGAAGAAGAACAAAGAACCAGGCCGCCTGAAGCAAATTGGCCAGGTCTTCCAGATGACTCGCCGCAATGACCCTATGGTCGTGTGGTGGATGGCATTGGCCGCCTTGGCCGTCATTGCTGTCTGCTTGGTCATCGGCTTCTTGATCAATAACTGGATCACGATGTTGATCATCGCAATCCCGTTGGCGCTTCTTGCTGCAATGTTCATCATGTCGCGCCGTGCCGAGAAGGCTGCGTTCTCGCAGCTTGAGGGCCGTCCAGGTGCCGCTGGCGCTGCCATGAGCGTGCTGCGTCGCGGCTGGATCCTGAAGCAGGAACCGGTTGCCTACAACCGCCACCAGGATCTGGTGTTCCTCGGCATCGGCCGTCCAGGCATCGTCCTGGTCACCGAGGGCCCGAAAAACCGCGTTCGCGAACTTGCCTCATCCGAGCGCAAGCGCATTGCCCGCGTTCTGCCGAACGTGCCTGTGCACATCATCAACGCTGGTTCCGAAGAAGGCCAGACTCCGTTGGCTGAAGTTGGCAAGTCAATGAAGAAGCTTCCGAAGTCGATTACGAAACTGGAAGTCAGCGCAATCGACAAGCGTCTGAGCACCTTGACTGCGAATCGTCTGCCCATCCCCAAGGGCGTAGATCCAAACCGCGTACGTCCGAACCGCCGCGCTATGCGTGGACGCTAAAGACAAGCACTAAAGAAGCCGCAACAGGATTTTCCTGTTGCGGCTTCTTTAGTGCTGTCCGGAGCTAGTTGCTAGGAGATATTCACCAAGATGGTTTTCGGCAACCGATCATGAAGGCCACGCTGGTCCTTGTCGGTGATGAAGGCCGGAATGGCCAAGCAAAGCAGCAGCGAACGAATCAAGCCTTGCAATGGCTTGATCGCGGTTCCATCCAGCGACTGCACCTGCATGCCAAAGGTGCGATGCCCGATCGTGTGCCCCGTGAACCCGACACCGATGATTTGCCCGGCACAAAACAGGCCCAGCGTTGCCAGGTCATGGCTATTGAACAACCACCAGCTGAGCAGCATGGACAGTCCCCAGTCCAGGAGCAGGGCGCCGACCCTTCGCGGGAACCTGGCAACGGAGCCAGGACCCTTGACTGGGCGTCCCATATCCTGCCCGGGCCATTCTTGCGTATTGTGCTGCGGCGGCCCTTCAAGCCACGAGCTGAAGTCTTTTCTTTCCACCTATACAGTCTATCCAGCAATTCTGTGCCCCAGTTAGAACCCCATAACGCGGTAGCAAGTATCCAAGTCAGATTGTTACAGCTGGCAATCTGCGCAGATCAGATCGATACGACACGCCCGGATTCTCCGCTTGTAACAGGTTGGAAACAATAGAGACACCATTCAGAAATGGATTATAGGTAAGCTTGATACGTAAGCAAGAGGACCAGGCAGATAATTCTGGCTACGGGTTCCGTTTACCAAACCTCATATCTCACCAGGGAGTCACCTGCACATGTTTACCAGTCCAGAAGAAGTCTTGGCATATATTGCCGAAGAGGACATCAAGTTCGTCGATATCCGTTTCACCGACCTACCAGGTGTACAGCAACACTTCAACGTGCCGGCCAAGTCCGTGGATGCCGACTTCTTCGTCAACGGCCAGCTCTTTGATGGTTCTTCCATCCGCGGCTTCGCCGGCATCTCTGAGTCCGACATGCAGCTGATCCCAGATGTCACCACCGGTTTCATCGATCCGTTCCGTCTGGAAAAGACCCTGGCCTTCAACTTCTCGATCATCAACCCACGCACCGGTGAGCCTTACCACCGCGACCCACGTGGCGTTGCCGAGCGTGCTGAGGCATACCTGGAATCCACCGGCATCGCTGACACCGCATTCTTCGCCCCAGAAGCTGAATTCTTCATCTTCGAGGACGTTCGCTACGAATCCAAGCCGCAGGGCGCGTTCTACTCGATCGATTCCGACGAAGCACCCTGGAACACCGGCCGCAAGGAAGAAGGCGGCAACCAGGGGTACAAGACTGCTTTCAAGGGCGGCTACTTCCCGGTGGCTCCAACCGACAAGCAGGCCGATCTGCGCGACGCAATCTGCGTTGAGCTGGATAAGGCAGGCCTTGAGGTAGAGCGCAGCCACCACGAAGTTGGCGCTGCCGGCCAGGCTGAGATCAACTACAAGTTCAACACCATGGTTCACGCCGCGGACGAACTGATGCTCTTCAAGTACATCGTGAAGAACACCGCTGATGCTTGGGGCAAGTCCGCAACCTTCATGCCGAAGCCTGTCTTCGGCGACAACGGCTCGGGCATGCACGTGCACCAGTCGCTGTGGTCCAACGGCGATCCGCTGTTCTACGACGAGAAGGGGTACGCCGGCCTGTCCGACACCGCTCGTTGGTACATCGGCGGCCTGCTGAAGCACGCAGACGCCGTGCTCGCGTTCACCAACCCAACCGTGAACTCCTACCGTCGTCTGGTCAAGGGCTACGAAGCCCCGGTGAACATGGTGTACTCGCAGGGCAACCGCTCCGCTGGCATCCGCATCCCGATCACCGGTTCGAACCCGAAGGCCAAGCGCATCGAGTTCCGCGCCCCGGATGCTTCCTCGAACCCGTACCTGGCCTTCGCAGCGCAGCTGATGGCTGGCCTGGACGGCATCAAGAACCGCATCGAACCAGCCGAGCCAATCGACAAGGATCTCTACGAACTTCCTGCCGAAGAGGCCAAGGAAATCCAGCGCGCACCTGAAAGCCTCGAAGAGGCGCTGAAGGCTCTGGAAGCCGACCACGAGTTCCTGCTCGAAGGCGGCGTCTTCACCGAGGACCTGATCCAGACTTGGATCGAGTACAAGCGTGAAAACGAAATCAAGCCACTGAGCCTGCGCCCGAACCCATACGAATTCGAGCTCTACTACGGCTGCTAATCACCGTCCTGTACGGTAACGGCTCGACGCCGGGTCTCGCCTGTTGGCGGGACCCGGCGTCGTTTCGTCTCAGGGTAGGCTGGTGTCATGGACATATCTACGTGGGTCGGCGTGCAGCGCGACGATGGTGAAACCGTCGGTTATCTCGACCCAGCGGATCCCGACTACCAGCGGGTGACCCCGCGCAATGTCTTGGGCCACGCCGTAGCCGATGATTGCGACTACCTTGACGGCGAACAGCTGCTCGTCGAGCGCGGCATCAGCGAGTTGATGAATTCCTGGGTGCTGGATGCCGGATCCTGCGACGCTACTGAATTGCTGTCCATCGTGGAGGTCTCGCCCCACGGCATTGTGCTGGCCGATGCGTTGCGGGCTAAGGCATTGCAGCCTGCCGAACGCATCCATGTCCCGTGGCCTGATGTGGAGCATCGGCTGGCACCAGTCCAGCGCTGATACGGCGGCGGCTAGTATTCCTGCTTGTCGCCCTTGGCGGTCCACGCCTCGAAAGCGGCAAGGGCTGAAGGCATATCGACCTTGGTGAATGGGATGCGGCGTTCGCTCATGGGCAGTTCCAGCTCGGTGTAGATGAAGTTGTCGTCGAAACCGATGCTTGCCGCGTCCTGCCGGTCGTTGGCATAGTAGACGTGCTTGAATCGCGCCCAGTAGATGGCGCCGAGGCACATCGGGCACGGCTCGCAACTGGTGTACAGCTCGCACTGGGACAAATCGAAAGTCCCGAGCTCCTGCCCGGCTTTGCGGATCACATTGACTTCCGCGTGGGCTGTCGGATCGGAATCATGCACCACGGTGTTGTAGCCGGCGGCAATGACCTTGCCGTCCAGTACCACTACGGCCCCGAATGGGCCGCTGTCGTTGCTGCCCAACGCCAGCAACGACTGTTCGACCGCTGCCTGCATTAGCTGTGGATCCATGGCTTGCTCCCCTCGCACCATCGGCGCCATCAGGCACTGCGCAAACGCCGAACCGAAATCTGGATCTGAGTGCCTAGCATATCCCCTTAACAGACACCGGTGCGAGGACGTCGGAAAATTGATGCGGGCGACCGCACCCTGCGCGCGGCGATGTCCAGAGTTATCGTTGGCGTAGCGCTCGTAGGTAGCGCCATCGAGTAAGCTTCTGCGCGCCCAGCAGCAGCCAGAAGACCGAACGCCAGCCCTAGCTGTCCGAGGCCGCCGCGGGCGAACGCACCTCCAGCCACACCGATGCCCCAGCCGACGCAGGATGAACGCTTCCTCCCCGGAGACCGGGTGCCCGGGCAACGTTCGATAGGCGAATCCCACAACATCGCTGCGTTCAAGGACTTCCACAACCTCAACGGGCTCGTGGATGGACACTGGCCCCACCGGGACGATGATCTGCGGCTGGGCTCCGCTGCGGACTTTGTCCTGCGGGCTGATGCGAAATCCGCTGCGGGTCTTCACCTCCCAGTGCAGCAGCGCGACCGCGGCCTGCCCCCAGAATGCTTCGCCCGAGCCCAGATAGGCTCGGCGTTGCCACACCCGGTAACGCCCGGGCTCGGGGTTCCACAGCTTCTCGTTGATCCGTGTCAGGGACATCCGGTTTAGTCTTCGAAGCCGTAGAACAGCTGCTCGAACAGGGCTCGCGAGTGCCTGGTGGCGCGCAGGTAGTCTTCTTCCAGTTCCATGCCGGTGTTCGGCTCATAGCCGCACCAGCGAGCCACGGCTTCCATATCGCGCGCCGAGCTGGGCAGCACATCGCTGGAACGTCCGGAGGTGATGATCTCGGCGCTACGGATCCGGGTAGCCAGCCGCCAGGCAGTCGCCAGCAGCTCGCTGTCTTGCTCGGAGATGAGCTCCAGTTTGGCCAATTCTTCCAACGCCTTGAGCGTGGATGTGGTGCGCAAGGACTCGTGTTTCCACGCGTATTGCAGCTGGTAGAACTGCACCAGCCATTCGATATCCGACAGCGAGCCGCGTCCCAGCTTCAGGTGGCGGTTCGGGTCGGCACCGCGCGGGAGCCGTTCAGACTCGACGCGGGCCTTGATCTTGCGGATTTCACGAATCTCCGTGTCTTCGAGCCCCTTGCCATAGCGCACCGGCTTGATCAGTTCCATGAAGTCTGCGGCCAACTGGTCGTCTCCGGCAAATGGGCGGGCACGTTGCAATGCCTGCTGCTCCCAGATTTCCACCCAACGCTGGTAGTAGCTGGCGTAGGCGTCAATCGACCGGACCAGCATGCCTTGGCGGCCCTCGGGACGAAGATCCGAGTCGACCTTCAATTTCACTTCCGCTGGAATCGCCGGTTTCAAAGGCTTCGAAGTCCACGACACCAGGTCGGTGACCACCCGAAGCGCTTGTTCCTGGGCGGCTTGATCTTTGGCGCCGGGGACCGGACGCTGGACAAACAGAACGTCCGCATCGGAGCCGTACCCGATTTCCCGACCGCCTTGGCGGCCCATGGCAATGACCGCAATTACCGCATGCTCCCCGTGCTTGGCCTGGTCGTCAGCCAAAAGGACCTTCAGCACCCCGTCCACCATGGCGGCGTCAATGTTCGACAGGGCATTGCCGACTTCATCAACAGTTAGCAGGCCCGCTCCGTCGGCCAGCGCAACACGCAAGAACTCGCGGCGGCGCACCATGCGGATCATCCGGATGGCCGCCTCGGGCTGTTTCGTGCGATGGATGATGGAAGTGTTCTGCTGCAGCAGGTTCTCGAAGGTCTGCGGCGCTAATGAGGCGTCAGAGCCCAGCCAGGCGGCTGCGGCAGGCTCATTGGCCAGCAGATCAGTCAGGAAGCGCGTGTTCGACAGCAGATGGCTCAATCGCTCGGCGGCGGCATTCGTATCGCGCAGCATGCCGAGGAACCAATGGGACTTCCCCAGCGCCTCGCTGAGCCTGCGGAAGCCCAGCAAACCTGCGTCCGGGTCCACCCCGCGGGCAAACCAGTCCAAGAGCACCGGGAGCAATTGCCGCTGCAGGGAGGCGCTGCGCGAGACCCCGCCGGTCAAGGCTTCGATATGCCGCATCGCTGCCTTGGGGTCAAGATAACCCAGGGCGCGAAGTCTGGCCTGCGCGGATTCTGCGGTGAGCCTGACATCATCGGCCGAGAGGTTGGAACTGCTCACCAGCAGCGGCCGGTAGAAAATACGCTCGTGCAGCGAACGCACCATGCGCTTGGTTTCATTCCATCGGCGCATCAGCTTCTCCGGGCTGCTCGGCTGCAGGTCTCCGGCACCGCGAATTGATCGCGCCAGTACGCGCTGGGCATTTTCGGCCCGTGGCATCAAATGGGTTCGGCGCAATTGGCTGAGCTGGATTCGGTGCTCCAGCAAACGCAGGAAACGATAGGAGTCATCGAAATTCGTGGCGTCGTCACGGCCAATGTAGCCGGTGTCGCTCATGGCCTGGATGGCCAGGGTGGTTGTTGCCACCTGAATGGCAGGTTCCACACGTCCATGGACAAGCTGGAGCAGCTGGACGGTGAATTCGACGTCGCGCAGCCCGCCGGGGCCGAGCTTGATCTGCCACGCGACGTCTTGCTTGTCGATGTTGTCGCTGACGCGGCGGCGCATCGCTTGGACCGATTCGACAAAACCCTCGCGTTCAGAACTGGACCACACCATGGGCGAGACCATGCGCTCATAGGAGCGTCCCAGTTCCTTGTCTCCGGCTATGGCGCGGGCCTTGAGCAAGGCTTGGAATTCCCACGAGTGGGCCCAACGCCGGTAGTACGCTTCATGGGAAGATAGCGTACGGGTCAACGCCCCGTCCTTGCCCTCGGGGCGGAGATTCGCGTCCACTTCCCACAGCATCGGCTCCGGTCCTGGCACCATCAGGGCACGCGCCGTGTTGCCGCAGATGACCGTGGCGATCGCGGCGGCGAGATCTTCGTCCATACCCAGGGCTGAATCATGGACATAGATGACGTCCACGTCAGAGATGTAGTTCAGTTCACGTGCACCGCATTTGCCCATGCCGATGATGGTGATCTTCACCCGGTCGACGTCGTCCGCATCATATTGTTCGGCGGCTTCGGCCCGGGCAATGGCCAGGGCTCCTTCGAGCGCGGCCCCAGCCATGTCGGCCAGTTCGGCGGCAACCTTGGGCAGGATGCGCTGCGGCTGGGTGGATCCCAAGTCCCGGTGTGCCAGCGATAGCAAGGCCTTTCGGTAGGCGGTGCGCAAACGCTGGCGTGCTTCAGCACCGGTATAGGACGAAACCCAGTGCCCGCCCTCGGATTCGTTGGCCTCGATGGAAGCCAGCAAGTCCTCGACCAGTTGTTCCGAGGGAACGGACGCGAATTCGCCTGGAGGAGCTTGGCGGACGATATCCAAGGCCTCGGGACAGCGTATGAGGAACTCGCCCAGCGCCGACGAGCTGCCCAGGAGCCTTACCAGCCCTTGGCAGCTGGCCGGCTCCATGAAGATGTCGATGGCTTCCGGATGCCGGTCAACCAACCTCAGCGCCAGCAGCAGCGCCTGATCCGGATCTGGCGCGTGCGCCATCTTGCTCACGATCAGATCGGGATCAATCTTGGATAATTCCTTGGATTGAAGGAAATTCTTGGCCCGTTCGACGTCGCTGAAGCCAGCGTTGATCAATGCTCGCGAGGGTACTTCCGGCATGGTTTCTCGTGTTCTCCCGCATTTCGCCACGCAGCTTCACGCGGCGAAGTCTCTAGAGGATTCCCAAATACTTGTTCAGTTCGTATGGGGTGATGACCTGGCGGTACTCTTCCCATTCGGTGCGCTTGTTCGACAGGAAGGAGTTGAATACCTGTTCGCCGAGGATCTCGGCCATGAGTTCCGACTCTTCCATGGCGCGCAATGCGTCGTGCAGGCTGCCGGGCAGCGGAACGTGGCCCGAAGCACGGCGTTCCGCCGTGGACAGGCTCCAGACATCGTCCTCGGTCGGCTCTTCCAGCTCGTAGCCTTCGCGGATGCCCTTCAGGCCGGCACCGAGCAATACTGCATAGGCGAGGTACGGGTTCGCTGCCGAGTCGATGCCGCGGTATTCCACGCGGGCCGACTGACCTTTGCCCGGCTTGTACAGCGGCACGCGGACCAGTGCCGAACGGTTGTTGTGTCCCCACGAACGGTGGCTCGGCGCTTCTCCCCCGCCCCACAAGCGCTTGTACGAGTTCACGTACTGGTTGGTGATGGCGGTCATTTCCGGCGCGTGGTGCAGGATGCCTGCGATGAAGGAGCGCGCCACGTCGGAGAGCTGGTATTCACGGCCGGCTTCGAAGAACGCGTTCGCATCGCCTTCGAACAATGAGAAGTGGGTGTGCATGCCGCTGCCCGGATGGTCGGCAAACGGCTTGGGCATGAAGGTCGCGTGGATGCCCTTCTGCATCGCCATCTCCTTGATGACGGTACGGAAGGTCATGATGTTGTCGGCGGTCTGCAGCGCATCGGCGTAGCGCAAATCGATTTCGTTCTGGCCAGGGCCGGTTTCATGGTGGGAGAACTCCACCGAAATGCCTAAGGCTTCCAGCGTGGTCACCGACGCGCGGCGGAAGTCCTGTCCCACGCCATCTGGCACATGGTCGAAGTAGCCGCCGTTGTCGATCGGCTGCGGACGGCCATTGGCATCCAGCTGATCGTTCTGCAGCAAATAGAATTCGATCTCCGGATGGGTGTAGCAAGTGAAGCCCATGTTCGATGCTTCGGCCAGCTGGCGCTTGAGCACCTGGCGCGGATCGGCATTGGACGGCTGGCCTTCCGGAGTCAGGATGTCGCAGAACATGCGGGAGGTCGGTTCAACCTCGCCACGCCAAGGAAGAATCTGAAAGGTGGCAGGATCGGGCTGAAGCAGCATGTCAGATTCCGAGATCCGGGACAGTCCATCAATGGAGGAACCGTCAAAGCCCAGACCTTCTTCGAAAGCATCTTCAACTTCAGCAGGAGCCAGAGCCACGGACTTGAGTGAACCAACCACGTCGGTAAACCACATTCGCACAAATCGAACGTCGCGTTCTTCAATGGTGCGCAGTACGAATTCCTGCTGACGATCCATTTTCCACCACCTTCGGGATTCTGATATCCGGCGCTGATCACAACCGGCAAGAAAATTGACCTGTGGCAACACTATATCGGTTCAGGACGGTCCCAACGATCTGCATCGCCCTGTCCAAGTGCGGTAAAGTCGTTTCATGCCACAACCATACCTAGGGAATCCTGAAAAAGGCCCGTCCCGTATCCGACTTCATCATTTGCAGAAGGCCAAGGACAATGGCGAAAAATTCGCGATGTTAACTGCTTATGACGTCATGATGGCCGAAATTTTCGATTCGGCGGGGATCGAGATCCTGCTGGTTGGCGACTCAGCTGCCAATACCGTCCTCGGCTACGAGTCCACGCTGCCGATCAGCCTCGACGAAATGATCGTCTTCACCAAAGCTGTTGCCAATGGCGCCAAGCGCGCGTTGGTCGTCGCCGACCTGCCGTTTGGCAGCTACGAGCAGTCCCCGGCACAGGCCGTGGCCACCGCGGTGCGCCTGATGAAGGAAGGCCATGCCCACGCGGTCAAGATGGAAGGCACCGCGCACTACGCCGAACACGTTCGCGCCATGGTCCTTGCCGGTGTACCCGTCATCGGGCACATCGGGTTCACCCCGCAGTCCGAGCATGCTTTGGGCGGGTACCGCGTGCAGGGCCGCGGCGACGCCGTCGCGCAGATGAAGCACGACGCTGTGGCATTGCAAGATGCCGGCGCTTTCTGCATCCTGATGGAAATGGTGCCAAGCCCGGTCGCCGCCGAAATCGATGCAGCGCTGAAGGTCCCGACGATTGGCATCGGCGCAGGCAACTCCACCACCGGACAGGTCCTGGTCTGGCAGGACATGCTCGGCCTTGGCGGGGGGCGCACCCCACGGTTCGTCAAGAAGTACGCAGATCTGCGTGAGGTTATCGGCACCGCGGTGCGCGAATACCACCAGGACGTAGTGGCTGGCACGTTCCCGTCGGCAGAATACGAATTCAAGGAATGAGACTGGCTCACGCCGCTTAGCACAATGGTGCGGTTCCAGGTTGCCCAACCCGGAAGCGCACCATTCTGCCATTCACAGCACCGCTGGGACCGGTGCCTTCAGCGGCTACTGGTCGTCTTCCTCCGCCTCGTCCCAGGCTTCATTGCGGGCCTGGACCTTCTCCATCGCGGCTTCGGCTTCAGCAACCGTGTCATATGGGCCGAGCAATTGCGACCAATCAGACTGCGGGCCCTTCTCCACGGTCTTGGTTGAGACGTTGTACCAGTACTGGCCTTCGCCCGGGGTGCCAACTGAGCTCATGGAAAACTCCTCTAATCTCGAAACCTGCTGTTGCTTCCACGGTATCCCAACCGGTGGAAAATAGGTGCAACACCACCAGTTCTTTCGGCTATCTCTTGGTGAAGCCGAAGATACCTGTAGCTAGAATAAAAGCATGGCTATTGCTTCAACTGCACCACTTGGAAATCTCACCGCCGGCACGGTATCCCCGGAACTTCCGGTACCGAAACACATCGAACGTCCCGAATACGTTGGCAAGAAGGAACCTGCCGCCAACACGGCTCCGGAAATCAAAAGCCCAGAAGTCATCGAGCGCATCCGGGTAGCTTCCAAGATTGCCGCCCAGGCGCTGCAGGAAGTGGGCAAGGCCTGCCGGCCAGGGGTAACCACGGATCAGCTGGATCGCCTTGGCCATGAATTCCTCATGGATCACAACGCCTACCCCTCAACCTTGGGCTACCGCGGATTCCCTAAGTCGCTGTGCTCTTCACTGAACGAAGTCATCTGCCACGGCATCCCGGACACAACCGTGCTGCAAGATGGGGACATCATCAATATCGATATCACCGCTTATATTGGCGGCGTTCACGGAGACAACAACGCCACCTTCCTGGTCGGCGACGTGGATGAAGAATCCCGTCTGCTGGTTGAGCGCACCGAGAATTCGCTGAAGCGCGCCATCAAGGCCGTGATGCCAGGACGCGAGATCAATATCATCGGCCGAAGCATTGAAACCTACGCCAAGCGGTTCGGCTACGGCGTGGTCCGGGACTTCACCGGCCACGGCGTGGGTGAAGCCTTCCACTCCGGCTTGATCATTCCGCACTATGATGCGGCTCCTGCCTACAACACCCTGATTGAGCCAGGCATGGTCTTCACCATCGAGCCGATGCTCACCTTGGGCACCATCGAATGGGATATGTGGGAGGACGACTGGACTGTGACCACCAAGGACAAGAAGCGCACCGCGCAGTTCGAGCACACACTGCTCGTCACCGACGACGGCGCGGAAATCCTCACCCTGCCATAGTCACTTTGATGCCTACGGCAAACGCCAGTGCCCGAAAACTTTGAAAGGTTCCGGGCACTGGCGTTGTGCTGTGTGCAAGGATTGCTAGTCGGCTGACAGCGGACGCTGGGTTCCCTGCGGAGCCTTGCTGCGGCGATCGCGCAGCCGGGCAATGGCCGTCTCGAAATCAGTCAGCGACTGGAAGTTGTGGTAAACGCTGGCAAAGCGAAGGTAGGCAACTTCGTCGAGGCGCGACAGCGGCTCCAAGATGGCCAGCCCCACTTGGTGCGCCGGGATTTCAGCGGCGCCCGAGGTCCTGACCGCCTCTTCGACTTCCTGGGCCAGGATCGCAAGATCGTGATCGGTGACCGGACGGCCCTGGCAGGCCTTGCGGACACCGTTGATCACCTTGTTGCGCGAGAACGGTTCTACGGCACCGGACTGCTTGAGCACATTCAGGCTCGCAGTTTCGGTAGTGGTGAAACGGCGCGAGCAGGAAGTGCACTGGCGGCGGCGCCGGATGGAGACGCCGTCGTCGGCAACTCGACTATCGACCACTCGAGAATCCGCATTGCGGCAATACGGGCAGTTCACGGCACCTCCATCTGTAGCCCAAGAAGCATTCGCACGCACCCTGAGGTGGCAAGAATCAACTCATGTCACCTAACAGTTTAGCGCCTACTGCGCGTTTCGCACCGCGACGGCGTCGCCATGGGCCGGCAGGTCCTCGGCATTGGCCAGATTAATCACGTGAGCGGCCACTTCGCCCAGTGCCGCCTTGTCGTAGTTGATCACCTGGATGGCTTTCAAGAAGGTATTCACGTTCAAGCCCGAGGCGTGCAGCGCCGTGCCGCTGGTTGGCAGCACGTGGTTGGAACCTGCACAGTAGTCGCCCAGTGACACCGGAGCATAGGCTCCGACGAAAACGGCACCGGCCGCGGTGATGCGGGCGGCGGTGGCTTCTGCCTCGGCCACCATGATTTCCAGGTGTTCGGCAGCGTACGCATTGCACACCTCGATGCCCTGCTCCAGGTCCTTGACCAGGATGATGGCAGACTGGGTACCGGAGAGCGCTTCGGTCACGCGGGCCGCGTGCTTCGTGGCGGCAACCTGCTTTTCAAGTTCCTTGCGCACGCCGGCAGCCAGCTCTGGCGAATCGGTGATCAGCACGGCCGCGGCGTTGGCATCGTGTTCTGCCTGCGAGATCATGTCGGCAGCGACAAAGCCCGGCTCGGCTCCCTGATCGGCAAGGATGGCAATTTCCGTGGGACCTGCTTCAGCATCGATTCCCACCACGCCCTTCACCAGGCGCTTGGCGGTGGCCACGAACACGTTGCCCGGGCCAGAGATCACGTCCACCGGTTCGATGCCGCCGCGTTCGTCGTCAGGCACCTCCACCCCGTAGGCGAACGCTGCCACTGCCTGGGCGCCGCCCATGGCGTGCACCTCATCGATGCCCAGCAGCTTGGCCGCAGCCAGGATAGTTGGGTGCGGCAGGCCGCCAAATTCCTTCTGTGGCGGGCTTGCCAGGGCCAGCGAGCTGACCCCGGCAGCCTGGGCAGGCACCGCATTCATGATGACCGAGGAAGGATAGACGGCCAGGCCGCCTGGGACGTACAAGCCGACGCGGCGCACCGGAACCCACCGCTGGGTGACGGTTGCACCGTTAGCGTAGCGGACTTCGGCGTCGTCTGGGCGCTGGGCCTTGGCGAAGACGCGGGCTCGGTCAATGGATTCTTCCAATGCCAGGCGGACCTTCGGGTCCAGTTCTTCCAGGGCACGGTCCAGTTCGTGCTGCGGCACGCGAGTGTGTTCCAGCTCGACATGGTCAAAGCGCTTGGCCAGGTCCTTGAGCGTCTCCATGCCATGGGCGCGGACATCGTCGATGATCTGCTGCACGGTGTCGGCAGCGGTCTGGGAGTTCACCGCCGGGCGGGGCAGCTTGGCCTTCAGCTGCGCGTAGCTCAGGGATTCGTTGCGCCAATCGAGGGTGGCGAGTGCCGAGAATTCAGTTTCTGGAATAGTGCTCACCTTCCTAGTTTAACGCCGATGGCCGGGGAAGGTTTTATTAGTTACCTTCCCCGGTCATCGGGTCGGCTATTCGGGTTCCTACACGTCCAGGCAGTGCGGGCCGAGCAGGACCTTCAAATCGCCGAACAGCGCGGGGTTCGGGTTGACCCGGAAGTTCATGCCCAGGCGCATCAGCGAGGTACCGCGGCTGCCGGTGAGCTTGACCCGCACCTCGGTGTTGCCGCTGTGCGTGCGCAGCACATCGCCGAGCTTCTGCACCAGGGTTTCGGTGGCCTTGTGGGTCGGGATGCCGATGACTACCGGTCCCCCGTTGGCATCCTCGGAAATTTCCGGGATCATCATTTCCTGGGCGTTCAGGGTGATCGAGCCGTCATCGCGGCGCTGCACGCGTCCCTTGACCACCACGATCAGGTCATCGGCCAGGACCTCTGCGATCGGCTGGTAGGCCTGGCCGAAGAACATGACTTCCATCGAGCCGGAGAGGTCCTCGATCTCGCAGCGGGCATAGGGGTTGCCGCTCTTCTTGGCGATGCGGCGCTGCAGGCCGGAAATCATGCCGGCGATCGAAATGATGTGGCCGTCCTGCGGGCCGTCGTCCGAGAGCACGTGCGTGACCGGCATGTCGGCGTACTGTTCCAGGGCGGAGCCCAGACCCTGCAGCGGGTGGTCGGAGACGTACAGGCCGAGCATGTCGCGCTCGTAGGCCAGCTTTTCCTTCTTGTCCCAGTCGGGGATGTCGGGGATCGCCACATGCATCGACTCGGAGGATTCCTCGGCGCCCAGGGCGCTGAACAGGTCGAACTGGTTGGCGGCCTCGTTGCGCTTGACCTGGATCACCGAATCCACGGCTTCTTCGTGGATGGCCACCAGTGCCCGGCGCGGATGCTTCATGGAGTCGAAGGCGCCGGCCTTGATCAGTGATTCAATGGTCCGCTTGTTGCAGACCACGGCCGGGACCTTGCCCAGGAAATCGTTGAAGTCGTTGTAGTGGCCCTTCTCCGTGCGGGCTTCGACCATGCCAGCCACCGCGTTGGTGCCGACGTTGCGGATCGCGCCCATGCCGAAGCGGATGTCCTTGCCCACTGGGGTGAAGTTCAATGCCGATTCGTTGACATCCGGCGGCAGCACGGTGATGCCGATGTGACGGCACTCGTTCAGGTACAGCGCCAGCTTGTCCTTGTCATCGCCCACCGAAGTCAGCAGCGCGGCCATGTATTCGGCCGGGTAGTGCGCCTTGAGGTAGGCGGTCCAGTAGGAGACGACGCCGTAGGCCGCCGAGTGGGCTTTGTTGAACGCGTAATCGGAGAAGGGCAGCAGGATGTCCCACAGGGTCTGCACGGCCTCATCGGAGTAGCCGTTGTCGTTCATGCCCTGCTTGAAGCCGGCGAACTGCTTGTCCAGCTCGGCTTTTTTCTTCTTGCCCATGGCGCGGCGCAGGATGTCTGCCTGGCCCAGCGAGTAGCCGGCCAGCTTCTGCGCAATAGCCATAACCTGCTCCTGGTACACGATGAGGCCGTAGGTGCCGCCGAGGATTTCTTCCAGTGGCTCGGCGAGCTCCGGGTGGATTGGGGTGACTTCCTGCAACCCGGTCTTGCGCAGCGCATAGTTGGTGTGCGAGTTGGCGCCCATCGGGCCCGGGCGGTACAGCGCAATCACTGCGGAAATGTCTTCGAAGTTATCCGGGCGCATCATCTTCAGCAGCGAGCGCATCGGGCCGCCATCAAGCTGGAACACGCCCAGGGTATCTCCACGGGCCAGCAGCTTATAGGCCTCGGGATCCTCGATGGTCAGGGTTTCGAGGTCGATTTTCTCGCCGGTGTTGTACTCGATGTTCTCCAGGGCATCGGAAATGATGGTGAGGTTGCGCAGCCCCAGGAAGTCCATCTTGATCAGCCCCAGGCCTTCGCAGGTCGGGTAGTCGAACTGCGTAATGACCTGGCCATCCTGGATACGGCGCATGATCGGGATGACGTTGATGATCGGATCCGAGCTCATGATCACGCCGGCGGCGTGCACGCCCCACTGGCGCTTCAGCCCTTCCAGGCCTTTGGCGGTTTCGAAGACGCGCGCCGCTTCAGGGTCGTTGGCGACCAGGTTGCGGAAATCCCCGGCTTCGGAGTAGCGCTTGGATTCCGGATTGTCGATGTCGTTGAGCGGGATGTCCTTGGCCATCACCGCCGGCGGCAGCGCCTTGGTCAGGGATTCGCCCATGCTGAACGGGTAGCCGAGCACGCGCGAGGAGTCCTTCAGCGCCTGCTTGGTCTTGATCGAGCCGTAGGTCACGATCATCGATACGCGCTCATCGCCGTACTTTTCGGTCACGTACTTGATGACCTCGGAACGGCGGCGATCATCGAAGTCGACGTCGAAGTCGGGCATGGAAACACGTTCCGGGTTCAGGAAGCGCTCGAAGATCAGGCCGTGCCTCAGCGGGTCGAGGTCGGTGATGCGCATGGCGTAGGCGACCATGGAGCCTGCACCGGAACCGCGTCCTGGGCCTACGCGGATGCCGTGGTCCTTGGACCAGTTGATGAAGTCGGCCACCACCAGGAAGTATCCGGGGAAGCCCATCTTGATGATGACGTCCAGCTCGTAGTCCGCCTGCTTGCGCGACTCTTCCGGGATGCCGTTCGGGTAGCGGTAGTGCAACCCCTTGTCGACTTCCTTGATCAGCCAGCTGGTCTCGTCCTCCCCCGGCGGGCAGGGGAACTTCGGCATGTAGTTGGCGTTGGTGTCGAAGGAGACCTCGACGCGATCGGCGATCTCCAGGGTGTTGTCGCAGGCTTGCGGCAATTCCTTGAACAGCTCGCGCATCTCGCGCGCCGACTTCAGGTAGTAGCCGGTGCCGGAGAAGGCGAAGCGGCTGCCGCCCTGGTCGTAGGTGGGCTCGTCGAGCGTGGAGCCGGAGTTGATGGCCAGCAGCGCTTCGTGGGCCTTGGCATCGGATTCGTGGGTGTAGTGCAAGTCGTTGGTGGCCACCAGCGGAATGTCCAGTTCCTTGGCCAGGCGCAGCAAGTCCTTGGTGATGCGGCGTTCGATCTCCAGACCGTGGTCCATGATCTCGCAGTAGTAGTTTTCCTTGCCGAACAGATCCTGCAGTTCTGCCGCGGCGGCCTTGGCAGCGTCGTACTGGCCCAGGCGGAGCTTGGTCTGCACTTCACCCGAAGGGCAGCCGGTGGTGGCAATGATGCCTTCGTGGTGGTCGTTGAGCAGCTCGCGGTCCCAACGGGGGTATTTGCCGAACACGGAGTCCAGCGAGGCGCGGGAAGAACCCTTGAAGAGGTTGTCCATGCCCTTGTTGTTGTACGAGAGCAAGGTCATGTGGTTGTAGAGGCCGCCACCGGAGACGTCATCGCCCTTTTGGGATTCGTCGGTGCGCCATTTCACGCGGGTCTTGTCATCGCGTGCGGTGCCGGGGGTGACATAGGCTTCGACACCGATGATCGGCTTGACGCCGGCGCCGGTGGCCTGGCGCCAGAAATCGAAGGCACCGAACAGATAGCCATGGTCGGTAATCGCCATGGCTTCCATGCCCTGCCGGTTGGCTTCAGCGAAGAGTTCGCCAAGCCGCGCCGCACCATCCAGCATGGAGTATTCGGTGTGGGTATGAAGATGGACAAATCCGTCACGTGTAGCACTCACCCAACCAGTCTAGCGATCAATCCTGGTCTTGGGCTCACCTCGGCGCGGTGCTGTGGCTAGCACGACACAGGGTGCTGCCGGCCAGTGGCCAGCAGCACCTTGGAAGCTAGTATCCGCCGTCGCGCAGCAGCTCGACGGCCCCTGCCAGATCCGCAGGATATTCGCTTTCATATTCCATCCACTGGCCGGTCACCGGGTGGGAGAAGCCCAGCCGCTTGGCATGGAGCCACTGGCGGGTCAGGCCCAGGGCGGCCCCCAGCTTGGGATCCGCGCCGTAGGTCTGGTCTCCGGCGCAGGGATGGCCGAAGGCCGAGAAGTGGACACGGATCTGGTGGGTGCGTCCGGTTTCCAGATGCACCTCGACCAGCGAGGCCCGGCCGAAGGCTTCGATGACCTTGTAGTGGGTGACAGAGTCGCGTCCGCCTTCCAGGACGGCGAACTTCCAGTCGTGGCCCGGATGGCGTCCGATCGGCGCGTCGATGGTGCCCTCCATCGGGTCGGGCAAGCCCTGCACTACCGCGTGGTAGATCTTCTTCGGGGTGCGTTCCTTGAAGGCGCGCTTCAATTCGGTATAGGCGCGTTCGGTCTTCGCCACCACCATCAGGCCGCTGGTGCCCACGTCCAGGCGGTGCACGATGCCTTGGCGTTCGGCTGCACCGGAAGTGGTGATGTTGTACCCCTCGGCCATGAGTGCGCCGACCACTGTCGGGCCGACCCAGCCTGGGGATGGATGGGCTGCGACGCCCACGGGCTTGTCGATGACCACATAGTCATCGTCGTCCGCGACAATCTTCAGCTCTTCCACTTTCTCAACCTTAATTTCTAATGGGTCTGCTTGCGGCGGGATGGTGACAACCAGCCGGTCGCCCGCCTTGATTTTCAAGGATTTGGTAATGGTGCGCCCATTGACCTGGATCTGCGAGTCCTTGCAGAGGCTAGCGGACAGGGTTCGCGGGATCTGCAGGGATCGGGAGATATAGGCATCGAGGCGCGTGCCGGCATCGGCTGGGTCGACCAGCAGTTCGTGAATGGCGGTTTTCTTGGAGATCATGCGCTTGGTTCTGCTTCGCCCTTATCCGACTGGTCCTTCTTGGGAGGATCGCCAATGCTGCCATCCAGGTTGCGGCCGCGGATGAGCATGTACGCCACGGCGATCATGGAGCAGACAATGAACGAGTCGGCGACGTTGAAGATCGCGAAGTGGTTGACGGACAGCATGTCCACCACATGCCCGAATCCGAAACCAGGTTCACGGAAGAGCCGGTCCACGACATTGCCCAGCACACCTCCGAGCAGACAGCCCAGGGCGATGGCCCAGCTTCTGGCTAGCACCTTGCGGAAGAGCAGGTAGATGACATAGATCGCCACAGCGGATTGCAGGATCGCAAAGACGATCGTGAAGTCTTCGCCAATGGAGAACGCTGCACCGGGATTCAGGATGTAGTGGATGTTGAAGAACCCGGGAATCACTTCGATCGACTGCCCAAGCCGCATGTTCTGCTCAACGATAATCTTGACCGATTGGTCCAATACCAGCGCGATCAGAGCGATCACAAGGCCAAGGCCTACGTATTTCCTGGCCTTAGCCCCCGTGCTCCCGGATTGAACTGCGTCCACAGTGGTACCCATGATTTCCTCTTAAACGTCAACGGTGGTGACCGGAGTAAATCCGTACACCACCGTTGATCTTACTTGATAGCTAGATCAAGCCATGAACTGTCAGCGACTAGTTGGTCTTGCCTGCTGCGCCAGCATCGATCGAACCCTGGGACTCAAGGTCGCGCAGCTGTCCTTCGATGTAGGTCTTCAGGCGAGCACGGTAGTCGCGTTCGAAGCCACGCAGCTGCTCGAGCTTGCGCTCCAGTACCGACTTCTGCTGCTCAAGTGCCGAGAGGGTCTTGCGGCTCTTCTCTTCAGCGGTGGTGACCAAGGTGTTGGCTTCGGTCTTCGCTTCGGAGATGATCTTGTCGCGCTGCTCGACACCGGCGGCGACGTATTCGTCGTGCAGGCGCTGAGCCATGGACAGCACGTTGGCGGCAGATTCTGCGGATTCGGTGCGCGGAGCTGCAGCTGGTGCCGCTGCCGCGGCCGGAGCTGCAGGTGCCTTCTCTGCGGCAGCTGGCTTTGCTTCGGACTTCTTTTCCTCGGCTGGCTTGGCAGCCGGGGTTTCTGCCTTTGCGGGCTCTGCAGGCTTGGCTTCTGCCTTCTTCTCTTCAGCTGGCTTGGCAGCAGGAGTAGCTGGAGCGGCCGATACCGGCGCCGGAACAGCCTGTTCCTTCGATACTGAACCCGCATCTTCGCCGAGTTCGGCAAGGCGGCTGCGCAGAGCCTCGTTCTCACCGGTTAGGCGACGCAGTTCCACAACGATTTCGTCGAGGAAGTCATCTACCTCGTCTTGGTCGTAGCCTTCACGGAACTTGGTCGGCTGAAACCGCTTATTGACTACGTCTTCTGGCGTTAGAGCCATTGGGTCACCTCAATACTGGGATCATTTCCGCACGACCATTGTCTTGCCTTGCGAAACACTTACCGTTTTTGTCAGTGTCGCGACCGGTGAAGTCGGAGCACCATTTCCTAAAGGATATAACGATTTGGACAATTATTACGAAATCGAGCTTTCGCGCGAGTCTCTTATTCTCTGAATCTACAGCTTTTGACTGTTCAGGACAATCCCCGTGAAGCACGGAAATGCCCTAATCAGATCCCTGTACTGAGCCCAAGGTTACCTACCACCGCTTTAAGAATGATTACGACGATAAACAACACAAGAAACGACAGGTCAAGGCGGATTCCGCCAAGATCTAGGGGTTTGATCTTCCGGCGCAACCAACGCAGCGGAGGATCGGTAATTGACACGATTGCACTTGCGACAATCAATGCAATGCCTTTGGGTCGCCAGTGGCGAGCAAAGCTTTCCGTTACATCCAACACAATTCTCATCAAAAGCAGAATTTGGAGGATGGCTAACGCGAGATAGATGATCCCGAACACCATTTTGTGCGTTTGCTCCTGGTGTCTTAACTCTGGTTAAAGAAGGTTGCTTGCGCTTCGGACTGCTTGCGGTCTTCACCGAGAACCTCAACGGTTGCCGGCGAGAGCAGGAAGACTTTGTTCGTAACTCGCTCGATGGAGCCATGCAGGGCGAAAACAAGACCCGCCGAGAAGTCTACGAGGCGCTTGGCATCGGTTTCACCCATGTCGGTGACATTCATAATCACCGGGATGCCGTCACGGAAGTTCTCACCGATGATCTTGGCATCGTTGTAAGAACGAGGGTGGACGGTAGTAATCTGACGCAATTCGGAATCCTCATCCCGTACTGAAGGGGCACGCTTAATAGGGGTGACCGGAGCACGGTATTCCGTCTCTGGTTCTCTAGCTTGAGTTTGCGGCGCAGCTGGCCTCGCGGCAGGCTGTGGGCGTGGGGCTTCGGCAGGTCGCTTCGGAGCAGTGTCCTCAACCACCCGAACTTGGGTTTTGGGCTCAGCGTTTTGTGTCTGGGTCTCGTCCTGCTCGACGGCATCCGCCAAGCCGAGATAGACCATTGCCTTACGCAGTCCGTCAGCCACGATGTTTCTCCTCGTTTATCCCATGCATGCAACCCCATTGCATGCTTCCGCTAACTTCGACGCTACCGCACAAAATAATGCTGGCATCGTTCATTCGTTCAATTATTGGCGGTGTGTCGCGCACGCCTACGCAGCGGTCCAGATGAGACCGGCAAGGCGTCCGGAACGGCTTGAACGTCGGTAGGAATAGTAGTTCTCATCTTCCAAAGTGCAGACTCCGGATTGCCGGACATCGACTCCGAGTCCGCGCAGCTCATCTTCGGCTGATGCCGGAAGATCCAGTCCCGGAGTTCCCCAGCGCGTCGCGGTGCGAATCCCGGGTCGCAACTGCTCAGATTCCTGGGCCATATCTTCGGGAACTTCATAGCATCGCCCGCAGATCGATGGGCCAATCACAGCTTCCATCACATCGGCACCATGGGCTCTCAGGGCCTCGACGGTATTTTCCAGAATCCCGTCGAGCAGACCGCGCCGCCCGGCGTGGGTCGCCGCACTCAGGGTTTGCCCGCTTTGCGAGTTCCGGCCAACGAACAGAACCGGAAGGCAATCGGCCACCATTACCGCCAGGGGTTGGGCACCCGTGGCGTCCAGCAAGCCGTCGCAAGTTGGCGCTGCTGGTTCCAGCCAGGACGTGCGTTGCACCGGCTGCACTTCATGGACATCGGCGGAGTGCACCTGGTTCATGAAGTTCAGCGAGAAGCGTCGAACCCCGATCAAGTCTTCCAGCCTGGCCCGGTTCTCCGCCACGAGGCGGGGATCGTCGTTCACGTGCAGGGCGAGGTTGCCCTCGGCCTGCGAAGTGAATGCCAGTTGGATACTCGGATCGAGGTTCGACGCGAAATGTAGCACTGCTCAGCTTCTTGCTGTTTTTACTTCAGGAAGTCCGGGACATCCAGGTCGTCGTTGGAGCCGTTCAGGTCCGAGTCGACAACATCTGGAAGGTCCTGGAAGGAGCTGGACTGCTCTGCGGCAGCTGGCTTCTCCTGGGCAGGCTGGGCTGGCTTCGCAGCTTCGGTTGGAGCCGGTGCCGGGGTTTCAGGAATGCTTGCTGGCACCTGTTCGGCCGGGCGCGAGGACACAGCTGGCTTTGCTGCGGCCGGGGCCATTGGCTTGCTGGTGACATCTGGCTCGTCGAAGCCGGCAGCAATCACGGTGACGCGTGCTTCATCGCCCAGGGCGTCGTCGATGACGGCACCGAAGATGATGTTGGCTTCCGGGTGGGCAACTTCCTGCACCAGACGTGCAGCTTCGTTGATTTCGAACAGGCCGAGATCCGAGCCGCCCTGGATGGAGAGCAGAACGCCATGGGCGCCATCGATGGAAGCTTCGAGCAATGGCGAAGCGATAGCCAATTCGGCGGCCTTCACTGCGCGATCTTCGCCCCGCGCCGAACCGATGCCCATCAATGCCGAGCCTGCGCCCTGCATGACGGACTTCACGTCGGCGAAGTCGAGGTTGATCAAACCCGAGGTGGTGATCAAGTCGGTGATGCCCTGAACACCGGAGAGCAGAACCTGGTCTGCCTGGCGGAATGCGTCCAGCACCGATACGTTGCGGTCCGAAATGGAGAGCAGTCGATCGTTGGGGATGACAATGAGGGTATCGACTTCGTCGCGCAGGGCTTCGATGCCCGACTCGGCGGAGTTCGCACGACGACGGCCTTCGAAGGTGAATGGACGGGTGACCACACCGATGGTCAGCGCACCAAGCGAGCGGGCGATGCGTGCCACGACCGGCGCGCCACCGGTACCGGTGCCGCCGCCTTCGCCGGCGGTCACGAAGACCATGTCGGCGCCGCGCAGGACATCTTCGATTTCTTCTACGTGATCTTCTGCTGCCTGGCGTCCCACATCCGGGTTGGCGCCAGCGCCCAGGCCACGAGTCAGTTCGCGTCCTACGTCCAGTTTGACGTCGGCATCACTCATAAGCAGAGCCTGGGCATCGGTGTTAATGGCGATGAATTCCACGCCCTTGAGACCGACTTCGATCATTCGATTGACTGCGTTTACACCGCCACCGCCGATTCCGACGACTTTAATGACCGCGAGGTAATTCTGTGGAGCTGCCACGTCCCGCTTCCCTTGTTAGATGTGCTACATATTTCACGACTCCAGCCAAAAACCTTAACCTTTAGCCTTAAGGTTAAGAATCTGTCAAGCTGTCGTTATTAGAAACGCTATGAGTCGAGTGGTCTTTCTGCAACGACCGCCTAGGCGTGTCGCTTATTCAAGACTATCTTTCCAGAATTTCTTGGCTTATTGGTCTTCCCGCGCCCAGAGCGCCGCGACTTAATACACCACGGGATTTTCCGGGTTGGTGACGTCGATTGTCGTCTTGGCCGCATGCTTTTTCTCGAGCTCTTTCAAGAAAATCAGTGCAACTTCATTTTTCAGGGCCGCCTTCTTCGCGTCTCCCCAAATCAACGTGCGGTTCTTCGGCAATGCCAATTCGGCAAAGCCGGCCTTGGACAGCGATGCGGTTGAAACTTCCTCGAGCACTTTCTTGTCAATCGTGCTCAAGATACCGGTCAGCAGCTTGAACTGCTCAGCATCGGCAGTGACGTCACTGGCCTTAATCTTGGGAAGCTTGTCCTTGTCCTTCTTGCCGACGGTGCGAAGCTTCTTGCCTGTTTCGGAAACCAGGTATTCTTTCTTGCCCTCCAGCAAGATCGCCACCGGCACGGCTTCGATCACCTCCACCACCAGGGTATTGGGCATCTGCGCCTTGACCACGATCTCGTCGATGGCGGGCTGGTCTCCGATGAGCTCCTGGACCTTTGCTTCGGAGATCCGCGGCAGCGGGGTGCCCTTCAGCGGTTCCAGGGACTCCCCCAATTTCTTGGAATCCACCAGCTTGGTGCCGGTGACTTCAATCTTCTTGGCAGCGATCACCGGCGAGAAGCTCAAGATCAGAACGGCAGCGAGGCTGAGCACGACAATGCACGCCGCGACAATAATCAGGATCTTGCGCCGCTTCTTCTCCGGGTTCTCCGGAAGTTCTACGACTTTTGCTGCTTCACCCATGGATCACCTTGGTAGACGGATTGGGGCCGATCGCTGCGGCCCGGGACTCTGGACGGAAGTTGTCAGCTCAGGGACTTCACGATGTCTGGACCGAGCGCGGTAACGTCTCCAGCGCCAATGGTCATGATGACATCGCCCGGCTCGGCCTGCTCGACCGCATGCGCTACCGCGGCGGCCGGAGCCAGAACCTGCGACGGGACTTCGATGCGCGAGGCAATCAATTCGCTGGTCACGCCTTCGATCGGCTCTTCACGTGCCGGATAGATATCCAGCACCGCTACCGAATCGGCCAAGGACAAGGCCTGCGCAAATTGTCGGTAGAACTCCTGGGTGCGGCTGAACAGGTGCGGCTGGAAGACCACGTGCAGCCGGCCGTTGCCTGCCACGGTGCGCCCTGCGGTCAAAGCAGCCTGCACTTCGGTTGGGTGGTGCGCATAGTCGTCGTAGACCCGGACACCAGCAGCCTCGCCCTTGAATTCGAATCGGCGGGCTGCACCGGAAAAGCTGGAGAGCGCCTGCAGCGCGTCGTCGACATCCACGCCTGCATCGATGCCGACCGACAGCGCGGCGGCCGCGTTGAGCAGATTGTGCTGGCCGGGCACTGCCAGATCCATGATCCGGCTCTGTCCGCTGCCCCATTCGATGGTCGCGGTGAACCGGCCATCCTCGGTGGAGCGGGCGTCGGACAGCCTGCGGTCGGCATGGTCGCTGAAGCCATAGGTCTGGACCCGGATATCCGGGCGCTCCGTACGCATCTTGTGCGCCAGGGAATTGGCTCCTTCGTCATCCGCGCAGCAGATCAGCAGTCCGTCGGATGGCAGCAGCCGGGCGAAGTCGGCGAAGGCCTGGTGCACCGCTTCAGCGGTGCCGTAGTGGTCCAGGTGATCGGCCTCGACGTTGGTCACGATGATGACGTCCGGCCGGTAGTTGAGGAAGGAGGCGTCGGATTCGTCGGCTTCGGCCACGAAGTAGGATCCGGCACCGAGTTCGGCGTTGGTGCCCAGGCTTGGAATGTTCGCGCCGACCGCGAAGCTTGGACGTGCGCCGATGGTCTTGAGCATGTGCGCGGTCAGCGAGGTGGTGGTGGTCTTGCCGTGGGTGCCGGCGATGGCCACGATCTTCTCGTGGCCGCGCATGGTTGCTTCCAGGCCTTCGGAGCGGTGCAGGATGCGCAGTCCGCGACGCACGGCTTCATCGTATTCCGGATTGCCTGCCTTGATGATCGAGGAAATCACCACGGTGTCAGCGTCGCCCAGGTTCGCGGCATCGTAGCCTACGTGGATGCGTGCTCCGCGCTCGCGCAGCCCGTCGAGCACCGGCAGGTCCTTGGCATCGGTTCCGGAGACGGTCAGTCCGTAGTCGAGCATCAGCCGTGCAACCGCTGATACGCCAACCCCGCCTACACCCATCAGGTGCACCTTGCCCAGATCGGCGTTCAGTTCGTCGGCTCGCAGTGCCATGGTTCTAGCCTTCCTGACCCGCACGGCGGCGGGTTGAAACTTCTTCAATAATCCGTCGCGCCATGATCTGCGCGGCGTCGCGCTGCCCCAGTGAGGCGGCGGCGCGAGACATCTTTTCAATTTTATGCTGATCGGTCAGCAGATTGATGACATTTTCGGTGATATAGGACTTTGTGAATTCGGCGTCAGAAACCAGGACCGCTCCCCCAGCGGCTACCAGTTCACGGGCGTTGAGCTTCTGCTCGCCGTTGCCGATGGGCAGCGGGACCAAAACCGAGGCGGTACCGGCGACGGCCAATTCGCAGACGGTGCCTGCACCGGAGCGGCAGATCATCAAATCCGCGACTGCGTAGGCGTAGTCCATGCGATCCACGTATTCGATCTGGGTGTATCCCTCATGGACGAGCAGCTCGCCAGCGGCATCGCGAACCTGCTTGCCGCGTCCGGTGATGTGGATGGTGTGGATGCCGGCTGCGTCCAGCTCGTCAAGGGACTGCGCCGTGGCTGTGTTGATGCTCTGCGCTCCGGAGGATCCGCCGGTAACCAGCAGCACTGGCTTCTCGCCGGTGACACCGAAGTGCTCGCGGGCTGCTTCGCGCAGTTCCGCCTTGTCCATGGTCGCCACGTTGGAGCGCATCGGCATGCCTACCTGCACCTCGCCGGGCAGTCCTGTGTTGGCGAAGGTGGTTCCGACAAATGCAGCGTTCTTTGCGCCCAGCTTGTTGGCCATGCCCGCAACGGAGTTCGCCTCGTGCACGAAGATCGGCAGCTTCAGCTGCTTCGCGGCCAGGTAGGCCGGAGTGCAGACGTATCCTCCTACGCCCAGGACCGCTTCGGCCTTGGTGGCGAGCAGAACCTTCTTGGCGTTGGTGACCGCCTTGATGAAACGGAATGGGAACTTGAGCAGATCGGCGTTGATGCTTCGCGGCATCGGTGCCTTCGGAACAAATTCCAACGGGTAGCCGGCTTCGGGCACCAGCTTCGTTTCCAGGCCTCCGGGAGATCCCAGGGCAGTGACCTGTGCGTCAGGCTGCTCGGTCTTCACGGCATCAGCGATGGCCAGCATGGGCGAGATGTGCCCGGCTGTTCCGCCGCCGGCGACCACTAGGCGAAGTGCTTCGCTCATTTGTTGCTGTACTCCTTCGACCTGCCTGGGGCAGGATCAATGTCCACCGCATATCCGGCGATGGGTCTCTGCTTCTGATAACGGCCGGTTGCGGCCCGCTATTTGGTTTTCTTGCTCTTGGCCGGCTTCTCTTCCAGCTTCGCTTCGAATTCACGTTTCTGCGCTCTGGCTGAGGAGAGGACAAACCCCATGGCAAGCATGATGGCGAGCATGGCCGAGCCGCCGGAGGAAATGAACGGCAGCGGAACACCGATCACCGGAAGCACTCCGGTGACGGTACCCAGGTTGACGAAGGTCTGGCCGATGACCCATGACATCAAGCAGCCCATGAGCACCTTGGTGTACAGGTCGTTGGCGCGCGCAGCGATGCGGTACATCGCCAAGGCCAGCAGGATGAACATGACCAGGACGAAGAGCACGCCGATCAGGCCGAATTCCTCGCCCAGGATGGAGAAGATGAAGTCGTTCTGCGCTTCGGGGACATAGGACCACTTCATGCGGGACTGGCCGGCACCCACGCCGAACCAACCGCCAGAGGCGAAGGCGTGCAGGCCCATGCTGGCCTGGTAGCAAAGGTCGTTGCTCGGACCGCAATCGGTATCCAGCCAGGCGAAGATGCGCTGCCGGCGGTTGGACGAAGCCAGGATCGCGACGGAGAGGCCTGCGACGCCAACCGCGGAGAACACCGCGAGCCACTTCATACTGATGCCGCCAAGGAACATCGCCGCGGCAATGATCATCAACAGGACCAGTGCGGTACCCACATCCTTGCCGACCACGACGAGGCCGACGATGAAGATGCCGACGGGAGCCACGACGGGGACGATCAGATGCTTGATGTCGTGAAGCATGTGCTGCTTCTTTTCCAGCATGAACGCAGCGAAAACTGCCAAGGCGAGTTTGGCGAACTCGCTGGGCTGCAAGCCGAAGCCGCCGATGCGGATCCAGTTCCGGTTGCCGAGTACCGTGTGGCCCAATGGCGTGAATGCGACGAGGAACAGCAGGATGAATGCCGCGATCACGGAGGGCCACGCCAGCCGCTTCAGCACTTCCGGCTTGATGCGCTGCATGATCAGCATGCAGACAATGCCCAGCGCGGCGAAGCCGCCCTGGGCCAGTGCCACGGTGAAGCCGTCCCGGCCCTTGGCGATCGCTTCCACCGATGCCGATGACTGGACCATGATCACGCCGAAGATTGCCAGCGCGATGGAGCCCACGAGCACCAGCCAGTAGTCGGTGGAGGCCATGCGTCCGCTGGAGTTCTCGACGGTGCTGAGCATTTTGCCGATTCGCGCGTACCAAGGAATCTTGGCTTTGGATCCCGCTGGCTTCTTGCTGGATTTCATCGCCATCGGTGCCTCCTGCCTTGGTTTCGTTTGTTCGGTCAGCTCTCGACTACTTCTCTTCGCCAGCTTTATCCATCAGATCACTGACGGCAGCGATAAATGCGTTGCCACGCTGGGCGTAGGAGCTGAATTGGTCCATCGAGGCCGCGGCCGGTGCCATGAGCACCGTGTCCCCTGCCTCGGCAACTTCGGCGGCCTTGGACACCGCACGGGTCATGACCTGCGCGCCGCTGGGGGCTGAACCGTCGTTGCCCTGCGCCTCGCCGGTGATGTCGATGACTTCGACCTCTGGTGCGTGGGTGGCCAGCGCTTCGCGCAGGCCCGCGGTGTCGGTGCCGATGAGCAGCACCTTGGCCAGGCGCTGGGCATGCTTGGCGATCAGCTCCCCGTATTCCACGCCCTTGGACACGCCGCCGGCGATCCACACCACGCGGGTGAAGGCCGCCAGCGAAGCGTCGGCCGCGTGCGGGTTGGTGGCCTTGGAGTCGTTGATCCACAGGATGTCGTCCTTGCGGGCCACGGCCTGGATCCGGTGGTCTCCGGAGTCGAAGTTCTTCAAGCCCTCAGCTACTGCTTCCGGGCTCACGCCGTAGGCGCGGGTCAGCGCCGCGGCGGCGGCGGCGTTGGCGGCGGTATGGCGCGGAACAATCTCGCCGATGTCCTTCAGCGCGATGAGTTCCACCGCACTGGTCTTGCGCTCTTCGATGAAGGCGCGGTCCACCAGCAGGCCCTCGACAACGCCCACCATCGACACCGCGGGGGTATCTGTCGTGAAGCCGATGGCACGGCAGCCTTCGATGACGTCAGCATTTTCCACCATGGTGATGGTGACCTCGTCAGCCGCGTTGAAGATCGCCGCCACCTGGGTGCGTTCGTAGATCTTCGCCTTGGCGGCCTTGTAGTTCTCGAAACCGCCATGCCAGTCCACGTGGTCTTCGGCCAGATTCAGGACCACCGAGGCGACCGGCGAGATGCTGTGCGTGTAATGCAGCTGGAAGCTGGAGAGCTCGACGGCGAACACGTCGTAGTCCACCGGTTCGCGCACCGCATCGAGGATCGGGGTGCCGACATTGCCGACGGCGACGGCTTTCAGCCCCTCGGCACGCAGGATCGCTTCGGTCATGCCCACGGTGGTGGTCTTGCCGTTGGTGCCGGTGATGGCCAGCCACTGCGGCGCTGTGTGGCCGGCACGGTTCTGCACGCGCCATGCCAACTCGATATCGCTCCAGATCTCGATGCCTTTGGACTCTGCTTCCGCGATGACCGGGTTGCGGGGGTTCCAGCCCGGGGAAACCATCACCAGCTGGGCCTGCTGGTCATCGACCAGCGGCAGGGACTGGACGTTGGCGGTGCCGAGCAGCACCTCGTGGGCGCCGACGATCTTCAGGGTCTCGGCGCGCTGCTGGTTCATCTGGTCATCGCGGCCATCGATCACGGTGACGATGGCGCCGAGTTCGATGAGGGTGTCGGCTGCCGAGAATCCGGAGAGCCCCAATCCTGCGACGACAACTCGCAGGCCTTTCCAATCAGCATCCCAGCTGTTCAGCGAGTCCAGTGATTTGCCAGCGTTTGCGCTCACAGTGCGACAACCCATTCAGAGTAGAAGAGACCCAAGCCCGCGGCCACAAACAGGCCGGCAAGGATCCAGAATCGGATAACGACGTTTTCCTCGGACCAGCCCGAGAGCTCGAAGTGGTGCTGCAGCGGTGCCATCTTGAACACGCGCTTGCCGCCCGAGATCTTGAAGTAGCCCACCTGGATGATGACGGACAGGGAGATGATCACGAACAGGCCGGCGATGACTACGAGCAGCAGCTGGGTGCGCGAGAGGATCGCGAAGGCTGCCACGGCGCCGCCAATGGCCAGCGAGCCGGTGTCGCCCATGAAGATCTTTGCCGGCTTGGCATTGAACCAGAGGAAGGCGATCAGCGCACCGGAGAGCGTGGCTCCCAGCAGCGCGAGGTCCTGCGGGTCGCGCACCGAGTAGCAGACATTCAGCGAGTCGATGTTGCTGCAGGCCTGGTTCTGCTGCCAGATGCCCATCAGGGTGTACGCGCCGAAGACCATGATCGAGGCACCGGTAGCCAGCCCGTCCAGGCCGTCGGTGAGGTTCACGCCATTGGTAGCGCCGGTAACAATGAAGTTTGCCCAGAGCACGAACAGCACCATGCCCAGCAGCGGCCCGGCAAATGCCAGGTCGATGTTTGTATCGCGCAGGAAGGAAATAGCGGTGGAGCCGGGGGTCAGGCCCTGCTCGTTCGGGAACTGCAAGGCCAGCACGGCGAAGCTGATGCCGAAGAAAGCCTGCAGGACGATCTTCTGCCAGGCGCGCAGGCCCAATGACCGCTTCTTGAAGATCTTGATGAAGTCATCGAGGAAGCCGACCAGGCCCATGCCGCCGAAGAGCATCAGCACCAGCAGGCCGCTGGCGGTGATTCCCGACGATGTGCGCCCCATCAGCGAAAGGATGCCATGGGTGGCGAAGTACGCCACGAACACGGCCAGCACGAAGACGACCCCGCCCATGGTGGGGGTGCCGGACTTGATGGCGTGCGAGTTCGGCCCGTCATCGCGGACGACCTGGCCGTACTGCTTCTTGGTGAGCAGGCGGATGTACAGCGGCATGGCCACCATGGTCAGCACGAGGGCAATGCCTGCCCCCAGGATCAATGCGATCATGCGTTATCGCCTTCCTTCGCGAATGCCGCGATCTCGTCGCCGAGGAAACGCAGGCCTGCCCCATTGGACGATTTGAACAACGCGATATCACCCGGCTGCAGCTGTTCCTGCAGCAGTGCGCGGGCTTCATCCACGTCTTCTACGTAGAAGGCCTCGTCGCCCCAGCTGCCTTCGAGCACAGCAGAGTTGTAGGCGGGCTTGGCCCCGCGGCCTACCACTACAAGTTTCTTGATGTTCATGCGAACTGCCATGCGGCCCAGCAGGTCGTGCTGGTGGATGCTGTCATCTCCCAGTTCCAGCATTTCGCCCAGCACCGCCCAGGTGCGCCGGCCTGGTGCTCCGTCGGCGCCCAGGCCCAATTCGGCCAGGGTCACCAGCGCGGCACGCATTGATTCGGGGTTCGCGTTGTAGGCGTCGTTGATGATGCTCACGCCGTCAGGGCGCTCGATGCGTTCCATCCGCCAGCGGCTGCCAGCGGCTCGGCCTTCAAGGCCGGCGCAGATCAGCTCGGGGGCAACATCCAGCGCCAGTGCTGCGTTGGCTGCGGCGAGGATGTTGGTGACATGATGGCGGCCCAAGAGGCCCGAGGTGATCCGCTTGCTGAAGCCGCCGGGGAACTCAAGGGTGAGTTCTGGCTGCCCGTGCTTGTTCACGGCAACGTCGGTGGCCCAGACTCCAGCGTTCTCCGGCTTGCTGCTTCCGGTGCCGAAGAAGCGCACTGCTCCCCCGGAACGCGAGTCCATGCGGGCCACGCGAGGGTCTTCGGCATTCAGGATGGCGATGCCGTCGGCGTCCAGCGCCTCTACCAGCTCGCCCTTGGCCTTCTCGATGTTCTCCACCCCGCCGAATTCGCCGGCGTGCGCGGTGCCGACGCACAATACGACGCCGACCTGGGGATGCACCATATCGGTGAGGTAGGTCAGGTGGCCGATGCCGGTAGCACCCATCTCGATTACCAAATACTTGGTCTCTTCGGTGGCGTTGAAAACCGTCAGCGGTACGCCGACTTCGCCGTTGTAGGAGCCAATGGGCGACACGGTCGGCGCCACCTGCGCCAAGATGCCTGCGAGCAGGTCCTTGGTGGTGGTCTTGCCGGCCGAGCCGGTGATTCCCACGACCTTGGCGTCGTTCTTTTCCTTGAGATGCGCGACGATGCGGGCGGCGATTTTGCCCATCGCTTCCACCGCATCGTCAACGATGACCGCCGGGTGCTCCCTGCGGTCTTCGTCATAGGTCACGCGTTCGGCTAGGGCCAGCACAGCGCCGGCGGCGCGTGCACGGTCGATAAAGGCGTGCCCGTCGGAGAATTCTCCGGGCTTGGCAACAAATAAGGCACCCGGGACGACTTCGCGCGAGTCAGTGGTCACGGAAGTGATCACCGTGTCGGGGGCGGCTGTGGCAGTCGCTTTTCCTCCGGTGATGTCCAGCAGGTCGGTCAGAGACAGTTCAATCATGGCAATAAGGACTTTACACTTGAGCGGTGGCGATAGTGGTCTTGTACGTTCTAGGATTTGGTCACAAATCCATGAAGATTCAGTGCGTTCGCCAGTTCCACCCGGTCATCCAGTTCCACGTCGATTCCCGCGACGTCTTGGCTGACTTCATGTCCGCGCCCGGCCACCAGAATCGCATCGTTGGCACCGGCCAAACTCACAGCGAACTCTACGGCTTTGGCGCGTGGCGCGATGTTGAACAGCTGCACCTGCGGACGCTCGGAATCGAGCACGTGCTGTGCGCCGGAGGCAACCTGGTCGCGGATCGGCGCCGGGTCTTCGCCATGGGGATCGTCGTCGGTGACAATCACGATGTCCGCATGACGGGCCGCTACCGCTCCCATATCCGGGCGCTTGGTCTTATCGCGTTCTCCGGTGGCGCCGAAGACAACGATGCGACGGCCCTGCTCCCCCGGGCGGATGGAATCCAAGGCCTTGGCCAGGGCATCTGAATTGTGGGCAAAGTCGACAACGGCGACCGGTGACTCGCCTACGACCTGCATGCGTCCGGGAACGGCGACCGACAGCGGGTCCTTGGAATCCAGGGCACGCTGCAAGGCGTCGAGGTCTGCGCCGCCAGCGAGCACCATTAGGGCCGCTAGGGCGCCGTTGGCGACGTTGAACATGCCTGGCAGCAGCGTACGGGTCCGCAGCTGGCGCCCGTCGCGGTGGACCAGGGTGAAGCTGTGGCCCAGGCCGCAGTGCTCCAGCTCGGTGACCCGCCAGTGCGCCGTGGCATGATCGCCATCAAGGCTCAGTGTTTCGGTGGGCACCAGGGCGCGATCGGCCAGACGCTGGCCGTATTCGTCATCGACCATGACCACGGCGCGATCGGAGCGTTCGGCGGTGAACAGTTCGGCCTTGGTTTCGAAGTACTCGTCCATCGTGCCGTGCAGGTCCAAGTGGTCCTGCGTCAAGTTGGTGTATCCGGACACGGCGAAGCGCAGGGCATCGACCCGTCCGTAGCTCAACGAGTGGCTGGACACCTCCATGGCCACTGAAGCCACTTCCTGCTGGGCCATGCGCGAAAGCACCCCGTGCAGCTGGGTGGATTCCGGGGTAGTCAGCACGCTGGGGATGATCTGCCCGCGGGCAGACATCTCGATGGTGCCGATCAAGCCGGTTTCTTCGCCCAGGGCATCCAGGATTGCGCGGATCATGAAGGTGGTGGTCGTCTTGCCGTTGGTGCCGGTCACGGCGAACAGCTTCGGACTGCGCTGGTCCGTTCCGTAGACGGCCTGCGCGATCACTGCGGCGGATTTGCGGACGTCGGCCACGACAGCCACCGGGATTGCGAGATCATCGCCGAGGAATTCGAGTCCGGCGGTATCGGTGATCATCGCCACTGCGCCGTTGCCGATTGCGGTGTCCACGAATTCGGCTCCGTGGCGCTTGGCGCCGGAGATGCCGAGGAAGACGTCTCCTTGCTGGACGATCTGCGGGTTGAGGCTGACACCGAGAATTTGCGGAGCGGCGTTGAGCAATGCTCCAGTTCGCACCGCACCTGCTGTTCCGCAGAGCTGGTCCAAGCCAATGCCGGCGGTGCTGTCCGGGCGTAGGTACCGTTCTAGCTCACGCGGAGTGTCGGGGTTCTGGACTACCAAGATTTCTTCTGATCCTCACCTACAAAGACGTCGTACGCCTCTGATTTAGTCGTGCTCGGCGGCACATTGAATGTATTGAGAGTATGGCTCATGACATCGGTAAACGTGTCCGCTACCGAGAAGTCTTTCCAGTTGCCCTTTGGCCGGTACATTGTTGCCACGACCACGAACTGCGGATCCTCTAACGGGGCAACACCCGCAAAGGAATAAGTATATCCGTCATAGCCCTTGGCGCTTGCCGCCTGGCCGGTACCGGTCTTGCCGCCCACTCGGTACCCGGGAATGCGCTCTTTGTAGCCGGTGCCGTGGTCCACGACCGATTCCATGAGCTTGAGCATTTCCTCAGCTGTGCTCTTCTTGACCACGCGCTTCTTTTCAGGCCCCGGAATCTTGGTGATCGAACCATCTTCGTTCCGGTAGCCCTCAATCAGGCTCGGTGAAAGCCGAACGCCTTCGTTGGCCAAGGTCTGGAAAATCGAGGCGGTGTGCAGCACGGTCTGCGAATAGCCCTGGCCGAACATGGTGGTGTACTGCTGGCGCCGGTCCCAGTTCTCGGGATGGGCGAGCTGGCCAGCGCTGGCGCCGTTGAGCCCTACGCGGATGGGCGAACCCAATCCGAAAGCACGCATGTAGTCGTAGCGGGTCTGCTTGCTCATCGTGTTGCCGACCATCACGGTACCGGTGTTGTAGGAGCGGGCAAAGATGCCCGAAACGGTCATGTCGTACGTCGGGTGTTCCAAGGAGTCGTTGATGGTTTCCTTGGTGAACGTCTTCTTGTGCGGCACGCGCATCTCGGTTAGCGGATCCACGCCGCCCTGGTCGATAGCGGCAGCGAAGATCGGGGCCTTGCCGGTGGAACCCGGTTCAAAGGCACGGGTGATGGAGGTGGACCGGCGGAATTCGGGCTTGGTGGCGCCTGGATCGTTCGGATCCAATTCCGCGGAGTCGCCGATGGCCAGAATCTTGCCGGTGTCGACTTCCATGACCACCACGGAAACCCATTCGGCATTGAATTCGGCCTGCTTCTTTTCCGCTGCGCGCTGGGCAACGTAGTTGATGTCCGAGTCGATGGTGAGGATGACATCCTGCCCATCGACGGCCGGGGTTTCTTCCACCTCGGTGACAGGAATGCGCACGCCATCGGCGCTGATCTCGTATTTGCGGCTGCCTGCCTTGCCGGCGAGGTGTTCTTCCTGGCTCAATTCCAAGCCTTCGGCGCCGACCACGGATGTCTGGTCTTCGGAATTGCGCACGAAGCCCAGCAATGGCCCGGCGATCACCCCTTGCGGGTATTGGCGTTCGCTGCGCAGCAAAGAGGCAAGTCGGGGGATGCCAATTTCAAGGACTTCGTTGCGCACTTCCGGGGTCACGCTCTTGGCCAGCACGACGTAGCCCTTCGGCTCGGCGTCCCCCTGCGGACGCACCTTCTTGGCCAGTTCCTCGCGGTCCTGGTCCAGGGTTTCGGCTAGTTCATCAATGGCCTGGTCCCACGTAATGCGTTCCTGGCCGTTGGTGCCGTCCCGCTTGGCGCGGCGAATGGTCTCGCCCTGCTTGCGCTGGTCGATGACCAGATCGTAGCGGTCCACGGAGACAGCTAGCGTCGTGCCATTGCGGTCTTCAATGGATCCGCGATTGGGCGCAATGTTTTCTACGCGTTCGCGATTCTCTTGCGCGGCGTTGGCAATGGTTGCCGAGTTGATGCCCTGGACCCAGACAAGCCGCCCGAGGATCACCAGCAGCAAAACCACGGAGAGGATCAGCACTAAGCGCATTCGCTTTTTTGCAGTATCGATTGCGGTCGAGCTCACAAAAGAACCTAACTTTCCCTCAGCGCGGTTTTCCAGCAGCGGCAGCCACCTGTATCTAGCTTAGAAAGAGCTGGCTACTCTGCTGGGGATTTGATGCTTGGTGCAGGGATCGTGCCCCCATTTAGCTCAGTGTCCTGGAACACTGGGCGGCCGTCCTTGTCGATTTCACGTTCGGTTTTCTCGGCCTTCACCTCAGGTTCCTTGGAACCATCAGTCGCTCCGGATTCCTTCTGTGAATCTGCTGAGGCTTTACCCACAGTGGTCTTCGGCGTGTTTGATGCGTTGGCATCGGTTTTGCTTTCGCCCTTGCGGATGCTGTCGCCTGGCAGCGGAATAGTTCCATATTCCTGCTTGCTGTTCTTGGCCTTGACGGCCTTCTCAGCGTCCTGGGTAACCTTGCCCTCGGAGAGGCTGATCAACCCTGGAGCGCCTGGCGAAACCAAGCCGAGGTCCTTTGCCTTTGCGGCCAGCGCCTGCGGTGCTGCCAAAGACTGTGCTTCCTTCAGCAGCGCCTGATTCTCTTGGGAGAGTGCTCGTTCCTGCGATCGCAAGTTCACAATGTCGTACTGCCGCTGAGCTACCGAAGTATTGAGCAGCACCAGCGTGACAATCACGCTGAAGGCCAAGAAGATCAGCACCGCAGACATGGTGAACATGGAGCGCTTGTTGGTCTCGTTCATTTTGGGAACCAGCGAAAGCGTTACGCGCTGGCGCGAATCCCCTTTAGGCAGGTTGCTAGCTGGGACGGGCTCGGGTCGCATTACACGCGCAGTGTTACCGTCGACAACCGGCTGGCTGTTCACGGCTGCGGTCTTCTGCACGCGGCGCTGGGCTCGTTGGCTCATGCTAGCTCCTCTTCAACACTCGTTCCACAGCACGCAGGCGGGCTGAGGCTGCACGTGAATTTTCTGCTATTTCGTGATCGCTTGGCTTCTCGGTGCCCTTGGTGAGCACCTTGTATTCAGCTTTGTGTTCATCCAGTTCCACCGGGAACCCCGGAGGAGCCGACGAGGTTGATCCTTGGACGAAGTGCCGTTTGGTGATCTTGTCTTCCAAAGAGTGATAACTCATGACGACAACGCGTCCGCCGACGTTCAAGGCCCCCATTGCAGCCGGGATGGCGCGTTCCAGGACGTCAAGTTCCTCATTCACCGCAATACGCAGGGCTTGGAACGTTCGCTTGGCAGGGTGGCCATGGTTTCGGGCGGCCGCTGCCGGCACGACGCTGCGGATCACGTCAACGAGTTCAGCGGTGCTGGTGATGCGGTTCTTGGCACGCGCCTCGACGATTGCCGTTGAGATGCGGCCGGCAAACTTCTCTTCGCCCCATTGCCGGATAATTCGAAGCAGTTCGTCGCGTTCCAAGTCGTTGACGAGGTCCTCGGCAGTTGGACCGACCGAAGTGTCCATGCGCATATCCAGCGGAGCATCATAGGAATAGGCGAAACCGCGTTCGCGTTCGTCGAGCTGCAGCGAAGATACGCCGAGGTCAAACAAGACGCCGTCAACGCCAGGGAATCCAAGGTCTTCCACGACATCCGCAATTTCGTCGTACACGGCGTGCACGAGGTCGATCCGGTCTTGGAACGGAGCGAGTCGAGCACCCGCAAGTTCGTGCGCCTGCTCGTCACGGTCTAGACCGATCAGGTGCAAATTATCGAACCGTCGCAAAATGGCTTCGGAATGCCCGCCCATGCCGAGGGTGCAGTCAACCACAATTGCCCGACGGCCTTCAGCATTGGCTCGCTCAATACCTGGAGCTAGCAAATTAACGCATCGGTCCAGAAGTACTGGAACGTGGCGTTCGGATGCTGGTCGTTGGGAATCCTGATTTGGCACTGCGCCCCCTTTCGCTTTCGATCTGCTGTTGAGATCAGATCCCCCTCCAACCAAGTGGCGATCCAATCTTCTGGCTCCGGGGAAGTGAAGCCAGACGATTTTCTACCTCATGGTGGCTGGAGATCTCATCCCAACAAACGGTGTGTCTTGTCGGCCTAGCGCCCGAGGGCCTAGTCTTCGTCGGTATCGGAGAACACGTCTTCTTGTTCGTCCAAGTACTGCTGCCATGCAGTTGAATCCCAGATTTCAATACGGTTACCCGCACCGATAACTGTGACCTCCCGATCCAGGCCTCCGTAAGTGCGCAGCACTTGCGGAATCGTTACGCGTCCCTGCTTATCCGGAACTTCATCCGAGGCCCCTGAGAGAAACACACGTGCGTAGTCGCGTGCTCGCCGAGAAGTCAAGGAAGCCTGCGCCAGTTGCTCGTGCTGCTTCTCAAACTCCCGCTGGCTGAAAACGTAAATGCAACGCTCTTGGCCACGGGTGAGAACCAACCCGTAGGACAGTTCATCCCGATATTTAGCTGGAAGAATCAACCGGCCTTTTTCATCGAGACGCGGTGTGTAGGTTCCTAAGAACATGCACACCACCTTTCGCGTGAAGTGGCCGGAAGCCCCATTCTTCTCTACTTGCCTCCACTTTACTCCACAACCCTCCACTGTCAATGCAATTTCAGTGGTTTCGCGAGGGCATGGACTTAAAAAACAGCTGAATCTAGCGGGTGCTCAGCCTATGCTCAGGTGGAGGGAATTGGATCAGCAGTCGGCCCGGTCGAGCATCATTCAGAAATTTGACGCGCAGAATCCCCGGAATATAGCTAATTTCAGGCGCTGTGGTGGAAAGTGGAGGACCCCGGGGAGGAAAGTGGAGGCCGGCTCGGCCAACCAGGTGGAACCGAACCTTAGAATCTGCAGAGAATGCAAGATCACTAGAAAGAGGTGCGTTCCCCCGACGCTGGCATGCCGAGTATCCAGGGCAGCCATTCTCGGCACTAATCCAAATCTCTCTCATCGCGGCATCTGGCGCACAGGGGCTGCAGCGGCGCAAGTAGCACAGCTTAAACGAAAAAGAGGTGCAACCCTTAGGGTCACACCTCAATATCTATTGCTGATCAGCTATCGGACTGATCACGTTTCCGCTGGTTCCATTTTTCCTCCAGGCCGGAAAGGAACTGCGAATTATTCTTGCTGGCCGATTTTGCGCCCGCTCCCTTGGAAGGACCGATTTTTCCGGTAGCCGTTTTTGTCAAGGCGAGCAGTACACCTGCGAACATCACGGCGAAACCGAGGACGCCAACGATGATGATGTGCTGGGATATTCCAAAAATGAGCCCCGCAAGGCCGGCGATTACCAGCAAGATGCCCAAAACAATATTGCGGGTCGACAGGCGCCCTGTGCCCGACGGGCCCTTCATGCTGGAAGCGAAGCGACGGTCTTCATGCAGCTGCTTTTCCAACTGCTCCAACAAACGCTGCTCGTGCTCCGATAGCGGCATCGTCTTCTCCTTACAAAGGCAAACCTGACGGTCGTCCACCGTCTCCAAGTTCAACGTCGCGCCAATGGGAAAAGTTCCCCGGATTCAATTGAACTTACTTCAAGGATAGACTCTTTTGCACTCGCCCTGCTAGTTGATCTTCACCACTGTCCAGATATCCATACGATCTACACAGAATGTGTTTATTCCTTGGGTCGCAGAAAACGAGCCGGGGTCACAATGGACTGCGGAAATTTCTGTCCGATCTGGTCAGCGATCCGTTCTGCTTCTCGCGCTTTCTCTTCACGCGGGTCCAAGCTGAATTGCATACCCAACTCGTAATCTTGCAATCTTTCAGCTCTCACTCCGATCAACCGGACTGGTTGGGCCAAGGGGGTCAATTTCCGCAACAGTGCCAGAGCGGACTCGCTAATTTTCGTAGATGAATCTGTAGCGGCAACAAGAGCCTTCGAACGCGTAATTCCAGAGAAGTCCTTGTACTTGATCTTGATCCCAACACCGTTGGCTGATTTGCCGTGCTGCCGCAGCCGCTGACCGACCCTATGGCTTAGCCGCAATAGCTCACCCTCAAGCACCTGCGACTCCGTGACGTCAACCGCGAACGTGTGTTCAGAGGAGATGCTTTTTTCATCCCTGCTAACTTCCACCGGACGGTTGTCTATCCCCCGCGAGAGTAGGCGCAGGGCCCGGCCATGCTCCCCCAGCCGGCTGATCAATCGCGCTTCCGGCTCGGTAGCAAGCTGCCCAACGGTCTCAATTCCCAAGGCATGGAGCTGGTCGGCGGTACGTTTTCCCACGCCCCACATTTTTGACACCGGCAATTCGTGCAGGAATTCTTCGGTTCTCTCGGGGGCAATTACAGCCAATCCGTCTGGCTTGGCGTAGGTCGAGGCCAGTTTCGCAACGAATTTGTTCCTTGCGATGCCCACGCTTGCTGTCAGGCCCATTTCCGCGCGTATGTATTCGCGGATTTTCTGGGCAATTTGCACCGGACCGCCAAGCATGCGCATGCTTCCCGTAACGTCCAGGAATGCTTCGTCAACACTGACTTGCTCAACGAGGGGAGTCAACGTGTGGAAGTAGGCCATGATCTGCGCTGAGGCTTCCGAGTACTTGTGATGGCTTGGCTCGATCACAGTAGCTTCCGGCATCAGCGGGATCGCCTGGCTCATCGGCATCGCCGAATGGATCCCGCGGGCTCGGCAGTCATAAGAGGCAGAGAGCACGACACTGCGTCCTGAAGGGTGCCCCACAATGACTGGCTTGCCCACCAGGTCAGGGCGGTCGCGCAGTTCCACGGAAACGAAAAAGGCATCCATATCGACATGCAGGATCGCTCGCTCCGTCATTCCAACCCTCTCCCCTTCTTATGGCCGCACCATCAGCGTACTCGAATGTATATTCGAGTTTAGCCCACGAGCTGAATCCAGCAGTGCCTTCTTTGCCAGACGAGAATCACCGGTAGAGTTGTTGCTAACCACCAGTTGCTTACCCGTAGAAATGATTTTGCATGTCGATGCCTGATTCCGTGCCGGCCCTCAGCAGTGAAGCCCAGGGCTTGAGCCGCAGCTACACCTCTGATGTTGCTCAACTACTGGAGGAGTTTCTGGCTGCGAAAAGCGATGAAGTTGGTCAAATCACCAGCAGCGCCATCGAAATCGTCAATGCAATCACCTCGCTGACCCGTGGCGGCAAACGTCTCCGTGCGCTGTTCGCTTTCTGGGGTTACCTTGGCGCCGGCGGACAACCTGAAGATCGCGACATTGTTCGCCTCGGGGCCGCTTTGGAGCTCTTCCAGGGTGCAGCGCTTATCCACGATGACATCATTGACAACTCTGATACCCGACGCGGCCAGCCGAGCGTCCATAAGCGATTCGAGGCCCAGCACCTGCAGCTTGGACTATCGGGGAGCGCTTCGAGCTACGGCACGGCCAGCGCAATCCTTGCCGGTGACCTATGCCTGTCACTAAGCGAGGAAGTTTTCTCGGGCATTACGTCCCTCACCCCTCGGGCGCGAACCATCTTCAATCAAATGCGCACCCAAGTCATGGCCGGTCAATATCTCGATGTTCTCGAAGAGTCTGCAGGTCCTGCCTACGATCCGAAGGAAGCGGTCAAGCGCGCTCGCACCATCGTGCGCTTCAAGTCAGCGAAATACTCCACCGAAAACCCGTTCTTGCTTGGCGGCGCGTTGGCAGGGGCCAGTGAAGTGCTTTTGAATCACTACTCTGAATTCGCGCTTCCACTGGGCGAGGCGTTTCAGCTGCGTGACGATGTCCTGGGCGTGTTTGGCGATCCAGAAATCACCGGCAAACCGACCGGCGGCGATCTGCTGGAAGGCAAGCGGACTGAGTTGATTGCCCATGCACTGCTGCTTTCAACTCCTGGAGAACAGGACTTCATTCAGGGGCGTCTCGGCGCAGCGGATCTCTCTCAAGAGGAAGTTGCACGGCTCAGCAATATTCTGCGTGATAGCGGCGCTTTGGCGGCAACGGAGCAGAGCATTAGCGAATTGACTACCCAATCAGATCTCGCGCTCGAAGCATTGCAGGTCTCCCCCTTGGCCCTGGCGGGAATGCAACAGCTTAGCGACGCCGTGACAAAGAGAAGTAAATAGCGAAACGTTACTAAAACTAAACAAAAGGTCTCAACCACGCATCCGTCAGGATGATGGTTGAGACCTTTTGATTATGCTGGGCTTCTTTCGGGCCTACCAGCCCAGTGCCTGCGCTCTGCGGCGGATCTCGGTTTTTCGCCCCGTACGCAAAGCATTCATTGGCGTGCCAGGCAGCGTCTCATCCTCGGTGAACAGCCATACAATGGCTTCTTCATCCGAGAAGCCGGAATCCGACAGTACCGAGAGGGTGCCTTTCAGGCTTTCAACCACGATGCCGTCTTGGAGAAAATCTGCAGGGATCGAACGGACATTTCGTTCGCCGATTCGCAACGAAACAATGGCACGCTCATCAAGCAGGCGGTGCACACGGCGAATGTCTACTTCTAATTCTTCAGCCACATCGGGCAGGGTCAGCCACTGGCCGACGAGTTCTACGGTTTCCTTCACCTCTCAAGGTTCCCACAAATTCCTGATTCGCGCAGAAACTTGGATGAAACCCACCTCAGCAGTTCCTATCAGTCACAGTAGTAGTGTAAATTTTCTTGTATCACTTTGATAACAATTGCATCACAGACAACATGAGGAACGATTTCCCTTTGTTACCTGCGGAGCAAAGCCCGTTATTTTCACCGTATAAATGAGGATTGACTCCATGCCCCACGAATCCAAACATGCTTCCAAGCATGCGTTAGGCGTTGTAGCAGGCGCGGCCATTCCCGCTGCGGTCATCGGTAGTCTCGCCTTGGCTCCAGCAGCGCAGGCAGCACCGACGATTATTCCTAACACCTCAGGAAGCTTTGCCAAGGCGGTAACTCCAGAGACCATCAAGGTTGCTGAGGACCAGATAAAAGCCCACCTGATCGCTTCGCGCGTATCTACGTTGGGCTTGCCAGCGAAACGAGATGTTTCCGAGATCAAGATTCCAGCAGGCGCATCCCTGTGGAGTATCGCTCGGGAATACGACACCACGGTATCCGAGCTGAAGAAGCTCAATAACCTCAAGAACGATTCGATCATTGCCGGCAAGACGCTCAAGGTCTCCGGTCACGCTTCGAAGAGCAGCTCCAAGGGCAAGTCTTCAAGCTCTTCGTCATCGGCGTCCACCTACACGGTTAAAAATGGCGATACGCTCAGCGCCATTGCTAGCAAGCACAATATGAGCTTGTCGGACCTGCTAGACAAGAACGACATCTCGGCAAGCAAGGTGATCTTCCCCGGCACCAAGCTGAAGGTCAAGGGTTCGGCATCGAGCTCCAGCGGTGCAACCCATGCGAAGAAGTCTTCGTCCTCTGGTTCTTCGACTTCTTCGACTTACACCGTGAAGAGCGGTGACACCCTCGGAAGCATCGCCATCAAGCACAACATGAGCTTGTCGTCGCTCCTGAGCAAGAACGACATCTCGGCAAGCAAGGTGATCTTCCCCGGCGACAAAATCAAGGTCAAGGGTTCGTCCTCCTCCGGCTCGTCTCCGAAGTCGTCCCAGAAGAAGTCCTCCTCGTCTGCTTCTTCGAGCTACACCGTCAAGTCCGGCGATACCCTCAGCGGCATCGCCGCTAAGCACGGCATGAGTCTGTCCGATCTGCTGAAGATCAATGACATTTCAGCCAGCAAGCCGATCTTCCCAGGCGCCAAGATCAAGGTATCCGGCGGTTCGTCGTCAAGCTCCACCCCGAAGAGCAACGCTGCGCCTAAAGCAAAGGGCTCGACCTACACGGTCAAGTCCGGCGATACCCTCAGTGGCATCGCGACCAGCCACGGTATGAAGCTGGCTGCGCTGCTTGATCTGAACCCGGAGTTCAGCGCGGGCTCGCCTCTGAAGATCGGCGCCAAGCTGAAGGTATCGGGCTCGTCGGTTGCTCCGTCTGGCGAGGTCAAGAAGCAGAAGATCGGCAATACCTTTGCTGGTCGCACCTATCCAGACCACGTTGTGAGCAACGCGAACTCAAACAAGGATTACCTTGACTCGATCGATGTGCCGAGTCGCGGCGAGATGCAGGCCCTGATCCGTTCCACTGCACAGAGCATGGGCGTTGACCCTGCACTGGCATTGGCACACGCATACCAGGAGTCTGGCTTCAACATGCGCGCGGTATCCCCTGCAAACGCCGTTGGCGCCATGCAGGTGCTGCCAAGCACTGGTGATTGGATCGCATCGGTCATTGGCCAGGACCTGAATGTCCTGAACCCTCGCGACAACGTCGTTGCTGGCGTCGCAGTTATTGCCTACAACTTGGACAACACCGACAACCTGGACGATGCAATCGCATCGTACTACCAGGGGTTGGCTGGCGTTCGCAACAACGGCATGTACGAAGACACCAAGCATTATGTAGCCAGCATCAAGGCTCACATGAAGAACTACCGCTAAAAAGACACAGAAGAGGCGGACCAAACACGTAGAGTGCTTGGTCCGCCTCTTCGTATTGAGGCTAGATCCGGTCTTTAGGCTGTACGCCGGTCAAGATCCAGCGGCATGTCGATCACCACTTTGGTGCCGCCTTTCTCGCCCTGCAGCCAACGGATTTCACCCGATAGCTCGCTAGTCACCAGCGTTCGCACAATCTGCAGCCCAAGACCCTCGCGGCGCGGTACCTCCGGCAAGCCATGGCCGTCATCCTCAATGACAACACGCAGCCAATCTTTGCTATCGGCACCCTTGTATCGTTCTGCGACCAGGGCAACCTCGCCATCACGATGCGCCAATCCATGTTCCACCGCGTTGGTCACCAACTCGTTGATCACCAGCGATAATGGTGTTGCCAAATCAGCGTCAAGCATGCCAAAATCGCCTTCACGGCGGGTAGAGACCCTTTGTTCCGGAGAAGCAATTTCCACGATCAATCGGAACTGGCGATCCATCAGATCATCGAATTTCACGGTTTCGTTCAGGCCCTTGGACAGGAAGTCATGGACCGAAGCGATAGTGGAGACCCGGCGCATGGCCTGCTCCAGCCCCTGCTTGCCGTCCTCCGAGCTCATCCGGCGAGATTGCATGCGCAACAGCGCCGCGACAGTCTGCAAGTTGTTCTTCACACGATGGTGGATTTCACGGATTGTCGCGTCTTTTGTAACCAGTTCCTTTTCGCGGCGGCGCAGTTCAGACACATCGCGGCAGAGCACTAGAGCACCCCAGCGCTTTGATTCGTTGCGAAGCGGGATGGCGCGCAGCGAAAGCGTGACTCCGCGGTGTTCCACCTCGGTACGCCATGGCATCTTGCCCTGGAGAACCAGTGGAAGAGTTTCATCGACGACGCGTCGGTCGCTGACCAGCGCCATCGTCAGGTCAGCCAGCGGCTGGCCTTGCAGTACGTCGGCTGCGCCTAGACGGCGGAAAGCTGAAACAGCGTTGGGGCTGGCGAATTCGACGGCGCCATCAACACTGAGACGGATGAAGCCATCGCCGACGCGTGGCGCTCCTCGGCGCGATCCCGTGGGGCTGGCGAAGTCAGGCCACAGTCCTTGGGTGCCCATCTGCAACAGGTCATCCGCGCTTTGCCGGTAGACCAATTCCAGGTTGCTGGGCGTGCGGGACTGGTTGGGGTCGAAGTGGGAGGTGATCACCGCAACCGGGCGGTTCTGGCGCACCAGCGGAATCGCCTGCACAGTAGTCAAGCCCATGATGATGTCTTTGCCGGCCTGTTCCGCAGAGCGTTGCACTTCTTTGGTTTCCCAGGCGTGGTCAACCATGATGCGCAGGTCCTTGCGGATGCGTTCGCCCACGAAGTCGCTATGGAACGCGGTATGCGAGGTAGAAGGACGCACGTGTGCCAGGGCCGTGTAGGAGCCATCCCCGGTGGGGAACCAGAGCACAAGGTCTGCGAATGCGAGATCCGAGACCAGCTGCCAGTCCCCCACCAGAAGATGGAGCCAATCCTCATCACCCGGTGCAAGTGCGGCACGTTGACGTAGTTCTTCGGTGATGAGGGCCATTAGCGGTGTTTACCTTCGGACGATGGAACGCAAGAGGCGAAGCGCCACGGAAAGCGAGGCCATGTCGTCTCGTTCCAGGCTGTTCACTTCCGCGAACATAGTCTTCGCACGATCAAGGTTAGCCGCGTTTGCTTCTTCCCACGCAGCAACACGCTCTGCCGGGTCCGCAATATCACCGTGGGCATCCAGGATGTTGGCGGTCAGGTCGATGATCGTGGTGTACAGATCATCGCGCATTGCTGCACGGGCCAACGCCTGCCAACGATCCGAACGAGGAAGGTTGGTGATGCGGTTCAGCAGGCTGTCCACGCCGAACAGATCGTAAAGCACGTAGTAGGTTTCTGCGACCTTGACCGGAGCGGTTCCGGTGCGGTGCACGTACTCTGCCACATCCAGCAGCGCGTAGGATTCGAACTGTGTCGCCCACATGCTGGCACGGCGCTCCGGGATCCCCTGGGCCATGGCTTCTTCCCGCCATTCCTGGAAACGCTGCAGGTCGTTGCCGCGGACCAGGGTTGGCAGTACCTCGCGCAGTTCGGTCACGGTCGCTTCGTAGCGATTGACAGCTTCGGTGACCAGCAGCTGCTGGTCGACGCGGTTGATGAACCAGCGCGTGGCGCGATCCAGCAGTCGACGCATGTCGTGGTGCTGGCGTCCCCAATGTTCCAGATCGGTTCCGGCCGGCTGTGCATTGATTGCATCGAACTGACGGTCGAAGCCGTAGATCTCACGCAGGGCGCAGAAGACCTTGGCAATCTGGACTTCGCTGGCACTGGTTTCTTCCATGGCCCTGAAGACGTAAGTGATGCCGCCCATGTTCACGATATCGTTGGCAATCACCGTCGCAATGATCTCGCGGCGCAATGGGTGGCTTTCAAGCTGATCCCCGAAACGCTCCACCAGCTTCGTTGGGAAGTAGCGGCGCAGCGTCTGGTTGAAGTACGGATCATCGGCCAGATCGGATTCGGCCAGCGCGTTCGCCAGCTGGATCTTCGCGTAGGCGGCAAGCACCGACAGCTCTGGAGTGGTCATCGCGTCGCCAGCGGCACGGCGTTTTTCCAGCTCTTCCGCGTTCGGCAGGAACTCCAAGCCGCGGTTCAAGTCAGCATGGGCTTCCAACCACTGCATCAAGCGCTCATAGGCAGGAGTCCAGGTCAATGCCGCGTGCTTTTCATTCAACAGCAACACGTTCTGCTCGAAGTTGGTCTTCAGCACCAGGTCACCGATGTTATCGGTCATCGACAGCAGGAACTCGGTGCGCTCGGCCTCGGAGAGGTTTCCGGTCTTGATCTGGCGGTCCACGAAAATCTTGATGTTCACTTCGCGGTCGGAGGTGTCGACGCCAGCGGAGTTGTCGATGGCATCGGTATTCAGCAGGACGCCGTTGCGTGCTGCCTCGATGCGGCCCAGCTGGGTCATGCCCAGGTTGCCGCCTTCGCCAACTACCTTCACGCGCAGATCTGCGCCGTTGACGCGGATGGCGTCGTTGGCACGGTCTCCGACCTGGCCGTGGGTTTCGGCCGCCGATTTCACGTAGGTGCCGATGCCGCCGTTGTACAGCAGGTCCACTGGCGCAGAGAGGATGGCCTTGAGCAGTTCGTTGGGGCTCAACTGGGTGATGCCGGCGTCCAAGCCCAAGACCTCGCGGACCTCGGGGCTGACCGGCACGGACTTGAGGCTGCGCGAGTACACGCCGCCGCCGGCCGACAGCAGTTCCTTGTTGTAGTCAGCCCAGCTGGAGCGCGGCAGGTCGTACAGGCGCTGGCGCTCGTCGAAAGCGATCTGGGGATCCGGGTTCGGATCCAGGAAGATGTCGCGATGGTCAAAGGCGGCAACCAACTTCACGGTTGGGGTACGGCGCAAACCGTTGCCGAACACGTCTCCGGACATGTCGCCCACGCCCACGGCAGTGAACTCGTCCTTCTGCGTGTCGATGCCCAGCTCGAAGAAGTGGCGCTTCACCGACTCCCAGGCACCGCGTGCGGTGATGCCCATGCCCTTGTGGTCGTAGCCCACCGAGCCGCCCGATGCGAAGGCATCGCCCAGCCAGTGTCCCTTGTCGGCCGAGATCGAGTTCGCGATATCGGAGAAGCTCGCAGTGCCCTTGTCGGCAGCAACTACCAAGTAGGAATCATCGCCATCGCGGCGGACCACGTTGGCCGGCGCCTCGATGTGCTCGCCGTTTTCATCGGCCACCAGATTGTCGGTCAGGTCCAGCAAGGTGCGGATGAAGACCTTGTACGCGCCCTTGCCCTCTTCCATCCAAGCGACTCGGTCGAAGGCTGGATTCGGAAGCTGCTTGGCGTAGAAACCGCCCTTCGCGCCAGTTGGCACGATCACGGAGTTCTTGACCATCTGCGCCTTGACCAGGCCCAGCACTTCAGTGCGGAAGTCTTCTCGGCGATCCGACCAGCGCAGGCCGCCACGGGCCACCGCACCGAAGCGGAAGTGGGTACCTTCCACACGCGGCGAGTAGACCCACAGTTCGTGCTTGGGACGCGGGAACGGCGCGAAGTCGATCTCTTCCGGCGCGAGCTTGAACGCCAGCGCCTGGTGGGTGGTGAAGTAGTTGGTGCGTTTAGTCGCTTCAATCACCTTCACGAAACGGCGCAGCAACGTGTCTGCATCCAGGGTCGGCACTGATTCCAGCGCTTCGGTGATCTTGGCGTGCGCTTCCTGCCGGGCGGTCTCTGAATCCTCGGAGCTCAGCTTCGGGTCGAAGGTCGCTTGGAACAGTTCCACGATCGCGTGGGTAACCGACGGGTTGCCGACCAGGGTGTTGGCAATGAACCCGGTGGAGTTCGGGACACCGAGCTGCAACAGGTAGTGGGCGTAGGCACGAAGCATCGCGACTTCCTCCCATGAAAGCCCTTCATGCAGGACCAACGCGTTGAGGCTGTCGGATTCGGCGAGGTTGCGGACCACAGCGCAGTAGGCGTCAGCCAACTTGGCTTCCACGGCCTTGAAGTTGATCTCGTCATCGATCTTCAAGCCCATGTCGTAGATGTAGCGTTCGCCGATCCCTTCGGGATTCAGCTCATATGGCCGCTCATCGACGACGTCGAGGCCAAGATGCTGCAGAACTGGCAGAATGCGCGAGAGCAGCAGCGGCTTGGTCACGTAGATCTTCATGCGCTTGGAAACAGCAGAATCCTCGTCCTGCTTCTCGTCGTCGTAGAACGAAACCACCGGACCCTCGGCTTCCGGGTCGCTCAGCTCGGTGAGCAGGTCGATGTCCTTCAGCGCGTCTTCGATTTCGAACTGCACCTTGTAGGACGCCGGGAAAGCTTCGGCCCAGGCGTTGGACAGCGTGTTCGCATCGCCCAGTTCCAGGCGCGCCCGTGCGGTGTCGACGATGGCGTCGGACCAGGATCGCACGGCCTTGGCGATTCGATCTTCCAGTGCCTTGCGGTCGACCACCGGAGCCAGGCCGTGGCGCTGCAGGCGCAGGCGGTAGAACAGGCGAACCAATGCGCCGGCACCCAGTTGGGCTTCGTATTCAACGGATTCTGCGTTGAAGCTGCGCTGCAGCTCCTGCTCCACTCGCAGGCGCACTGCCGTGGAGAAACGGTCGCGCGGCAGGAAGACCATGGCAGTGACGAAACGGCCGTAATCGTCCTTGCGCAGGAAGACGGAGGTGCGCCGGCGTTCCTGCAGCCGCAGGATTCCGAGGGCAATCGTGGTCAGCTCATCGACGGAGATTTGGAACATCTCGTCACGCGGGTAGCTTTCAAGGATGGTCGTGATGTCCTTGCCCGAGTGCGAATCAGGCGCGAAGCCGGTGCGCTTCAGGACGGCTTCCACCTTTTCGCGCACCAGCGGAACCGTCTTCACGCTGGAGGTGTAAACGCTGGAGGAGAAAAGACCGATGAAGCGGCGTTCGCCGTTGACCTCGCCGTTGGCATCGAAGCTCTTGACGCCGACATAATCCAGGTACACGCCACGGTGCACAGTGGAACGGGAGTTGGCTTTGGTGACGATCAGCGCGCGCTTGTCGCGGGCGGTGATCCGGCCGCGCTTGGTCAGGTGCTGCGGGCCTTGGTCCGCCAGGTCGCGCATCAGGCCCAGGCCGCTGCCCGGGCGGGCTACCAGCACATCTTCGCCGTTGATGGTTTCCAACGAGTAGTCGCGGTAGCCAAGGAAGGTGAATTTTCCGTCGGCCAGCCAGTTCAGCAGTTCCGCTGCCTGGTGCACCTCGGCAATTTCCTCGGCCTTGGGGGTCTGCGGAAGGCTCTGCGCAATCTCCTTGGCACGATCCAACATGGCTGGCCAGTCCTTCACTGCGACACGTACATCAGCCAGAACACTGTAAAGCCGCTCAACGAATTCCTTGGCCTGCGCATCGGTGAGTTCGCGAGCGAGCTCGACTGAAATCCATGATTCGATGCGGGTTTCCGCACCGGCCGAAATCAGCGTACTCAAATCCGAGAGCGCAGCGGTGTCGCCGCTGGCAACGTGCTGCAGGCCCGCGTGGCTGATCTTGGTGATTTCACCGGTCTCAGTTTTTCGGGATACAACGAACGTCGGATGCACGACTAGCTGAATCGGTGACTTCAGCTGCACCAGTGCGGCTGTTACGGAGTCAACAAGGAATGGCATGTCATCGGTGACGATGTGGACCACTGAAATTCCGTTGTTGCGGGTAATGGCGACGTTAGCGTTTTCCGCATCTCGCTGATACCCGATTTCCAGATGTGCTGCCACGCGAGCTTCGAGTTCGTCTGGCCGATAAGCCGCCACGTCTTCGGTCGCAATTTGGCCGTAGTACTCGCTCACCAATTTCGGGGTGAGTGTCTCATCCATGAATGATTCTGACACGCTGGATTCCGACGAGTTCAAAAGAACGCCTCCAAGAACAAAATTCGATTAACCCGCGCCTTTGCGGGTATCTAGTTTTACCCACATTACTCGGTTTTCACCTCTGCGGTTCAAGCTTCGGCGCGAATTCGACGACTATTCCGTTTCTTGGCTGAATCCGTGGATTTTATGCCCGCCAAAGCCCGTATTTCAGTACGCAATAAACACTTTGGGGCGATTTCGAGCAACGGACTTCCACCGAGCACGGACGCGTTGCACACGGCATGCTCCTCGGGCAGGTATCCGGCGACGTCATGGGTCGGTCCGAACCTGTCCCACGCTTCGATCAACCTGCGTTTCGGGTTGCGTCCGGTGCTGCTGGAAACCACCCGGTTGAAGACTATTCGCGGCTTCAGTCCGGGCAGCGCTTCGTCCAGTTCATCGATGGCCCGAAGCGCACGCGGAATTCCCAGACTGTCGGCGCGCACGACCATGAACAGCTCATCGGCGCACTGCAGCATCTCCACCGTGACAGCGTTGCGCTGTGGTGCTTGAGTATCGAAACTGAGCTGTTCGTCGAGTTCAATATACGGAGCCAAATCCAGTACGACATAGTCGTAGTGGACCTTGAGCAGCATGGCAGCTCGACGCAGCGCCGAGGCACGGACTTCGGGCCACCGGCTGGCACGCGGAATTCCGGTAGCCACGCGCATGGTCGCCTCCCCGACCTGGACCAGGGAACATGCGGCGTCGAGCCGGGCCACATCCGAAGTGCCTGCGTCGATGGCACGGCATAACTGCGCGATTGAAGCCGACTCGTCCATGAGACCCAACTGAATGGCGATGCTGGAGGCATAGGTGTCGGCGTCCAGAAGCACCACGGATTTTCCTGCTGCTGCAACTTCCACTGCGTAGTTCAGGGCTACGGTGCTGCGCCCGGGAGACCCTGGGGCGCTCCAGAAGCTGACGATTCGGCCGCTTCGCCCGTTGCCATCGTCCACCGGCTCGAATCCGCCGAGCGCGGCGTCGGCGCCGGCATGGTTCAGGGACTGAACGGCGGTTCTGATGCGTCCTTCAAGCTCGGCCATGGCTGAAGCGGCCGGCAAATGCAGGACGTCTGGCAATGGCTGCCAGTTTTCAGGCCGGTCAAAGAGCAGGACAACTGCTGTCTGCTGCAGCAACAGCGCATCGAGTTGTTCCATGGGTGGCACCAGCTGGGCATCCGCGATAATCAGCGCGTCAGCCATTCCGGTATCGCAGGCAGCGATGGCTTCAGCGATATCGGCGCAAGCGCGGGTGACCATCAGTTCGCCCCGGTAGCCTTCTATTTGCCGGACGATTTTCTCCTGGTCGCCGAGCACCACGACCGAGATGCTCATTGCGCGGTTCCTGCCGGGTTGTAGACGACGATGATTCTAGACTCGTTGGCCAGCGCCTGGAGCAGCGGTTCGAGTTGGCTGGGTTCGACCAGCAGTTCCAGGTTGGTGCCATGGGTTCCCACCAGTCCCCCGCCACTCTCAACGCGTGCAGCGACTTCGACCATGGACGAAAGCTTTTCCGGAATTCCGTAGGTGTTGCCGCTGCTTTCGCGCTTGGCAATCCAGACGTCGACGAAGCTGCCTGGCGTGATCGAAGAAGAGAGGTCGGCCGGGAGTTCGACGTTGACCGGCCTGCGCGATCCGAGGTCGCTGTGCGTAATTGAGGTGACAGGTATCAGCTGCCCAGCGCTGATAAAGGTATTCGCTCGGGCTTCCTCGCCGAGCTCCGCATTTGTGTGCAGATAGTTCTCAAGGGTTCCGCCAAGCTGGACTTCTTGAGTTTTCATGTTCTCGCTTGTCAGCTTCTCGCCAAGGGTGATATTCGTGCTGGCCACATATACCGTCGAGGTCTGATGCAATTCACCGACCAAGTACACGGTTCCTGCAACCGACGCGACCACGAGCACGGCACCGAGTGCTAAGCGCGGGTCCTTCCAGCTGGGCCGTCGCACACGTGATGCAGTGCTTGTCCGCGCGTCCTGGGCGATCTGTTCTGTGATCAAGGCATTGACCTTCCGCCAGCATGGGTGCTTATGGATGGTGAGCCTACGACAAGTTGGGCCTGCTGGAAAGACCTCTAGCGCACTTGTGGATTACGAGAGGGTGATCGCTTCGACCCATCCTATGGCATCGAGCGGTATCAGCAATTGCGATGAGGCCTGCTTCGCTCTGGCGAATTCATCGCGAGGATGCACCAGAATTACCAGGAAATCCCTGGCAACCTGCGTCAGCGTTCCTTCAGCCAATGAGCCGCCCGCGCGGCTAAAAACGTGGCATCGAGCTCGATCCCGAAGCATGCCACGCAGAACCATGGAAAACTTCACCGAGCTGCCAGGTGCGCGTTGTTCCGCAGCAGGTACGCGCCCCGGAGGAAGCGAGAAGGATTCTACTGCGGCACTGCGGACGACCCACTGCGCCTGCTCAGTTTCAAGGCAGATATAGTCGGCGGCGCATGGACCGAGCTTGGCGCGAAGCTCCGTTCCCCCGGCTAGCCTGAGGCTCAATTCACGTCCATGGAACCGCATCAGTGTGGGCAAAAGTTCTGCAGTCGCCCGTTCGACCCTGACGTTTTCGGCAATTTCGTCGCGCAACTGCGCTCGGCTCTGTTCAGCTAGCTGAGCCTCCAGGTCATCGAAAAGCGAATCCCACCGCATGCGCCAACTGTACGAGACTAAACATTTTTGCGTAACCCTATTCACAAAACTATCTCTAAGTGCCACTATAAATATCAAACATCATCAAATGACATCAAATCTCATTCAAGGAGATGGTTCAGGTGTCTCGCCAGCGACGAATATTCGCGCTGCTGCTCTTCTCGGCAGCATCAATGGTCATTATCTACGTGGGAATCCAGTGGATCACCGGCTATGTCCAATCCGTGGGCGACCAGCGCACCGCAGCTGACTACATCAGGCTTCTCGTCAGCTTTTCGTTCCTCACCCTGCTCGCGCTGTATCTGCTGCGGATGGCCTTGGCCCAGCTGATCCGCTGGGCGTTCTCCCACAGGAAACTGAAATTGGCGCGGTTCTTCCAGCGATTCGCACCCCGGCTGAGCAGGAAGATCCTCGGCTCAATGCTTGGAACCTCTATTGCTTTCACCTCGGTTGCCGTTGCCTATGCGGGCGAGCCCCTGCCAGCTTCACTGGCACAGTCCCCGGCGGGCGACAGCGACAACCATGAGCTGGCCAGCTATCCGGTCCGCCAGCAGACCTCGGTACCCAGCCCGCAGTGGTTTCCCGAAGCCATGAGTGTTCCGCTGAGCCCGCTCGTATCCCCAGGCGCAAACCATCCTCGCCAACGCGCGGTGCAGCGCAACGAAGTGGTGGTCGCCGAAGGGCAGAACCTGTGGAGCATTGCCGCTGAACATCTGGGAGCGCAGGCCACCGTGGAAGAGATTTCCGCCTATTGGCCCAAGATCTACCAGCGCAACAAAAAGACCATCGGCGCCGACCCTGACCTGCTGCGCATCGGCACGGTGCTTGAACTGCCGCCGGCCAGCTAGCCGGCATCACGACCATCACCCATACCCACTGAGGAGTCATCATGAGCACCATCGCCATCAGCCCACGTAGCGCCAACACCAGCTACTACAATCCAGACGTCTACGCTGCCGATCACACCGAGCCGGTCCCGGCGCAAACCGTTCCGGAAACCGAGCCTTGCCAAGCGCCGCCGCACCTGCGTCGAGCCTTGGACAATATCTTCCACCGCTCGGCCGTTTACCGTACCGAGCACCGGGCGATCATAGAAATTTCCCACGCCGTAGCCCGCGCAGTGTTCGAAATCGTGGCTGGTTATCGTACCGTCAATCAGCTGGCATTCGTGATGGAGCCTTCGTGCATCGCCAAGCTCCGGCGACGCGCCCTGCTGGAAACAGCGAGCTACACGCTCGAACCGCTGCCGGGCACAGCGCACGGCCAGATCATCTCCTTGCATCTGGATCGCTGCTTGTCGGGCTCTTGGGAATGCACCGTCATCCTGGGCTTTAAATACCGCGTCCGTGCCGTGGCCCTGAAGATTGAGCCTTGGCACGGACGGTGGCAGGTGACGGATGTGGAGCTGATCTAGCTGCGCTTCGCCTTCTTGTTCTTGGCCTTCTTCTTGCTCGAAGAAGCCTGGGCGCGGGTGGTGCTGGCTTCGCCATCTTCATCCGGTCCAGTGAACTGCAGGTTCTTCGGCTTCGCTGATTCGTCGATCACCGGTGCGGCGGCCGCTTCGGCGCCGGTGGGGATCTCCAAATTGAAGAGCGTGCCGATACTTTCCTCGCGGATGCCTTCCATCATGGTCTGGAACATGGTGTAGCCCTCGCGCTGGTACTCGACCAGAGGGTCGCGCTGGGCCATGGCACGCAGCCCGATGCCTTCCTTGAGGTAATCCATCTCGTACAGGTGCTCCTGCCACTTGCGGCCAATGGTGGAGAGCACGACACGGCGTTCCAGGTCACGCATGGTGGAGGAACCTACCAGCTTCTCGCGCTCTTCGTACTGGTACTGGGCATCCGAGAGGATCTCTCGTTCCAGGAACTGCGCGGACAGGTGCCCCACGCCTCCAGCCTCTTCGATGACTTCATCCATGGTGATGCCAATCGGGTACAACTGCTTGAGGTTGGTCCACAGCTGCTTGAGCTCCCACTCGTCCGGGTCGCCAACCTGGGTTGCTTCCAGGACCATGGCCTTGACGACATCCTCGAGGAAATGGCCGACCTTTTCTTCGAGGTCCTCGCCTTCCAGGATGGAACGGCGGTCAGCGTAGATCGCTTCGCGCTGGCGGTTCATCACGTCATCGTACTTCAGCACGTTCTTGCGCTGCTCGGCATTGACGCCTTCCACCTGGGCCTGGGCGGATTCGATGGCACGGGACACCATCTTGGATTCCAGCGCCACATCATCTGGCATGGACGGGTTGTTCATGATGCGTTCGGCCATGCCGGAGTTGAACCTGCGCATCAGGTCATCGGTCATCGACAGGTAGAAGCGCGATTCGCCCGGGTCGCCCTGGCGACCTGCACGGCCGCGAAGCTGGTTGTCGATGCGGCGTGATTCGTGGCGCTCGGTGCCCAGCACATACAAGCCACCAAGCTCCGCAACTTCCTTCGCCTCCTTGGCAACTGTTTCCTTGGCCTTGGCAAAGACCTCGTCCCAGAGCTTGTTGTACTCCTCCGGGTTGTTCTCGGCATCCAGGCCGCGGCGTTCCATCTCGGCCACGGCAAGGAATTCCGCGTTGCCGCCGAGCATGATGTCGGTACCGCGGCCGGCCATGTTGGTGGAAACGGTGACAGCGTTCTTGCGGCCGGCCATCGCGACGACTGCAGCTTCGCGAGCGTGCTGCTTGGCATTGAGCACCTCGTGGCGGATGCCCTTCTTGGACAGCAGGCGCGAGAGGTATTCGCTCTTCTCGACGCTGGTGGTGCCCACCAGGATCGGCTGCCCGGTAGCATGGCGCTCGGCGATGTCCTCGACCACAGCGTTGAACTTGGAGACTTCATTCTTGTAGATGTAGTCCGACTGGTCCATACGGATAGCAGGCTTGTTGGTAGGAATTTCCACCACGCCGAGCTTGTAGGTGCTCATGAATTCAGCGGCCTCGGTCTGCGCCGTGCCGGTCATCCCGGAGATCTTGTCGTACATGCGGAAGTAATTCTGCAAGGTCACGGTGGCCAGAGTCTGGTTCTCGGCCTTGATCTCAACGCCTTCTTTGGCCTCGATTGCCTGGTGCATGCCCTCGGAGTAGCGGCGGCCCTGCAGCGCGCGGCCGGTGTGCTCGTCGACGATCATGACTTCGCCGTTGACCACGACGTAGTCCTTGTCCTTCTTGAACAGTTCCTTGGCCTTGATGGCGTTGTTCAAGAAGCCGATCAGCGGGGTGTTGTTGGCTTCGTAGAGGTTATCGATGCCGAGGTAGTCCTCGACCTTTTCGATCCCCGACTCCAGCACGCCGATGGTGCGCTTCTTCTCGTCGACCTCGTAGTCGTCTTCGCGCTTCAGGCGTGAGACGATCTTGGAGAATTCGGTGTACCAGCGGTTCACGTCGCCCGAGGCCTGCCCGGAAATGATCAGCGGGGTACGCGCCTCATCGATCAGGATCGAGTCGACCTCATCGACGATCACGAAGTTGTGGCCGCGCTGGACCAGCTCGTCCTTGCTCCACGCCATGTTGTCGCGCAGGTAGTCGAATCCGAACTCGTTGTTCGTGCCGTAGGTGATGTCGGCTTCATACTGCTTGCGGCGCTCGGCAGGCTTCTGGTTCGAAAGGATGCAGCCGCAGCTCAAACCGAGGAAGCGGAAGACGCGGCCCATCAGATCCGACTGGTACTGGGCCAGGAAGTCGTTGGTGGTCACCACGTGCACGCCCTTGCCCGTCAAGGCATTCAAGTAGGCAGGTGCGGTCGCGACCAGGGTCTTGCCTTCGCCGGTGCGCATTTCAGCAATGTTTCCCATGTGCAGGGCGGCGCCGCCCATGAGCTGGACGTCGAAGTGGCGCATGGCAAGGACACGGTCCGAGGCTTCGCGGACCACTGCAAAAGCTTCTGGGAGCAGGTCATCCAACGTCTCGCCTTTAGCCAAACGTTCGCGGAACTTGTCGGTTTCACCCTTGAGCTCTTCGTCCGAAAGTTCGCGAATTTCGACTTCCAACGTATTGATCGTGTCGGCGTACTTACGAAGAGTCCTCAAGGTCTTCTTGTCGCCGGTACGCAAAATACGTTCTAGCAATGATGCCACGTGGTAGCTCCCAATATCTCAAGCACAGTAATTTCTGGCGTCTTCAGTCTACGTGAGGAAAACAGCGCATTTGTCTATTTCAATCCCGTTTGCACTGTTCTTATAGCGAACGGCGATCGTGGCAACAGGCCTTTCACAGCCCGATTTTCACTTCTCCAAGATCCAGCCAGCGCGCCAGACGATCCAGCTCGACTCGCAATTCAGGCTCGATGCCAGCATCGATGCCCGGTTCGTAGTGCACCTGCTTAGCATGCAGCACCGACTTGGTCCGGTCGGCTTTCAGATCCACTCGGCCCACGAATTCTTCGCCGTAGAGCATCGGGAAGACGTAGTAGCCATAGCGGCGCAGCTTTTCCGGCACATAGATTTCGATACGGTACTCGAACCCGAAGAACATTTCCAGCCGGCGGCGGTTGAAAACCATCGAGTCGAAAGGCGAGAGCAAACGCAGGTCGTGATCGACCTTGCGCGGGATCCTGGTCCCGGCCTGCAGGTAACAGGGCTCGGAGATTCCGATAACGGCCACTTCTTCGACGAGCCCGCCGTGCGCTTGCCGCGCGAGCTCTTCCTTTGCAGCGCGCAAGGGCAGCCGGAAGTATTCTGCAACGCAGTGAGCGGTGGCAATCCCCAGGGCATCCATGGCACGGGCAACTAAACGGGCGAGGGCTTCCTGCCGGTGCGGAGCATCAACTTCTACTTGCGCACCAACGACGTCCGCCGCCAGAGCGTAACGGCGTTCGAACTGGGAGTTGCGTCCCAGCGCGAGGATCTTGGCCTGGGCGAAAAGCGATTCGGTGACGAACTTGGTGTCATTCCAGTTCCATCCCCAATGCGATTTTTCCTGGACCGGGGCGACATCCAGGGCGCGACTGATTTGCCGTGCGCTGGAGCCTGGATTCTCGGACAAATAGTCAAGGACGCGATCCGAGAGCTCCAGCTGTTCGGCGGAGAACCCGTCCGATCGGTCAACCCAGGTACGACGCTGCCATACGCGCAGGTCTTGAATCAGCCCGGAACTGACCACCGAAGCCTCATGGGCCCAATATTCGGTGATCGGGCTGCGCGGCTTGGCCAGCAGCTGATCCAGAATGCCGATGTCATAAGGGCCGAGCCGGGCGAACATCGGCATATAGTGGGCCCGGCGAACCACGTTCACCGAGTCAATCTGCAATTGCGCAATGGCGCCAATGGCATTGGCGATTTTCCGTGCGGTGATAGCTTGTTCTTTCCTGCCTTTGGACAGGCCTTGGGCGGCCAACGCGATTCTCCGTGCCTGTGCGAGGCTGAGGTTGCGTTGGCCGCCCATGCTAGTTGCAGTTGCGATGACTAGCCTTCGGCAGCCAGTGCTTTGTCACGGTAGCCGCGGGTTTCCTTGGTGGCTTCCTCGTTGGCGTTCAGCGACGGGTCCAGGGTGATGACACCGTATTGGTACTGGGTACGGCCATAGACCACAGCGTGCTCACCGGTGGCCTCGTCGATGAACAGGTAGAACGGGTGGCCGACCAATTCCATGCGATCCACAGCGTCATCCACGCTCATCACTTCAGCCGGGAAGGACTTGCGGCGGATGACCACTGGCGAGTACTCGGCGTTGGCCTCGGCTTCGGCAGCTTCCGCGGCCTTCTGGGCTTCAATGGTTTCTTCAACCAGCGTCTTGCCGCTGGATGCAGTTGGCAGGCTGCCGGTGGCCTGGTGGACAGCTACAGGAGTGTGGTTGCCACGGTGGACCTTGCGCTTGTCACGGGCCTTGCGCAGGCGTTCAAGCAGTTTGGCGAACGCGATGTCGAAAGCCGCGAACTTGTCTGCACCACGAGCCTCGGCTCGAATTGCTGGACCACGGCCAACAACGGTCAACTCAACGGACAGTGCAGTGCTCTGATCACGAGCATGTGCTTCTTTGAGGACCTTGACGTCGATGCGCTGCACTTTCGTGGCCAGCTGGTCGACCTTGGTGATTTTCTCATCAACATACTCACGGAAACGATCCGAAATGGTGATGTTTCGTCCGCTGTAGTTCAGCTCCATGGTGTCCTCCAATAGAGAGTCGGGTGACACAACAGTCCGAAAGTTCCATCCTTCCGGACTGAAGATGGGCTTTTCGCTGCATCTGTGATGCAACCCATACTTCACCTTATGCCACCGTGGCCAAGATTCAAGTATCCAGGCTCACAAATTCCGATCGCGTTTAGCGTAATCACTGTTCAGGACCGGTATTGGGCGGTTTCGTCAATGCCAAGACGACGGCGCAGGTGACGTCATATCCTGCCTCATGGCAGGCCATGGCCGCGTGCCGCAGCGTGGAACCGGTGGTGAGCACGTCGTCGACCAGGATGACCGGCTGGCCTGCGGTGCTGGCGCGCTCGGCAACGAAGTGGGTTTGGCCGCCGCGCCGGTCTGAGCCGCTCTTGGTTTTCTGCGCACCTCCCAGCGCGGAACCCAGGCGGTAGTGAAGCAGCGAACGGCACTGGAGAGCTGCCGAGAGCAGCCCCCGAGCTTGTCCGTGCTCGAGCATTGTCTTCACCGGCGAGTATCCTCGCTGCGCCGTGGCTTTGAGGGAACTGGGCACCGGCACCACCAGAGTAGGAAGGTTCTGACGTTGCGGGATGCACCCCGCGTTCAGCGCGGCAGCCAGATACGGGGCGAAGACGGCGCCCAGAAAGTAGCGCTGCTTGTTCTTGTAGGCCAGCAATCCGCGAGCCAGCGCCTTGCCGTAGGTGCCGCAAGACGTCACTGGGAGCTGCAGCCCAAGCGCCGGAAGCTCGACGTAGAGATGATGGTTGTCGGGCAATGGCGGCAGGCTCAGCTGGCGATGGATCTCGCTGCGGCATTCGGGGCAAAGCCGAAAATCTGCTCGGCCGCAGACCGCGCAACTGGCGGGCAGCAGGAAGTTGGCAAATTCCCTGGTGCCGAAACCCAGCCAGCGCATGGACCGGCTGCCGCACAGCTCATCGAGGACGCGCAAATACTCCTGGGGTATCTCCATGCGACCAGAATGGCCGATGAATCACCTGGACCGGACTAGCCGCCGGCGAACTGTGGAACCGGCCCCGGCTTAGCCTGGATAGGCGACGTCCTGGGCGAAATCGTCTAGCTCATGCCATGAGTTTCCGACCCGGGTGTACAGCTTTTCGTTGGTCTCGGCATATACCTCGCGGCGGTTGCCGACCCCGGTAGCGATGCCGACCATGCCCAGCAGCAGCTGCAGGTGCTCGCTGCCGCCTTCAAAGGTAATCTGGGCCGCTTCAACGGCTTCGTCATCACCGAGCTCGGCAACGATGATGGAGCTGTCGGAATCCCATAATGCGGTGTTAACCGGTACTTCTGGATAGATCTTCATTGGCGAATCCGTGAGCCCGCGTGGAACGCCTTCAGCATCGCGAATCACTCCGGCGACGTAGACCGAAGTGCTGTTGCCCTCGGTGGCCACGATCAGGGCCCGCGCGCCGTCGCGGGAAATCCGCAGTGAATCGATCTGGGCACCTTCCAGCCAGGCCACGTCGATGGGACGGGCCTCGCCCTTCATTTCGGTGTCGGCGGGGACCGCCCTGATCGGGGTGGATGCCCCGTTATCCGCGGTCCAGGTCCAGCCGGCCAGATCCATCGACGGCTGGATCAGCTCCTGGCCTTCCAGCGAAAGCCGCAGCTGGCCGCTGTCGTCGATGCCCCACAGCTGGGTGCGGCGGCCATTGAGGAAGGCATAGCGATTGCCGACCGGAGACATGGCCGGGTCGCGCGGGTCGTAGCCGGAAATATCCGGCACACCGCCCACCGGGATGATCGACAGCCCCTTGACGTAAACCAGGTACTGGTCCGAAATGCCGATCAATGTATCCTGCGTGCTGGGGTTGACCTTCGCCGGCTCGATATTCGTGTCCTCAGTGGACAGGTTGACTTCGTTTTCCTCGCGAAGCAGCTTGACCGAGTCAACCGAGGCAAGGCCGGTCAGCGTGGTTTCCAGCTGCTGGCGCATCAGCAGTATGCTCCGGTCGGTGGCTTCCGCGAAGGTATTGGAATTCAAGTCGATGGTGGCTTCGCCATCGCGCACCGGCACCGCGGAACGCACCAGCTCGCTGGCCGTTGAGAAAGCGGAGATGACGGCATTTTGCAGGTACGGCGCCGGGCCGTCCAGCAAGGCCTCCACCATCGAGGTGGTGGTGCCCGAACCCGAGGTGAACCAGCGGATGTCGGGTACCAGGTAGGCGAAGCTCGCGTCGTAGAAGTACAGGGTCTGCGCCGCGAAGATCTTGGTGAACGTCGAGGCTTCGAGCATCGTGCCGTCCGGAGCCTTGGTGATGCGCCATTCATTGTCCACCTTGGCGACCTCGATATCCACGGCGCGGGTGGAATGATCCGGGTAGTTGGTGCGCACGCCATGCTCATCGACTTCGCCGGTGATTTCGAGCTGAACCGTGTACTGGTTCGCATCCGCGCCGTTGACCACGTTGAAGGCATCGTAGATCAGCGTCTGCGTGTCGCCACGCCAAGTGTTGCTCAGCTGCGCGTCCATGAATTCGCGGGCGACCGCGTAATCCTCGGATACCGAGCGGCCTGCCTCGACGAAACCTTCGACGATGGCACGCGCGTCAGCACCGGCTGCGGGCCCCTCCGCCGCGTAGCTGTAGCTTTCAGCGCCGCTGGCATCGGTCTCGGCCTCCATCTGCTGGACAGTGGAAGTTCTGGGAATCGAAGCGCAGCCCGAGAGCGCGAGCGCGGCTGAGAGAATGATGGCGAGGCTGGAAAAGATTCTCTTCCTCATCAGTTCTCCCCTTCCTTCTTCTGTTCGCTGCTGCCCAGGGTCGGATCGGTGACATCATCATGCAGCTGTTCCTCATCCATATCCGGATCGAGAACCAGCGGGGTATACCCGATCTTCGGCACCTCGCCGGTCAGCGGGAAGCTGTCCCCCAGTATGACGCTAGCCAGGCTCTCCGGAACTGGCGGTTCCAATGGAAGCGGCGACGACACGATCTCCAGGCCTTCGCTGCGCGGCAAGGTCAAGCGGAACACCGATCCGATGCCCGGCTTGCCCCATGCTTCCAGCCGGCCGTCGTGCAACCGGGTGTCTTCAATGGAGATGGACAGGCCGAGGCCGGAGCCTCCAGTGGTCCGTGCACGGGCGGGGTCGGCACGCCAGAATCGGTCGAAGACATGGTTGCATGCTTCCTCGGTCATGCCGATGCCGTAGTCCCGCACGGTGACCGCTACCGCGTTCTGGTTGGATCCGATGGTGATGTCGATCGGCTTGCTTTCGCCATGCTCCACCGCATTGAGCACCAGGTTGCGGATGACTCGCTCGACCCGGCGCGGATCAACCTCTGCGACGCAGCCTTCGCTCGGCGCGTTCAGGCGGATGAGCGAACCGTATTCATCGGCTACCGGGGTGGCGATGTCAATGACCTTGCGGGCAATGACGTTCAAGTCGGTGGATTCGCGGTCAAGCACCGCAACACCGGCATCGAAGCGGGATACTTCCAGCAGGTCGTTGAGCAGGTGCTGGAAACGCTCGATTTGGTTGTACATCAGTTCAGCCGAGCGCGCGGTCAGCGGATCGAAGTCTTCGCGGGCATCGTGGATCACTTCGGCCGCCATGCGCACGGTGGTCAGCGGGGTGCGCAGTTCATGCGATACGTCGGAGACGAAGCGCTGCTGCATGGCCGAGAGATTATTCAGCGCCGTGATCTGCTCTTGCAGCGAGTGCGCCATGTGGTTGAAGGCAGTACCCAACCGGGCCACCTCGTCCTTGCCTGCGACCTTCATTCGCCGGTCCAGATCACCGGAGGCAATCCTCTCCGAAACGTAGGCGGCATCGGCCACCGGGCGGACCACTGTGCGGGCCACCGACCATGCGACGAAGCCTACGACAGCCAGCAGGATGAGGCCGGTGAATGCCATTGCGCGGTTGATGAATTCGAGGGTGTCCTGCACGCTGGACAGGTCATAGACCAGGTACAAACCGTATTCGCGGCCAGGCGGAATCAGGACTTTGGTGCCGACGATGAGTCCGGGCCTGGTTGCGTTATCGGCCCCCAGTTCGATGGAACGCCAATAGATGCCTTGCTCCCCTGCAACCCGCTCCGCGAGATCGCCGGGGATCACACGGGTGGTCAGCGAACCGGAAGCCATCGGACCGACATAAAGGCTTTGGTCGCCGGCAATGGGCATCAGCACGAAATCGCGCACCACGGTTGCGCCATCGCCTTCCAGCGAAGCCAAGGTGGAATTCACCAGGGCCTGGGTGGAGGCGCGGTCGGTGGTGGATGCCGATTCAAGAATCGAGCGCGCCTGGGTCAAGCCGCGCTCGGATTCCTTGGATATCTGGTTGACGCGCTCCTCGTAGAGCGTGGACGCGATCTGGTTGGAGAGGAAGGCGCCTGCCGCAACCAGTGCCAAAGCGGTGAAAAGCAGCGTCGATATGACGGTGCGGAACAGCAGGTGGCGTTGCCAGCGCAGCTTGGCCGTGTGCCACGGGCGCCTGATCCACTGCTCGATATTGCTCCACCTCGCAGGCTTGGACTGCGAATGGACATGCACATCGACCGGAACCAACTCTGTACCGGCCGACGTGTGCGAACTCAATTTGCCGAACCAGCCTTGTATCCGACACCGCGAACTGTCTGGATGATCTGCGGCTTCTCTGGATCGATTTCAATCTTCGAGCGCAGGCGCTGCACGTGGACGTTGACCAGGCGGGTGTCTGCCGCATGGCGGTAGCCCCAGACCGCTTCCAACAGCTGCTCGCGACTGAAGACCTGCCAAGGCTTGCGGGCCATGGTCACCAGGAGATCGAATTCCAGCGGAGTCAGCGAAACAACATCGGTTCCGCGGGTCACGCGGTGGCCAGCGACATCGATGGATACTTCGCCAACTTGCAAAGTCTCTGCGGCGTGGGTTTCGCTCGGACGCAGGCGGGCACGCACGCGGGCTACCAGCTCAGCTGGCTTGAAAGGCTTGGGCACGTAGTCGTCTGCACCGGATTCCAGGCCGCGGACCACGTCGGCAGTGTCCGACTTGGCGGTGAGCATTACGACGGGAACGTCGGATTCGGCACGGATCTGCTTGCAGACCTCGATGCCGTCGATGCCGGGAAGCATCAGGTCAAGGAGCACCAGGTCCGGATTGGCTTCGCGGAACGCTTCGAGAGCGCCGGAACCGTCGTAGCAGAACGAGGCATCGAAGCCATCGTTTTGCAGCACAATGCCAATCATTTCCGACAACGCTTCGTCATCGTCAACGACTAAAATCCGGGCCTTCATCCCATGTCCCCCTGAAACCGTAGGTCTGAGGTTTTCCGCCAATTGGCCAAACCGGGTAGATCCGCTACCCCACTATTCCTAAGATACATGATCAACTGCCCTTTTCCGCTGTGACCGGCAGGAATCAGGGCGTTGGCTAGGCATCGACGCGCGTCTGCTCCAACGCTTGGGCATAACTGGCCAGCCGCTGCAGGTTCTCGATGGCCTGGGCCGAGCTGCTGCGCGAGAAATCCCCGCGCGGCATCAGGGTCAGCGCCCCGAGCTGTCCCAGTCCCAAGCCCAGCTGGCGCCATGGACGCAGAATGGAGTTCACCGCCTCGACAACTCCCGGGGCCCGCTCGGAAGGGGCCAGCACCTGCAAGAAGACGCGGTCTCCGCCTTCTACCAACCCGGCGACCCGTTCCCATTTGCGGTGCGTCAGGCCGGAAGGGTCGATGAGCATTGCACCGGCACCAGCCTCGTGCAGCAGATCGACCCGTTCAATCCAGTGCTCGTCCCAGGTTGGCAGGTTCAGCAGCGAGGCGACCCGCTGGCCTTGGTCATCGCCGCCAATCACCTTGAGGAACTGCTCATAGGAGCCGCGCACTTCGGCGCGCGGAATCGAGCGCAGGGTCCGGTAGCCGCTGGCGGTGCTGATGGTGCCGTCAAGCACGTCGCCCAGCAGCGGCTCATCAAGCTGGATGATGAAGTCGGCCAGCGAGGTGATGCGGGCCAGGCGGCTCAGCTGCTCGCGGGCTCCGTGGGCGTAGGACTCGATGACATCGCGCCGTGCCCCGTGATCGCTGATCACGCGCTCCCCGTTGGACAGGTATAGGCTGGCGGCCAGGGTCCACGGTCCGAGCAGGGTGAGCTTGAGCCGCCGGGCAGGGCGGGCTTCGGCGCCCAGAACATCGGCGAGCAGGTTCTCGTCGCTGCGCAGGATGCTGCGCGCCCGGCGGGCATCGATGCCGTCGGTGACGCCGATCCTCCAGCCATGCGGCTGCAAATCGAAGCCGAGGTCAGCCAGCAGCGCGGCGCTGCGGCCTACGGCATCCGCACCGACACCGCGATCAGGCAGCTGCGGGAAGACGGCGAGGTTGGGCTCGCCCAACTCGCCGCGCACCACTTCATGGATGGCCAGCGGGTCGGTGCCCGGGAACTGGCAGAAGGCAGTGGCGTGGACATCGTGGCGTTCAGCGACCTGCAGTTCTTGCTCAGGCATTGTTGTGCGAGTCTGAAATGTTCTGGTGGTGGCGGATGACTTCAGAAATCACGAAATTCAAGAACTTTTCAGCGAATTCCGGGTCAAGATGCGCTTCGTGGGCGAGGGCGCGCAGGCGCTCGATCTGCGCCTTCTCGCGATTCGGATCGCTGGGCGGCAGCTGGTGCTTGGCCTTGAGGATTCCGACGCGCTGGGTCGCCTTGAAGCGTTCGGCCAAGAGGAAGACCAGCTGGGCATCGAAGTTGTCGATGCTGCCGCGGATTGCGTACAGCTCTTCGAGGACTTCATTCTTCACCTCGCCCTGCAACGAGCTTGCGTGCGGGTCGAATGACTGGGTGGTCTCAGTGTTCTTCGGCTCGTTCATGGCACCAGTTTACGGGTTCACATGCCGGATTGCGCACAAGGTGACGTGCCCCGGACACGGTGCCAAACCGTGTCCGGGGCATGCCAGTGGTTCCGTGATTGCCGGTGGCTCAGGATCCGTTCAGCTGCTCGATCAGCTTGCGGCGCTGGGCCTGCTCGCGCGGGTCCGGCACCGGCAGCGAGGCAATGAGCCGCTGCGTGTACTCGTGCATCGGATTGGCCAGCACCTTGGAGCCCAGGCCTTCTTCCAGCAGGCTGCCGCGGAACAGGACGCCCACCCAGGTCGCCAGCTGGTCGACCACTGCCAGGTCATGCGAGACGAACAGGGCGGCGAAGCCCAGTTCGGCCTGCAATTCGCGGAACAGCTCCAGCACCTTGGCCTGCACCGAAACGTCCAACGCGCTGGTTGGCTCATCGGCGATCAGCAGCTTCGGTTCCAGGGCCAGGGCGCGGGCCAGCGAGGCGCGCTGGCGCTGGCCGCCGGAGAGCTCGTGCGGGTACCGGTTCGCGAATCCGGCCGGCAGCTGCACCGACTCCAGCAGCTCGGCCACCTTGGCACGGGTCTGCAGCGGATTCAGGTCGCGGTGCACTGCCAGCGGCTCGGCCACGCATTCGCCCACGGTCAGATGCGGGTTGAAGCTCGCCGCTGGATCCTGGAACACGAATCCGATCTGCTCGCGCAGCGGCTTGAAGGTGCGTTCCTTGAACTGGGCCATCTCGTAGCCCAGCACCTTCAGCGAGCCGCCGGTGATGCGGTTGAGCCCGGCAATGCTGCGCCCGATGGTGGTCTTGCCCGATCCCGACTCGCCGACCAGGCCGTAGACCTCCCCGGCGTGGATCTTCAGGTCCACCTCGTTGACCGCGGTGAAGCCCGGAGCCCCGAGGCGACCGGGGAAATGCACTTTCAGCCCCGTCGCTTCCACCAGCACCTCGGCGTCCTGGTGCGGGCGTTCGGCCAGCCCTTCCGAGGCGCTTTCGCGGCCCAGGTGCGGCACGGCGGCCAGCAGGGACTTGGTGTAGTCATCCTGCGGGGCTTCGAAGAGCTGGATCACCGGTGCTTGCTCGACGATCTGCCCCTGGTTCATCACGATCACGCGGTCGGCGATATCGGCCACCACGCCCATATTGTGGGTGATGATGACAATCGCCGTGCCCAGCTCGTCACGCAAATCGCGCAGCAGCTGCAGGATTTCGGCCTGCACCGTGACATCCAATGCGGTGGTCGGCTCGTCGGCCACGATCAGCTCCGGCTTCAGGGCCAGCGCCGCGGCGATGACCACGCGCTGCTTCTGCCCGCCGGAGAACTGGTGCGGGTAGTAGTCCACGCGCTGCTCCGGATCCGGGATGCCGACTTGGCGCATCGCCTCGATGGCGCGCGCCTTGGCTTCCTTCTTGGAGATCTTGTTGTGCGCGCGGATGCCCTCCATGATCTGCCAGCCCACGGTGTACACCGGGTTCAGCGCCGTGGAGGGCTCCTGGAAGACCATGGCCACGTCCCGGCCGCGGGCTTCGCGCAGCTCGTGGCCGCGCAGGGTCAGCATGTTCTTGCCCTTGAGGTAGACGCCGCCGCGCGAGGCGCCGTTCTCGGCAAGGATGCCCAAGGCGGTGCGCGCGGTGACGGACTTTCCGGAACCGGATTCGCCCACGATAGCCAGGATCTCGCCGGCTTTGACCTGCAGGTCGACACCGCGCACCGCTGGCACGGCGCCTGCGTCGGTGACGAAATCGATGTTCAGGTCCTCGACGCGCAGCACCTCGGGGGCGCCGGCGTTGGCCTCTGGATTGAGGACAGGACTATTGGTCATTTGCTTGCTCCTACCTGCCCGGACTGGGTGATGCGCTTGGCCTTCTTGCGGCTGAAGCGGCGCAGGCGCGGGTCATTGAGGTCGTTCATGGACTCGCCCACCAGGGTCAGGCCCATGACGGTGAGCACGATGGCCAAGCCCGGGAACAGGCCGGTCCACCAGATGCCGCTGGTCGCATCGGACATTGCGCGGTTCAGGTCGTAGCCCCATTCCGACGCGCTGGTCGGCTCGATGCCGAAGCCCAGGAAGCCCAAACCGGCCAAGGTCAGCAGCGCCTCGGTCGCGTTGAGCGTGAAGATCAGCGGCAGGGTGCGGGTGGCGTTGCGCAGCAGGTGGGCGAACATCACCCGCCATGGGCTGGCGCCGATCACCTGTGCGGATTCCACGAAGGGCTCGGCCTTCAGGCGCATCACCTCGGCGCGGACCACGCGGAAGTACTGCGGGATGAACACCACGGTGATGGAAATAGCGGCCGCCATCACACCGCCGAAGAGCGAGGACTGGCCCTGCGAGATCACGATGGACATCACGATGGCCAGCAGCAGGGACGGGAAGGCGTAGATCGCGTCGGACAGCACCACGGCGATGCGGTCGAACCAGCCGCCGAGGTAGCCGGAGATCAGCCCCAGCAGCACGCCGAGGAACAGGGACATGACCACGGCGGCCAGGATCACCCAGATGGCGGTCTGCGCGCCGAAGAGGGTTCGCGAGAACACGTCATAGCCGGTGGCGGTGGTGCCCCAGATGAATTTGCTGTCCGGGGCAGCTTGGCGCGGGAAGTCGCCGGAGGCATCCGAGGACTGCGCGAAGTCGAAGGGCGCGATCAGCGGTGCGAACAAGGCGGTGATGATGAACAGCCCGGACAGTATCAGGCCGGCAATCAGCATGCCGCGCTGCAGGCCCGAGGACATGCGCAGGTGGGAAATGACCGGGAGCCGGTCAAGCCAGGATTTGTTCGAGGCGGGCAGGGTTGCTGTGCTCATGATTAGTACCTGACTCTCGGGTCGATCAAGGCTGCCAGCACGTCGACAATGAAGTTGGTGACGGCGACGATAATGGCCAGCAGCACCACGATGCCCTGCACGGCCACGAAGTCGCGGGCGGTGAGGTATTCGGCGAGCTTGAAGCCAAGCCCCGACCATTCGAAGGTGGTCTCGGTGAGCACCGCGCCGCCGAGCAGCATGGCGATCTGCAGGCCCATGACGGTGATGATCGGGATCAATGCCGGGCGGTAGGCGTGCTTGGTGGTCAGCCGGTATTCGCTGACACCGCGCGAACGTCCGGCTTCGACGTATTCACGGCCCATCGTGCCAATCGCGTTGGTGCGCACCAGGCGCAGGAACACGCCGCCGGTGAGCAGGCCCAGCGCCAATGCCGGCAGGATCGCATGCTCGGTGACGTTGGCGAATGCTTCCATGTTGCCGCTACGCAGGGCGTCCAGCCAGTAGATGCCGCTGGGGCTCTGCAATCCGGTGAGCTCGAGTTCGGTCTGCCAGTCGGCACGTCCGCTGATCGGCAGCCAGCCCAGCCACACGCCGAAGACCAGCTTGAGCAGCAGGCCGGCGAAGAAGACCGGGGTGGCGTAGGAGAGGATGGCCAGGATGCGCAGCAAGGCATCCGGGTAGCGGTCGCGGAACTTCGCGGCGACCAGGCCCAGCGGGATGCCGACCAGCAGCGCGACGATCACCGCATTGATGGCCAGTTCCAAGGTGGCTGCGCCGTAGGTGGCCAGCACCTCGGTGACCGCGCGGTTATCGCTCATGGTGCGGCCCAGGTCCCCGGTGATGATCTGGCCCAGGTACTCGAAGTACTGGATCAGGATCGGCCGGTCGTAGCCGGCCTCGTGGATGCGCTGGGCCAGCTGGTCCGGTGTGAGCCGTCCGCCCAGGGCCGCGGTGATCGGGTCGCCGGTCACGCGCATCAGGAAGAACACCACTGTGATGAGGATGAAGACAGTGGGAATGATCAGCAAGAATCGGGTAATCAGGTAGCGGAGGAATCCCCCGCCCTTCTGCTTTGCTGGTTTGGGTGTTGCTAGCGGGCTTGCTTCTTGGCCCGGTGGCGACGTGATAGTCATCGTCTGTCCTTTTAGTTCAGGATGCGTGGCGCTGCGCCGTGGAAAGTTGCCGTTGACGGCGCATGCCAAGGGGATCCACCGCGTCTGCCGTTGCTGGCGCGTGGCGGATCCCCTCAGGTTTGCTGTCTGCGAGGCTGGAGCAGGATTACTTGCTCAGCACACCGAGACGGAACTTGAACGAAGCGTCCAGGGTCTTGTCGACGTCCTTGACGTCCTTGCCCGCAATGGCCACCTGGGCACCTTGCAGCAGCGGCAGCGTGGACAGGTCCTCGGCCACCATCGTCTGCAGTTCCTCGATGGCCTTGGTGCGCTCGGCGGCATCGGTCATGCCGCGCTGCTCGGAGATCAGCTTGTCGACCTCGGGATTGTCGTAGTTGTTCGACAGGAAGTTGTCCTTGGCGAAGAACGGCGACAGGTAGTTGTCTGCGTCCGAGTAGTCAGGGAACCAGCCCAGCTGGTAGGCAGGGTAATCCGAGACACGCTGCTTCTGGTAGGTCACCCATTCGGTGGACTTCAGGTCGACGTCGAACAGGCCACCGGCTTCCAGCTGCTTCTCAACCAGTGCGTATTCGTCACCGGAGTTCGGGCCGTAATGGTCCGGGTTGTACTGCAGCGCGAGCTTGACCGGAGTCTTCACGCCGGCATCCTCCAGGACCTTCTTGGCCTTGGCGGCATCCGGCTTTCCGTCGGTGCCGTACAGGTCCTTCAGCGGTTCAATCGCACCGGTGAAGCCCTGCGGCACGTAGGAGTAGGCCGGGGTGTAGGTGTCCTTGTAGACGTTCTTCGCGATGGCTTCGCGGTCCACGAGGTGCGCGGCGGCCTGGCGCACGGCCAGCGACTTCGCTTCATCAGCGTCATCGGTCTTGGCGCCGTACGGCATGGAATCGAAGTTGAAGACGATGTAGCGCAGCTCGCCACCCGGGCCCTTGTGGACCACGAGGTTCTCATCCTTGCCCAGGTCCTCGATGTCGGTTGGGGTCAGCGAACGCCAAGCGACGTCGATCTTGCCTTCCTGGACTTCGAGCTTCAGGTTGTTGGCGTCGGCGTAGTACTTGATCGCCGCCTTGTCATTGGCAGCCGGGCCCAGCACGCCCTGGTAGGACTCGTTTGCGCTGAACGAGATCAGGTTGTTCTTGTTGTACGAATCAATGACGTACTGGCCGCCGAAGGCCTTGGCCTCAACGATCTCCTGGTCGTCCATCACCTTGTCCGCGGAGAACACTTCGTCATCAACGATCGGGCCGACCGGAGAGGTCAGCACCTGCGGGAAGGTCTGGTCGTTGGCGACCTTCAGCTTGAAGACCACGGTGGTGGCATCTGGCGCTTCGATGGACTCGACGTTTCCAAGCAGCGAGGAAGGACCGTTGGGGTCCGCGATCTTCAGCTGGCGGTCGAAGGTGAACTTGACGTCCTTGGAGTCAAGGTCGTGGCCGTTGGCCCACTTCAAGCCCGACTTCAGCTTGACCGTGTACTCGGTCGGGGTGGTGAACTCTGCGGACTCGGCAAGGCTCATCGATGGATCCGGGCTGCCCGGCTCGGAGTTGAGCAGGAATGGGTAGATCTGGTTCATGACCATGAACGAACCGTTGTCGTAGGATCCAGCAGGGTCCAGGGAGGTCACTTTGTCGGTGGTGCCCAGGGTGATCGGGGCGCTGGCATCGCCAGTGCCGCCGCCTTCGTTGCCACTGTCTGCAGCTTGGGTGCAGCCGGTCAGAGCCAGGGCAGAAATACCCACAACGGCTGCTGCGAGTCGCAGTCCGTTCTTCTTGCGAGTCATGAGTCATCCTTCGTCTAGATACATGCATGCGCTGTGATGATTAGCACATGCTTCACATAGCCTATGTGATGCAGGGCACGAATTACGAATGGAAGAGGTGGAACTTGGCAAAAGCGTGGTCTCGACACCCGCTTTTTGCGCTTCAGCCCATAGCCTCGCTAACTCACCGTTGTGATGGGCCAGCATGGCTTCCGGGGTGTTCGCCAGGTGGCATAAGCTAGATACCAATGATGACTCGTAGAGACGCGGCAATCGCGTTGGATATCCCCGTAGAAATGGCCAAGAAGCACGGCATCCCGTCGAAGATGAGCGAAGCCGAATTCCGCGAGCTGAACGCCAACCCACCGGCATGGCTGGCCCAGTCCCGCGCCAATCGGACCGGCAAGCGTCCGGTATGGGTGCACCTGGTCTGCGAAGTCTGCGGCTTCAGCGAATACGAACGCCCCAAGAAATGGTGGCCCGCCTTCGATTTCGTGCACTGCCACACGCACTCCCCCGCGCAGCTGCCAAAGCTGGAAAAGGGCAAGACCCGTGTGGAATACCAGGACATTTCCGCCCATATGTTCGGCATAGTCGACGAGGGCTAGCAATCTCCTGCAGCTTCACCGATATGGTGTGCTGGACTCCCACGGTTCGCGCAGCATCGACGCTGCTCATGATCATTGCGGCTCAGGCAGTGGTACCCCGGAGGAATTCCCTGCCAGCGAATTCTGCTGGTGCTTTCCATGCTTCACTGTTTTGATGAATTTCGAATACAAGGTCGAGAAGTTCATTATTCGAGGCCATGGGCCTCTTGCAAGGGGCACCACGCCGCCGACCGCGAAACACCTGGACTCCGGTTCCGTGCAACCATCAGCTGTGCAGCTTTCATCGCGAGCTCTATGGATCCTTCTCCCCCAGGGCTCCTCATCGAGTGCGCAGCCGAGAAATTCCGCGCCGGCCTGCTGGAGGTTGCCGTCTAAGCACAACGCGACGCAGGTATCGCGCATCTGCCCATGAAACCACGGTCGTCGCTGGCGTGATCGTTTGCTGCAAATCCTGCCAATGCATCGTGCTGACACAGCTCTGCAGTCAATTTCTCCCGCCGCAGCCCGAGGCACTCCAACCCCGGGCAACGCGGCCATCTCGCGGCATAGTGCCAGCGCTACTTCGGATCAGACACCTTGATCACGCCGCGCGCCCCTTTCTCGCCATCCGACATGTAGTGCGTGACAAACGGGTAGTTGCCGGCTTCCGGCAACTGAAGCTCCACAAACCCACCCTGCGCTGGGGCCAAAGCCAGGGCCTGGGACCCGCCGCTGTTTTCATCGCGGGCATCCAGTTGGTAGGCACCCTCGGCGTACACGGTGTCGAACTGGCCTCCAATCACGTGGAAGCTGCTGGGCCGGTTGGGGCCTGCCGCAAGCACCCAGATCCGCAGGCGTTCACCGGTGGCAACCTGCAACGGATCGAAACTGTATTGGTTCGCGTAGCCGTTGAACACCACCAGGTCAGGGTTGCCTCCAGCGATCTTGTCCACGTCCACCGGCTGGCCTTCGGAGCCGAGGTAGTACTCTGACTGCACCATCACAAACGACTTGTCCACTTCCGGCAGGTCCTCGGGTTCAATGATGACCGCGCCGTACATGCCGTTGGCGATGTGCGCGCTCATGGGCGCGGTGGCGCAATGGTACATCCAGATCCCGGACATGGTGGCGGTGAAGGTATAGGTCAGCTCCTCGCCCGGGGCAATGCTACGCATCGGCTCGTCCGGCGCCAGCGACCCTGCGTGGAAGTCGATGGAGTGGCCCATGGTGCCGTCGTTGTGCAGAGTGATTTCGAAGCTGTCGCCGACTCGTCCGTGCAAGACCGGCCCTGGGGCGGCGCCATTGAAGGTCCACAGGTTCTGCGTGAACCCCGGGGACACTTCCGCCTCCAGCTCGCTGACGGTGAAGCGTTTCTTGTGCACGACAGGCTTTCCGGTATCTGCCGGCAGCGGATCCAGCACCGGGTTGCGCGCGCTGAATCCGTCCGCTGGTTGCGCCTGCAGATCAGGTGCCGCAGCCGCGGGCTGCTGACCCGTCTGCTGGTCATGCTCATGGGCGCCTTCAGAGGCCGCGCTGGAAGGAGCGGCGCTGGCCGGCGCACCGACGGCAACGATCTGCAGCACCATGCCCATCTGCTTGTGCCCAACGATCGAGCACCATCCATCCATGTCCGCCGTGATCACTCCGACGTCCACGGTGGCACTCTGGCCCGGTGCCAAACGGCCTGAACCTACCCCGTTGGCCAACACCAGATCATGGACCTGTGAGGGGTCGGTGTTGGCCAGCTCGATGACGAGCCGTGTCCCGGCCTCCACTTCGATGCGGTTCGGCGTGAAGCGCATGTCCCTGGCTTCCATCTGCACGGTCTTGACCGGTGCGTTGGCTTCCTCGTCCGCTTGCTGCGCGGTCGAGGCAGCGTCCGGCAGCCGGACACCGGCGGCTGCCGGATCCAGTGCGACGCCAATGGCAATCACCAGCACTACTGCCATCAGTCCGGCGGCGGCCTGGCCCATGCGCTGCCCGGGAGGACGCGCACCGTCGGGCTCCACCGGCCCGCGTTCGCGGAGCCGCGGCGGCCCAGCGGATTCCACGACTTCCCGCTTGGCCACGCGATGGGCTTTCATGGAGCTGAAGAGCAGCGGTAGGAAGCTGGCCATGGCACCGAAGTACAGCACCGAGCACAAGACTCGCACCAGCGAGGAAACAGGCAGGGCGCAGGCCAGCAACGCAGCATTGGCCATGCTGAGTCGCCATGCCGCACCGCGGTCGAGGACCGTTGCAGCCGCCCGGACCGGACGCGGGCCGCCACCCAGAACCACCGGTACCAGGTAGGACAGTGCGCCGAGCAGGATTTGCGCTGCGAACCCTGCCGCCAGATACGGGGCGATGCTGTTGAAGAACCGGCCCATCTGCATCCAGTCGCTGCTGGTGGCCAAGGCATAGAGCGCCCAGAGCAGGGTGCCGACCCACCAGCAGACCGCTGACAGCACCGAGAGTGCTGCGAAGCTGCGCGGGGGCTTGGCCTTGGCCGCATGGATGAACGGCGAAGCCATCATGCCCAGCCCGGCAAGGTAGCCGAGCACGCCCGCCGCGGCGAGCAGCAAGTGGCCGGCGGCCGCACCGCCGGCCGCAAGGAGCACCGCGATGACGAGCACCGGCAAGGCCCGGCGCAGGCGCGGCGCCGCGTTGGGTGCCATGCGGGTGCGCAGCATGGTGGGCCACAGCGTGATCAAGGTGCCGGCGACTGTCAGCCCGACCCAGCCCAGCAGGTTCACCAGCGCGTGGGCCAGAGTCAGCCGTTCATGCAGCGGTGAGGCGAGCCCTGAAGAAATCCAGGTTCCCAGGCCGGCACCGACAGGCAGGAAGCAGGCCGCGGCGATGTAATAGCGCACGCTTGGCGCAAACGGCGACGGCAGCGAACCGCGCAGGCTGTGATACAGCCACAGGCCGTGCCACCCTGCGGCAGCGGCGACCAGCAGGGCCCCGGCCAGCGTCATAGGCCACAGCTCAGCCAGCACCCCCGATACCACCACCAGGGCGCCGCCGTTCATCAGGCTCAGGCGCAGCGATTGCCTATGGCGTTCCGCGACGGTCACCTTGCGCTTGAGCAACGCAGCAGCGAAGTACTGCGACCACACCAGGATGGCGTGGGACAGCGCCCCGAGCAGCAACAGGTGGATCAGCAGCCAGCGGGGCGCCGGCAACAGGCGGTGGACCAATGCGACAACCACGACCAGAATCAGCCACAGTGCCGTAGGCAGGTCGCGCAACGGCCAGAAGCCCCGCCCCGGAACCTTTGCGGTTTCTGGCCCAGGGCCCAACGGCAGGCTCATCTATTGATTTCCTTTCCGAAAAGCGACTGCGGGCTTGCCTGCCAGCAGCGCGCTAGCCAGCACGACAAGAACAAAAAGCAGCAGGGCACAGACATTGACGACGCCACCGGCCTGCCACGCCAGATGGAGGCCAAACCCATTGCCGACCCACAACCTGATCAGCAGTCCGGCATGCAGCAGAAGCGCAGGCAACCACATGGCCTTGCGGTAGGGCAGGTCGATGGCCAGCACCGCGGGCAGGATCGTAGGGGCATGTGCCATGATCATGGACATGGTGAAGCCGAGGAACACCGCATGCACTACCGTGTCATAAGCTCCGGACGCCATCGGGTTGCCCAGGCTCCAGACGACCCCGGCGACCAGTAGCCAGAAATAGCCAGCCAGCAGGCAGGCGGCCATGTAGCGGGCGACGCCATCAGCCTTGATGGTGCGCCGGGCGACGTCGTTGACTGCCAGCCATATCACCAGCGCGCACAGCACCAGCCCGAACAGCACGGTGCCGATCTCCACGAACAAGGTAGAGGCCACGGCCATGATCAGCAGCCCGAAGTTCAATACCACGGCCAGGGTTTGCGAGCGCTGGGTCAATTGGATGCGGGCCAGTTCAACCCGTTCCCCCGCAATGGTCATTACCAGGAATGCGGCCAGCCACGGCAGCAGCATCGCGATTTCCACCCCGCCGGCGTACAGCACGGTGGCAGCCAGCCCGGCGCAGGCGCCCAGCATCTGGATCAGCACCGCGTCGGCGCGTTGCCTTCGCCACAACGGATAGTAGATGGCAAGCATCGCGGCCATGCCCAGGATCAGCAGTGCTCCTGTCAACTGACGGGGCGCGGCGAACAACTGGCTGCCGCCGCCCAGCACCAGCAGCACCGGTGCCGCATAGCCCGCGGCAGGTCCCCAGGCCACTGCACGTTCCAGGGCGATCAGCGCTCCGACGAAGCCGAAGACCATGGCAAGCGAATGCGCGGCTCCCCACGTGGCGACCTGCACGGGGGCGGGAACGCCGAGCAGGATCAACGCCACATCCAGCCCCGCGAGCAGGCTCAGGCCTGCCGGGAGCATCAGGGCCAGGCGCCACCGGCCGCGGCGGGCGGGCTTGTCCGGCGCGGCGGAAGATATCGGGTTCATCGATGGCCCTCGGGCTTCGGGCTTAGTTCAAGGCGGCAACCGTGTACCAGCGCGAAAGGCTGGATCCGGCTTCCTGTTGGATCCACGTCGTGGGAACTCAGGATCCCTTGCACGATCCCCAGATGCACATTGCATATGACCTGCGGGTTCTCCCTGGCCGCGCTGAGCAGCGGGCAGGCGAGCAGGGAGATGCTGCGGTCTTCTTCATCACGAGGAGCAAAACCGAGCTCAGCCAACGAATCGACCACCGCGCGGCGGGCATCGCTTCCGGCCGCAGGGCTTCCCAGCGTTGCGCCCCAGCGCCGGCCGGCCTCGATGCCAGCACGAGCCGGGTTGTCGCTGAGCAGGGCCACTTGGCCGGCCAGCACATTGGCCAGCGCGGCGAATGGCGACGGTGGTTGCACCGCAGCCCTCCAGATCCAAGCCGGCCGGCCGCGGCCGGTAGCCGGCGCTGCTTCGCGTTGCACATGCCCGTCGGACAGGAGGGCATCCAGGTGACTGCGGACTGTATTCTCATGCAGTCCCATGATCTCGGCAACCTGAGGGAGGCTCAGGCCTTCACGCCGCATTTCGACCAGTGACAGGATCCGTTCGCGGGTCGAAGAGTGAATGCGCCCGCCGGCGCTGCGCCGTGGCGCTGCAGCGCCGGTTCCTTTGCCCATGATTCTGCGCCCCCTTGATGCTTGCTCTTTGCAGCTCCGGTATTTTCCACTAGGTTAATTGTAATAAAATAATTCGGACCGCACCACGCGGACCGGCGCACCCACTCGGGCGCGGCACCTCACCCGTGCAAAGGAAAAAATCATGGCAGAACGTATCGAAATTTCCGGCAGCAGAGAAGAAGCATTGAAGCAGCCGGCACCTGGCACCTGCGCCTGCGGCGGACATGACGAGGACCTCCCCCAGCTCGACGTCCAGACCATCCCCCACGCAGTACGCCACGCGGCCATCTTCGGCGCCCTGGATTCACTGCGGCCGGGAGCAGGCCTCGTGCTGTCAGCTACCCACAATCCACTGCCTCTGCTGGCCCAGCTGCAGCAGCGCGATGCGACGGCTTTCGAGATCAGCTATCTCGAAGAAGGCCCTGAAATATGGAAGCTCAAGTTCGTTCGCAATTAATCGGCAAAGAGCATAAGGGCCCCGGCTTGGGCGAAACTTCAAAAAGTTTCGCTCAAGCCGGGGCCCTTATTTGCGAGACCACATGGTTGCGGCGGGTTATCCGACCTTCGATGGATCCCAAGCGCTGGAACGGGCAGAATCGATAGTTGCCTGGCCCAGCACGCGGCTGCCCTGGTAGACGACCATGGTCTGGCCCGGCGCGACTCCGCGCATGCCTTCGGGGAGATTGACTACCAGCTCGTCGCGGCCTTCGTCGGAGCGCTCCATGTGAGCCACAGCGGCCACCGGATCGCCGTGCGCACGCACCTGCACCATGCACTCGAAGGTCTCTCCGCTGAAGACTTCAGCAATTGGCACGCCCGCCCAGGAAATGCGGATGCCGCGCAACTGGTCCACTGCCAGCAGAGCTTCCGGACCGACGATCACCTTGTTTTCCTTCGGACGGATTTCCAGCACGAAACGCGGTTTGCCATCGGCTGCCGGACGGCCCAGGCGAAGGCCCTTGCGCTGGCCAACGGTGAAGGCCTGCGCACCTTCATGCTCGCCGAGCTGGTTGCCCTCGTGATCGACGATCTCCCCCGGCTTCATCTCAATGCGTTCAGCCAGCCAGCCACGGGTATCCCCATCAGGGATGAAGCAGATGTCATAGCTGTCGGGCTTGTTCGCGACCGTCAGACCCCGCGCGGCTGCTTCGGCACGGACTTCCGCCTTGGAGGGGGTCTCGGCCAGCGGGAACATGCAGTGCTCCAGCTGCTCGTGGGTCAGCACGCCCAAGACGTAGGACTGGTCCTTGGCCCAGTCCGCGGCGCGGTGCAGCTCCGGGTTGCCCTGCTCGTCGCGCAGCACCTTGGCGTAGTGGCCGGTGCAAACCGCATCAAAGCCCAGGGCCAAGGCCTTCTCGAGCAAGGCGGCGAACTTGATCTTCTCATTGCAGCGCATGCACGGGTTCGGGGTGCGGCCGGCCTCGTATTCAGCTACGAAGTCATCCACCACGTCCTCGGCGAAGCGGTCAGAGAAATCCCAAACGTAATACGGGATGCCCAGCTTGTCGCAGGCACGCCAGGCATCATTGGAGTCTTCCAAGGTGCAGCAACCGCGCGAACCGGTGCGAAGGGTCCCTGGCATGCGGGACAGGGCCAAGTGCACGCCGACCACATCGTGGCCGGCTTCAACTGCGCGGGCGGCGGCAACCGCCGAGTCCACGCCTCCGGACATCGCTGCTAGTACTTTCATCGTGTAAAACCTGTTCCTGCCGTGTGGATGCTGCTTTCATCGGCTGCCATGCCAGCCTTCTTTGCCTGCGCATATGCTTGCGGCAAAGCCTCTAGTAATGCGTCAACGTCTGCGCGTGTGGATGTATGCCCCAATGTGAAGCGTTGCACACTGCGGGCGGTGCGCGCATCACGTCCCATAGCCAGCAAAACATGCGAAGGCTGCGGAACGCCAGCAGTGCATGCCGACCCGGTGGATGAAGCAATGCCCACCATATCCAAGCCGAAAAGCAAGGAATCCCCTTCGCATTCGGGGAAAGTGAAGTGCAGATTGCCGGGCAGCCGCTTGCCTTCATTGGCCTGGTCCCGTGGACCATTCAGCACGGCTTCCGGGATTAGGCCGCTGATCTTCTCGACAGCGTAGTCGCGCAGTCCGCTCAGCCGCGCGGCTTCCTGCTGCAATTCGGCACGCACCGCAGTAGCCGCAGCGGCGAAGCCGGCCGCGTGGGCAGCGTTCAAGGTGCCCGAACGCAGCTTGCGTTCATGTCCGCCACCGTGCTGCACAGGGGTGAGCACGACATCCCTGCGAACCAGCAGTCCGCCGATTCCTACCGGGCCGCCGATCTTATGCGCGCTGATCGCCATGGTGGCCAAATTCGAGGAGGCGAAGTCAACCTCCACTGCACCGAAGGCCTGGACCGCATCCGAGTGCACAGGGATCCCGTAGCGGCCAGCCAAGGCGGCGAATTCACGGACTGGCTGCACGGTGCCGACTTCATTGTTGGCCCACATCAAGGTTGCCAAGGCAATGTGCTGGTGATGCTCTGCAAAAAGCTTTTCTGCCGCCTCCAGGTCAACCACGCCGTCCTCGTCAACGGCCAGCCACAGCAAGGTGGCATTCTCGTGGTCCTGCAACCATGTTGCAGTATCCAGGATCGCGTGGTGCTCGATGCCGGTGAGCACGATGGCGCGAGCCTGCTCATTGGCCGCTACGCGGTTCCAGAACAGTCCCTTCAGCGCCAGGTTATCCGATTCGGTTCCGCCAGATGTGAAGATCAATTCGCTGGAGTGCGCTCCGGCGGCCTTGGCAATAGCCTGGCGGGCATCATCCACCGTACGGTTGGCTCGACGTCCGGCTGTGTGCAAGGACGACGGGTTTCCGGTGCGGGAATATTGCTCGATGATCGCAGCCAAAGCTGCTGGATTCAGATCGGTGGTTGCCGCGTGATCCAGGTATACGGCGGAAGTATTCATAACTCTTCAATGGTACGGGGTTTGGTGCCCTAGTTTGAATGGCCGATCCGTGTGAATTGGCCGACCTCAATGGCTTCCAGCACCCGATTATCCAGGATCGCTTCGATCAATGACGCGGGACCGCCCAGAATCGTGCAGTCATCGAAGGGTTCGGTTGACAGCATCCACGAGTGGTCTGCCGCAAAGGCCAAGGCAGGGCGCTGGCGCTGGGCACCGTCGGTAGTTATTGCCCATTCGGGTCGTGCCAGGAACTCGGCGTCCGCTTCGAACAGGTGGTAGTTCCGGTACCCGCCGCCCAGCTCCAGCAGGTCCGCGTGGATGACCTCGGGGCCAAAGGCCGGCTTCTGGGCCTCGGCGAGCGCCAGCTCGTACTCCCTTTGGTTCTCTTCATCGTTCAATGCAGGATCAGGTTCGCGCTCGATCTGGATTCGATCCCCGCCTTCGATAAAGGCGTAGCCTGCCCACAAGCCGACCACGAACTTCTGGTCCTGCGGGGAAGCCGCCACAAGTTCTGCGGCCAGGGCCCGCCATTGGGATTCCGGGAGCTGGTCAAGGGGCAGATCGGAATCCACCCAGGCATCCTCGGTTTCAGGATTGCCTTGCGCGTCCAGTCCGGCCACGGTTTCGAAAAGATCGGCCGCGGTGATGATGTGCTTGCGGCTCTGCGCCACCGTCTCCCAGCGCACCAGCTGGTCATCTTCATCCAGGGCAGGGTGCAAGATGCGAACGTAGCGTTCAAAGCCGTGAGGGATTTGGGCAACAACCGTGCTGGGGTCGGCCGATGCGCAAGCGGACGCGATCCATTGCCCGTGATCTGCGGAGAGGTGGGAAAACTGCATGCTCTAAGCCTAGCGAGATCAGCAGAGGAATTCCGTCTCCCTGCCATGGTCGGTGGTATGAATAGAAGAACAACAGATCACTTGTCGAAACCAGCTGAGGGAGCCTTCCTGCATGTTCAAGCCTGACTTCTTGGTTCCCGTCCATGATTTTTCGCAGCGTTCCTTGGATTTCTCGAAGCGGATCGCGGTGATGGCCGTGATCAACCGCACCCCGGATTCTTTCTACGACGCAGGGTCGACCTTTGGCTTGGACGATGCAGTAGCCGCTGCCATGCGTGCGGTAGAGGCGGGCGCGGATTGGGTGGACATCGGCGGGGTGCCCTTCTCCCCTGGCCCCGAACTCCCGTGGCAGGAAGAGGCGGAGCGAATTGTCCCGGTGATCCGCCAAGTGCGCCAACGCAGTTCGGCGATCATCTCGGCCGACACTTTCCACCCCCAGGTGGCGCAAGCCGCCATTGATGCCGGAGCGGATGTCATCAATGACACCACAGGATTTTCCTACCCGGAATTGGCCCAGGTGGTGGCCAAGAACGATGTGCACGTGGTGATCACCCATTCGCTGGCCAAGCCCCGCACCGTCTATCCGCGCCCGCACTATGACGATGTGGTGGCCGAAATCCGCCAGTACCTGGTGGAGAAGGTCCAGGTCGCGTTGGACGCTGGTGTCTCGCCGGCGAAGATCATTGTCGATCCGGGCCATGACCTGAACAAGAACACCCGCCACACGCTGGATCTGACCGCCGGGTTCCAGGCCTTCGCTGATTTGGGCTATCCGGCATTGGCTGCAGTTTCGAATAAGGACTTCATTGGCGAGACGCTGAACTTGCCGAAGGGCGAGCGCATGGTCGGATCCATGGTGGCAGCAACAATCTGCGCCATGAATGGCGCCCGGATTCTGCGGATGCACAACATTCCTGAATCGGTGCAGACTGTACGCCTGCTCGAAGCAGCCCAGGGTTGGAGGGAACCTGCCTACCAGATTCACAACATGGGGGATGTCAATCCTCCTGCTCACCCAGAACGCGAAGCCAGCCAGTAAGGAGTTCTCCCGATGCGTGCCCTGCTCCCCCAACCAGCTGATCAGGTTGATGACCAGTTCCTGCTTGAACGCTACTCCAGTGGGCAACGCCCTTTCGTGCGTTTCAACTTTGTCAGCAGCATCGATGGGAGCGCCCAGGTTGATGGGCTTTCCGGCGGTTTGGGCTCACCGGGCGATAGAAGGATTTTCTCGCTCTTGCGCCGACTTGCCGACGTAATCCTGGTCGGTGCGGGAACGGTGCGTGCCGAGGGATACGAAGGCCAGCTCCTATCCGAAGAGGACATGGCATGGCGAATCGAGCGTGGGATGCCACCACAGCCTGTGCTGGCGCTCGTTTCCCACGGATTGCATCTGAAGCCAATTGCGCCGGTCTTTGCCAAATCCCCAGTTCCGGTGTTGCTTTTCACCAGCGTCGACGTATCTGACGAACAGCGTGAAGCTTTCGGGACCAATGCCACCCTCGTGCAGGTTTCTGACAAGGACGGCGGATGTGCGCCGCAGGAAATTGTCGACTACCTGCATTCCCGAGGTCTTGGCTTCATCCATGCCGAGGGTGGTCCCCATATATTTGGACAATTCGCCGCGGCTGGCGCCGTGGATTCAGCCTGCATCAGCCACTCCCCGGTGCTGGTGGCTGGCGATGGCATGAGAATTGCGGTTCACGAGCAGCAGGCTTTCCTCCAGTTCGAGCTGCATTCCCTTTTCGAAGAGGACAGCATGCTCTTCTGCGACTACCGGTTCAGGAGATCAGCTGAATCCCAGCCGGAATAACTGATAGGTCGAATGACCCCTCGCCGACGCATTCCCCGTCGGCATAGCTGCTCCGAGTTGTTTCCACGCGGGCATGGGCAAGGTGTGCGCTGACTTTCCATGGGTGTGGTGCGCCGGTGAGGATTCTTGGCAGATACGGAAGGACACGCAGAATCCGGGGTCCGCGTACGATCGCCAATTCTGCGGTGCCGTCGGTTATTTCGGCACGGGGGAAGAGCTTGATTCCTCCGCCCAGTGACTTGATATTGGCCAAGCTGGCGGCCAGGACACTCCCGCTGAATTCCAGTCCGTTGGCCTTGACCTCACTGTGCCATCCGCGCAACTGCGGGATGCACAGGATCAGTGCGGCGATGTACCGCAAGGCTCCGAGTTGCCGTGGCAGCGCGTTGGCTTTCGCATTGACGGTGGCTTCAAACCCCCAGGAGACCGCACCTAGCGCATATCGTGGTGATCCCCCGGCCTGGTCGAACCGCAGTTCCAACAGGTCGATGGGCGTCGTTGCTCCCGGTTGCCTGCAAAATGCAATCATCTTGGCCAAGGAATCGTCTGCCTTCTTGTCCCCTGTCATGCGCCAGAAGTCGTTGCCGCTGCCGGCGGGAACAACCCCAACGGGAATCGCAGTACCCGCAACGTGCTGGATGCAGTGGTGGATCAGCCCATCACCGCCAATGATGATGATGATCCGCGAGTCTCTGAGCTGATCACCGACTTGTTCCACACTCGTTACCGAAGTATCAACCAGCTCATGCTCCAGCCCCAGAGCCCCCAGCTCTTGGGCAAGTTGCTGGGCACGGCGCATCCCCCGTCCTCGTCCTGAGGAGGGGTGGAAGATGATTCGGATTTTTTCGGCGTGCGCAATCGAGCTCATGAGCATAGAGATTACCCAGCAACTTGACGCTTCTACAAAGAATTTGCTGGGTTGCGTTCGCTAAACTGGGAAGCACTGGCCATTTGGTCGTTTACACCGAGAGGATTCTTCCGTTCAATGAGCACACCAAGCCCCTATGAAATTCTTGGTGTCGCGCCCACTGCGAGCTTGGAAGAGATCAAGATCGCATACCGGAGAGCCGCTCGCGCCACACATCCAGATCTCGGTGGCAGCGAGGACAAGTTCAAAGAAGTGCAACGCGCTTTCCAGCAGCTGAACGAGCTGGCGACTCCGCTGGATTATGAACAGAGCTTCCCGGCTCCGGGCAACGCTCCGCGCGCCGGATTCAGCGCCCGTCCGTTCGACGAGCGCTTGCGCAAGAGCCCACAGCAACCCAAGGCCCAGTTGCCCACCGAGTATGTACCGCCATTGTCGGAATCCTCCTTGTCGCTGCCGGAGAGGAAGATTTGTGAGCAGCGGGTGCACGGTGAGCCTCGCAAGCGCGGCCTGTTCTCCAACCGATCGCGGCTGATTCGCGAAGCACAGACCATCAACTTGCTGACCAAGAATGTAATGAATATCTTGCCGGCGGCCCGTTTGGTCAATGGATTGCGTTCGCCGGCATCCGGCCACTACGACCATGTGCTGTTTGCCGGTTACCGCATGGCAGTGATCAACACGATGACGTTGCCCGATGGCTACTATTCCTTTGATGGCAATGTCTTGCGCCACGGCAATAAGCTGACACAGCCTCCGCAGTTCTCGATTTCCGGCATGCAACGCCAGTTCATGCAGATGAACGTTGTCGCGTTCACCCTGGTGCTTTCTGCCAACGGCAATCATCACGAACCGGTTATCGAGTACCTCCGCAATGCCGATCCAACCCTGGCATCGACGCCTAATGTGCTCAACGCAGCGGGATTGATCCGCGAGTTGAAACTCTTCCTGGGCTCCGGTCCATCGCCAAATGTTGTTGACCGTCTGGCCCTGGCGAAGTTACGTGAGGCGATGTACTAAGGTCAATGGCTTAAATCTTGACGGCGAGAGCTTAAACTAATTGAGTGTTTCGTATCGTTTTCAATGCCCCAGAAATCCCGGGTAATTCCGGCAACGCCATCCGACTAGCCGCCATCACCGGCGCAGAACTGCATTTGGTGAAGCCACTAGGCTTCAATTTCGAGGACGCCAATCTGCGTCGCGCTGGATTGGACTACCACGATCTGGCCAACGTCACGGTGCATGAAAATCTTGATGCGGCCTTTGATGCGTTGGGCGAAGGCCGGGTCTATGCCTTCACCTCCGAGGGGACCACTGTCTACTCGGACATCCGCTACGAGACCAGCGACATCCTGCTTTTCGGCCGTGAATCTGTTGGGTTGAGCGCAGAGGATAAGCAGCATCCTCGCGTCACCGATTTGGTCCGTTTGCCGATGCTTCCAGGACGCCGCTCGATGAATCTGGCCAACACGGCATCCGTAGTGGCCTTCGAAGCGTGGCGCCAGCACGGCTTCGCTGGCGCATAAAGTACCAGCTCGCCAGCGCCACGCATACAGCTTTACCTAATCTTTATAAAGTAGGCTCGAGTCTGTACCCGAAGTTTCACGGGTATTGAACTGTGCCGACTACATTCCGGGAGATTCCAAGACCATGAACGGTAGCCATTCCCAGCACCGCGACGAACCCCAGGACGAGAACCTGGGTCTAGACCTGGTGAGCCAAGTGGCCAGCAGTTCACGTGCAGCGAAGACAAAGCCCAAGCGCTGGATCTTCGCAGTTACAGGACTTGCCATCATCGTTGTCCTGGCATTGGTGATTTTCACCCTGCTCAATGGAGGCACGAAAGCATCCAAGGCGTCCAAAGCCGATGATGCAGTCACCCAGACCGTCGAGTTGAAGAGCGGCGGGCAAGCGGTGCTCAGCTCTTCCGAGTCCGAAAATGCTGTGGGTGTCGAGCTCTCCGAGCTGCCAGCCTTGGACGGTTCGGAACAATACGTTGCATGGGCCGTGCATGAGTCCGGCAGTGTCACGGTGATCGTTTCCAGCACCGGTGAAGACGCCTCGGCTGGACTGACCCCAGCCGATGATGTGATTGCGCTTCACATCACCATTGAGGGTGCCAAGATCCCGGACATGCCGTCTGAAGATGCTGAAGCTTCAGTGGACCTTCCGCTGGCCCAAAATCAGGAAACGCAGGACGCGAGTTAGCAACTCGCCACCGGCTAAGCAAAGAGCTCGGGACGAAGACCAATAAATGGTCTTCACCCCGAGCTCTTTTCATATGCACATCACGCGGGTCGCTAGAACCCGGCAATCGTGTCGCTGGCGTTCACCGCCACTGCATGGAAGGCTTCGGCAAGCTTGCCTTTTCCTAGTTGTCCCCGCACGGCGTTTTCTTCGCACTGCTGCAGAACATAGTTCTCCATGGCCGCAACGTCCGGATGCTGCGTGAAGTGCGAACGCAAGGCATCCATCTTCTTGCCGAAGAATTCGGTAATGTCCACGTAGGCATTCTCGCGTTCCTGCGGAGCCCCGCACAACCAGAGCCAAGGCACCTTGTACGGTTCCAGTCCTTCGGCATGCAGCAGTTCTGGATAGGAGAACGGATTCTCCACCGCCGGATATATCGCGCGGGTGACCGCTTCACCGCAAGCCAGATGGTCTGGGTGCGAGGCCTGGATCCGATCCCACTTGCGCTCTGGGTGCATGGCAATCACGATGGTAGGCCTCACCTGGCGCATCAGCCGAACCACCTTGCGCATGACATCGTGGCTGGCTTCCAAGAAGCCGTCTCGTTCACCGAGGAAATGGACGGTCTTCACGCCCACCTTGGCAGCGGCCTGCTTCTGCTCTTCGTGGCGGAGCCTGGCGGTTTCTTCGGGATCCCGATCATCAAAGCCGCCAGCGTCTCCGTCGGTCATGATGCAATACTGGACTTCTGCACCCGCAGCGGTCAGTGCCGCGATGGTGCCGGCCGCCCCAAAATCCAGATCATCCGGGTGGGCGCCGAAGGCCAGAACCCGCTGGGAGCCTGTGCCAATGAACTTCGCTGTATCGATCATGCCTTGCGACGTCGGATCTCTTCGGCTGCCTGCGGCAGGACCTTGGCCAGGTCGCCAACGATGCCCAGGTCGGCAATTTCAAAGACTGGAGCGTCGACATCCTTGTTGATGGCGATGATGAATTTGCTGGTCTGCATGCCTGCCTTCTGCTGGATTGCTCCGGAGATGCCTGCAGAGATGTACAGCTGCGGTGCGACGGTTACACCAGTTTGGCCGATCTGCGCATCATGCGAGATCCAGCCGGCATCAGTTGCTGCTCGAGAAGCGCCCACGGCGGCTCCCAGGGCATCCGCGAGGTCTTCAACCGGACCGAAGTCTCCATTGACACCACGTCCGCCAGCAACCACGACGCGCGCTTCGGTCAGTGCCGGGCGGTCGCTGGCTGCTTTGGCCTCGGCGGCCGCAATACGGACCTTGGCATCGCTGGAATCCTCCAGCGCCAGTTCTTCTACCGCCAACGGGACGCTGGCAGCAGCAGGAGCGTCCTCGATGCTGTTTGGCTTCAAAGTGGCGAAGAGGGTCCCGTTGGTTGGCTTGGCCTGAACGCTGTAGCTTCCGGCCAGCTCGTCCTTGGTCGCCACCAAGTCACCGGTGATGCCAATGACGTCAGTGATAATCGCACCGTTGTGGCGGACAGCCAGGCGGGCCCCGAGTTCACGGCTGAAGTTGTCGTTGGCAAGCAAAACCAATCCGGCGCCGGTAGCCTGTAGGGCTGCGTCAAGCACGGAAAGCTCGTGCTCTCCGAAAACCTGCGCTTCGCTGGAGGCGGTGTAGAGCTTCACCACGCCGTAGGAAGCTAGCACTTCCTGTGCTGCGGCGCTGACTTGGCTTGCAACGGACACAGCTGGGTTCTCGAAGCCGGATGCCAGGGTCAGCAGTTCGCGTTGGGCCTTGGACGGTGCTTCGGAAAATTCAGAGAAAAATACAAGGGCTGAAGGCATGTTCAATATTCCTTAGATCAGCTTCTGTTCGGCCAAGAAATCAACCAAGGCAATGCCTGCCTGGCCGCTGTCATTGATGACAGTTCCGGCTCCACGTGCAGGACGGGCTTCGGCTCCGATAACCTCGGTGTTCGAACCAATGGCCCCAACAGCCGCAGCATCCAAGCCGATAGCCGCCAAATCCAGCTCGGTAACGGTCTTCTTCTTGGCAGCCATGATGGCCTTGAAATTCGGGTAGCGGGGCTCGTTGGCCTGGTCGGTGACCGAAAGCACTGCAGGCAGGCTAGCTGTCAGGGTCAAGGTACGATCCAGATGATCGCGTTTGATCGCCAGTTCGCGCTGTGCTGCGTCGAACTCGACGGCGAGCGCGTGAGTCAGCTGTGCAAAGCCCAGTCGCTCTGCGAGCTGAGCTGGGACAACCGAAGTCTCTGCGTCGGTTGAGGACATGCCGGTAACAACCAGGTCAACGTTGCCGACATGTTCAACCAGAGCGGCGAGCGCTTTGGATGTGGCGACGGTATCGGAGCCTGCCAGGGCTTCATCATTGAGGTGCAGGCCGTAGCTGGCGCCCATTTGCAAGGCCTTCTTGACCGAGTTGCCCGATCCCTTGCCACCCATGGTCGCAGCGATGACTTCATGTCCCGCGGCGAATCCACCGTTGGCTTCCACGATGGAAACAGCAGCTTCCACAGCGTATTCGTCCAGCTCCGAGAGGACTGATTCCGCACGGTCAAGGCGCAACGTCCCTGAATCGATGTGACGGTCAAATTGAACATCTGGGACGTGTTTGACCAGAACCACTATTTTCAGTGGCGTGGTGCTTTCCTCGCTCATTCGCGCCTTCCTACAAGCTTCCATGCCCGCTCCGATGCAATACACGGGCGCAGGCTTATTCCTTCAGCCTCTATCGTATCGACACAATGCAGTTCACTCGGCGTTTATCGCTCTGAGAACATCAAGTGACGCAGGCTGGTTCGTCACCAGCCTGCGTCACTTGATTCACAGCGTCATCATGACGATTTGTTTAGTTATTTGACAGCGTCCCGACCGTTGCGGTTGCGGTATGCTCCTGGCCATTGCGAAGATAGCTGATTTTCGCTTCTCCCCCGGCAGGGATCTCGCGAATGGCGGCCGTCACCGTCTGCGAGTCCTGGACCGCGCGGCCATTGACGCCGGTGATCACGTCGCCGGATTTCAGGCCCGCCTTGTCAGCTGCCGAGTCAGGGCTGATTTCAACAATGCGGGCACCAACCGAGAAGGCCGATGCGTTCTGCTGGTTGGATCCCGAGGCGCCCTGTGGCGTCACCGTGGCACCGAGCAGACCGTGCGTTGCGACGCCGTTGTCGATCAGTTCCTGGGCAACACGCTTTGCATAGTCGATAGGGATAGCGAAGCCCACGCCAATCGAGCCGCCTTCTTCGCTGTTGCCAGCCGAGGCGATGGCGACGTTGACGCCGATGATTTCACCATTGGCGTCAACCAGTGCGCCGCCGGAGTTGCCGTGGTTAATCGCCGCGTCGGTCTGGATGACATTCACGTAGATCGAACCGCTTGATTGCTGCTGTTGCTGTTCTTGCCCGGGGAATTGGAAGTTGAACTGATTGCCGTCTCCGCCATCGCTCTGGTCGCTTTCCTCGGGCACGGCCGAAGACGCGATGGAGATAGTGCGGTTCAGTGTGGAAATGATGCCGTCGGTGACGGTGCCGCTCAGGCCCAGAGGGGCGCCAATGGCGACCGCGGTATCCCCGACGTTCAGTTCGGCCGATGAGCCCAAGGTGGCCGGAACCAGACCGTCGGCCTGGATGTTGATGACAGCCAGATCCGATAGCGGATCGGTTCCGACGACAGTGGCGCTATGCACGGTACCGTCGTTCATCTGAACCGAAATCTTTGGATTGGCGACTTCTCCACCCAGGGTGACCACGTGGGTGTTGGTCAGAATGTTTCCTTTGTCATCCAAGACGATGCCCGATCCGGATCCGCCGGAGCCGTTGCCGGATACTTCGATGGTCACCACACTGGGACTGGCCTTGGCGGCGGCTGCGGTGACTTCGGTGACCTTGTCCGGATTGTTGATCACCACTCCCTCGCGCGGCGAGCTGGTGACCGAGGAAGAGCCTGCGTTGTCATTCATGAGATAGGTAGTGCCAGCGGCGGTGACGCCGCCGACCAGTGCCGCCGCGACCATTCCCGCGATGAGGGTGCTGCCGGAGAAGGACTTCTTGTTCTTGGAAGGCTTCTCCGGTGGAACTGGGTAGTGCACTGGCTCGTTGGACGTCATGCCGTAGCCCGAACCGTAAGCAGATCCGTTCTGGACTGGCTGGGCATCGGAATGCTGGCCATGTTGGTGGGCCGAATTCGGCGTGCTGTCGGCAGCCGCCGTTGGGTATGCGCTAGTTGGCTGCTCGCTGGTGCGTGGGCCCGGGTTCACCCTCGGGTAGCTCACTGTTGGTTCACTCGAAGCCACTGGGTCCGTGTTGTTGTTCTTTGGCTCTGATGAATTGCCCGCATCGTTCCCACGTGGCTCATTCGGTGTCTGGCTCATGGCTTGCCTCTTTCGAACTGTCGAATTCTCTTGAGTTCAATTATTCAACTCAGGTCTGTGGCATCGAATTGTGGTGTCTGAGCACCTGCTGTGAGTTAACTATTCTGCCAGCTGAATGGCGTAGACGTGGTTCATTAGGGCAAATAGAATCAATCATAAGTGTGAACCCAATCTCTGGGGATTGCCAGATCGGCCCTCTCCTGATCTTTGGATTGGCTGTTGTATTTCAGGCGGGAAACAAGACATGCGTATGAAAGCTAGACGGCTCATTGCTGGAGCACTATTGGCAGCCGCAGCCTCTTTCGGCTTATCGGCACCGGCAATGGCTGAATCGCCGGTTACTATTCCACCCGGCGATTTCGTAGTCGATTCTTCAGGTGTGCTTGGTTCGGACGAGGCGCGCTTGGAGTCCGAAATCAAAGAGCTCCGCAGCGATACAGGGTTGAATCTCTTTGCGGTATTCGTCGATGAGTTCTCGAACCCAGCCCAAGCTGATCAATGGGCCACCGAGGTTGCCAACAAGAAAGGGCTGGGCAGTGCCGACTCCATCTTGGTAGTAGCGACCCAAACCCGGCAGGCATATTTTGCTGGCGCGAAGGGAGGCCCAATTGCCTCGGCCGCCACCGAAATCTACAGCAGCCAGATCAGTCCAGCACTCGGCGAAAATGACTGGGCTGGCGCCGTTGAAGGCGCTATCGATGGCATGCGCAGTGTCGAAGGCGGTGGCAGCCCCGATGGCTCTTCCTCCGGCGGCGGTTTCCTGACAGTCGTTCTGGTCATTGGCGCCGTCGCTGTGGTTGGGTACCTGCTCCTTTCACGGCGTAGCAAGAACAAGACCGCTCCACTCGGCCAGGGCCCGGGTCAACCCCCTGGAAATTATGGCTCTCCTGCGCCGCAGCAACAGTTGATCCCGCTGGACAAGCTCCGTTTGCAGGCAGATCAGTTGCTGGTAGCAGCAGACGACTCGATTCGTTCTTCCCAGCAGGAATTGGGCTTCGCCGAGGCTCAGTACGGGAAGCAAGCGGTCCAGGTCTATCTCGAAGATATCGAACAGGCCAAGACCCACCTGTCGGAATCCTTCCGTTTGCAGCAGCAGTTGGATGACGATATCCCGGATACCGAACAGGATCAGCGTTCTTGGCTGAATGAAATCATTGACCGTTGCCAGAAGGTTAATCATTCCCTGCAGGCTCATGCCAACGAGTTCAAGCAGTTGCGCCAGCTGGAGCAGAATGCGGAGGATCGCATAACTGAGGTTTCAGCGAATCAAGAACCGCTCAATCAGAGGCTTTCGGCTCGAGTTGCCGATTTGGAACGCCTCGCTGGCCGATACGATGCCAGCGCAGTTGCACAGATCAAGGACAATGCCGAACAAGCCGCAGAACGTTTGACCTTTGCGTCATCTGCCTTGAAGCAGGCATCGGAGAAACTGGCCAATGACCGTCCCAATGCCGCGATCTTGATCCCAAACGCGGAAGAAGCGCAGGACCAAGCCGATGTGCTGCTCAAAGCCATCAACAAAGCCGGCGAAGCGTTGGAGCAAGCCCAGCAAGATTTGAAGTCGTCAATGGCACTAGCCGAACGGGACCTGGCCCAAGCGAAAGCTTTCATGGCAAACGGTTCGAATCCCGGGTTGGCGAGTGCCGTGGCCGGTGTGGAAAGCGCCCTGAATAATACCAAGCAAGCTTTGAACAGCGACCGATACAACCCGCTGGCGTTGATCACCCAGCTCGACGAGGCCGTGCGCCCGCTCTCAGAGGCCCTGTCCAGTTCGCGTGACCGGGCGCAGCAGGAACAGTCTGCCCGTGCGCAGCTTGATTCGCTCTTGCATACGGCAGCATCACGCATCAGCGGCACGGACGATTACATCCGTGCCCGGCGCGGTGGCGTACGTTCCTCGGCACGCACCCGTCTTGCTGAAGCGCAACGCACCTTCGATGAAGCCCGTTCGCTTTCCGGCAGCGATCCGCTGCGTGCCGTGGGTTCGGCCCAGCGTGCAATTCAGTTGGCTGATCAGGCTGCGCAGATGGCCGAAAACGATGTCAGTGGATTTGACGGTTTTGGCGGCTCCCGCGGATACGGAAATTACGGCAACTACGGCCGCGGCCGTGGCGGCGGGATGTTTGATGGCATCGGCGGTGCCATGCTCGGCGGCATCCTGATAAATACTATCCTCGGTGGCGGAAGCCACGGCGGTCATTCGGATGGCGGCGACGGCGGAGGATTCTTCGGCGGGGGCGGCTTTGGCGGCTTTGGCGACGGAGGCGGGTTCGGAGGAGGTGACTTCGGAGGCGGCGGAGGCGGCAATTTCTAGTTTGCCGGAATAGATTCACTAGTTGTTTTGAAGTACCTAATGTTTTTCCTGACGGACAGAAAGGTCCAACCATGATCAAGCAGTCAATCTTCGGACGCATTTCCCAGCTGGCCAAGGCCAACATCAATGCGATGCTCGACGCAGCTGAAGACCCTCAGAAAATGATGGATCAGATGGTGCGCGACTACAACGACAATATCGCCGAAGCAGAGCAGGCGATTGCCCAGACCATCGGCAACCTGCGCATGCTGGAAGACGACTACCGCGAGGACGAGCAGGCAGCTTCCGAGTGGGGTGCCAAAGCTCTGGCAGCGTCCAACAAGGCGGAGGAGTTCCGCTCCGCAGGCAAGGCAGATGATGCCGCGAAGTTCGACAACTTGGCTAAGGTGGCCATCCAGCGCCAGATGCAGGCCGAGTCCGAGATGAAGACCGCAGAGCCAACGATTACATCGCAGCGCCAAATCGTGGACAAGCTCAAGAGCGGTTTGAACATGATGAAGGAAAAGCGCACCGAGTTGGCCAGCAAGCGCGACGAGCTGGTCGCCCGCGCCAAGTCGGCTCACGCTCAGAACCAGGTCAACGAAGCCATCAAATCCGTGAACATCATGGATCCATCCAGCGAGATCGGCCGCTTCGAGGAAAAGGTTCGACGCGAAGAAGCCCGAGTCCGCGGTGCTGCAGAATTGCAGGCGTCAAGCCTGGACGCCCAGTTCGAGTCCTTGGAAGATCTGGGTGAGCAGACCGAAGTTGAAGCTCGTCTGGCGGCCCTGAAGGCCAAGCAGACTGGTGCTTTGGAAAGCTAGGAACTCGAATAACGGGATATTGTCAATTGGCTGGCAGTGCGCAAGCATGCCAGCCAATTGCTTTTGATGATTAAACAAGAACCGGAGACCCTTTCGAATCTCCGTTTCCACTTTCGTGGCGGGGAGAGGATTTGAACCTCTGACCTCCGGGTTATGAGCCCGGCGAGCTACCGAACTGCTCCACCCCGCGTCGGTAAATACAACTTTACCAATCGGTGAATGACTTGGCCAATCCTGAGGAAGTGCGCTTGGTCACGCAATGATCCAGCGCTCTGGAGGCATCGAACAAAGCACCAGTCCCCCGCAGCATGAGCGGGTAACGAAGGATCTTTTCAGATGCACATGGTAGGCCGGCAAGAGAATTAGCTGTCGGGAACCAGATGGCCGCTCGTACTGACTCGCAGCAGGGGCAGAGATCCGAGTTTCTGATTTCGTGGGTCTGATCAACGACTGGCAGTGATCCGGCAGTGGCGCCAAGCCGCCAAGCCGGCAAGACAAAGAAAACGGAGACCCTTTCGGATCTCCGTTTCCACTTTCGTGGCGGGGAGAGGATTTGAACCTCTGACCTCCGGGTTATGAGCCCGGCGAGCTACCGAACTGCTCCACCCCGCGTCGGTAAATACAACATTACCAACTGTTGAACTCAATAGCGAATCGAAGAGCGTGTCCTTAATCCCACTCCGCTCGAATGTCCCACCTGACCCGAATTACTCTTCGGTGCTGACCATATTTCTTGCACTGTCTGCACCCGGTCCGGAAAGTCGCGAGCGGCCGTGCTCGGACCTGGGTCATCAAATGCAACTGCCGATGCCCTTGCCCGTAGCCGTGTAACGGGCATTCATTGACCTCGGGGTGGCGTCAGGGAGACGTTGTTTTCTGCCACCAGACGATCTGCCTGCGTACGGATTAGCAACAATTGACTCCCGGGCGTCCCCCGGGTTCGGTGGCTGGAGAGTTTCAGCTTAACGCAAAATGGAGATCCTTTCGGATCTCCATCTTGCCATTCGTGGCGGGGAGAGGATTTGAACCTCTGACCTCCGGGTTATGAGCCCGGCGAGCTACCGAACTGCTCCACCCCGCGATGACTAGACAATTCTTACATCATCGCGGAGTGAAAGCAAATCGGCAGTTACTGCTACTCCTAGCCTTCCGCGCCATCGGTTGGGGCTGGCGACTGGGAGGCGTCGTTGTTCTGGCTCTCGTCCAGTTTCACGTCTCCCTCAACCTCGGTGCCGTTGATGGCAGCATCTGCCTCCATCGCACGGTTCAAGGCGTCCTCCAGCTGCTCCTGCGATTCACCGTAAGCGCCGAAGTCACCCTTGGCCAATGCTTCCTGGCCATTCTTGATGGCTTCGTTCGCATCAGTCAGAGCATCAGTCAGCTTCTCGGTATCGGTCTGGGTCGGTTCCGCCTCGCCCTCAGGGTCTTCGCTCGGCGACACGCCTTCGGTCTCGCCGGTTACCGCACCGGAATCACCACCGAAGACTTCATCCAGTGCTTCAGCCAGCGTATCGGCGAAGCCGACCTTGTCACCGAAGGAAACCAGAACCTTGCGCAAGGTCGGGTAGCTGGTCTGGCCCGAAGACTGGACGTATACAGGCTGGACGTAGAGGATACCGCCGCCAACTGGCAAGGACAGCAGATTGCCGTTCTTGACTTCCGACGCGCCCTGGCGCAGCAGGTTCAGTTCGGTGGTCACTCGGGTGTTGGTATCGAAGTTCTGCTGAGCCTGGCCCGGGCCAGGAACTGCAGTGTCTCGTGGCAGCTCAAGCAGCCGCAGCTTGCCGTAGTCGTCGGCCTTCTCCCCCGGCGTGGAGCCGGCATCGGCATTCGCCGACAGGAAGCCGAAGAGCACGTTGCGCTGCTGGCCGTTGGCTGCCGCAGCCGGGATAAAAGTCGAGGTCAACGAGAACGACGCTTCATCCTGGGTAGGCATCTTCAAGGACATGAAGTATGGCGGCTGCTTCACGCCGGCAGCAGACGAAGTTGGATCGTCAGGCACGGCCCATGCATCGTTGGACTCGTAGAATGCATCCGGGTTGTCCACGTGGTAGGTGGTCAGCACTTCACGCTGCACCTTGAACATGTCCTCCGGGTAGCGCACGTGCTCCATCAGCTCTGCGGACATATCATCCAGCGGGTTCAAGGCTGTAGGGAAGATCTTCTGCCAAGACTGCAGGATTGGATCTTCGGTGTCCCAGGCGTAGAGCTTGACCGATCCGTCATAGGCATCGACGGTGGCCTTCACCGAGTTGCGCAGGTAGTTCACGCGACCGGTCAGCGACAGGTCCTGCGCGTTGGTCAGCGAGTCGGTCACTGCCGAATCCAGCTGCTGCTGCTGGGAATATGGGAAGTCATTCGAGGTCGTGTAGCCATCGATGATCCACTGCACCCGGCCATCGACGATGGCAGGGTACGCTTGGGAATCCAACGTGAGGTACGGTGCAACCTTGCTGACGCGATCGCGTGGGTCGCGATCGTACAGGATCTGCGATTCGCTATTGACGTTCTGCGAGAGCAACAGATCGGTGGAGGCGAACTTCAGCGCGTAGACCAAGCGGTTGAACAAGTTGCCAACGTTCGGACCGCCATCGCCCTTGAAGGTATAGCGGGTGTCCTGGTTCTCGCCACCGGTACCCGGGCGGTCAAGTTCCTGGTCGGTCCATCCCTCATCCGGTCCGCCCACAATCGAATAGGACGGAGAATTCTCACCGAAGTAAATCCGCGGTTCGTATTCCTTGTCGGTGATCAAATCACCAGAGGTCGGAATGCCACCGAGCATGAAGTCCGGACGGCCACCTGCAGCCACACGGTTGCCGTATGCGGCCACCAGGCCGTAGCCGTGGGTGTAGTTGATGTGCTGGTTGACCCAGGTGTCGGTTGGATCGACGTTCACTTCACGGGCGGCAATAACGGTATCTTCCACCTTGCCGTCGATCTCGTAGCGGTCAACGTTCAAGGTCTCTGCGAAGGTGTAGTAGCCACGGAACTGCTGCAGCTGTGCGAAAGCAGCCGAAACCAGATTCGGATCCAGCAGACGGATATTCGCGGTGGTGGCAGTTTCCTTAGCCAGCGCATTCTTCTCGGTCGAGATCTTTGCGTCGTAGTCGGTCACTTCCACGTCATCCAGGCCGAATGCCAAACGGGTCATTTCGATATTGCGCTCAATGTACTCGCTCTCCAGCGCCTTCTGCGAAGGGACCACCTTGTACTGCTGGACCAGGAACGGGTAGACGCCACTGGCAACAATCATCGTTGCCACCAGCATGGCGGTGCCAATCAATGGCAAGCGCCAACGCCCGTTGATCGCCGCAATTACGAAGGTGATGGCGATCAGGATCGCCACGATGGCCAGAATCATCTGCGCCGGGATGACGGCATGGACATCCTTGTACAGCGCACCGGCGACTCGGCCTGACTGGTCGGTGAGGGTCTCGTATTGGCCAATCCAGAAGTTCACGGCCTGGAAGAGCAAGAAAACACCGACAACAACTGCGGTGTGCACGCGAGCAGCCTTGCCAACAGTAATGCCACCGCGTTCTTCGACACGGATTCCGCCGTAGAGGTAGTGGGTCAGCAGACCGGCCACGCCGCTGAGCAGCACGACCGAGATCAAGAAGCCGTTAACCAGCGCAATGAATGGAAGGGAGAAGACGAAGAAGCCCAGATCCATGTTGAACTGTGGGTCAGTGCTTCCGAAACCGACCTGGTTGAAGAACAGCAAGATCGTCTGCCACTGTCCTGCCACGGCAACGGCGGCGAAGATGCCAATCACCAGTGGAATACCCACCATCAGGAAACGGCGCACTGGTTCCAGCTGGGCCTGGTAGCGCGACATGGAATCGGGCCGGTTCGAATTGGGCGCATAGACCGGGCGGTGCTTGTAAGCACTGCGCATCGAGAACCACATTGGAACTGCCATCAATACCAAAGCGATCAGGAAGATCACTAGTTTGGCGATCCGCTCAGTCCAGTAGACCTCGGAGAAACCCAGCTGGTTGAACCAGAGGATATCAGCGTAGAAATTCGACAAGAAAACGAAGACCGCGACGAGGATGACCACCGCGAAGATGGTCAGGGTCAGCGGCGACGCTTTCTTGCCCGAAGGGTTGGAAGGTCGTTGTGGTTCTTGGGGTCGCGGAGGACCCCCGAACGGACTATCCGATCCGAATGACACTATCTATTCCTTACTTTGGGTTCTTCCCGTTGTTTCCAACGGGAGAACTCGTGTACCTAATTCATGAACGGGCGTTGTGCACGAGATTGGTTTCCTTGCATCACATTCTTCCCTTGATGCACGGCTAAATCTATTCGCATGTCGTGAAAGTCGCGGGGTCTTGCCCCTTGGCGATTTTCTCTAATGCATGGCGGGCCTCCGACAGGGTCGCTACCTTGATGACGTCGAGTCCTGCGGGAACGCGGCCAACGACTTCAGCACAGTTATCGGCTGGTGCCAAGAACACCGTCGCTCCATTGTTCTTGGCGGCCACCATCTTCTGAGCGATGCCACCGATCGGACCGACCGCACCATCGGCAGAAATTTCGCCGGTGCCGGCAATGTGGTGGTCCCCCGCCAGCGAGCCTTCAGTCAAGCGGTCAATGATCGCCAAGGCAAACATCATCCCCGCGCTCGGACCGCCTACGTTTTCCAACCCGAAACTCACGTCGATGGGAAACTCGTATTCACTACCCAGGAAGACACCCAACTGGCGTTCGCCATTCTCGGCTTCCTTGGTATGCACGGTGACGTCCACATTGCTGTAGACACCATGCTTATCCGGTCGGCCGACGGTTAGGGTTGCTGGTTTTGCCCCGTGGTCGTTCAGGCTCTCCTTCAGCTGCTCCAGCGAAGTGATCTTCTCCCCTTCGAACTCCAGCAAGCGGTCCTTCGGCTCGAGCACCTCTTCATTCGTGTCGGTGGAGAAGTCCGCAACTGTCAGCCATTCGGTGAAGTCTTTGCCGAGCTCGGTCAACGCCGCCGCTACAGCCAAATCCTGCGAAGAAGTCATCAGGAAATCGTTTTGCTCATTCTTTTCTTCCGAGGAGACTCCGCGGGAAATAATCGTTTCTTCGGGGACGACATCCTTGGCCGGATTGATCAGTGCTTCGAGCACGACAGGAGTGGTAATCCGGTTCTGCCCCCCGCCCTGGACATAAATGGTCAACAGATCCAAGACACTGTCCGAAGGGTATGATTCGGCTCCCTTGATGGATACCACATCGTGTCCGTTGTCCTCGCCCAACGTGTTGAACACGGGGCCCGGCGATCGGATCATGAAATGCGTGGGGAGAAACATCATTACGCCGATCAGGAGCAGTGTAACGATGCCGGAGCTGGTGCGTTTCATGGTTTTGGAACCTTGAGGAGCACGGCCGGAATTACCTGGCTCCTGAATCGAGTCTTGTGGTTCCCGTACGTGCACTGATCTTGCTCCCGCCAACTGTCAAAAAATACGCGGATCCGTCCTCGCAGACATCCCCACTCTTAGCCTACTGAAGGCATGGGTCTAAAAGCATCAGCACCAAGGCGTATTCGATGTGCCGAAAGCGAACTGTAACCCAGATTCATGGGAACTATCAGGCGCTCGCGGTAGTTTTAAAGGCATGGCACAGAATCCCCCGAACAACCGCCCAAACGGCGATGACGACGAAAACAATCCGCAGGACCCATTTTCTGCAATGTTTGGTCAGCTCTTCGGTGGCGGATTCGACCCGAATGACCTCCCGCCGCAGCTTCGTGCTGCCCTTGGCACTCAAGGCGATCCGGCTGCGATGCAGAAAATGATGCAACAGGCCCAGGCCATGATGTCCGCGATGATGAGCAATAACGCTTCGTCAGGTCCGGTGAACTGGAAGCTTGCATCCGACACAGCGTTGCAGGCATATGCCAGCGATGATCCTGCTGTTTCCGACGCGCGGAACAGCGCCATCAGCGATGCTTCAAACCTGTCGGGATTGTGGCTGGATAACGCCACGGTGTTCGAGTCGAACGGCCACGCGACAGAGGTGTGGACTCGCAAACGATGGTACGACAAGACTTTGGCCACGTGGAAGCAGGTCACCGAACCTGTTGCCGAGTCCGTGGCCAAGGCCATCACCACCGCGATGAAGGACCAGATTCCCGAAGAGATGAAGGGCATGCTCGGCAACGCAGATGGCATGTTCCGCAATCTCGGGGCCAGCATGTTCGGCATGCAGCTGGGCACTGCTTTGGGCGGCTTGGCAACCGATGTTCTTGGCGGCACCGATATCGGCTTGCCGCTGGCAGGAACCACTCCGGGGATTATCGCGACCAATGTCAGCAAGTTTGGCGACGGCCTTGAAATCCCCCAGCAGGAAGTCCTGCTGTATGTGATTCTGCGCGAGAACGCACATACGCGATTGTTTAACCGGGTGCCATGGCTGAGCTCCAAGTTGATTGGCGCCGTCGAATCCTACGCTCGCGGCATCCACATCGACATGTCGCGAATCGAGGATGCCGTACGCGGCATTGATCCGTCCAACCCGGAAGCCCTGCAGTCGATGCTGGGTGAAGGGCTCTTCACCCCGCAGCGCACCCCAGCCCAGGAGAAAGCTCTTGAGAACCTCGAGCTGACGTTGGCATTGATCGAGGGGTGGGTTGACCACGTAGTTTCCTTGGCTGCCCAGAACTTGCCATTTGCCGGCCACCTGCGCGAGACGATGCGCCGCCGCCGTGCATCCGGTGGCCCGGCGGAGACCGCTTTCGCATCTCTGGTTGGCCTTGAACTGCGCCCACGCAAGCTTCGTGAAGCGGCTGCCCTCTGGGAGCATCTGTACGATGAGCGTGGTATCGACGGCCGTGACGCCGTATGGGACCACCCTGACCTGATGCCTACCGCAGAAGATCTCACCGATCCCCAGGGATTCACTCATCGCCGTGAAGTTGCCGCAACCGAGTTCGATGACTTCGACGCGGCGTTGGGCAAGCTCTTGGACGGCGGTTTCGACAATGTCGACTCCGATTCCGAGGACGATGATGATCCTGGCAAGCCAGAGGATCCAAAGAGCTGACTAGGCTGAGACCGCGAAGGAGGGATGTGTGCACGCGCACATCCCTCCTTATTTGTGTCGAACTACTGTTCCTCGTCGTGGCCGAAGCCGGATAGCTCATCTTCGGCACGGCCCAGTTCCTTGGCGTGGGCGTTGTATCCGGCGTGGAAGGCCTCCAGGAAGATATCGGCCTGCGCTCTGCGTTCGAACCGGTTCAGCAACGCCTGGAATTCTGGTCCGTGGCCGGCCCTAGGAGCCACGAGATGCGCCAATTCATGGACGAGCACATAGTCCTGCACCCAGCTGGGCATATGCTGCAATGTGACCGATAAGCGGATGCTGCGCTGCCGATATGAAGCCGAGCCCCAACGCTTGTTCTGGTTCGCTACCCAGCGCACCGATTGCGGCGCGGCCTCGCCTGCAAAGTACTGCTGGTCAAGGGACGAGGCACGACGTGCCAGCGCGTCATCAGTATGCCCAGCTGTGCGCGCTTGGCGTCCCTTGCGATACTTCGTGATCATTTCTTCGACGAAGGCACGTTCCGTTTTTTCGTCCAGCGCTGCAGGAACCTGGATAATCAGCCGGTTATCGCGCCATTGGGATGAAATAGTTTTCTTGCGCTTGGCTGAACGGAGAATCCGCACGGGGATTTCGTCCGGCGCTACGAAGTCGACAGCATTTGGAAAAGCTGGCATGGCACAGCGCCCCATTCCTCGATCATGGCAGTGAAGCGGATTGTCCTATCCACCCACTGAGTCATCTCATTAAGCTAAGCCCGGGCCCTGAAGCACTTCGCCTCCGGTACACCGGTTGTGGAGAACCTAGGCGCGGCGCTCGCCAACGACCGCTAATACCGCCTCGCCATATCGTTCAAGCTTGCTGCGTCCCACTCCTGGAATCTTCGACAGCCCCTGGATTGAATCCGGCTGGTGCTCCGCGATGGACATGAGTGTTGCATCGGTGAAGATGACGAAAGCCGGGACCGCATTGGAGTGGGCAACTTCCGAACGCCATTCACGCAAGTCCTCGAACAGGGCCTCGTCATAAGCAGCCGGGCATGAGGCGCAACGCTTGAGCTTCCGCTCCTTGGCACTGGTCAAGAACGAGCCGCAGGTCATGCAGACCGCTGGCGTGATTTTCTGCTCGCGCTTGCGGTAGCTGGTCTGCTGCCTGCTGCTGGCTTGGCGTACCGATTTAATCCCATCCAGGAATCGCGATGGGTAACGGTGCGCACGTCCACCCGGTGTCCTGGCAAGCGACCAGGACAGGTACAGGTGCTTCCGTGCACGGGTAATGCCCACGTACAGCAAGCGCCGTTCTTCGTCGAAGCCCGCTTGATCCTTGGCATAGGAAATCGGGACCAAGCCTTCGTTCAACCCGACAAGGAATACGGCATCCCATTCCAAACCCTTTGCCGCGTGGAAGGACGCCAAGGTGACGCCATCAAGCGTCGGCGCGTGCTGGATCGCCGCACGGTCTTCGAGCTCCTTGACCACGTCGTGCAGCGTGGCATCGATGTCCTGCTCTTTCTTGAATGCAACGACTTCATCGGCCAGGCGAACCAGTGCCGACATCGACTCCCAACGCTGGCGCACTGCACCGGTGCCGCCGCTGGGAGCGTTGACCGAGTAGCCATGCGAGGAAAGGATATCGCGTACCATCTGAGCAACCGGAGTATCTGCGGCCACACTCAATCCGGCCCGCAGCGCGAGCATGCCTTCCTTCACCTCGCGGCGGGAGAAGAATCGTTCTGCGCCACGCATCACATAGGGAATGGAATGTCCCGTCAGGGCCTGTTCGAAAGCCTGGGACTGTCCGTTGGTCCGGTACAGGATGGCAATTTCGGAAATGTCTTGGCCATTTTTGAGCAGCTGCTTGATCCGCTGCGCGACTTCATCAGCTTCGTTTTCGTCGTCAGTTGCTTCAAAGAATTCGGGCGCTGGACCGTGGTCGCGTTGCGCGATGAGTTCCAGCGGGTCTGGCCAGATGACGTGGCGGTCTGGGACCTGGGATTCAATGCGCCGGTTAGCCAGCACCTTATTGGCCAAGTTGACCACTTCAGGAGTGGAACGGTAATCGCGGACCAGCTTCACGACTTTCGCTTCCGGGAAGCGTGCGCTGAAGTTCAGCAAGTAGTCAGGGCGTGCACCGGTGAACGAGTAAATGGTCTGGGAGGCATCGCCCACCACGCACAGCTCGTTGCGCTGTCCGAGCCAGAGATCCAGCAGCCGTTGCTGCAGCGGCGAAACGTCCTGGTATTCGTCCACGACAAAATGGCGGTACTGCTGGCGTACGCTGGCTGCGACTTTTTCATTGTCTTCCAGAATCGCAATGGTCAGGAGCAGCACATCCTCGAAGTCGATCACTCCGCGGTCATCTTTAAGCTCTTCGTAGGTCTGGAAGATTCGAGCCATGCTGACTGATTCAAGACCGTTGGGCAGTTCGCGGGAGGATGCGATCTTGGCATAGCTCTCAGGGGTGTGCATGGACACCTTGGCCCACTCGATTTCGGCAGCAAGATCTCGGACCATGGCGCGGTCGCTGGAAATGCGCAGGCGACGCGCTGCTTCTGCGATCAACGGGGCCTTGTGCTCAACCAGGTTCGGCAGGGTTCCGCCTATGGCCTGCGGCCAGAAGTACTGCAGCTGGCGCAAGGCTGCCGCGTGGAACGTTCGCGTCTGCACGCCGTGGGCGCCGAGCTGGCGCAAGCGGGTGCGCATTTCCGCGGCGGCACGAGTGGTGAAGGTCAGGGCCAGAACGCTGGTCGGGTTGTAGATGCCGGTATGCACGCCGTAGGCAATCCGGTGGGTAATGGCTCTGGTCTTTCCGGTTCCTGCACCTGCCAGAATACACAGTGGACCGCTGAGGGTTTCAGCTGCTTGCCGCTGTTCAGCATCCAGTCCCGCTAGCAAATCGGTTGCTGGCGGATTGTCGTATTCGGTCACTTGCTCAGGGCCTCCGGAAGGGGTTCGCCGTACCAGGTACGGATCAATGCGTGGGCTATCGAGACTCCACGCGGTATATCTATTGTTCCTGATTCCAGGGCTTCACGCAGTTCAGCTCGTGTGAACCAGCGAAGGTCCATGATTTCTGCGCCGTCGGGAACCAGCTCTTCGCTCAAGGCCTCAGCCGCGAAACCAAGCATCAGCGAACGCGGCATTGGCCAGGGCTGGGAACCACGGTAGGCGACATCGCCAACGCGCACGCCGGATTCCTCATAAATCTCGCGACGCACCGCAGACTCCAGGGACTCGCCAGCCTCGACGAATCCTGCCAGCACCGAATACATCCGGTGCTTGAAGGTGGCATTGGATCCCAGCAGCAGTCGATCTTGGCTGTCTATCACCGAGGCAATGATGGCCGGGTCGGTACGTGGAAAAAGCTCGTGGTCATTCTCTATGCAGCGCTGGCCCCAGCCGAAGGTGGCTGCCATGACTGGCGATCCGCAACGCGGACAAAACTTCTCCGAACGAATCCAGTTGGCGATCGCTTGCGCTTCCACGAAAAGTTCTGCATGCAGTTCGCTGAGCACGGTGAAACCTTCACGCAAGGTCATCCAGCGGTCAATACCGCTCGTGGCATAATCTTCGGCATCAACGATAGCCAGCACGTATTCGGTGCCTGCCGCACGACCCAAATACACCTGACGCTCGGAGCCTTTCGCAAGATACTGCGTTCCGTCGAGGAAGAAGAGTTCAGCTCCAGAAGTTGCCGCGCCACCGCCACTGATCAGCAGCACCTTGGTACTGGGCTGATTCAACAGGTCCGGCAAAAGCATCGGATCCTGCTTTTCGGTCAGCGGTCGCTCGATCAGCGACTGCCCGAAGTGAAGTCCGGTAAGCGGGGTTCGATAAGTTTCTGCCAGAGCCATACCTCTAACCTAATGCACATCGCACCCCAGAATCCTGATGCATTCTCATTGTGGATTGCAGTTGATGAATGAGATTCATCGCAACTCTGAACGTTGCCGGTGAATCCCGCCATATTCCGTGCGTCATTCAACGATAGAAAAGAGAATCTCGCATACGGTGGAACTTGTGAAACGCACTGCCATGGAACTCGCCGCAATTGCCACCGCTGCCGTCCCCGGATTGACCCCGGTTGGCTTCGCGGCGCTGTCCGACGATGCGGAAGACTTTGACTCAGCATTGGTCGTCGACGCACTCAAGCATCGATGGCGCGTCCGTTCACCTCGCCACGACGAAGCAAGCATGCGCTTGGAAGCCGAACTCTCGGCTTTGCGCGCTTTTTCAGCCAAGGTCCGCGCTTCACTGCCTTTTTCCTTGCCAGCAGTAGCGGGTACCGTGCGGCAGGGTCCACTGCGCACCTTTGTCTACAAGGACATGCCAGGCCATGTTCCGAGCCTCGACGAACTGGTTGATGTGGGCAGCAACCTGGCCAAGTCCTTGGGCAATTGCATGGCTGCCATCCACCAGATTCCCGATGAAGCAGTCGAAGTTGCAGGGTTGCCGACCTACACGGCCGACGAGATTCGCCAGCGCAAGCTCAACGAGCTGGATACCGCCGCGGCGACCGGCAAGGTGCCAAGCCGTTTGCTGCGCCGCTGGGAACACGCCATGGAGGACGTGGCACTGTGGCGTTTCAACGCTGCCGTAGTTCACGGTGACTTCGATGAAGAGCAGTTGCAGATTTCGCATTCCAGCATCACTGCGGTCAAGGGGTGGACCGATTTGCATGTCGGCGACCCAGCAGATGACTTCGCTTGGCTTTCTGCCATCGAAGACCAGAGCTTCAGCGAGCGCGTGTTCTCCGCCTACGTCGAAGCTCGCGGCAAGGCCGCCGATCCGCACATCATGCGCCGCGCCGCGCTGGCGGCGGAATTCGCTTTGGCGCAGTGGCTGGTGAAGTCCTTGGATTCCAAGGACTACGAACGCATCGCCGAGGCCGAGGAGATGCTTCGAGAACTGGACCAGAACATTGCCGAGTACGGCGGCCAGCCGTTGTCGGTCGTGGAGGCACCGCGTCCGTTGGCTGCCCAGCCGGAAACTTCGTCCCAGAAGGTTCCGGAAAAGCCGGTGGCCATCAGCGTCCCAAGCATCAATACCGACAAGGTCACTGCCCTGGCTGCCGAACCGCCGAAGTCCGCAACGCCCCAGGGTGCATCGCCACAGGACCAGCAGGATTCCGGAGAATCTGCGGATCAGCCAACTGCGGATGCTGATGAGGCTGGTTCAGATAGCAGCACCCCATCGAAGCAGGAGCCCGCGCAAAAGCCCGCCGATCAGGAGAAAGAGGCAGCGGAAGCACAGTCGTCTGCAGATGGCACAGCCGACGCGCAGAAGCCCGCTCAAGACGAGAACGAGCCTGCCAAGGATGCCGGGAAGTAGGCACTTCCCAGCATCCTCCGGCCGCTAGCCGTTGAGCTCTTCGAACGCACTGCTGATCATCTGTTCCAGTTCTTGCTCATCGGAGAGATGCTCCGCATGGATCGTGATGCCCGCCGCCACATAGTAGAAGGCGGCCTTGATCTCCTCCAGCGGGATTCCGTGCAGGCGTGACCAGCCCAAGCGATACACGGCGAGCTGGACCAGCTTGCTCTTCAAATCCTTGCCGCTGGGAACCCGGCCGGTTTTCCAGTCCAGCATCAGCCAGGTCCCGTCAACCATCTGGAAGACGGCATCTATGCGGCCACGCACAGCGACCGGACCCACACGGGTCTCCAAGGGCACCTCGACGTAAGCGGGCTGCAGCTTGGACCATTCGCTGGCCAGGAATGCTTCCTTCATTGATTCGAGGTCCAGTGCCTCGTCAAGATAGCCATCTGCCGGTTCCTGCAGGTCTCCCAAATCCAGCATGGAGGTCTTCTCGTAGAACTCCTCGATCCAGGCATGGAACGCGGTACCGCGCCGTGCCGCCAGGCCCGGGCGACGCGGCACCGGGCGCCGAAGGTTTTCGAGTACGCCCACCGGATCTTCGGCCAGCTCGACGAACAACGACGCTCGCACATGCTCTGGTACCTCGATGCTGCGTTCACGCGCAGCCAGGAACGCGCGCTGGCCAAGAAGTTTCTCCGCTTCTTCAGCCCACTGCTGGCCAATACCGGTCAACGGCTCATAGTCGTCTGGAATGGATTCAAGATCCTCCGCCACATCCGCAATGATTTCGCGGCGTGAGTACGGGTAGGGAGTCTTCTGCACTCCCCCGGTGACCACGGGGCCTTCCAACGGGTCGTAGGGCCACAGCGCTTCCAAGGGTGTCAACGTGCTCGGGTTTTGCTCCGGAGCTTCTTCATCCTTCACCCAGACGCCGATTTCAGCCTTGGGATCTTCACCGTCGGCCAGTGGAAGCAGGCAGTTGAAGAATTCCGATGCTTCGGTGGGCTTGGTCCGAGTGCTCGTCCAGACGCTGCTGCTGCAAATCAGCAAGGACTTGGCACGGGTTACCGCGACATAGGCCAGGCGGCGTTCTTCGGCAATATGGTGGTCCTCGACCTGGTCCTTGAAGATCGATTCGGCTTCCAGCAGCTCCTTCAGGGCCGGCTGCTCGGTGTCCCATTGAGGCAGGTCGCGGGCATCGCCACGAATTTCCCAGGGCAGCGCCTTGTCGCCGCTGGTCCAGCGATCCGACTTGGCCCCCGGGAACACCCCGTCGTTCAGGGTCATCACCGCCACGATGTCCCATTCCAATCCCTTGGAAGCGTGGACCGTCAGCAATTGGACAGCGGCTGGATCCGCATCTTCGCTGGGCAGCGGGAGGCCTTTTTCCTTTTCGGCTGCCTGTTCCAGCCACATCAGGAATCCGGCCAGCTCGACACGTGGCGCATTGCGGCAGTATTCGCGCACCACATCGGCGAAGGCATCGAGATTGGCGCGCGCCTTGTCGCGGGTAATCCACGGGCGGGCGGCCACCTCGATGTCCAGGTTCATGGCGCGTTCGGTCTCGCGAATCAGGGTCTCCAGGTCATCATTGGCCAGCAGCCGGAGGCTTGCCAGTTCATCGCGCAGGGCAACCAGCCGTTCGTAGCCGGCTGCGCTGATGCTCCGTCCGTCAGTGCTTCTCCAGCCTTCCTTGGGCAAGAAGTCCAAGGCTTCGACGAGGCTTGCCGCATCGTTGAGTTCGGCGCGGGCAGCTTCAGCGGCTGCTTCGTCCGGGCTTGGCGTTTCTTCGCCCTCTGCCGGATCAGGCTGCAGGCCGCGGGCACGTCGCCGTTCCAGCTGGCGGGACCAATCAGCGAAAGCCATCAGGTCGGAGGCGCCCAAGCGCCAGCGGGCTCCGGCCAGCAGGCGCATGAGCTTATCCGAGCGCAGCGGGTCCACCAGCACGTGCAGGCATGCGACCAGGTCGGTGAGCTCAGGGGTGCTGAGCAATCCCGAAAGTCCCACGAGCTGGTACTTGATGCCGCGTTCAGCGAGCACTTCGCCCATGATGCTCAACTGGGTGCGATTGCGCGAGAGCACTGCACTGGTTTTCGGCTCGGCAGATGACCGGTTCTCGGCAACAATCATGTCGGCAATGGCTTCCGCCTCTTCGCGCACCGTGGCGCAGCGGTTGAGCACCACCCGTCCGGGCTTGGCATGCGCCGAGGATTCCAATGGCTTGACCGAGACCGGCCCCTGATGCTGCGGCCCGCCTGCGGTGATGCTATTCGCCGCGGCGAGCACGTTCACGGTGTTGCGCCATGCGATAGTCAGGTGCTTGACGTGGGCAACTTCCCGGCCGGTGTCCCTGGCAATCGGGAAGACCTCGGGGAAGCGGAACAGCTGTCCGGCACTGGCCCCGCGGAATCCGTAGATGGACTGGTTTGGATCGCCTACTGCGGTGACCGGATGGCCCTCGCCGTAGAGTTGCGAGAAGAGCACCATCTGCGCGTGCGAGGTGTCTTGGAATTCATCGAGCAGCACCACCTTGTGGCTCGCCCGTTCGGCGAGCGCGGCCGCCGGCACCTCTTGGGCGATACGCGCCGCGTGGGCGACCAAATCGCCATAGTCCATCACGCCCAGGCGCTTCTTTTCCTGCGCGTACTCCTCTGCAAGCTCCGCGATGGTGGCACGCGAGGCCAGCTTGTCGATGAGCTTGAGGGCTGCCTGGGTCGGCTTCTTCGGCTTTTCTGCGTCCATCGGCAGGCTGCGCAGGCGTGCCACCAGCTGATCGATCCACTGGTGCGCCTGTGGTGCGGTGACCAGGTGCTCGGATGCTTCGGAACTGAAGGAGACGATGGCATCAATCAACGTGCTCGTGGCGCTGTTCAGGTGCTCGTAATTGCCCGTGTACCGTTCCAGTACCGAGTGCGCCACCTGCCAAGACTGGGCCGCGCCCAGCAAGGCGCTGTCTTCCTCAAGGCCAAGCCGCAGCCCATGGTCCTGGACCAGCGTATTGGCGTAGGAGTGGTAGGTGGATACCGCAGGATCCAGGAAGTCGCGGGTTTCTTCGGCACTGAGCAGCCCGGTGGACACCAGTTGGGCGATCTTTGCGCGGATGCGGACCGACAGCTCTCCCGCGGCCTTTCGGGTGAAGGTCACGCCGAGGATTTCTTCCGGCCTGACCAGCTGGTTGGCAACCAGCCAGACGACTTTGTCCGCCATGGTCTTGGTCTTGCCCGAGCCGGCGCCGGCGATGACCAGCATGGGTTCCAGCGGAGCGGCGACAATTTCGGCCTGCTGGGCGGTGGGCGGGAATTGCTCGCCGAGCGCTGCCGAGAGCTCTTCCGGGGTGAATCTGATAGTGCTCATGGTTCGGTGACCTGTCGTCCTTGGGCGCATAACGGGCAGATTTCAGGCAGCGTGCAGTTGCCGAGGATCCCGGCGGCTCCCGAAACGTGCCGGGTGATGAATTCGCTGTTGCCCATCAGGGCGGCGGCTTCGAAGATGAGCGTGCGTGCCCAGTCCGCTTCGCCGATGGATGGTTGCTCGCGGACCGAGGCGCTCTTGGTGCTGGTACCCACGTAGACCAAGGACGCGCCGGCCGGCTCGTCGGAAAGCCCGGCAGTTTCCTCGTGCTCTTGCAATGCGCCCAGCTGGATCGCGGTTTGGTAGACGCCCAGCTGCGGGTGCTGCAAGGTCGCGTCCTTGGTTGGCGCGGTGGACCCGGTTTTCAGGTCCACGACCCGCACCTTGCCGTCGGCGCCGGCTTCCACGCGGTCAATGATTCCGCGAAGCTGGATCTGCGTGCCGCCAGGGGCGGGTACCTCCAGCTGGAATGGCATTTCCCGGGCCACCAATGCGCGTCCTTCCTGGCGCATGGTGATGCAGTAGGCGGCGAATTTCTTGAGCATGGCGTTGGCGCGGTCGAAGTCCCGTTGGCCTTCCCAGTTTTCCAGTTTTTCCAGTTCGGGCCAGCGCTGCTGGAGGATCTGCTCATATTCGTGTCCGCTGGCCTCGGGGTGCTCTTCGGCAATGGAGTGGATCAGGGTGCCCAAGGAGGCAGCGAAATCGTGGGCGGCGGTGCCACCGGCGCTTTGCACGAACCAGTTCAGTGGAGATTTGACCAGGGTTTCCACCTTGGACGGCGATACCCGCCGGGGCTGGTCCTCCGGAATCACCGGGCCTTGGGCGGACAGCTCGCGCAGTCCCCACCAGGAGTCGGGATGCGCTCCGCGCACAGCGGGTTGCGCATGCGCCAGGCGCCCCAGCACGTGGACGGCATCCTGGTACAGGCTCCGCGCATCGGCATCGTCCGCGGCCGGCACTGCCCCGAGGCTTGCCGCCTTGGCACTTTCGGCGGTGCTGCGCAGCTCAGCCACCAGGGTCGGAAGCGAGCGGATGCGCGGAACTGCGGTGGGCTTCCTGCCTTCTGGCCCCGGCGGCTCGACCAGGTCCAGGAAGGAGGATGGCTGGCTGTCCTCGTTGTCCACCGCAGTGCAGATCAGCTGGTCGGCGGCACGGGAGACGGCATTGCTGAAGGAGCGCAATTCGTCGTTGCGGATTTGGCGCACCAGATGCGTTGGCGTTCGCGTGGCCAGGAAATCAATGCCGTGCTCGGCGGCATCGGCGAGCGCGTTGGAACCGAGCAGCTCGCCGCGAAGCCGCAGGTTAGGCCAGGAGCCCTCCTGCAGCCCGGGAATGAACACCACCGGCCATTGCTTTCCGGCGGCTGCCGCGGTGGTGAGCACCGTGACGGTTTGCCCGCCGGCGGCACGGGTGGCCAATGAGTCCATGGGCAGTTCCTGGTGCAGGATGTGCTCAATGAACTGCTGGACGCTGGCTCCGGGAAGCTGGTCCACGAAACGCTCTGCGGCTTGGAACAGGGACAGGACAGCGTCCAGGTCATGATCTGCCCGGCGGGCGGCGGTACCGGCCCCCAGGGCCTCATCGCGCCAGGCTTTGGCACGGCCCGAAGCTTCCCACATCGCCCAGAGCGCGGTTTCCGGTGTAGCGGTTCCGCTGGCCAGTTCCGTTTGCAGGGCAGCGTACATTTTCAGCAGGCGCTGCAGCCCGTACCCCGGCTTTCCCAGGTTCTCGGCCATTGCCGGTTCACGCAGGCAGGTTTCAAGCAGTTCCTGGCTGGAGCGGCGTCCGCCTGCCGCGGCTTCCTGCTGGCGCAAAAGCTGGCGGATCCGCCGGATTTCCAAGGCGGTGCTCATCCCGTAGCGCGAGAGCAGCAAGTTCTGCATCAGCAGCGGATCGTCAGCGACGGAATCGCTGAATGCCAAAGACAGAAGGTCAAGCAGCGGGCGGACCGCGCCCTCGTCCTTTAATGGAATTTCAGCCGGTGGCACTTGCACGCCGATTCCCTGGCCCTCGAGAAAGCGGCTCAAGGATCGCACCTGCGAACCGTTGCGCACCACGATCGCGATATCCTCGAGGCTGCGGTTTTCGTAGAGGTTCAGCTGCACGATCCGCTGGGCGATGAACCGTTCTTCCAGCGTGGAATTCTCGAAGACCAACGACTCGCAGAGCGCATGCTCCGGGGTATTCATCGACTCGATGGCCCGTCCGCTCAAGCCTGCTGCCAGCGGTATGCGGCTGACGATGCGTTGCCAGGCTTCGGTGATCGGTCCGGACATGCGATAACCATGGGTCAATTCAAGGCTCGTTGCTTCGCCAGTGCTCGCGTAATTCTGCGCGAAACGGTGCAATTCATCGGTGCGTGCACCACGGAATCCCTGGACTACGCTGTCGGGTGCCGCGAAGGCAACCAGCGCGCGGTCCTTGCCGAGCAGCGCCAGCAAGCGGTGCTGCGACAGGGTGGCTTCTTGCAGGTCGTCCACGAGGATCAGGGCCAGCCGATCCTGCTCTGCGTGCAGGAACGCCTCGTTGTCTTCCAGGATTTCCGCCGCACGGGTAATCAGCCCGGCCGGGTCGAATGCCTCGGCGCTGCCCAAATCCAGCAGGTCGCGGTATTCCTGGTAGAACAGCGCCGCAGCGTGCCATTCGGGACGGTTGGCTTTCTGGCCGAGGTCGGCGATGTCGGCAGGTTCCAATCCGAGCTCGGAGACACGGTCGAAGAACTCGCGGATCTCCTTGCGGAAGCCGCGAGTCTCCACTGCCAGCGCCAGCTCGCTTGGCCACGGCGGCCCTTCGGTGAGCCCCGCAGCATGCCCTTCCAGCAGGTGCCCGATCAGGGTGTCCTGTTCCGGTCCGGAGAGCAGTCGGGGAACCCGTTCAAGCTGGGGCAAGAGCCGTTCGACGCGGGCGCGGCGGATCAAATCGAAGGCATAGGCCGACCAGGTGCGGACTACCGGTTCGGTGAAGGTCCGCTCGGCTCGGCGGCTGAGCTCGTCGCGGATCGAGGCTGCGGCCAGTCGAGTTGGGCCGATGATCAGCAGGGACTGCGGGTCAAGGCCGGTGTCCAGATGCGCAACCGCGGTGTCGATGAGCAGGCTGGTTTTTCCCGTACCCGGCGCCCCGGTGACCAGCACCGGGCTTTTCACCGAATGCAGGTCGCCGCGCAGCTTGGCGGTGTCCTCTCGGGACTGGGTTCGGGTTTCTTCCATACTCATAGTTGATCATCCATCTCGGACATTTTGGGGTTGCCCAGCGCGGAACGAAGTGCATCTATTTTTCCCCAGGCCGTTTCGCTGGGGTTCCAGCGGTTTTTGGCCATGTTCACGCGCCGGCCTGGCACGGCCAGCCCCTCGGAAATCCAGTGCTGTTCCGCTGCTTCGGCAAGCGCCTCGGTCAGGGAACCGTTGGAACGGATGATCCGCCACCACGGCGTCCCGGCCGGAGCGCTGGCCATCGCTTTACCAGCTTGGCGTGCTCCCCCGCTGCCGAGTAGTTCCGCTACGTCCTTGTAGCTGATCACCGCACCGGCGGGGACCAGCGCCGCGAGTCGGTGCACCGCCTCGGAATAGTCCAGAGGCTTTTCGGCTGCGTCAGATGTCATAGCCCTATTCTGCCAATTAGCTTGCAGTCCTCCACAACACGCAATGCGCGGGGCTGTCCTGTCATGCGTTGGCTGTAGCGTTGTATCCATGACTGAATGGCATAAGGGCCTGGCGATTGGCTTTGATCTGGAAACTACTGGCGTTGATACCAACACGGCTCGCATCGTGACCGCTTCGGTGGTGCTGCTCGACGCTGAGGGCAAGGTGGTGAACAACCGCGAGTGGCTGGTGAACCCCGGGGTAGAGATCCCGGAGGCTGCAGCCGCAGTTCACGGAATCTCTACCGAGAAGGCTCGTGCCGAAGGCGCCCCGGCGAAACAGTCGGTGCAGGAGATCTTGAATTTGTTGAAGTTCGCCTCTGAGCAAGCGCCGATTGTTGCATTCAACGCTTCCTATGATTTTTCGGTCCTCTATAGCGAAGCCGTTCGCTACGACCTTGAACCGTTCTTCCCGGGCAATGTGATCGATCCGTTCATCATTGACAAGCAGGTCGACAAATTCCGCAAGGGCAAGCGCACCCTGGCCGCGGCATGCGAGTTCTACGGTGTAGTCCTTGAAAACGCGCACACGTCTCTGGCTGATGCCATCGCCTGCGTGGAGGTCGCCCGCCAGCTGGGAGAACGCTACCCGCAGCTGCAAGTGGATCCGATGGTGCTGCACGGCTGGCAGATTGGCTGGGCGAAAGAGCAGGCCGAAAGTTTCCAGAAGTACCTGCGCAAGACGAAGCCCGAAGCTGTCGTCGATGGTGCGTGGCCCATCACGGAATCGTAACCTCGAGAGATTCTGCTTCCTGTGCGCCATTTCACATAGGTCTCGCTGGGCGCGATGACCACTATGTGGAAGTCAATCGTTCATTTTCTGTCACAATTCAGCAAATTATATTCGAAGGCTTGCCTGCTAAGTCCTCATACTAAGAATCTTGACCGAGGTTTTCCCTTGATTCGGGCGATTTTGTTCGATAGTGATTCAATGGAGGGTACTCTCTACACCCTATGAGAATCTGAAGGAACACGCCTAGTGATCACAGTTAGTGACCTGCGCAAGGTCTACCAGCAAGACGGCAAAGATGTTGTTGCCCTTGATGGTGTCAGCCTTGAAGTCCCTACCGGGAAAATTCATGGCATTGTCGGACACTCCGGAGCGGGTAAATCCACTCTCGTCCGCTGCTTGACCTTGCTCGACCAGCCCACCTCCGGCACCGTCGCCGTTAACGGCAAGGAGCTGACCAACGTCAGCCCCGACGAGTTGCGGAACGCGCGGCGTCGAATTGGCATGGTGTTCCAGCACGCGAACCTCTTCGATTCGCGCACCACCGAGCAGAACGTGGCCTACCCGCTGGAGCTTGTCGGCACGCCCAAGGCGGAAATCGACGCCAAGGTCGCCGAACTGCTGGAGCTCGTGGGACTGTCCAAGTTCGCCAAGGGCTACCCATCCCAGCTATCCGGTGGCCAGCGCCAGCGCGTGGGCATCGCCCGGGCGTTGGCAACCGATCCGGATGTCCTGCTCTGCGATGAGCCGACCAGTGCGCTGGATCCGAAGACCACCGACGAAATTCTCGATCTGGTCAAGAAGCTGCGCGATCGGTTGAACATCACCGTGCTGATCATTACCCACGAAATGCATGTCGTGAAGCAGGCCTGCGATTCCGTCTCGCTGCTTGAAGCCGGCAAGATCGTGGAGCACGGCAACATCGAGCAGGTCATTACCAACGCCGCAGGAAGCCTGGCTTCCACTTTGCTCCCGCTTCCGGGCGATGCACCACGTGTGGAAGGCGAGGGCCCGATCCTCGACCTGCTCTACACGGGCGACCAGGCGACCCAGCCGGTCATCTCTTCCATTTCGCGCATGTTCAACACCGACGTCAATGTCTTGGCTGGATCCGTTGAGCAGCTCGGCCAGCAGCAGTACGCGCACCTTCGCCTGCAACTGGCTCCCGACGCGGACCTGGAGGCAATCGTGAACCACCTGAAGTCCAGCGGCATCGCCGTTACCGTGAAGGGAGCCAAGTAAGCAATGGATTTCTTCACCCCCACCGTGCTCAAGGCCGTTGGCCAAGCGACCGTCGAAACCCTGCAGATGGTAGTGATTTCTGGTGTGATCACCGTCGTCGTCGGCCTGCTGCTGGGCATTTTGCTGCACGTGACCGGCAAGGGCGGACTGGCGCCCGTGCGCTGGCTGAACGCGATTCTCTCCACGGTGATCGTGAACATCACCCGTTCCATCCCGTTCGCCATCCTGATGGTTGCCCTGATCCCATTCGCCGCGATGCTCATCGGCACCGCGCTGGGTCCGATCGCCGCCTCCGTGTCATTGACTATCGGCACCATCCCGTTCTTTGCCCGCCTGGTTGAAACCGCCCTGCGCGATGTCAATAGCGGCAAGGTTGATGCCGCACTGGTCATGGGCTCGACGAAGCTGCAAACCATTCGCAAGGTCCTGGTTCCAGAAGCCATGCCCGGCATCATCTCGGCGGTCACCACCACCATGGTGACCCTGATCGGCTACTCCGCCATGGCCGGCCTGGTAGGCGGCGGAGGCTTGGGCCGTCTGGCCTACAACTACGGCTACGTCCGCTACAACATGCCCATCATGCTTGCGACCATCGTGATTATCGTGATCATGGTCCAGCTGGTGCAAGTCATCGGCGATGCCATTGCCCGCAAGGTTGATCACCGCTAATAAGAACTTCCGCCGGTTGATCCGGCGGAGCCGTTGAATCGCTGAGGACACGGCAAACCACTCGCATTGTGCCTCACGGCTCTACCTAAGGAAAGACAAGTTATGCGCAAGAAACTCGCACTCGCCATCACCGGTGTCGCCACTGCATTCGCCCTGGCCGCTTGCGGCAGCAGCGAACCGGCTGCAGACACCGCAGCTACCTTGGATCCAGCAAACCCTACGGTGATCAAGGTGGGCGCCAGCCCGGTCCCGCAGGCAGACATCCTGAACTTCATCGATGAGAATCTGGCCAAGGATGCCGGCATCGACCTGGACGTCATGGAAATCGACGACTACGTCACCCCGAACACCGGACTTGCCGACGGCTCGCTGGATGCCAACTACTTCCAGACCGAAGCCTACCTGGCTACCGAAATGAAGGAAAAGGGCTACGAGTTCGCGCACGGCGCGGGCGTGCACGTGGAACCGATGACCGTCTTCTCGAAGAAGTTCCAGGACCCGAAGGATGTTGCCGAAGGCACCAAGGTGCTGCTGAACAACGACCCGGTGAACCAGATCCGCGGCATGCGCGTGCTGGAAGAAGCTGGCCTGCTGCAGAACCTCAGCGATGACGACTCCCTGCTGACCGTGAATGGCAACAAGGACAAGAACCCGCTGAACTTGGAAATCACTGACGCCAACGCAGAGCAGGTCGTCCAGTACTACAAGTCCGATGACTCCATCGGCCTGGCAGTCATCAACGGCAACTACATCGTCCAGGCGAAGCTGAACAAGGACGAAATTCTTGCCCAGGAATCCGGCGAGAACAACCCGAACGCCAACTTCCTGACCTGGCGCGACGGCGAAGAAACTGCTGCAATTGCGAAGCTCGAAGAGCTGCTGCACTCCGATGAGGTCCGCGACTACATCGAGAAGACTTGGACCGACGGCAGCGTTATCGCCGCTTTCTAATCCGGTTTTCCAGCCACGGGGCTTAGTCCCTGCGTGATCCACAACTGCCCGAGTTCCATGCAAGGAACTCGGGCAGTTGCGTTTCCCGCCGCTGTCCGGGATGGAACAGCAGCAATTAAAAGGCTAGGCCTGGCAGGCACCGTGTGGTGCCTGCCAGGCCTAGCCTTTTTGCTCCAGTGCCTGCAATCAGGCCGTAGCGGCCGCAGCAGCTTGGGCTGCTGCTGGAAGTGCTGCGAAGATCTTCTCCATCGCTGCATCATCATGGGCTGCCGAGACGAACCATGCCTCGAAGACGCTAGGCGGCAGGTAGATGCCCGAGTCCAGCATCGAGTGGAAGAACGGTGCGTAGCGGAAGGCTTCCTGTCCCTGCGCATCAGCGTAGTTGTGCACGCCCTTCTCCGAGGTGCCGAAGGCTACCGAGAACAAGGTGCCGGCGCGCTGGATCGAGTGGTCCAGGCCGGCGGCGTTGAAGGACTCGGTGATGGCCGCCTGCAGCGCTTCGGACTGCTTGGACAGGTGCGCGTAAACGTCCTCCGTGGCGTGGGTCAGCTGGGCGATGCCGGCGGCCATGGCCACCGGGTTGCCCGACAGGGTGCCGGCCTGGTAGACCGGGCCCAGCGGTGCGAGGTAGTCCATGACCTCGGCGCGTCCGCCCAGAGCGGCGGTAGGCAAGCCGCCGCCGATGACCTTGCCGAAGGTGTAGAGGTCTGCGTTCCACCCCTCTTCCTTGCCGGTCAGGCCCCAGTAGCCCGAGGATGATGCGCGGAAGCCGGTGAGGACCTCGTCGAGGATCAGCAGCGCGCCGTGCTTGGCAGTGGTCTCCTTCAGGAACTTGTTGAAGCCGTCTTCGGGAACGACAACACCCATGTTGCACGGAGCCGATTCGGTGATCACCGCGGCGATGTTCGCGCCGTGCTCCGCGAAGGCTGCCTCGATGGCGGAGCGGTCGTTATAGGGCAGGACCAGGGTTTCGGCCGCCGTTGCTGCGGTGACCCCTGCGGAGCCCGGCAGGGCCAGGGTGGCCACACCGGAGCCGGCGTCGGCCAGCAGGCCGTCGAGGTGGCCGTGGTAGCAGCCGGAGAACTTGATGACCAGATCGCGGCCGGTGTAGCCGCGGGCCAGGCGCACCGCGGTCATGGTGGCTTCGGTGCCGGTGGAGACCATGCGCACGCGGTCCACCCCGCCCATGCGGGACTTGATCAGCGCACCGAGCTTGGCCTCATCCGGCGTGGATGCGCCGAAGGACAGGCCGCGGTCCACGGCCGCGTGCACGGCTGCCTGGATTTCCGGGTGGGCGTGGCCCAGCAGTGCCGGACCCCACGAGCAGACCAGGTCGACATATTCCTTGCCGTCGGCGTCTCTCAGGTAGGCGCCCTTGGCGCCGACCATGAATGGAGGAACGCCGCCGACCGAGCCGAAGGCGCGCACCGGGGAATTCACGCCGCCGGGCATGACCTCGCGGGCCTCGGCGAAGAGTTTTTCAGAGTTCGACATGCTATTACTTGCCTTCCTTGAGCCAGCCGGCAACTTCGGCTGCATAGTAGGTGAGGATCTGCTGGGCACCGGCGCGCTTGATCGACAGCAGCGATTCGAGCACGGAGGCCTTGCGGTCGATCCAGCCGTTGGCCGCGGCGGCCTCGATCATCGAGTACTCGCCGGAAATCTGGTAGGCCGAGACCGGCACCGGGGAAATATCGGCAATGTCGCGCACGATATCCAGGTAGCTCATGGCCGGCTTGACCATGATCATGTCGGCTCCCTCGGCAATGTCGAGTTCTGCCTCCAGCACCGCTTCGCTGCGGTTGGCCGAATCCATCTGGTAGGTCCGGCGGTCCCCCACCAGCTGGGAGTCCACGGCTTCGCGGAAGGGACCGTAGAAGGCGCTGGCGTACTTGGCGCTGTAGGCGAGGATCGAGACGTCCTGGCGACCGGCGGCATCCAGGGCCTGGCGGATGACGCCAATCTGCCCATCCATCATGCCCGAGGGGCCCAGCATGTGGGCGCCGGCCTCGGCCTGCGCCACGGCCATCTGGCCGTAGATTTCCAAGGTGGCGTCATTGTCCACGGTGCCGTGCTCGTCAAGCACGCCGCAGTGGCCATGCGAGGTGAATTCATCCAGGCACACGTCGGACATGACCACCAGTTCGTCGCCCACCTCGGCGCGCACCGCGGCGATGCCCTGGTTCAGGATACCCTGCGGGTCGATTCCGGCCGAGCCGTTCTCGTCGCGTTCCTCGGGGATGCCGAAGAGCATGATGCCGCCCAGCCCGAGTTCGGCCGCGTTGCTGGCGGCCGCCTTCAGCGAATCCATGGTGTGCTGGTAGACCCCAGGCATGGAGGTGATCTCGTTTGGCTGGCTCAACCCTTCGCGCACGAAGGCGGGCAAGATCAGCTGGCGGGCCGAAAGCTCGTTTTCTGCCACCAGGCGGCGGATCGCAGGATTCTGCCGCAACCGGCGCGGGCGATGCTGGGGGAAACCCATGGCTCCTCTTTCTCCAGTTCTCAATAACTTCTTATTCTGCGGTGCGCTCTGCGGCACCGGCGGAACCGGTGCGCTGGAGCAAATCTCGGGCCGCGCCGGCCAGGCCCTGTGGCGTGGGCTGCGCGGCTATCGCGTGCACGGGCAGCCCGGCGCGTTCCATGGCCGCGGCCGTCGGCTTGCCGATGGCGATGGCCTGAGTCCGGGCCGGCAAGCGGCTGCCTGCCAGCTGGACGAAGCGGCGAACCACGCTCGGGGCCGAGAAGACCACCAGGTCCAGCTCTTCCAGTGTGGCACCGATCTGCTCTGCCGGCAGGATCTTGATCCCCGGGGCGGCCGCGGCTTCGGTGACCGGCTGGCTGCCGCGCCCGGCATCAACGGTTTCATAGGCGATGCATTCGCTGACCTCGACCGGATGCTTGGCCAGCCCGTCGGCCAGCGTGGAACTGGCCAGGTCCCCATGCGGATAGCAGATCCGCGCCCCGGCCTCCAGGCGCCATTCGGCCACCATCCCGGCCGCCGACTGCTCGGCCGGCTGGAAGTGCACCGCACGCCCCAGCAGCCGGGCAATCGCGTCGGTGGTCTTCTGGCCTACCGAGGCAATCCGCAGATCTGCGGGAAGCTGCCGGCCATCCAGCACCTGCGCAACAACATGGACCGTATTCACCGAGGTGAATACCAGCCAGCTGAAGCGGCTGGCCACTAGTTCTTCGCCCATGCGGTGCAGCTGGCTGCGGTCCTCGGGCCAGACGGTATCGATCAGCTGGGCACACCACGAGGTGATGCCCAGCTGGTCGAATTCCTGCACGGTGGCCGCGGCGCGTGCCGGGTTGCGCAGGATCAGTGCTTGGTAGGCCATCTGCCGGGACTAGGCCAGTCCGGCGACAACGGCCGCGCCGTCGGCAATCATCGACTGCGCCAGCGAACGGCCCAGCTGCTGCGCCGACTGCACCGAGCTGGCCGCGGTGCGGGCGCTGCGGCGCATGGTCTGCGAGCCATCGGGGTTGCAGGCCACGGCTTCGAGGACCAGCTCATCGCCCTCGATATGCGCCAGGGCACCAATCGGGGCGGCGCACCCGGCTTCCAGCTCAGCCAGCAGCGCGCGTTCGGCCTCGACCTGCATGCGGGTGGCGGCATCGTCGAACTGCGCCAACGCCGCATCCAGTGCCTTGTGGCCGGAACCGGCGGTGCGGGTTTCCAGCGCCAACGCGCCCTGGCCCGGAGCAGGCAGCATGATGGCAGGATCCAGGTACTCGGTGATGTGCTTCTCCAAGCCCAACCGGCGCATGCCGGCGGCCGCCAGGATCACCGCATCCAAATCGCCCTGGGTGCCGCGTCCCACGCTGCCGTCATCGAGGGTTTCCCCGACGCCCTTGACACGTCCCAAGCGGGTGGGGACATTGCCGCGGATATCGACAATCTGCAAATCGCTGCGGTAGGCCAGCAGCTGGGCGGCGCGGCGCGGCGAACCGGTGCCGATCTTCGCGCCCTGCGGCAGCTGGTCCAGGCCCAGCGAGTCGCGCGAGCACAGCGCATCGCGCACATCCTCGCGCGGCGGGATGGAGGCCAAGACCAGGCCCTCGGGCTGCGCGGTGGGCAGGTCCTTGAGCGAGTGCACGGCCAGGTCGCACCCCGAATCCAGCAGGTGCTGGCGCAGCGCGGCGGCGAAGACCCCGGTGCCGCCGAGGGTGGCCAGCGAACCTGTCACCACATCGCCTTCGGTCTTGACCAGCACGGTCTGCACCTGGAGGCCCGAGATCCCGGCCAGCTGCTGGGCGGCCCACCCAGTCTGGGTGGTTGCCAGCGCGCTGCCGCGGGTTCCTACGCGGAATGCTTCGCTCATGGTGCAGGCACACCTACTTCCGAGTCCACGGCGCCGATGGTCGGGCGCAGGGTTCCGTCCAGCGCGCGCTTCTCGCAGCAGCCCGGACGGCAGACATCGAACCATGGGCCGCCCTCGACCACCGAGGTGCGTCCGGCGCGCAGGGCCTTGCCATCGGGACCGGCGAGGCGTTCTTCGACCAGATCGACCAGGCCGGAGATGAACTCAGGATGGGTGCCAGGGGTGGCGACACGGTCAAAGGCCAGGCCCAGTTCCGCGCAGGTGTCCTTGGCTTCGGTATCCAGATCCCACATGACTTCCATGTGATCCGAGATGAAGCCGATGGGCACCACTACGACACCGGCGACACCGGCTGCGGCGTCCGCTTCCAGTGCGTCGTTGATATCCGGTTCCAGCCATGGCACGTGCGGTGCCCCGGAGCGGGACTGGTAGACCAGGCTGTGCTCCAGGCCCTGGGCTTCTTCCACCTGGGACAGGATGCAGTCGGCCACCGCCTGGTGCTGGCGGGTGTAGAGATTCTCGTATCCTTCGCCCCGGATGCCCTCCGGGCCGGCGGCCTCGGCATCGGTCATCGGAATGGAGTGGGTGACGAAGACGATCTTGATCGCCTTATCGTCCTTGCCTGCCTCGTCCAGCTGGGCGCGCACGTTGGCCAGCGAGGTGCGCAAGGAATCCACGAAAGGAGCGATGAAGGCTGGGGTGTCGAAGAACTGGCGCAACTTGTCCACTTCCACCACGCCGTCCAGGCCGGTGTTGACCAGGCCCATGCCGGCGTCCTCGCGGTACTGGCGGCAGGCCGAGTAGCCGGAGTAGGCGCCGGTGCCCATGAGCAGCACCCTGCGGTGGCCGTCGGCTGCCAGCGCCTTGAGCGTGTCGTCGATGAACGGGTGCCAGTTGCGGTTGCCCCAGTAGATCGGCAGGTCGATGCCGCGGGATTCAAGTTCGGCTTCCAGCGCGGCCTTCAGCGCGCGGTTCTGCGCGTTGATCGGCGAGACGCCGCCATTCTTGCGGTAGTGCACCGCCACTTCTTCCAGGCGCTCATCCGGGATGCCGCGGCCCGCGGTGACCTTGCGCAGGAACGGGATGACGTCATCCTGTCCTTCCGGTCCGCCGAAGGATGCCAGCAGGATGGCATCGTACGCCTTGGGAATCATCTGGCCGTTGCTGTCATACCCCTCGCGGGGATCGAAGGCCTGGCTCACTTCAGCACCTCGAGCGCTTCGGCTGCCGAGATGCGGCGGCCGGTGTAGAACGGGGTCTCCTCACGCACGTGGTGGCGGGCCTCGGTGTAGCGCAGGTGGCGCATCATGTCGACCAGGTCGATCATGTCATCGGCTTCCAGGCAGATCTGCCATTCGTAGTCGCCGAAGGAGAACGCGGCGACGGTGTTGGCCAGCACGTTGGGGAATTCGCGGCCCAGGATGCCGTGGTCGCGCAGCATCTTGCCGCGGGCCGCCGGGTCCAGGGTGTACCACTCGGTGGAGCGCACGAACGGGTAGACGGTCATCCATTCCTTGGCTGCCACCCCGCGGGCGAACGCCGGCGAGTGGTCCTTGGCGAATTCAGCTTCGCGGTGCACTGCCATCGTGGAGTACACGATCTCGGTGCCTGCCATCAGGGCTGAACGGCGGATCTTGCGCATCGAAGCCTGGAGCAGCTGGGCCGACGGCCCGTGCACCCAGACCATCAGGTCAGCGTCTTCGCGCATGGCCGATACGTCGTAGATGCCGCGTACGGTGGCACCTTCGGCGGCCAGCTCGGAGACCAGTGCATCGAATTCAGCGGCAGCCGCCTCGGAACGCTCCACGATTTCGGAACGCTTGAAAATGGTCCAGAGAGTGTAGAAGAACGTCGGGTTTTCTCCCGCGTTTTCGCGTTCGCGAATAACTGGGGAATTATGCTCCGGTGCGTTGCTCACTTGATATTCTCCTTGATCTGGTTTCGGACAAAAGTCCAGGTTGGTTGTCCCGGGCGCGGTTAGCGGGCGCTGATCGCGACGGCACTGCGGGCTTGGCTGATCACTCGTGCCAATCCGGTGCCGGCGATCCATGCGCCAACCACATCGAGCCCTTCGAAGTCCGACAGGCTGCGCTGCAGCTGGCCACGGCGCAAGGCAGCGGCCTGGCCCTGCAGCGGAACCATGTCGCTGAAGCGTGAAACGGTGCTTCCCAAGACATCATCTAGGTGCAATTGAACACCGAGAATCTTTGAAGCGTCTTTGATTGCCTGTTCGATGAGAGCCGAGTCATCCCCGGATTCGACAAGTTCCTCATGTTCGCCGATGCGCCCGAAGGACAGGCGCAGCACGTGGGTGCCGGGCCCTGCCTCCTCCGCAAGCCATGGCCACTTGCCTGTTGAGTGGGTCAGCGCCTTGGCGGTCAGCGGGGCGTCCTTGGCGACCAGCACGCCGGACCCGCGCGGGGCGTCGTCGAGCTCAGGCTTGTCGACCACCAGGATCGCCAACGCGATGGCATTGTCGCCGCCTTCGCTGGCCAGCTGGTCTTCGGGTGCCAGCAGCGGGTTCAGCAGCGCAAGTGCCTGTGCCGCGGGCGTTGCCAAGACCACCCGGTCCGCGTGCAGCTCCTGGCCCAGGGTGCTGACCGTGTACGGGGCTGGCGACTGCGCGTCGTGGCGCACGGCGGTGACCGGCGAATTGCGCACCAGCGCCACGCCTGCCTCTCCCAGCTGGGAAACCAGGGCTTCGACCATGGTGTACATGCCGCCGTCCAGGCCGGCGACCCGGGAGCCTGCCGGCGCCGATTCCTGCAGCTTGGTGACGGCGCGCGCCAGCGAACCGGTCTCCAGCATGGCTTGGCGCAGGCCAGGGGCAGCGGCGTCAATGGAAATCCTGGCGGGGTCGGTGGAATAGACCCCGTTGATGACCGGGGCCACCAACTGGTCCAGCACCGCCTGGCCCATGCGGGAACGGACCACTTCGGCAATGGACAGCGGCTCGGTGGCCCACTTCTTGTTCATTGGAGTGATCAGGTCCGCGGCGGCGCGCACGGTGGCGGGCCGGCCGATGATCGAGCGCACCTCGTCGGTGCGCACATTGCCCGGGATGCCCAGCAAGGCGGTTTCAGGCATCGGGTGGGCCAGGATGTCCTGCTCCTCGCCCTGGACGAGCCAGGCCCGCGCTCCTGAGGTCTTGGCGATCTGCCCGCCCAACTCCAGCTCGTCGAGGTACGAGGCAACAATGCCTCCGCGAAGCGCGAAGGATTCCGCCCCGGCATCGATGGCCAGCCCGGCGACTTCGGCAGTGCGCACGCAGCCGCCGAAGCTCCCGGTTGCTTCCAGCACGGTTACGTCGTGTCCGGTCTGGCGAAGTTCACGGGCGGCGACCAGCCCGGCAATGCCGCCGCCGACCACTACTGCATGCGGGGCCGATGGCTTTTCCGCCTGGTGGGCCGATCCGGTTTTCGCTAGGCGTGCTTCGCTGGCGCTGCGCACCTTTTCCAGCAGGCGCAAGGCGTGCGCGGCGGCATCGTTGGCCATATCCCGTCGCGGCTTGGATGCACCGGTGGCTTGCGCTGATTTTCCTGCGCGCGCATTGCGTTGTTCCTTGCTCACGTGCCTTGCACCTTCCACCTTCACGATATGCCGAGGCCCTGTCCCTCTGGCCGTGGCGTCGAGGGCCAGTGGGAGACGGCGTTAAACCTAGCTTAGACCTGTTGAATTACAGCGAGTGAATGAGCTCGACCACACGGGTCAGCACGGTTGGGTCGGTGGTCGGAGGAACACCGTGGCCCAGGTTCACCACATGGCCGCGGGCCTTCTTGCCGGCCGCAACCACCTCGCGCACGTGCGCTTCGAGGACTTCCCATGGGGCTGCCAGCAGCGCCGGGTCGATATTGCCCTGGACCGAAACGTCCTGGCCCAAACGCTCGATCGCCGTTTCCAGCGGGATGCGGTAGTCCACGCCGACGGTGTCCACCCCGGCATCGCGCATCGCGGTCAGCAGCTCGCCGGTGCCGGTGCCGAAGTGGATTAGCGGCACGCCCAGATCGCGGACGTAGTCCAGGGACTTCACCGAATACGGGGCCACATGCATCTGGTAGTCCGGCAGCGACAGCGAACCGGCCCAGGAGTCGAAGAGCTGGGCGGCCGAGGCACCGGCCTCGACCTGCGCGCGCAGGAACTTGCCCGAGGCGTTGGCGGCCCAGGTCATCAGACCGTCCCAGACCTCCGCGTCGGTGTGCATCATGGTGCGCGGGCCCAGGTGGTCGCGGCTCGGCTTGCCCTCGACCATGTAGGCGGCCACGGTGAACGGGGCGCCGGCGAAGCCGATCAGCGGGGTCTTGCCCAGCTCTGCCACGGTCAGGCGCACCGCTTCGCGGATCGGTTCCAGCGACTCGTCGGTCAGCTCGGGAAGCGCGGCGACCTGCTCCATGGTGCGGATCGGGGTCTCCAGTACCGGGCCGACCCCTGGCACGATGTCCACGCCGATGCCTGCCAGGCGCAGCGGGATGACGATGTCCGAGAAGAAGATGCCAGCGTCCACCTTGTGGCGGCGCACCGGCTGCAGGGTGATCTCGCTGGCCATGGCTGGATCCAGGCAGGAGTCGAGCATGCTCACCCCTTCGCGCAGCTTCAGGTACTCAGGCAGCGAGCGACCAGCCTGGCGCATGAACCACACCGGGTGATGCGAAGGCTTCTTGCCGGTCAAGGCTTGGATCAAAGCGGAATCTTGGGTACGTCCATCAATCAGCGGATGGTTCTGCGACAGGGTCATGCCCCAATTCTGCCAAGTCTTGGGATTAAAAGCCCATTTACGGCGTTCGCCCGCAGGTGAAGGTGAGCAAACTAACCCCGCGGAACCATGCCATATTAGGCACACCTGCGTTGTCTGCCGGTATTTTCCGGCCTATTCTGGGGTCACTGTGGTTTTCTTATCTCTTGTCGCATCGCATTCGCAGCTCGATCTGGAGACCGTGGCACAAATCAGTGCTTCGGCCGATGGGCTGGCAGCTGCCTCCGTTTACGGTTCGGCAGCTATCAATGGTGCCGTCGTGCTTGCTACGTGCAACCGCTTCGAAGTCTACGCGGACGTGGACCATGTGGAGGACGCTGCGGATCATCTGGTCAGCGAGCTGGCCGCCAGCGCAGGCCTCTCCCCCGAATTCCTGTCCCGCCGCCTGACCACGCTGGAAGGCGACCCGGTCATCGAGCATCTCTTCTCCGTCGGGGCCGGCCTGGACTCTGCCGTCGTCGGCGAACGCGAAATCGCCGGGCAGGTGCGCCGCGCGCTGACCCAGGCGCAGCAGGAGAAGACCACGACCAGCAACCTCACCCGGCTGTTCCAGAACGCCACCCGCGCGGCCAAGGATGTCGGTTCGAATACCGATCTGGGCACCCAGGGCAAGTCCGTGGTTTCGGTAGCCCTCGATCTGGCCGAAGAGCTGCGCGATGAAGCCAGCGACTGGTCCGAACAAGACGTCGTGCTCTTCGGCACCGGTTCCTACGCTGGTGCCACGATGGCGCTGCTCAAGGAACGCGGCGTCCAGCGCATCTCGGTCTACTCGCATTCCGGACGCGCCGCAGATTTCACCGCCAAGCGCGGCGGTTTCCCGCTGAACGACGAATTGCTGCCGCAGGCGCTGCGCGAAGCCGACATCATCGTTGGCTGCTCCGGAGGCGGGCACCAGCTGGCCCGCGAAGAACTCGAAGCCCTGCGTGTGGAGAAGCACCCGCTGATCGCCATCGACATGGCGCTCACCCACGACTTCGACCCGACCCTGGTGGAAATGCCGGATGTCGAGCTGATCACCTTGGAATCGGTGCGCATGGCCGCCCCGACCGAACAGGCAATGGCCGTCCACGCGGCGAGCCGGATCGTCAAGAAAGCCACCGCTGAGTTCGCCGCAGCCCAGCGGGAACGCGAAGCCGACTTCGCGATTGTCGCCCTGCGCCAGCACACCAAGAGCGTATTGGATGCGGAAATCGCCAAGGTCCGCGCACAGCACGGCTGCAGCGCCGCCGCCGAGGAAGTGGAACTGGCCATGCGCCGCATGGTCCGCCAGCTGCTGCATGTGCCTACCATGCGGGCCCGCGAGCTGGCAGGCGAAGGCCGCACCAGCGAGTATGTCGCGGCCTTGGAAACCCTCTACGGCTTGGAACTTGACCAGCCCGTTGCCGAGAAATCGGAACCAATGCAGGCCCAGGGCAACTGCCCTGCCGCGCCTGAAGTCAAATCAGCGTAGAAAATCTGATTTCCCGCCGGATTTTTCCACTTTCCGCACAGAAGCATGGAATACTACTTCCAAGTAGATTAGTCTCCCGACAATTCCTTCGATGACTTGGGAGCTGATCACTCTGCAGCTGGAAAGGCCCCATTCGACATGACGGAACTCGAAAATATCAAAGGCACCCGCCCGCAACGGATGCCACGTGAAGCGCGTCGGCGCCAGCTGCTGCAGGCAGCGCACCAGGTTTTCGTGGCCCATGGCTATCATGGCGCGTCGATGGACGAAATTGCTGAAGTCGCATTGGTCTCCAAGCCGGTCCTCTACCAGCACTTCCCCGGCAAGCGCGAACTGTATCTCGCCTTGCTCGATTCCCACCTGGCCGACTTCAGCCGGCAGCTCGATGAAGCGATCCGCTCCACGAATGACAACCGCGAGCGTGTTTTCGCCACGATCAACACGTACTACAGCTACATCAGGGGCGAATCCCAGGCCTACCGCCTGATCTTCGAATCCGATGTCCTCTCCGATCCGCTGATCGCCCATCGCATCGAGCAGTTCAACAGCTCGCTGGCTTCCTCTATCGCCCGCGTAGTCGTCGAGGATACCGATATGAGCGAGGACGAGGGCCTGCTGGCAGGCCGGGCACTGGCCGGGCTCTCCCAGGTTTCGGCTCGCTACTGGGCCGCCAGCGAGTCCTCGGTGGACCAGGAGGCGGCTGTCGAGCTGATCTCTCGTTTAGCTTGGCGCGGAATTTCGCAGTTCCCGAAGGAAAACTAGCTAAATTAGTGACCAGAGGCCCCACACGGGACACCTATTTCGTTCGAGAGGATCTGCGACAAACATGGAAATCCGCATTGGCATTCAGAATGTAGCCCGCGAAGTAGTGCTTGACTCCGAGCTGAGCAACGCCGAAGTCAACGAGCTGGTAGCGAAGGCTATCGCCGACGGAACCGTTCTGGCACTGAAGGATCCAAAGGGCCGCGAGGTCTTGGTGCCTTCCGCTGGCATCGCCTACGTTGAGGTTGGCCCGGAAGAAGTCCGCCGCGTCGGCTTCGCACAGTAGCGCTTGCAGCTCGCCAAGGCCCCGCCTTGGCAGCTGGTGGCCGGTTTCGCCCGAATGCGAAACCGGCTATTTCTTTGCCCAAATGGTGATTCGAGTCACCGAGTCGTGATATTCCTAGGGTGTGACTGAACGAAGAATCCGCAGCCCCCGCCCGGTTCCCGCCAACTCGTTGGCCCAGCTGCTGCTCGGCCTGGAAGCGGAGTTCGAGGTGCCGGCGCCTTTCGACGAGCAGACCTTGGAAGCCGCGGAGCTGGCGGTAGCCCAAATGCAGCTCCCCGACCAGGACGCGACCGGCATCCCCTTCTTCACCATTGATCCGCCCGGCGCCACCGATCTCGACCAGGCGATGTTCCTTGAACGGCACGGCGACGGCTACACAGTGCACTACGCCATCGCCGACGTGCCAGCCTTCGTTGCCCTGGGCAGCCAGCTTGATGCGGTGGCCCGCCAACGCGGCCAGACCTACTATCTGCCGCACCGCAAGATCACCTTGCACCCGCCGCTGATCTCCGAGGACCAGGGCTCGCTGCTGCCGGGCAAGGAACGTCCGGCCTTCCACTGGAAAATTTCCCTGGACGCCGATGGCGCCCTCGGCGAGGTCGAATTGCGCCGCGCGCGCATCCGTTCCAGGACGCAACTGGACTACGCCTCGGCCCAGGCACGGCTGGATTCGGGAGAACCCGATGAGCAGCTCGAGCTGCTCGCCGAAATCGGCGCGGCTCGCCTGCGCCAAGAGCAACTGCGCGGCGGCGCCTCGCTGAACCTGCCGGATCAGGAAATCGAGGAAGCCGGCGAGGGCTACAAGCTGGTCAGCCGCACTCCCCTGCCGCTGGAAGGCCACAACGCGCAGATTTCCCTGCTCACCGGCATTGCCGCGGCCCGCATCATGCTCAAAGCCGGCGTGGGCATCTTGCGCACCATGCCTGCCCCGGATGAGGCAGACCAGCGCGAATTCCGCACCCAAACTCAGCTGCTCGGCACCCCGTGGGATGAATCGCTCAGCTATGGGCAGTACCTGCATGCATTGGATGTCAGCGACCCGAAGCAGCTGGTCATCATGCATCGCGCCGCTGCCCTGTTCCGCGGCGCGGACTACCAGGTCATCAACGGGCAGCCCGAGGAAGAACTCATCCAGGCGGCACTGGCAGCGCCCTACGCGCACACCACCGCGCCGCTGCGCCGTCTCGTAGACCGTTTCGTGCTGCTCACCTGCCACCTGCTGTCCACCGGCCAGCCGCTCCCGGCACAGCTCACTTCGGCGTTGGAGGACCTGCCCGGGCTGATGCGCAGCAGCAGCATTGCCGCCAACCGGGTGAACAATGCGGCCGTTGACCTGCTCGAAGCCTATGTGCTCAAGACACGGGTCGGGGAAGAATTCCAGGCCATCGTGCTGAAGTCCGCCGAGCAGAAAGAGGACGGCAAGATTCGTCCCGGAGTCCTGCAGCTGGCGGATGAACCGATTACCGGATCCTTCACCGGATCCGCCCAGCCAGGCACCTTGGTGCGCGTGAAGCTGGTGCAGGCCGATCCAGAAGTACGCAAGATCAGCTTCGAAATCGTGGCTTCGGACTCCTAAGCCCGGGTTTCAGGGCAAAACCGGTTATGCTTGGCCTATTAGCAATTAGGATGCCCGATCGCAATGGGCTGATAGATGAAACAGTTTTATGGCGACTTCCCAGCGGTCGCCATCCCGCAGGTGCCTGGCCAAGGCGCCTGACGTGAAAGCAGCGATCGGCTCCGCTGGATTCGCGCGGTACCCTGCATGCTCCTGGCTTCTTGCAAGCCGGAATGGAACAGGTGCCGTGCCCGCATGAAATGAGAACACGGACATCGTGACTGACACGACGCTTTCGGCAACAGCTGCCGAACCACAAGACAACGAACCAACCGCCGCAGAGCCAGCCAAGCAGAGCTTTGCCGATCTGAACGTTCGCGAAGACATTGTTGCTTCGCTCTCGGAAGCCGGGATCGAGTACCCCTTCCCCATCCAGGCCTTGACCCTGCCAGTTGCCCTGGGCGGCAACGACATCATCGGCCAGGCCAAGACCGGTACCGGCAAGACCCTGGGTTTCGGCATTCCTGCCTTGCAGCGCGTGATCCGCGAGGGCGACAAGGGCCACGCGGATCTTGAATTCCCCGGTGCCCCGCAGGCCTTGATCGTCGCCCCGACCCGCGAGCTGGCCATCCAGGTCGGCGCCGATTTGGCCCAGGCTTCGAAGCACTCGAACATCTCGATCACCACCATCTACGGCGGGCGCCCCTACGAGGAGCAGATTGCCGCGCTGAAGGCCGGCACCGACGTAGTGGTCGGCACCCCGGGCCGCCTGATCGACCTGAACCGCCAGCGGGTGCTGAACCTCAAGCAGGTGCGCACCGTGGTGCTGGACGAGGCCGACGAGATGCTGGACCTCGGCTTCCTGCCGGATGTCGAGCGCATCCTGGCCGCACTGCCGCCGGTACGCCAGGCGATGCTGTTCTCGGCCACCATGCCCGGCGCCGTGATCACCATGGCCCGCCGCTACATGACCCGCCCTACGCACATCCGCGCCCAGGATCCGGGCGATGACGATTCGCTGACCAAGCGCAATATCCGCCAGCTGGTCTACCGTGCGCACAACATGGACAAGGACGAGATGGTAGCCCGCCTGCTGCAGGCCGAGGGCCGAGGCAAGACCATCATCTTCACCCAGACCAAGCGCTCGGCGGCCAAGTTGTCCGACGAGCTGGTGGACCGCGGCTTCAACGCCGGTTCGCTGCACGGCGATCTGGGCCAGGGCGCCCGCGAGCAGGCATTGAAGGCCTTCCGCTCGGGCAAGGTCGACATCCTGGTCGCCACCGACGTCGCGGCCCGCGGCATCGACGTGGATGACGTCACCCACGTGGTCAACCTGCAGTGCCCTGATGACGAGAACACCTACCTGCACCGCGTGGGCCGCACCGGCCGTGCCGGCAACACCGGCATCGCGGTGACCTTCGTGGACTGGGACTCGGTGCCGCGCTGGTCGCTGATCAACAAGGCGCTTGGCCTGAACGTTCCCGAGCCGGTGGAAACCTACTCCTCGTCGCCGCACTTCTTCACCGACCTGGATATCCCCAAGGGCACCAAGGGCCGGCTGCAGCGTGCCAAGAAGACCGCCGCCGCCGAGGGCGACGGTTCCCCGCGCCGCGAGGAATCAGCGCGTACCCCGCGCCGCCGCAGCAATTCCCGCACCCGCACCCGCACCGTGAACGGCGTGCAGACGCGCCAGCGCGGCGGGCAGGGCTCCGGTGCCGAGCAGGACGGCGCACGCCACGGCCACTCCAAGGGCAAGCAGGATCGTCCGGCACGCGAAAACGAGCGCCACCGCGAAACGCATGTGGCCGGCGAGGAGCAGGCAGCGGCCGAGGGCTCAGCACCGGCACGCCACCGCCGTCCGCGCCGCCGCACCCGCAGCACCGAAGCAGGCGGCCAGGACTGATTCCAGTCCAACCGGCCAGTCAACTTTTCCGAAAGGAACTTACACCAGCGGTGCTCGCTCTACCCGAAGAACCAGCTTTGCCTGATGCTGGAACACCAGACGCCCACGCGTACGGCGTTCCAGCCTCGGGAAATACCGTGTACCACGGCGACAACCTCTCCATCCTCGGCACCCTGCCCGATCAGGGCTTCACCCTGATCTACGTGGACCCGCCATTCAACACCGGACGCAAGCAGACCCGTGCCCAGCGCACCATGGTCCGCGCTGCCGAAGGCGAAGGCGACCGCACCGGATTCAAGGGGCGCGAGTACAACACCGAGCTGGGGATCGCCCGGTCGTATCACGATGCCTTTGACGACTACCTCAGCTTCATCGAGCCGCGGCTGCGCGAGGCCCACCGCCTGCTGGCCGAGGACGGCACGCTCTACGTGCATCTGGATTACCGCGAAGTGCATTACGTGAAGGTGCTGCTCGACGGGATTTTCGGCCGGGAGTGCTTCCTGAACGAGCTGATCTGGGCTTACGACTATGGGGCTCGTGCCAAGAGCCGCTGGCCGGCCAAGCACGACACCATCCTGGTCTATGTGAAGGATCCCAAGAAATACCACTTCGATTCGGCCGAGGTGGACCGTGAACCGTATATGGCCCCCGGCCTGGTGACCCCGGAGAAGCGCGCCCTGGGCAAGCTTCCGACCGATGTCTGGTGGCACACCATCGTCTCGCCTACCGGCAAGGAAAAGACCGGCTATCCGACGCAGAAGCCCGAAGGCGTGCTGCGCAGGATCGTGGCCGCATCCTCGCGCCCCGGCGATTGGGTGCTGGACTTCTTCGCCGGTTCCGGCACCACCGGTGCGGTGGCGGCGAAGCTGGGACGCCAGTATGTGCTGATTGACCAGAACGTCGAAGCCATCGAGGTGATGAAGGCCCGGTTGCCTGAAGGCACCACTTATATCGAGGTCTGAGTCCCAGTCCCCTCGTCGATAATCCTTTGCAGCATGCCCGGCTCGGTGAGATTTTCACCGAGCCGGTTCAGCTTTCCGGTCCCGTGGTAGTCCGAGGAGCCGGTGACGATCAGATCGTGCTCGGCGGCCAGGTCAAGCAGCCAGGCCTTCCCCTCAGCGGTATTGTCCCGGTGGTGCACTTCCACTCCGGCCAGACCGGCATCGATCATCTCGTAGAAGGTCGAGTCGGGAACCACTCGTCCCCGGGCTGAGGCCTTGGGGTGCGCGAACACCGGAACGCCGCCGGCTTCGCGAACCAATTGCACGGCAGTGGCCGGATTCACCGCTGGATGCGATACGTAGTAGCGCGAACGCGAGGACAGGATGTTGGCGAACGCCTCGTTGCGGTTCTCCACCACCCCCGCGGCCACCAGCGCATCGGCAATATGCGGGCGGCCAACGGTGGAGCCCGGAAGGCAATGCTCCCCCACCAGATCCCAGCTGATCGGATAGTCCTCGGCCAGCAGATCGACAATGCGGCGGGCGCGGATGATCCGCGAGTTCAGTGCGCGGTCCAGCTCATCGAGCAGCGGCTGGTAGGTGGGGTCGTGCAGATAGCTGAGCAGGTGCACGCTGATGCCGTGGGCATCCTGGCAGGTGATTTCCATGCCCGGAACGAACCCCAGTCCCAGCTTCCGCGCCTGCGCCGCGGCTTCGTCCCAACCGCTGGTCTGGTCATGATCTGTCAACGCCACGACATCCAGGCCGGCAGCCGACGCTGCGCGCATCAGCTCGGACGGAGTTTCAGTTCCGTCAGACACATTGGAGTGGGTGTGCAGGTCAATTCGCATATGCCTAGGTTATCCCCTGCGCTGATTCTTTGCTGGGATACAGCTGATGGTGACACACTTGGAGCATGACCAATCAAGATTCAACTGCACCAAGCACTGATCAGCCGTTGGAAGACCGCGTGAACAACCGTTCCCAGCGTCCAACGTCCAAGGCATTCCAGGAATTCATGGCCTCCTCGTGGGCCAAGGACACCTCGGACTTGCCAGAGCAGGATGCCGCTGCCAGCTACGCGGCGGCCCGTCGTGCCAAGCTCTCGGAAAACTTCACAGGCGAGCGCATCGTAATCCCGGCCGGCCCGCTCAAGGTCCGTTCCAACGACACCGACTACCGCTTCCGCCCGCATTCGGCCTTCGCCCACCTCACCGGCCTGGGCGTCGACCACGAGCCCGACGCAGTACTGGTCATGGAACCAACCGATGACGGCGCAGGCGAGCACGGCTCCAACCACGTTTCCACCCTGTACTTCGCGCCGATGGCCGGCCGCGACACCACCGACTTCTACCTGAACTCGCGGTCCGGCGAATTCTGGGTCGGCCCGCGCCCTACCCTCTCCTCGCTGTCGGCACGCACCGGGATGCCTACCGACTCGCTGGAACAGCTGGAAATGGCGATCACCAAGAACTCCGGCCCGCAGGCCCTGGGCGGCATCCGCATCCGCCTGGTGCGCGAAGTCGACCTGAACATCGAGGCGCTGGTGGACACCTCGCGCATCAACACCGGGCAGGACTTGGAAGCCAGCGACGCCCTGGATACCGAGCTATCCGAGTTCGTTTCCGAGCTTCGCCTCATCAAGGACGAATACGAAATCGCGGAGCTGCGCAAGTCGGTTGCCGCAACCATCAACGGTTTCGAAGATGTGGTGCGCAACTTGGACAAGGCCGTCGCCCACGAACGCGGCGAACGCGTTGTCGAAGGCGCCTTCTTCGCCCGTGCCCGCCTTGAGGGCAACGAGCTGGGCTATGACACCATCGCCGCCTCGGGCAACAACGCCACCATCTTGCACTGGATCCGCAACACCGGATCCGTCAAGCCGGGCGAGGTGCTGCTGCTGGACGCCGGTGTCGAGGCCGAATCGCTGTACACCGCGGACATCACCCGTTCGCTGCCGGTGTCAGGCAAATACACCGAGGTGCAGCGCAAGGTCTACCAGGCCGTGCTGGATGCTGCCGATGCCGCGTTCGCCGCGGCCAAGCCGGGGCTGAAGTTCCGCGACCTGCACCAGATCGCTACCCGCGTCCTGGCCGAGCGCCTGTCCGAGTGGGGCCTGTTGCCGGTCTCCGTGGAAGAAGCCATGGATCCGGAGGGCCAGCACCACCGCCGCTGGATGCCGCATGGCACCAGCCACCACCTGGGCCTGGACGTCCACGACTGCGCGCAGGCTCGCGCCGACCTGTACCTGGATGCCGAGCTGGAAGAGGGCATGGTCTTCACCATCGAGCCTGGCCTGTATTTCAAGGACGAGGATTTGGCGATCCCCGAAGAGTACCGCGGCTTGGGCGTGCGCATCGAGGACGACATTCTGGTCACCGCCGATGGCGCCGAGAACCTGAGCGTGGCCCTTCCGCGCAAGCCTGACGAGGTCGAAGCGTGGATGGCTAAGCTGCGCGGCTAAGTCCTCCCGCGGCTTTAATCAGCGAAGGCCTGGGTGCAGTTACCGTGGTACCTGCACCCAGGCCTTGCTTGTGCCCGGCTGTCGCCTAGCCTTCCGAATCCTTGCGGGACGCCGGGTCCTGGTCAGGCTCTTCGGCCTGGGCCTGCGGCTGCTGCGAGGTATCGACCTTCGGCTCGACTTCCGACAGGTCCTGCGCTTCCTTGGCCTCGGATGCCGGTGCTTGGGCTTCCTCCTTGGCCGGCTGTGCCGCTGGAGCTGCCGGTTTGGCCTCGTTCACTCGCACGCCATAGCGCGGGCGGCCATCTGGCAGGTCGGGGAACTGCGAGCTGCGCTCCGCGCCGGTTGCAGGCTGCGCACCGCTGGCCGGTGCTGCCGCGGCTGGCTGTGCTGGAGGCGTGGCGGGGGCGGCAGGCGCCTGCTGCTGCGGGGCCGCCGCTGGGTGCGCCGGGGCCTGATGCGGGCGCATAGGCAGCTTGGAGGCCAGGGTGCGGGCAGCCTGCGCATGCTCGAAATCAACCACTACGTCGAAGCTGGTGGCCACGAACTGGCTGGAGGACGCGAAATCGCGCTTGCCACGACGGGTCGAATAGCTGATCACGCCAGCGATCATCCAGATAGCCATGCCCAGGCCGATAGCCGAGAGAATCTGGTACAGCCCGTTTCCGCCTCCGCCGAAGAGCGTCAGCAGCAGGCCGACGAACAGGCCCATCATGCCGCCCTGGGCGGCACCGGCCAGCGCCACGCGCGGGTAGGACAGCTTCGCGGTGACCCGCTCCACGGTGCGCACGTCGTTGCCGACGATGCTTACCGCAGCGACCGGGAAATCATTATCGGCCAGGTAATCCACGAGCTTCTGGGCATCGAGATAGCTGGTGTAACGTCCAAGCAGTTCTCCGCGCGGCAAGCCGCTGGTGCTAATCGAATTTACTCCATGAGGCGAGGTCATATCTATATTGTGCACGGGTTTACTGTGAGCCTGCATAGTTGTGAAGCAACTATCGCTGTGGGTGAAAGAAACAGGGCGTCGCCTGTGGCTTGGCACACCGGGAACAGGCCGTGAACGCGATAGTCTAGGAAGGTGAGCGCACAAGTGTCTAAAATCTTCGTCGCCCGGCTGCTCGGGCTTGATGTCTTTGACCCCTTGGGCGACCGCCTTGGCCGTTTACGCGATGTCGTGGTGGTCTCCCGCGGCCCCAAGAAACCCGCCGCCTGCGTGGGCCTGGTCGTTGAGGTCCCCGGCAAGCGGCGGGTCTTCGTTCCGATGACCCGCATCCAGTCCATGGAAGCCAACCAGGTGATCTGCAACGGCCTGGTGAACATGCGCCGCTTCCAGCAGCGTGGCCAGGAAATTCTGGTGGCCGCCGAAATGTTCGACCGCACCATCACCTTCATTGACGGGTCCGGCCGCGGCGTCATCGAGGATATCGGCCTTGCGCAGACCCGTCGAGGCGACTGGGAAATCAACGAATACTATATCCAGCGTGGCGAACCGACCGCCAATCTGCTGGGCCTGCGTTCGCGCCGCCGCAACAAGGTACTGGTCTCCTGGGACGATGTCAGCCACGGTTCGAAGAGCGAACCGCAGTCCGCTGACACCTTCGTGGCAGCCCACGACGAGATGAAGCCCGCAGACTTCGCCGACGCCCTGCACGAAATGAATGAGAAGCGCCGCCTGGAAATTGCCGCCCATCTGCAAGATGAGCGCCTGGCTGACGTGCTCCAGGAGCTGCCGGACCGCGAGCAGGTGGAAATCCTCTCCGCACTGGGGCTGGAACGCGCCGCGGACGTGCTTGAAGAAATGGACCCGGATGACGCGGCCGACCTCCTGGCCGAGGTCAGCGAAGAGACCAAGCACCAGCTGCTGGATCTGATGAACGAGGAAGAGGCCAAGGACGTCCGCCGCCTGCTCGCCTACCCTGAAGGCACCGCCGGATCGATCATGACCCCTGTTCCGGTCATCCTCACCCCGGAATCCACGGTCGCGGAAGCTTTGGCGTCGGTGCGTCTGGAGGAGCTGAGCCCCGCGCTGGCTTCCACCGTGTATGTGGTGCGCCCGCCTCTGGAAACCCCCACCGGACGCTACCTGGGCCAAGTTCACATCCAGGCGCTGCTGCGTGCCGCTCCCCCGGAACCGCTGGGCGATATCCTGGATACCGAGCTGGAACCGATGTCGGATCTGGCCAATATCACCGAAGTGGTTCGCCATTTGGCCACCTACAACCTCACCAGCGTAGGCGTGACCAACAAGGAGGGCCGGCTGGTCGGCGCCATCACCGTGGATGACGTGCTGGACCACATCCTTCCGGATGACTGGCGTTCCCAGGACTAGCCAACGCCCCAACTACCCACCAGCAGCAAAGGAGTTCCAGCTATGGCTGAGCAGCGCAAGAGTAACGGCCTGGATACCCCGCTTGCAGCACGGCAACGCTTCTGGCCGCGGTTCTCCCCGAACCCCGACCTCTTCGGTTCGGCCACGGAGAAGTTCGCCCGCTTCATGGGCACCCCGCAGTTCCTGCTGTACATGACGGTATTCTGCGCCTTCTGGCTGATCTGGAATTCGGTCGCGCCGATCAATTGGCGTTTCGACGATGCCACCATCGGCTTCACCGCGCTGACGCTGATGCTTTCCCTGCAGGCTTCCTACGCGGCTCCGCTGCTGCTGCTGGCACAGAACCGCCAGGATGACCGCGACCGCGTCTCGCTGTCCGAGGACCGTGCCCGTGCAGAACGCAACCTGTACGACACCGAGTACCTGACCCGCGAGCTGGCTTCCCTGCGTCTGGCCCTGCGCGATGTCGCCACCCGCGACTACGTCCGTTCGGAATTGCGCAATGTCCTTGAAGAGCTGCTGGAAACCGCCGACGGCGAAGAGCTGCACCTGCGCGCGAAGAAAAAGGGCGGCAACAAGAATTCCCAGCCGCAAACCGGGATGATCGAAACCGTCAAGCCCCAGCAGAGCCAGCACCGGAAGAACAACTGAGCATTGAACAACACCCCAGAACTCCTCGCCGCCCTCGCACAGGTCAACGACCCGGAGCTCCGCCGGCCCATCACCGAACTGGGCATGGTGGAATCCGCTGAATTGGCCGATGGCACGGCCACCGTGAAGATCTTGCTGACCATCGCCGGTTGCCCGATGCGCTCCACCATCGAGCAGGACGCCACCGCGGCCCTGCTGGCTGTGGACGGCGTGCAGCACGTCGAGGTGGAGCTGGGTGTCATGGATCCGCACCAGCGGGCAGCGTTGCGCGAGTCCCTGGCCAGCCGCCGCACGCCGTTCTCCGACCCTGCCTCCTTGACCCGGGTGATCGCGGTGGCCAGCGGCAAGGGCGGAGTGGGCAAGTCGTCGCTGACCGCGAATCTCGCCTGCCAGCTGGCAGCCCAGGGGCTGAAGGTCGGACTGATCGACGCCGACGTGCACGGATTCTCCATTCCCTCGCTGATGGGAATCTCGCAGAACCCCACCCGGGTGGATGAGATGATATTGCCACCGGTAGCGCACGGGGTGAAGGTCATTTCCATTGGCATGTTCCTGGATTCCAACCAGCCGGTGATCTGGCGTGGACCGATGCTGCACCGCGCCTTGGAACAGTTCCTTTCGGATGTCTATTTCGGCGACCTAGACTACCTGTTCCTCGATCTGCCGCCGGGCACCGGGGACATGGCGATTTCAGTTTCCCAGCTGTTGCCCAATAGCGAGCTCCTGGTGATCACCACCCCGCAGTCCACTGCGACAGAGGTTGCCGAACGCGCCGGCACCATCGCCTTGCAGACCAAGCAGAAGGTGATCGGCGTGGTGGAGAACATGAGCTTCCTGCAGCTGCCCGACGGCACGCGCATGGAGGTCTTCGGTTCCGGCGGCGGCGCCAAGCTCAGCGATTCGCTGAGCCAGCAACTGGGATACCCGGTGGAACTGCTGGCCCAGATTCCATTGGAAGAATCCGTACGCGTGGGCTCGGATCAAGGACAGCCGGTGGTGCTCAGCACCCCGAATGCTCCTGCTGCCACGGCGATGCGGGAGCTTGCAGGAAAACTGGAACAACGACCGCGCGGACTTGCCGGGCGATCGCTGCCAATGACGTTCTAAAGTGGGTTGCAGGCCTAAGTTGCTTCGGAGTCGAACGGAGCCGGTTCGTTGGCGCCCAGCTGCTGCTGCGTGGTGATGGAAGGAACCGCGGTACGCACCGGAGCCGGTGCCACCGTCTTAGCGGGGGTGCCCTTGGCAACATTCACGGCATCATCGAATTCATCGATAAGCGCTTCCTTGATGATTCGACGAGGATCATACTGGCGCGGGTCCAGCTTCTTCCAGTCGATATCGGCAACTTCGTCGCCGACTTCCTCGCGCAGCTGCTCCTTGGCCCCATTGGCCATGCGCCGCACTTCCTTGACCAGATTCGCTAGCTTTTTGGCGTACTCGGGAAGCTTTTCGGGGCCCAGAATAACGATCGCAAGCACGGCGAGAACGACAAACTCGCCACCATTAATACCAAAAAGATCCACGTAAGAAGATTACCTTGTTCCAGAGCCACTAACGAAGTCACCGCGCCATGCCAACGGTGAACACCCGGTGAACGGTGTTAACTGGCGGCGCGCAAGCCTCGCGGGATGCGTGGCAACGACATGGTCTTGGCTGGGCGATTCGCCGGATTGCGGTGAGCAAGCGCGTCTCGCAGCATGGCACGGCCACGGTGGATCCGCGAGCGCACCGTACCTAGCTTCACGTCCAATATGCGTGAGACTTCCTCGTAGGAGAAGCCTTCCATGTCGCACAGGACGATTGCCGCACGGAACTCCGGGGACAGGGCGCGCAAGGCCTCTTGCACGTCGACATCCAGGTTGTTGAATTCGAAATAGCGTTCCGGGGTCACAGCGGTACCGGGCATCCGGTCTTCGCTTCCCTCGGCGAAACGATCGAAGCGGATCTTGCTCTTGCGCCGCGCCTGATCCAGGAATAGATTCGTGGTGATGCGGTGCAGCCACCCGCCCATGGTTCCCGGAGTGTAGTTCTCCAGTGCCTTGAACGCGCGAACAAATGCCTCTTGGGAAAGGTCCTCGGCATCCTGGCGGTTGCCAGTCAACCGGTAGGCCAAACGGAAAACCCGCTGCCCATGCTCCTGGACCATCTGGTCCCAGGTCGGGGTCGCGGTTTCGCCAGTCGCAGCAGCAGAAACAGATTCACTTCGTGCATTGTTCACACTCCAAGTATGAAATGGGAAGCTGAGCTGAAGCTAAGAATCCTCTGCGCGAGAACCTGCAAGTTCAACGATTTCGGGTAACGGCGTAGGTACGATTGATACTGGCCACGCCAATTCAACTCTTGAGGACCACCGCAGATGCCTTCGATGAATCCAGAACTCTTTGCGAGCTGGACCTACGCCCAGACCCACGTCAACGAGCCGGAGCATGTCGCCGCGGTTCGCGAGCGCGCGGAAGACCTGGGCGTGCGGTGCATTGACCCGGCGGGCCGCTCCATGCTGCAGCTGCTATGCACCCTGCGCCAGCCGCGCAACGTCGTGGAAATCGGTTCCGGCGTGGGTGTCGCGTCCTTGGCAATGCTGGAAGCCATGGGCAGCGCCATGACGCTCACCGCGATCGAACCGGATCTGGAACACGCCAATGCGATGCGGCAGGGCCTGCGCGACTCGTCAATACCTTCGGCCCGCGCCCGCATCATCAATGAGCGTGCGGAGAACGTCCTATCGCGCTTGGCGGACCACGCCTACGATCTGGTGCTCATCGATGCCGGCGCCGAACTGCTGCTCGAATATGTAGCCGAAGCTAAGCGGCTGGTGGGAACCGGCGGCGTGATCATCGTGAACAATGCCTTCGACGAGCACCGCTTGGCCAAGCCCGCAGTGCGACGGCCTTCCACCGTCACGACCCGCGATGCACTGCGCATGATGCGCGAGGATCCGCGGCTGCAAACGCACCTTGTCCCCACCGAGCAGGGATTGCTCGTGGCTACTGTCCTTCCGGCCAAGCCGGCCACGCGGCGCTAGGAGCCATTTTCGGGCAAAACGAAGGACCGACATTTCTGCCGGTCCTCAATTGCCGCACGAGCACCTCGTGCGGCCAAGCTGTAACTTGAGCAACCCTACTCGGTGACCTTGAGCAGGCACTCGCGCAATTCGGTTGCCTCGTCGTTGTTCAACTCGACCACCAGTCGTCCGCCTCCGTCGATTGGCAGGCGCAAGATGAGGCTGCGCCCTTCCTTAGCGACTTCCATTGGCCCGTCACCGGTGCGTGGCTTCATAGCAGCCATTAAGCTGTTCCCTTCGTCTGTGGCTAACGCATGCGTTGGCGCGTGCCACGCATGCAACCGAATGCCTAGTCCATCCTCAGCAAGGAATCCCGGCTGAGTTGGGACACTTATCTCTTATTATTACTAATTTTCGTTCGTGTCGCTAATCACACGCCGTGACTCCAGATCACGAATCGTATTCTCAAGGTTGGTGATTTCGGCCGCCAGAACATCGAGCACATCATCGACCTGGTCGCAACGGTAGCCGCGCAAGCCCAGGGAGAAGCGGACCTTGTCCACGTCCTCGGCGCGCGGATTCTTGGGCAGCAGCACCGGTGGCAGCGATGCCTGGTGCTCGACCAATCCGGTGATGGCCTCCCCGGTGGATTCGAAGTGGCGGCCGGCTGGCACGTTCTTCCGTTGGCTGGAGAGCAGCAGCGCGACCGCGCCGACCAGCAATACCGCAATGGCAATCAGGAGCGTTGGCATCGGTTACTGCCCCTTCGCCAAGTTGCCGACCTTCTGGTTTTCCTGATGTGCGCGCAGCACCAGATCCACCGCTTCATCAGGATCATCCGTGATCGTGAACAGATCCATATCAGCCGGCGATATGGTGCCTTCGGCAACGAGCGTGCTGGCCATCCAGTCGACCAAGCCTCCCCAGTACTCGCTGCCCACAAGCACGATCGGGAAGCTGGTGATCTTCTTGGTCTGCACAAGGGTCAGAGCTTCGAAGAGTTCATCAAGGGTGCCGAAACCGCCAGGCAGCACAATGAAGCCCTGCGAGTACTTCACGAACATCGTCTTGCGCACGAAGAAGTAGCGGAAGTTCAGGCCCTTGTTCACCGAGGCATTCAGTCCGGTCTCGAAGGGAAGCTCAATTCCCAGGCCCACCGAGATCCCGCCCTTCTCCGCGGCACCCTTGTTGGCGGCTTCCATTGCACCAGGGCCGCCACCGGTGATCGTGGTGATGCCTTCCTCGGCCAGGCGGCTGCCGACACGCTCGGCCATCGCGTAGTAAGGGCTGTTCCGGTCGGTGCGCGCCGAACCGAAAACTGCGATGGCGGGTCCGGTATCGGCCATGGTTCCAAAACCGCTGACGAATTCCGATTGGATCCGCAGCACGCGCCACACATCGGTGTGCGTGACATCTGCCTGCGGACTGTCCAGGAGATAGTGGTCAAGCTGATCTTCTGGCTGCTTCCCTGGCCAGCTCGCTTCGATGTGGCGCTTTTGCCCGAGCCGGGCATTTTCTTCACTCTTACGCTGATGAACCATGCCTTCACTCTATCGGTTAGTTCTGCCCATCCTTGGATGTGACCTACCGCTGATTGAAGAACAGTTTGATAACAACTCGGTGTGCCGTGGTCGAAGGCTCGCATAGTCGACGTCACATCAAGTAATGTCTACAGCATGAAAAGCGATCATCAGGCTCAGGCTTCTTCTGACGGCCCTATCGTCCAGCTGACTGGGGTCAATAAGCACTACGGCGCGCTGCATGTGCTCAACGACATCAATCTCGAAGTCACCAAGGGCGAGGTTGTTGTGATCCTCGGCCCTTCCGGCTCGGGCAAGTCGACGTTATGCCGCGCCATCAACCGGCTTGAAACCATCGACGAAGGCACCATCAAGATTGACGGCAAGACCCTTCCCGAAGAAGGCAAGGCGCTGGCCAATCTGCGTGCAGATGTCGGCATGGTCTTCCAGTCCTTCAACCTCTTCGCCCACAAGTCGATCTTGGAAAACGTGACCCTCGGACCGATCAAGGTCAAGGGCATGAAGAAAGACGAAGCGAAGAACTTGGCAATGCAGTTGCTGGAGCGGGTCGGCGTGGCCAACCAGGCCGGCAAGCTGCCGGCACAGCTTTCCGGCGGCCAGCAGCAGCGCGTGGCGATCGCCCGCGCCCTGGCCATGAAGCCGAAGGTCATGCTCTTCGACGAACCGACCAGCGCCCTGGACCCGGAAATGATCAACGAGGTCCTGGACACCATGGTCGGACTGGCGAAGGAAGGCATGACCATGCTCGTGGTCACCCATGAGATGGGCTTCGCGCGGAAAGCCGCGGATCGCGTGATCTTCATGGCCGACGGCCAGATCGTCGAGCAGGCCGCACCGGAAGAATTCTTCACCAATCCCAAATCCGACCGTGCCAAGGACTTCCTTGGCAAGCTGATTACCAACCACTGATTTCATCATCACGCATCCACTAGGAGGAACAATGCGCAAGACTCGTTTCGGTACAGTAGCCGCAATGGCGGCCGTCGCGGCCCTGGCCCTGACTTCATGCGGCGGCTCCGGCGACAGCGAAGCCGACGGCGACAAGATCCGCATCGGCATCAAATTCGACCAGCCAGGCCTCGGCTTCAAGGACGGCGATAACTACACCGGTTTCGATGTGGACGTCGCCAAGTACGTAGCCAACGAATTGGGTTACACCGAGGATCAGATCGAATTCATTTCGGCACCGTCCGCCAACCGCGAGACCATGCTGCAGAACAACCAGGTCGACATGATCTTCGCAACCTACTCGATCACCGATGAGCGCAACAAGGTCGTCGACTTCGCCGGTCCGTACTTCGTCGCCGGCCAGGACCTGCTGGTTCCAGCCGACTCGGATATTGCCGGGCCGGAGGATCTTGACGGCAAGAACCTCTGCTCGGTCACCGGTTCCACCTCGGCCCAGAAGGTCAAGGACAACTACGCCAAGAACACCAACCTGCAGGAGCTTCCGGGCTACGCAGAGTGCACCACCCAGATGAGCGGCGGCACCATTGACGCGGTGACCACCGATGACATCATCCTCGCCGGCCTGGCTGCGCAGCCAGCCTACAAGGGCAAGTTCAAGGTTGTTGGCGCGCCGTTCTCGGAAGAGAACTACGGTGTGGGACTGCCTGATGGCACCGACAAGTGCGCCGACATCAACGCGGCCATCACCAAGATGATCGAGTCCGGCGAATGGCAGAAGGCCCTGGACAAGAACACCGAAGGCACCGGCTACAAGCCAAACGCTGAGACCAACCCGCCAACCCTTTCGGATTCCTGCGCCTAGCAGCACCTGATGCGATGGGGGTCAAACGCAGCGTGTTTGGCCCCCATCTGCAATCTGCGTTTTTCCGGTAACCGGCTGATGCAGGTATCGGACCCATAGCCACTTGGCCGGTCTTCCGGCCATCGAGACAGAGGCTTGCAGTGGAGAACTATTTATCCATATTCACTGAGTACGACATTCCCGGAGCTTTCTGGGTCAATATCCAACTAACGTTCTGGGCCGCCATTGGCGCCCTCGTTCTGGGCACCATACTGGCCTTGCTGCGCATCTCCCCCGTAGGGAGCTTCCAGGCCATTGGCACCAGCTACGTCAACTTGATCCGCAATACGCCGCTGACCATCATCATCCTGTTCTGCGTGCTGGCGCTCTATGGCCAGCTGGGATTCGTGCTCAGCTCAGACTTCCAGAACAACTTCTTCCGCTTGGCCGTCCTTGGCCTTGCGGTCTACCATGCGGCGTTCGTGTGCGAAGCCATCCGTTCCGGCGTGAACACGGTTCCGCTGGGACAGGCTGAAGCTGCCCGTGCCATCGGCCTGAGCTTCTTGCCCGCAGCACGCATGGTGATCCTGCCGCAGGCTTTCCGCGGCGCGATCGTGCCGCTGGGCAACACCCTGATTGCCTTGATCAAGAACTCCACGGTCGCAGCTGTTGGTTCGGTAGCCACCGAATCCTCCTCGGTCATGAAGACCATGATCGAATTCCGCGCGGATATCGTCATCCCGATCTTCTTGACCTTCGCGGTGGGCTTCGTAATCATCGTTATTCCGGTGGGACTGCTGACCACTTGGGCTTCGAAGAAACTGGCGGTGGCACGATGAGCGCCTCGATTCTTTTCGATACTCCCGGGCCCAAGGCCCGGCGCCGCATCCTGGCTGTCAACATCATCGGTGCCCTGATTGCCTTGGGCATCGTGGCCTGGATCATTTTGGGTCTCGCCGCCAAGGACCAGATGCAGGCTTCCCAGTGGGATGACTTCATCGACTCAAGCACGTGGAAGAACTACCTGCTTCCAGGCCTGTGGAACACCGTCAAGGCCGCCATCTTCGGCATCATCGGCTCCGTGATATTCGGCCTGATCTTCGGTGTTGGCCGCCTGGCGCAGAACAAGCTGATCAACGGTGTATCCACCGTGATTGTCGAATTCTTCCGTGCGGTTCCAGTGCTGCTGATGATCGTGTTCTTCAACGTCTTCTTCTCCCGCTCACTGCAGCTGCCAGGAGATACCGCGATGTGGGCCGTGGTCGCGGCACTGATCTTCTACAACGGCTCGGTCGTTGCGGAGCTGGTCCGTTCCGGCGTGCACAATCTGCCCAAGGGCCAACGCGAAGCCGGTATCGCGATCGGCCTGACCCGCGGCAAGTCCTTGCGCTACATCGAGATTCCGCAGGCACTGGTGGCCATGCTGCCAGCGCTGATTGGCCAGTTCGTGGTGATCTTGAAGGACTCGGCCCTGGGCTACATCATCAGCTTCAACGAGCTGCTGTTCTTCGCCCGCACCTACTCCTCGCCGAACGGCAATGTGCTGCAGGCTCTGATCGTGGCGGCGGCGATCTTCATCATCATCAACTTCACCCTGAGCAAGCTGGCAGTGATCGTCTCGCGCCGCTTGAGCAGCCGGGTGAAGAAGGACAAGACTGCAGCCGCCAACCCGGCGGCGGCAGTGGTTGGAGCCCCCGCGGATCTGGGCACGCAAGCGGGCCAGGATCGCGAAGATCCCAAGGCCTAGCCACCGCAACAGAAAAATCTCCGTACCGCTTGGGCATCAGCCAAGTGGTACGGAGATTTTTTTCTTGCCACGGTAGCTGCTCAGTGACAGGGCCTCGCTAGCTCAGCCACGTGCGCAGGCTCTGCAGGCAATCACGGATGGCCTGCTGCGGTACATGCTCATCATCGCTGTGCGCCAGCAGCGCATCGCCCGGGCCAAAGTTCACCGCAGAGACGCCCAAGGCCGAGAAGCGCGACACGTCGGTCCAGCCGTACTTCGGCTTGGGTTCCTGGCCCAGCACCTTGATCAGGTCGGCGGCGATCTGCTGGTCCAATCCCGGTTTGGCTCCATCGGCGCCATCGGTGCGCTCGATGTCGAAGCCCGCAAAAAGCTCATGGACAACGGCTTCGGCCTCGGCCAGCGTCTTGTCCGGGGCGAATCGGTAGTTCACTTCGACCTCGCAGTAATCCGGGATCACGTTGCCGGCGATGCCGCCGGCAATGCGGACCGCATTCATTCCCTCCCGGTAATCCAAGCCTTCGACGGTGACGGTCTGGGGCTGGTAGGCAGCCAGCCGCTGCAGGATCTCCCCCGCGTCGTGGATCGCGTTATGCCCCATCCATGCTCGTCCCGAATGGGCCGCCTTGCCGCGGGTGCGGATCACGAAGCGGCTGGTCCCGTTGCACCCGCCTTCGACAGTGCCGTTGGTCGGTTCCAGCAGGATCGCGAAGTCGGCTTCCAGCAGTTCCGGGCTGTTCTTGGCCAGACGGCCCAATCCGGACTTGGCCGCTTCAACTTCTTCATGGTCGTAGAAGACGTAGGTGACATCGTATTTGGCGTTGGTCAGCTCTGCCGCCAGGGCAAGCTGCACGGCAACACCGCCTTTCATGTCGGTCGCACCGCGGCCATAGAGCACCCCTCCGATGACCTGTGCGGGGACGGTGCCCTTGGCGCCCTCGGTGCGCGGCAAGGGTACGGTGTCCAGATGCCCGGCCAGCACGACGCGGCGTTCGCGGCCAAAGCTGGTGCGGGCCACGATGGCGTCCTGGTCCCGATGGACCTCAAGATGCGCCAGCTGCTGCAGCGCATGGTGCACCTTGTCGGCCAGCTCTTGCTCATTACCGGAAACGGATTCAATGTTCATGATCTGCTCGGTGAGCAGGGCAACGTCTTGCTGCAGGTCCAATTCGTTCACGGCTGGCTACGTCCTGAGTCTCTAGCTTCACTTTTTTGTCATTTATCAACGTTACTCCGGTCAGCAAAGATACGATCGGTGTATGACTTCAGAATCTGTGACATCCAGCGAATCATCTGTCCGTTTAGCCTCAGCCCATGGCCTTGCAACGGTCGCATCCGATGGAACGATCCTTGATGTTTGGTACCCGGCTCCAGTCCTAGGCGAACTCGCCCAGGCTGAAGAGCTCTCCGGTGAACTCTCTGCCGCCGCGCAGGACGATGCAGCCCGCGGCACCACCCAGAAGGTAGTTTCACTGACCATTAATCTTGATGTAGCACCGGCTGACACCGCCGATGTGTGGCTGCGCCTGCACCTGCTCTCGCACCGCCTGGTCCAGCCGAACAGCATCAACCTCGACGGCATCTTCGGCCACCTGGCAAACGTCGTTTGGACGAATTTCGGTCCTTGCCAGGTCGAGGGCTTCGAAACGACCCGCTTGAAGCTGCGCGCTCGTGGTGCGGTCACCGTGTACGGCGTGGACAAGTTCCCGCGCATGGTCGACTATGTGGTTCCGGCCGGCGTGCGCATTGCCGACGCTGGACGTGTGCGCCTCGGCGCCCACCTGGCCTCGGGCACCACCGTCATGCACGAAGGGTTCGTCAATTTCAATGCCGGCACCTTGGGCACCTCGATGGTGGAAGGCCGCATTTCGGCTTCGGTCGTTGTCGGCGACGGCTCGGACGTTGGAGGCGGCGCATCGATCATGGGCACCTTGTCCGGTGGCGGCAAGGAACGCATTGTCATCGGCGAACGCGTGCTGCTGGGGGCAAACGCCGGTGTGGGCATCTCGATCGGCAATGACTCGGTGGTCGAAGCTGGCCTGTACGTCACCGCCGGCACGCGTGTGGTGCTGGGCGAGAAGCAGGTCAAGGCACTGGAGCTTTCCGGCGTGCCAAACCTGCTCTTCCGCCGCAATTCGATCACCGGCGCTGTTGAGGCCCTGCCGCGCGCAGGCCAGACCGTTGAGCTGAACAGCGCGCTTCACGCCAACTAATTCTCCTGTTGCATTCGAACTGGCAGATCACGAAAGTGGTCTGCCAGTTTTTATTGCCCAGTTTCTTGCTGCTCGGCTAGCCGCCGGGAAAGATGATGGTCACCATCGGCTGGATGAAGCCGTGGAAAGCCTTGGAGTCGCGCAGCAGCGACGTGCTGGCCACGATGGTTGCCCGGCCAGTCAGCCAAGCCCTGGGCTCGTCCAAGGGCACGTCAATGAGGTGGATCTCCTGCCGAGTGGCTTGCATATCGTGTTCCACGCCGTGGTCAATCAGGATCCGCTCCAGCTCATCCATGCGGTGCGGCACGTACTTGCCGCTGTTTTCTGCAAAGTCCTGGGCATGCTGCTGGGCGAACACCGTGGCCTGGCCGTAGTGTGCCCGCGCCAGCCGGGCCAGGGCCGGGTAGCCCTCGTCTTCCAGCCGCTTGATCAGTGCATCGCTGGCCTCCGGTTCACTGGCTGGCGCCACCGCGGTCAGCGAATCCCACCAGGAACTCCATTCCTGCTTGAGCTGTCCGTGCGAGTCGTCAATCGTGTTGCGGTTCTTGATATTGGAAGCAAGCCGGCTATTGGGTCCGGCCTCCGCGGGGTGGACGCCTGAGAGTTCGCGCAGGTACAACGCCATCAGCATATTCTGATTGGTATTTATGGCCAGCGACCAATTATTTCCACGACGTAAGTACATGCATACCACCTGATTCTTCGGCACACTTGTCGTTTCCTCTGCCTCAAAGGATACTCCCGAAATACCGCTTAAAACAGGGAAGGACCTGTCCCCCCACTATCGTGGGAAGACAGGTCCTGCCGCAGGAATCCGGCAGCTAGCCTAGGCCTGGTAGCCCGGGTAGTTGCGAGCGGTTTCACCCATGTACAGCTGGCGTGGGCGGCCGATCTTCAGCTCCGGGTCCTTGATCATTTCGCGCCACTGCGCGATCCAGCCTGGCAGGCGGCCGATGGCGAACAGCACGGTGAACATCTTCTCCGGGAAGCCCATGGCGGTGTAGATCAGGCCGGTGTAGAAGTCCACGTTCGGGTAGAGCTTGCGCGAGATGAAGTATTCATCGTTCAGCGCAGTTTCTTCCAGCTTCATCGCGATATCAAGCAGCTCGTTCTTGCCCTGCTTTGCCAGCAGGTCGTGAGCGGTCTTCTTGATGATCTTGGCCCGTGGATCATAGTTCTTGTACACGCGGTGGCCGAAGCCCATCAGGCGTACGCCGTCCTCCTTGTTCTTGACCTTGGTCATGAACTCTTCAGGGGTCATGCCCGAAGACTGGATTTCACGCAGCATCTTCAGGACGGCTTCGTTGGCGCCGCCGTGGGCCGGGCCGGACAGCGCGTGGATGCCTGCCGAAACCGAAGCGAACATGTTGGCTTCCGAGGAGCCAACCAGGCGCACGGTGGAGGTCGAGCAGTTCTGCTCGTGGTCAGCGTGCAGGATCAGCAGCAGGTCAAGAGCCTTGACCACGTCTGGATCCACGATGTACGGCTCGGCAGCGGTGCCGAAGCACAGGCGCAGGAAGTTCTCGACCATGTTCATCGAGTTGTCCGGGTACAGCAGTGCCTGGCCAATGGACTTCTTGTGCGCGTACGCGGCCAAGACCGGCAGCTTTGCCAGCAGGCGCAGGGTCGAACGCTCAACCTGTGCGTCGTCCTTCGGATCCAGCGAATCCTGGTACCAGGTCGACAGGGCCGAAACAGCCGAGGACAGCACCGGCATCGGGTGCGCGTCGCGCGGGAAGCCGCCGAAGAAGCCCTTGAGCTCTTCGTGCAGCAGGGTGTGGCGGCGCAGCGAGTTGTCGAACTCGGCCAGCTGGTCGGCAGTTGGCAGTTCGCCGTAGATCAGCAGGTAGGTGACCTCGATGAAGCTGGACTTCTCGGCCAGCTGCTCGATGGGGTACCCGCGGTAGCGCAGGATGCCTGCGTCGCCGTCGATGTAGGTAATCGCGGACTTGGTGGCCGCGGTATTCATGAAGCCGGGATCGTACGTCACGTTCCCGGTGGTCTTCAAAAGTGGGGCTACGCCGAATCCGTCGTTGCCTTCTGCTGCCTGAATTACCGGCAGCTCGAGGCTGGATTCTCCAAAGTGTAGCTGTGCAGACGTGGTATCTGTCATTGCATCTCCTAACCGGAAAGCGTGTAGTTCCGAAAGGTCAGTCGTCACCGTAGAACATACCGCGATTTGACCCATTCAAGCTAATTAGGGTGTCATCTTCACCGATTGGCGGAAGAATTCAACCGTTCAACGGCAGCCGCGATCCGTTCGTCGGATGCAGTCAGCGCCACGCGCACGTGGCGTTCCCCGGCGGTGCCGTAGAAGGCCCCGGGACCGGCCACGATGCCCAGTTCCGCCAGTGCTCCGATGGTTTCAAAGCTCGGACGCCCAGCGGTGCACCACAGGTACAGGCCCGCCACCGAATCCTCGATGGCCAGGCCGAAGTTCTCCAGCGCCGGCCGCAGCATGTCACGGCGTGCCCGGTACAGCTCGCGCTGCGCCGCGACATGCTCGTCGTCATTCAAGGCCACCACCATGGCGTGCTGGATTGGACCGGGAACAATCATGCCAGCATGCTTGCGGCTATTGACCAGAGCCGGCATCAGATTGGGTGCGCCGGCAACGAAGGCGGCGCGGTATCCGGCGAGGTTGGACTGCTTCGACAGCGAGTACAGCGCGAACAGGTCATCGAGGTTTCCCCCGTTGACCGCCGGGTCCAGGATGCTCGGCACCTGCCCCTCATATTCATCCCATCCCAGCTCCGCGTAGCACTCGTCGGAGGCGACCATGGCACCCATTTCACGGGCCTGCGTGACGATCTCTGCCAGCTGGGCGGTATCGCGGACCTTGCCGGTAGGGTTGCCAGGCGAGTTGACCCAGATCAGCTTCACGCGTTCACGTTGCTCAGCAGTCAATTCCGAGAGGTCGTCAGTGGCGATTGGGGTCGCGCCGACCAGCTGGGCACCGATGTCGTAGGTCGGGTAGGCGATTTCGGGACGGACCACGATATCGCCTGCGCCCAGGCCCAGGAACAAGGGCAGCCACGCCACCATTTCCTTGGAGCCAACCGTCGGCATGACGTCATCGGTGCTCAATCCGGTGACGTTGCGGCGGCGGGCGAACCAGTCGACGATGGCTTGGCGGACCTCAATGGTGCCGTGCGTGGTCGGGTAGCCGTGCGAGTTGGCAGCGTCGGCCAGCGCCTGCTGGATGACCTGCGGCGTGCTGTCGATGGGCGTGCCGATCGACAGGTCCACGACTCCCCCCGGATGCGCGGATGCTTGCTCGCGATACGGGGCAAGCTGGTTCCAGGGGTAATCGGGGAGCTCAAGCATGAAAGTGAAAACCTAGCCTTGGTTCTGAGGTGGCAAGGCGCTGATCAGTGGGTGGTCAGTGCCGGTGTTACCAATTTTAGCGGCGCCGCCCGGGGATCCAAGTTCGTCGAAAAAGTCGACGTTTGCCTTGTAATAGTCGGCCCACTCGTCCGGCACGTCATCTTCGTAGTAGATGGCTTCGACGGGGCAGACAGGTTCGCAGGCGCCGCAGTCAACACATTCATCCGGATGAATGTAGAGCGAGCGCTCACCTTCATAGATACAATCTACCGGGCACTCTTCGACGCACGCCTTGTCTTTCACGTCGACGCACGGCTGAGCGATGATGTAAGTCACGAGGGTCGAGACCTTTCCTTGCACTGGGTGGTTTCAACAGAGCTAGTGGTTTCAGCAGATGCTCTTTGAATCCTTTACCAGCTCAAACTACAGTCTAGTCCTGTATAACCATTCATCGAACCGCCTATCGGCGCGCTGTGACGTAATCGACCATTCACATTTCAGCTTCCCGTGGTGCAAATGAATTCTTCTTACGAAAAGATGACGCTTCCAAATGCTTAGTTTTAGTGATGTGACGCCCGGTGAACGGCTAGTTGTCCGCTACCGATTGGCCGAGGGCCAGGCCGGCGGACATTTTTCCGACGCGTTGGGAGAGCTGAGGGAAGTGACCGAGGAATCGGTGAGCATCCAGACCCGCACCAAGCTGGTACGCATCCCCCGCGCGGCGATCACCCACGCCAAGCGGGTGCCGCAGGCTCCGGCGCGCCGCAGGCCCCGCGTCCCGCGCAGCGAATAGCGTCCTAGCAAGCCGCAAGATTTTCACGATGCCACTCATCCGGGTCGCAGCTGCGTTGATCCGGCTTGGGAAGACATGCGATTTGAATCTTCCAATCACTTAGCACTTTTCGCGTATGCTGTTTTCATGCCCTCCGATAAACTTGTCCAGTCGCGAGCACGAGCACTCAGCTCACCGCTGAGGCTTCGCATCTTGCGCTTGTGCCTCCATGAGTCACGCACGAACAAGGAAATTGCGGACATTCTGGATTTGAATCCCGCCACGTCCTTGCATCACGTGCGCACCCTGGTCAGCAACGGGTACCTCGCCGCGGAAGAGCCGCGCCGAGGCAACCGCGGTGCCAAAGAAGTGCCCTATCGAAGCACCAAGCAGTCCTGGGGCACCCGTATTCCCGACGCGGCTCCAATGCTCGTGGACACCTTCCTGCAGGAAATCGAGGGACTTGATCCGCAGGAAATACAGGTCATCCGCTTGGGTCTGAAACTCAATGAAGAAAACCAGAAGGAACTGATGAGCCGGCTGCGGGCGGTTATCGAGGACTACGCAGTACGCGACCCGGATCCCGATGGCGTGGCCACCTCGCTGTTCTTGGCCCACCATCTGGATATCACCGGCAATGCGCGTGACGGCCAGTAGGCCGGTCACCGCTTCCCCAAAATCTTATTAAGAACAGTAGGAGTTCCTCCCGTTGGGGAAGAACTCCTACTGTTTTTCAGTTCTGCCGTTGCTGCTTGCGCAACACCCGCAAGGAGCACAGCAAGGCAATCACCGATGGAATGACCATTCCGTACATCCACAGTGCAGAGGCCAACGCCGGTCCGGGCAGGTACTCGTAGTACTGCATGCCCAAGATCAGCTGGTCGTCGCCCACATAGGAAATCAGGCCAACAGTCACATAGCATCCGATGAACGCCACCGCACCGGCCCACAGCTTCGCGGAGGAAACCGCAGCCCAGTACACCAGTACTCCGAGCAGGAGCCAGGCAACGAGCACGCCCCAAACCAGCGGGAAATCGTTGCCGATATAGCTGATGGAGGCGTGGATTGCCGTGCCGAACAATCCTGCAGCCACGGCGGCAACCGCACCGCGCCACAGCGCGGAGAAGTTGCCTCCGAGGGAATTGCGATTATTAGGAGCGTGCGCGTGCACGGCTGGCCTTGGCACGGTCGTTGGCGTTCAGCAGCACCTTGCGGATGCGGATTGCTTCCGGGGTGACCTCAACGCACTCGTCTTCGCGAGCGAATTCAAGCGACTCTTCCAGGGTCAGGGTGCGTGGCGGGGTCAGGTTCTCGAAGGAATCCGAGGAAGCTGCGCGCATGTTGGTGAGCTTCTTTTCCTTGGTGATATTCACGTCCATGTCATCGGCGCGCGAGTTCTCGCCCACGATCATGCCCTCATAGACCTCTTCGGTTGGCTTCACGAAGAAGCTCATGCGTTCCTGCAGGTTGATCATCGCGAATGGAGTCACCACGCCGGCACGGTCGGCCACGATCGAGCCGTTGATGCGGTACTCGATGGCGCCTGCCCACGGCTCGTAGCCTTCGGCCAGCGAAGCGGCAATGCCGGCACCACGGGTTTCGGTCATGAAGCGGGTGCGGAAGCCGATCAGGCCACGTGCTGGAACCATGAATTCCATGCGAACCCAGCCGGTACCGTGGTTGGCCATGTCGGTCATGCGGCCCTTGCGCGATGCCATCAGCTGGGTGATAGCGCCAAGGTACTCTTCCGGCACGTCAATGGTCATGCGCTCCATTGGCTCGTGGACCTTGCCGTCGATCATCTTGGTGACAACCTGCGGCTTGCCAACGGTCAGCTCGAAGCCTTCGCGGCGCATCTGTTCAACGAGGATGGCCAGTGCCAGTTCGCCACGGCCCTGGACTTCCCAAGCGTCTGGACGCTCGGTTGGCAGGATGTTCAGCGAAACGTTGCCGATCAGTTCCTTGTCCAGGCGATCCTTGACCTGGCGTGCGGTGACCTTGGCGCCCTTGACCTTACCAGCCAGTGGCGAGGTGTTGATGCCGATGGTCATGGAGATCGCAGGTGGATCAACGGTGATCAGCGGCAGCGGCTTAGGGTTCTCCAGGTCGGTGAGGGTTTCGCCGATCATGATGTCTTCGATACCGGCGACTGCAACGATCTCGCCCGGTCCGGCTTCTTCAGCAGGAACGCGGGTCAGGCCCTGGGTGGCCAGCAGTTCGGTGATCTTGACCTGCTTCATGGTGCCGTCCTGGCGTGCCCAGTTGACCTGCTGGCCCTTGCGCAGGGTGCCGTTGATCATGCGCAGCAGTGCAAGACGGCCGAGGAATGGCGAAGCGTCAAGGTTGGTGACGTGGGCCTGCAGGACTTCACCCTCGGTGTAGGTCGGCGCAGGAACGTGCTTGATGATGGTCTCGAACAGCGGCTCAAGATCTTCGTTGTCAGGCAGGGTGCCGTCAACAGGCTGGTTCATGGACGCGTAACCGGCCTTGCCCGAAGCGAAGACCACAGGAACGTTCAAGATGGCATCCAGATCCAGGTCCGGAGCTTCGTCGGCCAAGTCGGAGGCCAGGCCGAGCAGCAGATCCATGGAGTCGGAGACGACGCCGTCGATGCGGGCATCGGCGCGGTCAGTCTTGTTGACCACGATGATGACTGGCAAGTTGGCGCCAAGGGCCTTGCGCAGCACGAAGCGGGTCTGCGGCAGCGGGCCCTCGGATGCGTCGACGAGCAGGACAACGCCGTCGACCATGGACAGGCCGCGTTCCACCTCGCCACCGAAGTCGGCGTGGCCCGGGGTGTCGATGATGTTCATGGTCATCTTCTTGCCCTCGGCCGCTGGGCCGCTGTAGAACACGGTGGTGTTCTTGGCAAGAATGGTGATGCCCTTCTCGCGTTCCAGCTCACCTGAGTCCATCACGCGGTCTTCGGTTTCACCATGGCTGTCGAATGCGCCGGTCTGCTGGAGCATGGCGTTGACCAGGGTGGTCTTGCCGTGGTCAACGTGCGCCACAATGGCTACATTGCGAAGTTCATCGCGAGTAATGGTGTTTGCTGACATGCGTGAAGGCTCACTTCCGCTCGAGAATTTGGGTCTGTGGAGTCGGGGCCAAAGTCGACCCAACAATCCAGTTTACGCGCTCGAGACTAATAGTCTGTTGATCTGTGTCAGAACATACAGGAATTTCATGTACCGGTCGCGAGAAATTCAGCGGATCGACGGGGTAGGTATCCAAAAACGCAGCGTGCCGGGGCCATGGCTGGCTTCAATTTCCGGAAGCTTGGCGTCCAGCAATCCGCCGCATTTTTCAATGGTCGATCTTGAACCGATGTTATCGGAATCACAGGTAACCAGTGCGCGCTCAATTCCTGATTCGCGCAGTTCCTGCAATCCAAATCTGCACAGTTGCTGTGCCACACCACGGCGACGATACTCGGGAACTACGCCATAGCCGATATGCCCTCCGTATTGAAGCAGGCCTTCGTTGAGCTCATACCTCACAGATACACGGCCCACCAGTTCCCCGTCGTCGAAGGCGGCAAACAACGCCGAGCGAACCCACCCTGCGGGGATGTGCTCGCCTCGGCGCCCTGCCTTCATCCGGTAGACATAATCTTCCCACGCCTCAGCGAGAGACCAGGTGGGCAGGAACTCGAAATCATCGCCAAGCATCAAATGATGGGCATCGATTGCCTGCTGCTCGTCGCCGATTTCCAATTCACGGATCTCCAGCGCAATTCCCAATGCCATAGCGCAAGTATGCCAGAGCTGGGCCGGCTCCAAGAAGCGCGGGCACAGCAACGCTGGGCCCTAGTAGGCCACCTGCTGCCCCTGAACCTGCCTGGCCCATTCCACGGTGCCACCGCTGAGGCTATACACCTGGACGGCTGGCTGCAGATCCGGCCTGGCAATCCGCGCCGCCTGCTGTGAACGGACACCCGTTTTGCAGACGAACACGACCGTCGAGGCACCCTGCGCGAGCCCTCCCAGTCCTTGTTCTTCCAGCTGCACGAGCGGCAGGTGCTGGCTGTGCGGGATCGCGATGATGTCGCGTTCCCAGGCTTCACGCACATCCACCAGCAGCACCGGTTCCTGCGCTTCAAGGTCCGCCAGTTGAGCAACGGTAAGTTCCGGAGCATGCCCTTCGATAGCGCAGGACACCGGCCGGTACTCTCCCAGCTTGCTCACCGGCTCGCGTTGCGGGTCCCTGGCAAAGTCGAGAGTTCGCACACTGGCTTCCAGTGCATCATAGAGCCACAGTTTTCCGCTGAGCGTGGTGCCGATTCCAGTGATGAGCTTCAGGGCCTCGGTGCACAACACCGAGCCGATGACGCCGCACAGTGCACCAAATACCCCGCCCTCAGCGCAACTGGGCACGGAGTCCGCATCAGGGATTTCAGGGAAAAGATCGCGCAGCATCGGACCGGTGCGCGGGTCGAAGACGGACACCTGCCCGGAGAACTGGAACAGGGTCCCCCATACCAGTGGGGTGCCGGTGATTTCTGCGGCGTCGTTGGACAGGTAGCGCGTGGCGAAGTTGTCGCTGCCGTCGATGACCAGGTCGTAGTCGCTGAAAAGCGCCACGGCGTTGGTCTCATCCAGTTTGCCATCCACGGCGATAACCCGGACATTCCGGTTCTGCTCGTGGGCCATCCGGCGGACCGATTCCACCTTCAAGCGGCCTACGTCCTGTTGCCTGTGCATGGTTTGGCGTTGCAGGTTGGACAGTTCAACCGTGTCGTCGTCCACGACCCCGAGGGTGCCGATCCCCGCGGCGACCAGGTAATTGGCAATGGGGCTGCCCAGTCCCCCGGCTCCGATCACCAGCACCTTGGCATTGGCGATCCTGCGTTGCCCTTCTTCGCCGACGCCGGGAAGCGACAGATGCCGGGAATAACGCGCCAATTCTTCCGGTGCCAGCTCCGGCCCCGGGGCTACCAAAGCTGACTGGTTCACGAGAAGTCACCGACCAGGGTCTGCATCATGCCTTCGGTGGGCGAAGATGGCAGGGCGGTGTCGCGGCGCGGGATCCGGCCCGCGAGCCGTGCGGCGCGTCCGGCACGCACCGCATCCTTCATAGCCATCGCCATCAGCGGCGCGTTGTGCGCCCGGGTCACCGCGCTGGCCAGCAGCACGGCATCGCAGCCGAGCTCCATGGCCAGGGCGGCGTCAGAGGCGGTGCCGACTCCGGCGTCCAGGATGACCGGCACCTGGGCGCGGGAGACGATGGTGGAAATATTGTGCGGGTTCAAGATGCCCAGGCCGGAACCGATTGGTGCTCCGGCTGGCATGACGGCCGCAACACCGGCATCCTGGAGGCGCTGGGCAAGGGCAGGATCATCATTGGTGTATGCAAAGACCTGGAACCCGTCGGCCACCAGCTGTTCGGTGGCAGCGTGCAGTTCCAGTGGATCGGGCAGCAGCGTGTGCTCGTCCGCAATCACTTCGAGCTTGATCCAGTTCGTTTCCAGCGCTTCGCGGGCCAGGTGCGCGGTGAGGATCGCGTCGCGGGCGGTGAAGCATCCAGCGGTATTCGGCAGCGCAATCACGTTGTTGCGCTGCAGCAAGTCATACACGTTGGACTCGCCTGCCGCCGAAAAGTGTCGGATGGCCACGGTAGTCAGTTCGGTTCCAGAGGCCTGCAATGCGCTTTCCAGGGTGGTCAGCGAACTCGCTCCCCCGGTGCCGAGGATCAAGCGCGAAGACAAGGTGCGTCCTGCAACCTGGAATGGATCGCTGTTGATGTCCAGTTCAGTGATGTTTTGCGTGTCCACGCCTAGCCTCCCTGGGCTGCGGTAACGAGTTCGATGCTGTGCCCTTCGGCCAGCGTGTAGCTGTTCCAGGCGCTGCGCGGGATGACAGTGCCATTGACCGCGGCGGCTATTCCAAGCTTGCTGCCGTCCACGGCCGCCGAGTTGCTATCCAGATCCTTGCCGATCTGCATGCTGATGAATTCGCGAAGGGTGATTCCTTCGTCCAGGTTCAGTTCCCGGGAATTGAACTTAATGCCAATGCTTTTCATGGATGCTGCTCCGTTCGGTGGGTGGTCCGGGTTGCTGTGGCGAAGCGGTGTGGATTCACAGCCTGATGCAAGGGGTGCGTTCCATTTCCGTGAATAAGGTCAGCGGCGAGTGTTGCGCCCAGCGGAGCCAGCAGCACTCCGTGCCGGGAGTATCCGGTGCTAAGCACCAGGCCCGGGTCAATGCGCCCCAGCAGCGGACGGTCATCAGGTGTGGCGGGACGGGCCCGGGCAGTTGCCTCGTTCAGCGTGCAGTCGCTGATGCCGGGGATGAGCTTTCGTGCATTGTCCAGCAGTAGGTGCATGGCTCCGATGTTCACTGCAGGCTGGCGGTCTTCCCGGACGCTGGCTCCAAGCACGAGGCTGCCGTCCTTTCTCGGCACGAGATACACCGGCTCCCGGTGCACGATGCCGCGGATGGTCCGGGTGATCAATGGCGGACCGGCTGGCCCCTGGATCCGGAGAATATCTCCGTAAACGGGGCGCACCGGCACCCGGTCCAGGCCGTCAATGGTGCCCAGTCCGGTGGCCACGATGGTTTGATCCGCTTCGAGGATCTTGCCCGATGCGGTGCGTACCGCGTTGGTTCGGCTCCCGTCGCCCACCAGCGCCTGCGCCCGCTCCTCGATCAGGCGGCCACGCAGGTGATCAAGCAGGATTTTGACGACTGACCGTGGGTCGACTTGGTGGTCATCTTGGCATAGGACTGCGCCTGCTATATTCGCGGCCAAGGCTGGTTCGAGTTTGCGGGCTTGGCTGGGCAAGAGCTTTTCCGCTGACAGGCCGAGGGAAGCTTGCAGTTCGGCCAGCTCATGCAGGGCTTCGCGGTCAGCCGGTTCGGCCGCGACGACGAGGGTTGAGTTCTGCAGGTAGTCCGGGCGTTGCCCGGTCACGGATTCGATGCGCTCAATGAACTTTGGATAGGCGGCATTCGAGGCGGCAAGCAGCTCGTGAAGGGGGCCATGGCCCCAGACCGTTTCAGCTGCCGGGGCCAGCATTCCGGCTGCCGCGTAGCTTGCACCTTGGCCTGGTGCTGGATCGATGAGGGTGGCAGTATGTCCCCGTGATTCCAGTTCGAACGCAACAGACAGGCCGATGATTCCGGCGCCAACAATATTCACATGCACGAGAGCACGCATCCTTCCTACGGCGGCATGACCCGCATCAGGTGTAGCGGTCGGCTCGGTGCCCTCTCAGCCTGGTCGATTCAGGCTCCCGCGGAGTACTGCGATTATAGGCATGATCCAGCTCATAAAGTCGAACTGGAGCAACCGCAGCTCCGTCATCTTCTGTGATGTACTAGTTGACATGGCATCTCATGACTTCCCCCGCGTGCTTCCCCAGGGATCTGCGTTGTCCAACACGATCATTTCGTTGGAGCAGGAGCTCTTGGAAACCAGCCAGCGCCATAGCCGAAGGCAATTGGAACGGTACTTGCATCCGCAGTTCTCCGAAGTGGGCGCCAGCGGCCGTGTCTACGATCGCGAGTCGATCATTGCCCAGCTGGCCCAGGAGCCGGAACGGGATTCCGGATCTCGGGAAGTCGGAAGCCCCGTGGCAATCCAGGTTGCCGATCAAGCGGTGCTTCTGCGCTGGAGGTTGCCCTCGGCATCCGCCAGCGAGCGCAGTTCGCTGTGGATCCATGAGCAGGATCGCTGGCAGCTGCTGTTCCATCAGGGCACGCCCGCTGCGCGGCAGCTTTCTTTTGCAGAACCGAACAAGGGCGCATCAGTCGACGACGATTTCTCAGTTCGCAGGCTGCGCCAATCGGATGCCGAAGCCGTTTTCGAAGCCTTTTCCTCCAATGCCGATATGGATCGCCAAGGAGATGCCGACACTCCGGAAAAGGCCGCATCATACGTGCGTGCCCTGATGGAGGCCGGCGAACGGCAGCAGGCTTTGGCCGTCGCCTATCGGGACCGGCTGGTCGGTTTGGTCTGCGGTACTGTCGATCCAGCCAATCAGAACGCATGGGTTTGGTATTGGATGAACCAGGACTACCGCGGGAGGTCTCTGGCCACTCGCGCAGTGGCTACTTTGGTGAACCACCTGTTTGGCGAGCTCGGTTTGTACCGTTTGGAACTAGGTCTTCGGGCGAATAATCCTGGATCGAAGCGTGTAGCCGAAAGCAACGGGTTCCTGCGCGAGGGTGTCGAGCGCGGTAAGTTCCTGGTTGCTGGAGAACGCATTGACGTGTACGCCTACGCGCGGTTGCGGACTGATCAGGTCCCGGATGTAGTGCCGTTGCCGTGGAGCACGCAGCCGTAGCTTGGCGGGCAACAAAAAGTCGCGGAATCCGTTTTCGGGTTCCGCGACTTCTTATCTGTCCCTCAGGTTTAGTGATATTGGCTAGATGCCTGGAGTTGATGCCGGCGGCGTCGAATCCGGGCCGTCGGTGGCCTGATTGGCCTCGATCTTTTTCAGCGTGCGAGCCGCAGCATCGCGGCCACCAAGTCCAAAGGCCAGCGCCGCGGCCAATGCCGCGCCAATGACGATTGCACCGAAGGCCATATTGATGATCGAATCAGCGATACCCATGTACTTCAAGCCCATTGCCACGAACAACGCAATTGCCGTGTAGCGGATGATCTTTGAAGCGGTGGTGTCGCCCAAGAAGCGGCCAATGACGTTGGCGATGACGAAACCTGCGGCGATAATTGCTGCGCCGAAGAGAATCTTGCCTCCCAAGGCCAGGATTTCATTGAGGATGTTGGTGATCGCCGGGAAGTTCAGCATCTGGGCCGCCATCACGCCGAAGAACAGCACGATGGCAATCTTGACGATGCCAGCGATGATTCCCGAAGCGCTCTTGCCTTCGGGAACAACACCCCATTGGGCAACAACGGAGTCGGTGCCCACGCCGTGAAGGGTTGATTCAAGTAGCTGGCCGACGAACTTGGCAATTAGAATACCGACGGCCAAGAGCACCAAGGCCATGATGACCTGCGGTATTGCGGTGAAGACAAGCTGCAGCATCTGCTGGGCAGGGTCCGAAATTGCCGCGATGCCCAAGACCTGCAGTGCCGAGATGGCAACGACGAGCAGGATCAAGGCGAAGACGATATTGGCAATGATGTCAACGATCTTCGCTTGGGATTCTCGAGACTGGACTTCGTCTACCGGTTCATTGCGTGGGGTAAGTTTGCGGACCAGCCCGCTGAAGTCGACAGTTCCCAAACCGGTCTTCAGCAGCTGGCGAACGATATTCGCGATCACGTAGCCGATGAAGAAGATGAAGCCCGCACCGATGAGGTTGGGGATGAAGGCCATGACGCCGCCGAGCAGGCCCTGCACCGGCGATAGCACTTCAGATAGCGCGAATACTTGCAGGATTGCCACGAGGCCGAATAGCCAGACGATCAAACCCGCGACCTTGCCCAGAGATTGGCCTATTTGCTCTCCGTCGTTGCCCTGCTTCTGCAGGAACTTCACCCTGGTCACCAATTTGGCGGCAGCCCACCGAACGATGCGCGCGAGAAGCCACGTAATGATGAGGATGATTAGCGCGATGCCAACCTTTTGTAGCATCGACGCCCAGTCGATATTGCCTAAAACGTTCTCAGACTGCATTGCTGCTCCTTCAACGTAGGGACAATCTGACCCTACGATGAAGGTTCTCCGCTGACTAGGGCAAAGACCCGTACTGCCAGCTTGAATCGATGGACTTTCATACCCCGAATTGCGGATGCATGATTCATTCACACTGGATTCAACGTTTTTCAAACAATCAAGCCATAACGACAACTGATTCACGCAATGTTGGGAAATTCGTGTCGCGCTCGAATCCGTGAATTGCCTTGGAAGCTGTTGCGGAGTCAGCCATTGGCCATTATCAATCTGGGATCCGCACGAAATGCATCAGGCCTGGTTGAGGACTTCGCTCTGCACTGAGGCACCTAGCTCAACGGTGCGAGAAACCGTGCAGTACTTGTCGTGGGATAGCTTGACGATGCGTTCAACCATGCCGGCCGCTTTGCGCCCCTCCTCGGTATCGGGGAACTTCAAATCAAAGCCAAGGCGGATGTCTTCCATTCGGCTAGCCGAGTCCTCGGAGACCTTGTAGCCGCTCGCCTTGACTTCGAAGTTCTCAGGCTCGCTTCTGCGGGTAGTCGCCACATCAACATCGATCGCTGAGCACCCGGCAATGGCAGCCAGCAGAAGCTCCACCGGCGTCAGCAGCCCTTCGCCCTGGCCGAATTCCAGGCTGGCGCCGGATTCCAGGCTGGTGGCCTGGTACTTGCGTGATTCGACGCGTTTGATGCTGACTTCCCGTATTTCACGGCTATTTTGACTCATGGAACTATGGTGCCACGATTCGGGGCAAAGATTCTGTGTGGCGCAACGTGATCCGTTGCGGTACCAGTTCTGGACCTCCGTCGACTGCCAAGAATCCGCAGTCGCCAAAGAATGAAATGGCAGGCTGTCGCTGGCAATCCAGATGCACGCTGATGCCGGGAGTGTGCGCGACGATTGCTTCCAGCAGAACACGGCCCACACCCTTGTGGCGATCGCTGTGCCGCACCCAGAGCAGCTCAATGCGTGTATCGCTCCAGGCTGCGAAGCCCATGATGCGCTGGCCTTGCTGGGCGATTCTGACGGTCACCGACTGGCTATAGATTGCTTCCAGGGCGGTTGCCACTGCATCAATGTCTGCAGCTGAGAGGAAGTCCCTCCGGCGTTCCACCGAACTGCGCCAGATATCCAATAGGTCAGGCACTTCATCAATGCTCGCCAACTCGCGCAGCACGAGAGCTTCGTCCATGCCAAGTTCCTTCTTGCTCAGGCAAAACCGTAGTTGCTGCTTCGAAATGTAGCCGGATGCCGGCATTTCCTCAAGTCCCAATCGAGCGTTGCGCGTCATCGGATTGGACCTTTCCTTCCGGATCAAGATCGTTCCTGCAGGCCGCCGGTACGTTGCGCCCAGTCCCGTAATTCGGCCAAGACCTGTTCGGGCTGCTCAAGGTGCACGTTATGGCCCGCTGGTTCAAGCACGCAGAGCTTCATCAGGGGATACCGGTGGACGAGCCGCTCGGGATCCAGGTATCCGGTGACATGGTCCTGCTTCCCGCACACGATCGTGACCGGAATATCCAGCTGGTTTCCACGCTCGACGGGCAGCGGGTCCAGGAAGTACCGCCGTGACAGCTTAGCCATGGCTCGCAAGTTCGCGCAGTCCAACCCGGGCAGTACCCACTGCGCGAACTTCCGCCATGCTTCTGGTGATTGAACCACTGCTACGTCAGAGAATAATTGCGCATGGCGTGGATCAAGCTCAGCCAGAAGCAGAGGGTCTGCTACTGACACCTGCTGCTCTGGCACGGTACGCCGAGCGGCATCAGGAAAGACTACTGGCGCCAGGAGGAAAAGCCCTTGAGCTTGGCCCGGAAACCTGTCGGCCATCTCTTGGCAGAGCAAGGCGCCAAGGGAATTGCCCAGCAGCGCAAATCTTCCCTCGCCCGCGGTTTGCCGGATCAGCGCTTCCAACCAGCTTGCCAGTTCTGGCAGGCCACCGGAATTTTCAAGCGGCGGGCAGGTGCCGAAGCCAGGCAAGTCGATGTAGTGCAAGTCGAAAATCCGCATTTTCTCCAATGTTGTTTCCAGCGGCTTGAGAATCCGGTGGTCTACGCCGTTGCCATGCACCATGAACAACGGGATTCTGCTGAGGTGGTTTACCTGCATGTCGTCGTGCTTTTCTCCTGTGCATCGCGCTGGCTCGCGGCATAGCTGATCATGGCCTGCCCGGCCACATAGGTGAGCATAATCCAGAATCCCATGCCGGGAATACCAATGTCCGTAAATGAGCGCAGTGCGATCAAGGAATCGGAAAGGAAGAAAATTGCGCCGCCGGAACCCGCGACGGGTCCTAGCCCAGTGCTGAGGACGGCCATCACCATCAATGCCAAGCCGTAGATGATCACCGGGGCAAGCAGCGCTCCGGCTCCGGGTGAGCAAAGGACCAGCAGCACTGCGAATGCCGCAAGATAGGGAAACAGCATCCACCATCGGCGCAGTATCGAAGATTTCCAGTATCTTGCCAGAGCGCCAATGTAGAAGAACTGCGCGACCAGGAACGCGCTCACCATGGCCAGGAATGCCGGGTCTCCGTCCATGAACCGCGGCAGGGCATCACCGACCCAGGAGAAGAACAGCGCTGCCAGCACCAGCCGGATCAGCCTGCCGCGCGGCGAAGTGGTGAAGGAGATAACCGCTCCTGCCAAAAGCGGCATCAGCAGGATCTGCGTGGCATCGGCCAGCAACCCGGAAGGCCAGAACAGCTGGGCCAGCAAATGAGCCGAAGTTGCCAGCAGCTGCGCCAGCACCACGATTCCACGACGTGGCCGTCCGGGGACCACTGCGTGGGAGTGCTCCGTACCGAGATGCAGCTGCACGTTTTTCCTTGCGTAGAATCGATGCTTCCGGCTGGCCGCCCCGGACGTCTCCGGATCAGTCATCAGAGGAAGCCGACGGCGCCAAGACGCAGAATTCGTTTCCTGAGCGGTCCTGGAATACCCGCCATGGCAATCCCTCCCACGGCCCATCCAGCTCAGCTCCACCCGATGCGCAGATCGCAGCAAGCGCGTCATCCATGCTCTCCGCCTGCTCAAGACGCAAATCAAGGTGAATCGCATTCTTCGCCGCTGTCTTAGGCGACGCTTCGCGGACGAGAACCAGACGCGGGCCCACGCCGGTTGGGTCGGCCAGAACCATCGGGGATCGCGCTACGATTTCCCAGCCAAGCAGCTGCTTCCAGAATTCTGCATCACCTGCCGGGTCAGCGCAGGCAAGTTGGAAGGCTTCGAGCACCAAGCCACTTGCCGGCTTGCCGTCGGCTCGGAGCAGATACTCGTTTCCTGCGGCGTCGAGCCGGGTTTCCAGAGCATCCAGCAGCTCCGCACCAAGGTCTTCGGCAAGAGGGGCGCCGCTGCCGAGGATCAGGTGCGCGCGCTGTCGGGCACGATCCGGATCCCGGACGATGGGGAAACACAGATCCAGATAACGCTCCCCAGGCAACTGCAAGCGTGTTTCATAGCCGCCTTCGTTATCGGTGAGCATCTGGCTTTTGAGCGCAGCCTCCCAGAATTCCCCATGCCGCCGCGGGATCTCGGCATCGAAGACGATATTTTCCCAGTACATGCTTCAAGCCTACCGTGGCAGTGATGCCCATCACTTTGCAATGGGATTGGGGCATCCATTTAATCTCCGCATATGGAAATTAATTATCGTTGACTTAGGCAATATAAATAGAATTCTTTTCAGAAATTCCCTGTCGATAGTAGATCGCACCAAAGATTAGATTATTGAGTTGGCCTGATTAGATTTACGCGAGTCGTTAATTTTACCTGATCTTATCGCAGTTACTCTGGTACCCTCACGCAAATCGGAGTATTTTCCACCGGTACCATATTGGCATGAGCAACAAGGAATTTCCCCATCTAATGTCAGAAGGCCGGATCGGGCCCATGAGCACCCCGAACCGCATCGTGCTTCCGGCGATGGACATGAATGTATCCGAAGGCGGCGAGATTGAGCAGTCGGAAATCGATCACTACGCTTCGCGCGCCGCTGGCGGCGCCGGCCTGATCATCACCGGCGCCTGCGCCATCGCCTTCCCCTACGGCGCCGCGTCGATGAAGGAACCGGGACTGTCTGACGACAAGTTCATCCCGGGCATCAAGGCACTGGCCGACGCCATCCACGCTGCCGGCTCCAAACTGTGCATCCAGTCGACCCACCACGGCAAGGTGGCCCGAGTCGACACCGCCAATGACCGCCCGGTCCTGGCCCCGAATGAGCCGGATTACCGCTACTCGATGGACGCACTGGCCGATTGCACCCCGGAAGAGCTCGCCAAGATGGGCGCCGCCACCGCGGGCAAGCAGACCACGTACCACACGATGACCAAGGACGACATCGACTGGCTGATCACCTCTTGGGCCGACGCCGCCGAGCGCGTCGCCAAGGGCGGGGCCGACGCCATCGAGATCCACGTGGCCCACGGCTACATCCTGGGTGTGTTCCTGAACCAGCGCGATAACCTGCGCACCGACGAATACGGCGGATCGCTGGAGAACCGCGCCCGCTTGGCCTGCCAAGTCATTTCCGCGGTCAAGGAACGCGTCGGCGACAAGCTGGCGATCCTGGTGCGCGTGGCCGGTGAGGAATACGGCCAGGAAGGCGCGTTGAGCCTGCCGGAGTCCATCGAAGCTTCCAAGCTGTTCGAAGCCGCCGGCGCGGATGCCATCCATGTCACCGGCTGGGGCCGCAACCCGTTCGACAACTTCACCGACGGCCCGCTGCCGAACAAGGTCGGCGCCTACCTGGACAACGCCGCCGAAATCAAGAAGCACGTCTCCATCCCGGTCATCGCCGTGGGCCGCATGCTTCCGGAAATCTCGGAGAAGGCCATTGCCGAGAACAAGGTCGACTTCGCCGCCATGGGCCGCCAGCTGCTGGCCGACCCGGAACTGCCGAACAAGCTGCGCGAGGGCAAATTCGACCAGGTCCGCCCATGCATCAACTGCTACCTGTGCGTGGGAGAGAACTTCTTCGACGACACCCCGTTCTGCGCGGTGAACCCGGCGCTGGGCAATGAGAAGCTGCTGCCGCTGAAGCCTGCCAGCGCCTCGAAGCATATCGTGGTTGTCGGCTCTGGCCCTTCGGGCATGGAGTCGGCCCGCGTGCTGACCGAACGGGGGCACCGCGTCACCCTGATCGACAAGGCCGACCGCTTGGGCGGCACCATGTGGTTCTCCACCATGACCACCCCGGACAACGAGCGCCTGCTGCGCTGGCTGAAGTCCGAGCTCAAGCGCCTGCGCGTGGCGGTCAAGCTGAATACCCCTGCCACCGTGGAGACCATCCGCGCGCTGAACCCGGACCACGTCATCGTTGCCACCGGTGCAGTGCGCCCGAAGCCGGACATGCCCGGCGGCGATTTGCCGAAGGTGCAGACCGGCGACACCCTGCGCGCCATGATGCTGGGCACCGCCACCGCCGCCGAGGCCGGCCTGGTGCTGAGCACCATGGGCAAGCTGGGCCGCCTGTCCGGGCTGACCAAGTCCCCGGAGCTCGTCCGCCAGTTCACCAAGTACTGGCTGCCGATGGGCAAGAACGTCGTGGTGATCGGCGGCTCGCTGGTAGGCCTGGAGCTGGCCGAGTTCCTCGCCGAACGCGGCCGCAAGGTCACCTTGGTGCATGAGAAGCAGCAGCTTGGCCTGCCGCTGGCCATGCCGCGCCGCTGGACCGCGGTCAAGGACAACGTGGCCCACGGCGTGCAGATCCACCGCAACGCCACGGTGGACCGCATCACCGAAAAGTCCGTGGAGTTCACGGTGAACGGCGAGGCGCAGAGCGCCCCAGCCGACATGGTGGTCTACGCGGACGGCACCACCGCCGCCGCACCAGTTGCCGACGAGCTGCGCGGCGCAGGCTTCAGCGTCGACGTGGTCGGCGATGCCGGCGCCGTGAACTACATCCACGGCGCCATCCACTCGGCCTGGGAAGCCACCGTCGAGCTGTAGGCCGGAGGCACTCGCACGCATGGGCAGCGGGAGCGCAGCAACTTGGGGAAGCTGCCATCCCGCTGCCCTTTGCGTACCCTTGTCCGCCGGGCATGCCCGGTGCTTGAATAGGCCAATGGGCCTTCGAATGCATACTCCCGCCGCGGCGCAGGTTGCCGACGTCGTTGACGAGCTCGCCAGCTGGCAACGTGACGGCCTTCCGGTGCAACTGCATCCAGGCGATGTAGGCTGGTACGCCATGCGGGGCATGGAAGCCGCCGCACAAGGCCTGCGGGTCTGGGCGGACCGCGAATCCATCTATGCCATCGGCCTGCTCGATGGACCGAACCTGATCCGCATGGCGCTGCATCCCGACTTTGTCGACATCCAGCCCCTGGCGGAGCAGATCCATGCCGACCTCAGCTCTGCGGAAAACCAGATCTTCCCGGCCGAAAGCGCCAGCATCGAAGCCCGCGGAGCAACGGCACTGGGCAAGATCCTGCAGGCCCATGGCTGGGTGCCCGGAGAAGCCTGGACTCCCCTGCGCCGTGCCCTGGATGCTCCGGTGCAGCTGCCTGAACTGGCCTTCCGTCGGATTGATGCTTCCCTGGCCGGCCAGTGGATGGAAGTGCACCTCAACGCCTTTCGCGGCAGCGGTTTCACGCAGGAGGATCTGGCCCGTGCGCTGCAGCGCTGGCACACCATGGCCAGCACTCCGATCTATGAACAGGGCCAATGCCTCACCGCCTATGACGGGGAGATGAACCCGCTGGCCGTCGCCGGGGTCTGGTCCGCTGGTGCCGGACGGCCAGGGCTCTTGGAACCCATAGCAGTGCACCCCGCTTTTCGCGGCCGGGGGTTCGGCACGGCGATCAGCCTGGCCGCCGCCGCAGAGCTGCGCTCAATGGGTGCGTCCAGTGCCTTGGTGTGCACGCCCAGCGAGAACCGCGCAGCCGTTGCCACCTATCTCGCCGCCGGGTTCGTTGCCGATACCGAAGACCGCGACTGGCATCGCGGGGAAGTGGTGGAATCATGAACGCCTCCGAGATTCTGGCCGACTTGGCCCAGCGCCCAATTGATGCGGCGCATGCCCTGCCGCAGCTGAGCGCCGAACAGCTCAATGCCCATCCGGGAAACCATCCCAACTCGATTGCCTGGCTGCTGTGGCATGCCGGACGCGAAGCCGACATCCAGCTCTCCGCGCTGAGCGGCCAGCCCGAAATCTGGGAGCAGTTCCGTGCACGATTCAATCTGGGCGAACTCGGCGATTCCATGGGCTACGGGCACAGCCCCGAGCAGGCCCGCCAGATCATCGTCAGCGACCAGCAGCTGCTCGTGGACTACTTGGTCGCGTGCCTGTCCGCGCTCGGCGGCTACGCTGCCACGCTGGGCGAAGCGGAACTGGACGAAATCATCGATCGCAGCTGGGACCCGGCAGTAACCCGTGGGGTCCGCTTGGTATCGATCATCGACGATGCATCCGTGCATGTCGGGCAGGCCGCCTACGCTGCCGGCACGATGATCTAGGCCGCAGGCAGACTCTTGGCCTTCTTGCTGATCCACCAGAAGATCGCCAGCTGGAGCACCAGGACGATAGCCGAAATGCCGGCATCGCCCCATCCCATCACAAAACCCGCCTGCAAGGTCCCGATCCCGCTGGCTACGGGATAGAACAGCGGCCACAGCACGGCGAGGTTGCGCACCAGGGCAAAGGCAATCGCGAACATGATCGCGAAGGCGCCGAATCCGGCTGCCGCTTCCAACGGGACCGAACCGAGGTGCTGGATCATGAAGCCAAGTCCGGTCAGCACAATAGCGGGCAACCATCCGAAGGCGCGTTCCCACCGCAGATACAGCCAGCCGAAGACGAAGAATGGTTCCCACAGGACCAGGAAGTTCGCCACCAGGTGGCTTGCAATATCGGCACCCATGGCATTGGCCAAGGCAAACAATTGATAGGCGGACCCGGCACCCAGAACCAGCGAGACAGCCACGGACGCCAGCAGGAATTTTCTCGTGATCCCCACCCCGGCCAAGGTTTCACCCCGCCGGTATAGCACCGTCCACAGCGGGATAGCCGTGCCGAAGACCAGAATGCCAAGCCAGAGGAAAAGGCTGTTGAGCGTGGTTCCCGCGTAGTAGCACAGGGAAAACGCCAGCAATGTGGCCAGGGCAATGAGCGTATCGGATTCTGGTTGCCACGCGAATGCTCTTCGACGTCGCTTCATGCCAGATGGAGATTGAGCAGGAAAATCATTCATCATGACGCGCCTCGGTGCCGTATGTTGATATAGCCGCCTGTGGCCTACAGTAGCAGTTTCTCAACTCTCCGACCATAAAAAATGTATGACGACTACGGGGAATGCGGAGAATGATTTTAGGCCTGTCGGGGCAACTGCTCGGTTCGATCTCCATGCCCTATCGCCGGCGGCTGCACTCCTGGCCTGGCCCGGGTACCGCCGGATCGCGAGAGCTCCAGGCTTGGCTGCCGCGTAATCCGCTCATCATTGGTTCCCTGCACGGAACAGACCCTCAATGAACCGCGCTGCCAGTGATTGGAGCTGGACGCCCGATGCCTTCACGCTTCACGGAAGGAACCCATGAATTTCGAGATCATCGGCGGCTATAGCGGAACCGGCTTCGCGTCGGCGGAACCTTCACGCGCGCTGATCCGACGGCATCAGCAATTAGCTGCGAGTGCGGCTGCGCCAAACGAGCAGCACATAGTGGCGGATCATCGCAACGAAGACCACTGCCCACACCAGCACAGCGGCGATCAGCGACCCGTGCCCTATGCTTTCCACCACCGGCAACGAGTCGACCCTTCCAAGGTTGATCGAGGCGACTGCGAACATTCCGACAGGGAAGACGATTGACCATAGCGTGGGCATATACGCCAGCGGAACTCGGTTCACCACATGCCGCCACACCCCAGCACCCACCAGGATCGGAATCAGCCAGAGGCAGTAGCTCCAGAAAGCCGCCACTGTCCCGGCAATCAGCGCACGGGTGGCATCAACCATTGGCGTGGATTCCATGCCGACAATCTTGCTGCCCGCGACAACGGCTATGGCCATGGCTCCCATGGCCACCCAATACGGTAGTTCGAATTCTTTCGGAGTCATCCCGAAGTAAACGATCCGCAGCAGCACCAGCACGGCGATGCCGGCATAGAGCGCGACACCGACCGACCAGGTCATCACGGCCAGCAACCCGATCAGGGATTGCCCGTTCGCAACATGCGGCTGGATAACGCTCAGGCCGATGGCCAAGGATTGGCTGGCCACCGCCCAGATGAACCAGGTGCCGTTGACCCGGGAGAGGATCGGCTTTCCGTCCCGGCTCAGGAAGACCTGCCACGGCAGCACGTAGCCGAAGATGAACCAGAGAATGGCGGCCAGGGCCACGAGCACCGTGGAGATCGCGCTGAACCCTTCCGCGCCCAACCGCACCGCGAGAACATCGGTGCCGGCAACGACGGTGAAGTACCCGAAGGCCATTTCCGGTCGGCGAAGTTCAGCCCTCATGGCTCCGCTGAAGGCAATTGCCCGCCAGATGTACAGCACCCACAGCACTGCATACGACAGCACGGCAATCACCAGCAGGATCCCGGAGAGCAGGTCCCATCCGGCTTCGTGAAGGCCAATGGAAACAATGCCAGTGCCCATCGTCAGGGCGAAATACCCTGGCGACAGGTTCTCCAGGATCTCACGGAAAACCCGAGGTCTGGAGGGTGCCGTTTCATGCTGGGTTTGCCGTTCGTCCATGCCTCCAGCGTACGACTGTTGCCTCAGCGAGGCGCAATTACATGATCTGGCAAGGGCTCAGAGCCACTCCCCGAGCTGCCTGCCGGAGACCTCCGCCAGCCACATTTGCCACAGCGGTCCGAAGCTCACCCGGCGAACTCCCAGCTCTCGCAAGGCCGCCAAGTCTCCGGCGGCGTGCGCCGTGACCGGGTGGGCAGTGACATTCACCGGAATTCCAACCGATTGCACGGCCTGCCTTACCTGATCCGCATCGGCCAGCGCCACCGGATACACGCTGCGCGCACCGGCCTGCTCCATCAGCTTGATGCGCTCGATAGCCTCACCCAGCGGGTCGGCGAACTTGTCGGCCAGCTTCACAGCATCGGTGCGTCCGTTGATCACGAAGTCGATGCCAGCAGCATCCGCCGCTTGGCGGACGCCGTGGATGTAGTCCGCATGCTCCTGGCGTTCGCGCACACGGCCTCCTTCCCGATGGAGGACATCTTCGATATTCACTCCAACTGCACCCGCTGCGGCGACGCGTTCGAAGAGTTCTTTGGGGTCCAGTCCGTAGCCGGACTCGACGTCGGCGCTGACCGGCACATCGACGCTGCTGGTGATGCGTTGCACCACAGCCAAGTAGTCTGCGAAGTCCATCTGCTCGCCGTCAGCGCTGCCTATGGAATCGGCGACCGGATGGCTGCCGATGGTCAGGGATTCGAACCCGGCTTCCACCGCCACCTTGGCGCTGAAGGTATCCCACACGGTGGGCATGACCAGCAACTTCCCTGAAGCATGCTGCTGGGCGAGGTTCTGGGCAAGAGCTGAAATATCAGACAAGGAGATCTCCTAACGTCGTGGCGGATTGCGCCCAGTCTACGGCTCCAGGCCCCCTAGCGAAACAACCGCAAGATGAACTCCCAGCTTTCCCCCATTCGGCCCGAAATCAAGCGCTATTTCGCTTCCCTCGCTGCTTGCCGGCTAGTGGTTTCACCATAATCAGGCAGGGCGTTTCGGGTCCCCAGAGGTCAGTTTCCTCCAGCGGCAGGAATCCCTGGCTTTCATAGAACCGACGAGTCTTCGCATAGCCTGCATCCGGGTGCGAAGGCCCCAAGGTCTTGACCTGCAGCAGCTGAACTCCCTCGGCGAGCGCGTCGGATTCGAGAGCAGCACACAAGACCGACCCGATTCCGCTGCTGTGGTGCTCGCGGTCGACCACCATTAGATGGATCTCGATGCTGTGGGCGTAGTGCCGGTCGACCAAGAGAACACCGAGTACCGTGCCGGCGGCATTGCGCACGGTCCAGGTTTCCTTGCTCCGCGCGGCTTGGATGTACTCCGCGTTGGATTCAGGTTGGCCAAACCACTCGGGAACAGAGGCAAGCAATCGCGCGACATCATCTGGCACGGCTTGATCCCTGGTTGCTGCGAAAGTCATCGGTTCCACAAGGCCTCCCGAACGTAATGTGATTGTGCTAGCTTGCCGGAGTCATGATTTCCAGTCGATTCCCGAATCCGTCACGCGCGTGGAACCGCAGATATCCTTCAAAGGTTTCACGCTCAGCCCAAGACAGTTCATAGCCCATGGAGCCGATGCGTTCAGCGAGAGTTTCCAGCTCATGGATTGAGTCGCAAACTAATCCCGGATGCGCTTTCTTGGCCGGTACAAAGGGATCGTCTACGCCAAGATGGATTTCCGCCACCACGGCATCCGCTTTGAAAGCACGAAACCAGCATCCTCCCCTTCCGGCGAGGGAGGCAGGCTTGGGAACTTCGACAAGTCCCAGCGCTTCACCGTAGAATCGTCGAGCTTCAGATTCTTCACCACGTGGCATTGATATCTGAACGTGATGGAGTCTCATTCAGGTTTCCTCGTCTCTAGACATGCTCATCGCAGTACTGCCAATATACCTGCAAGGCGCTTGACCACAGTTAGGTTCGGTGCAATCCGAAGACCAGGGTTTCAACCCGTCCTTTGTTGTTTTCCGGGTCTTCGGTGCGGCGCTCTTCGAGCTTGAAACCGGATTTCTCAAGGACGCGGATGGAAGCTGCATTCCTGGCATCGCACGTTGCGCTGATTCGTTCCAAACCAAGATCTTCGAACCCCAGTCGGAGCAGGTGTCCCACGGCAGCCGTGGCGTATCCGTTGCCCCAGTATTCCCGATTCAGCGTGTAGCCAAGCTCTCCGGCCTTGGCATTCCGGTCGGTTGCCCACACTGACGCAGAACCAATGAGCACATCACCAAGCATGATCGCTCGCAAGCGACGGTGCGGTTGCTCGATTAGTGCATCGGCAAGGAATTTTTGGGTATCGGCCAGCTGGTTAGGGCCCCACGTCGAGTACCGGCACACCAGTGGGTCAGCAGCGAAGTTGTGCACCGCAGACAGGTCTTGAGCACGGAAGTCAGTCAAGCGCAATTCAGGCTCCGTGGTAGTCACGCCGTGGGCTGGCGGATTGTTGCTCATTCGTTTTCTCCTTTGCGGTTCAATTCCTATCAATGCATTGGGGCGGACCCTATCGCTGGGCTGGGGTCGAGTCCAAGCATGTTGCGCAGCTGTTAAGCGGTGTTGAGTTTCATTGCCATTTTTGGAATCGTGGCACCCACGTGCCCTGAACTTGGCATGTCCTCAACCGGAAGGAGAGCCATCGTGCTCGCACTGACCGACCAAGCAGCATCGATCGTGACCGCAATCGTCACCAACCAAGCCGAGGAAGAAACCGCTGGCCTGCGCATCATGCAGGCAGACAGCACCCACCCTGAAGATGCAGCTTTCGGATTGCAGATTGTCCCCGCGCCCGAAAGCACCGATGGCGTGGTGGATACCGAAGGCAGCCCTGTCTATGTGGACGAGGCGATTGCCGACGCACTGGATAGCAAAGTACTCGATGCGGCAGTAGACGAGCAGGGCGGCGTGAGCTTCCAGCTTCTCGAACAGGGTTAATGCCGCACCCTGCCCTTTAGCTTTGGCTGCGGGGGTCGTCCTTCGGGACGGCCCCCGCAGTTCTTTAACAAATTACCTCGGCCAACTGGACGTATATTTTTTCCCGGGCCAGCTGGCTCGCAGCCTTGTATATTGCGGCTCCGTGCGTCATCGTTCAACTAAGGGAAAGGGGAAAACAGTGGAAACGCGCGCGGTACGCAAACATGAATGGGCTACGATTCCGAACGCCATCACGATCATTCGTTTTCTCCTGGTTCTTCCCATCGTTGGCTTTCTGGTGGCCGATACCGAACCGGTGCTGACTTCGGTGCTGCTTCTTGCCTTCGGCCTCAGTGACTGGGTTGACGGGTTTATCGCCCGCAAGTTCAACCAGGTCTCGCAGCTTGGCATCCTGCTGGATCCCATTGCCGATCGCTTGGGCATCGTGGCTATCGCTATCGCGCTGGTAATTAGCGGAGCGATCCCGGTCTGGGTTGGCCTGGCCGTTTTCGTCACTGACCTGGTTCTGCTGTGCACCTATTTCTTCTTGCGCCTTGAATCCCCGCCGGCTTCCACATGGCTGGGAAAGATCCGCACTGCCATCATGATGCTGGGCCTGGCCTGCGTGGCCTTTGGCAGAATCCCCGAATTTACGGTGCTGGCCGCACCGGGCGTAGCCATTTTGGCAGCCGGCACGGTGCTGCATCTATTTGTCGGCTTCGGCTATCTGCGCATTATGCGTGCTTCGGCCAAAACGCAGAGGTCATCGGCCAGCTAGTCACGGCCGTTGTGCTCCATGTCGCCAGCCAGGAGCGTCAATTCCTGCAGCCGGGGCTTCCACAGTGCTGCCCTGCAAGCAGTCAGTTCCCTGAGCTGCGCTGATGCCAGCTCATCCAGTGCACGGATATAGTCGGGGACGATCTCGCGTGGAAGGCGCAGGCCCATGGTCAGATGCGGGGTCCATCTGGGTCCTCGTCCGTCGGGATTCACGGCGCTGATTTCCCGGGCCGCCATTTCCAGGGCGTCGGTCGTTTCCAGCAGCCAGGCAACCGTCTGCTTGCGCTTGGTACCGAAAACAATCGTGCCCACCCGGTGGAAGCAGGCGGGGATGAGATCTGGGAGCAGTTCTGCGGCCCGCTGCGCTACAGCATCGCTCATGCTGGGCGAAAAGGTGATGGTGATATGCGGAGTCTGGTGTTGTGCTGGAAACCCTCGCTTTTCCAGCTGGGCAAAGATTTCCCGCACTTGCTGCTCCTGCTCGGCCGAGAAGCGCAACAGGATGTTATCTGGGGATCTGCTCATCCAGCTATTCCTTTCTCGTGCTGGTCACCGGACGCGTCCATGTACGGGCGCATGACTTCTGGTCCCCTGACGCATGGTAGCTGGCCTCCCCGGTAGGCCTGTAGCCAAGGCTCGTCCAGAACGGTTCTGCTTCGGCGGCGTTAGTATCGACAATCGTTATCCGGCAGGTGGTGATCGACGGATAATCCTGCACCAGCGCGAGTACCTCTTCATGGATCTGCCTCCCCAACCCCTCTGCTTGCCTTGCGCCGTCAATCATGAGCAATCCGATGTGGACCGTGTCCGTTCTCGGCCAGCCGACAATCAGATCAGCGAATCCGACGAGTTCTGCATCCAGCCAAAGGCCAAGATCGATTTTCTGCTCGACCCGCGCCGTCGGCGGCAGGGCGGTCAATGCCTCGATTGCGGCATCAGCTGCGGGAACTGCGCCGGTAACACGTTGCGAATACCCCGGGTTGCTTTCCTTCAACCGCTGCAAGCCGGCGGCCTGTTCGATGGAAAGCCTGGTTACCTGGAGCTGAGAAGACCACTTATCCATGAGCCGTCTCCCCGGTTTTTCCCTTGGCCGCTTCAGCTTCGAAGATCATCAGCGGCTGCTCGCCGTTGAATGGTTCTCGCGTCCAGTCGCCCCAGATAGCGCGAACCTCGAACCCTGCGGCGGAAAGATCTCTACTGATCTGCTCGGCGCTGCGGAAGGCCAACTCCAATTTTTCGACCACTACTTCCTGCGACTGCTCGAACTTGGCGTAGGACAATAGGCGGACGACTCCCGGGCTGCTTTCGTCGGCATCGAACCATTTGGTCAGCGGGCCGAATGGCGTCTGCCGAGTGGCGGCTTCTTCTGCATCCCACTTTTCCCAGGCACGCGTCGACGGGTTCCTGCTTTCAAAAGCCAGCACCGCTCCGGGCCTCGCAGCTTCGCGCAGTTGTTTCAAGGTTCGTTCCCACTGCTGGCCAGGGATGTGCTGGGCGACGTTCCCAGTCATCACCAACAAGTCGAAGGGCCCGCCGTCGATAGCCGAAGAATCGCCGTCGATCCAGGTGACTCTCCCAGCTTCGGGCCGACGCCTGGCGTAGGAAAGCATTATCGGTGAGGGGTCAACGCCTACGACAGTTCTTCGCTCGCCAACAAGCGTTACCGTCAAGAGCCCAGTGCCGCAGCCTAGATCCAGGATCCGTTCGGCTTGGGTTTCAGCCGCAAGTGCACGGTAATAATCATGATCCGGACCATCGGGATTATCCGTGTCGTAGAGTTCCGTGATTCGTGGATCATAGTCGGCCATGCTCACGTGGTCCTCTTCCGTTCTCGGAGTTTTCGGACGAAGTGCGGGGGTGCGCAACAATTCTTGCATTGCCAAGGTGAAGCCGGCCCATTGCCGGTTGCTTCGATGCCGGCATGTACTGACCCGTCAGGCATCCTCCGGTCCGCACCAATCGCCCAATCATTCCTCGCATGGAACTTTGCCCCCGGCAGCTCCTACTAATTAGTAGCCATTCCGGAACAAACTGCATATCCCCAAGCCAACCACATCAATTGTGACCTAGACAACTGCTGATGAATTGGGCATTGTTGGTTCAACAGACGTTCCCCGTCTGCTCGAAAACCCTAATGGAGGAGCTCCATGGCCGAGGCCTACATCATTGATGCGCTGCGTACACCGGTTGGACGCCGGGGGAAATCGCTGGCGCAGATCCATCCACTTGATCTCGCCGCGGCGCCGCTGGGAGAACTGGTGAACCGGAACAATATCGATTCCGAGCAATACGATGAGATCGTCCTCGGCTGCATCGACCAGCTGGGACCCCAGGCCATGGACATTGCCCGCAACGCCTGGCTGGCCGCCGGCCTATCGGAACACGTTCCCGGGACCACGGTGGAACGCCAGTGCGGCTCCGGGCAGCAAGCAGTCTCCTATGCGGCGCAAGCGGTCATGAGCGGCACCAGCGACCTCGTCGTTGCCGGCGGCGTCCAGTCCATGTCCAGCATCCCGCTGTCTCATTCCAATTCCGCCGCCAAGGACTTCGGGTTCCCTGACCCCTACACCGGCTCCAAGCGATGGGCGGCACGCTACGGCGAGCAGAAAATTTCCCAGTTCCGCGGCGCCGAAATGATGGCGGAGCGCTGGGGGCTGGCCCGTACCCAGCTGGAGGACTTTGCCGTGTCTTCCCATGAGCGTGCTTTGAACGCCCAAGCGCAGGGCTACTTCGACCGCGAGATCCTGGCTCTGGATGGCTTGGCCGTCGACGAGGGCCCGCGCCCTGTGGACCGCGCCAAGATGCAATCGCTGGCTCCGATTGTCGACGGCGGAGTGCATACTGCGGCCACCGCATCGCAGATGTCAGATGGAGCCGCGATGCTGCTCATTGCCTCGGAGTCCGCGGTCAAGCGCTATGGGCTCAAGCCCCGCGCCCACATCCACCACATCTCGGCCCGAGGCGATGACCCGGTCATGATGCTTTCAGCACCGATCCGCGCCACCCAGCATGCTCTGGCCCGCGCCGGCATGCGCATCGAGGACATGGACCGCATTGAGATCAACGAGGCCTTCGCCGCGGTGGTCCTGGCCTGGCAGCAGGAAATCGGTGCCGACATGTCCAAGGTCAATGTCAACGGCGGCGCCATCGCCCTGGGCCATCCCATTGGCGCCACCGGCGCACGGCTGATGACCTCCCTGCTGCACGAGCTGGAACGCAGCGATACCCGCTTTGGCCTGCAGACCATGTGCGAAGGCGGTGGCCAGGCCAACGTCACGATCATCGAACGCCTCTAGCCGGCACCGGCTGCAAAGGAAACCACCCATGAGCGCATTGCCCGCCACTACGGCGATGAAACCCAAGGACCAGAACACCATTGGCGCACGGCTGCCCCGCAACCAATCGGGCAAATTGCTCAAACGACAGTTGCGCGCTGAACGCAACCAGGCTTCGGGCGGCGGGCAATGAACCGCGACCCGTGGGCACCTTACGACCTCGCCACCGCGGTGGACGTCGACTATTTGTCCGCTTTCGCGACTGCCACCGACGAGGATCGCAGGCATTGGGCTCGCGCCCGGCAATACGGCAAAGATATCCTGCCTGTCATCAACGAGCACTGGGAGAAAGGGCATTACCCGCTGGATCTGGTCCGGCGCATGGGCGAGCTGGATCTGTTCACCGACGGGCTTCGAATTCCGGGCCATTCCCACTTCTCCCCGCTGGCCGCAGGACTGGTAGCCATGGAGCTGTCTCGTGCCGATGGCTCGATGGCAGCGGCCGCCGCGGTGCAGGGCGGCCTGGTCTTGCGCAGCCTAAAATTCTTCGGCAGCCCCGAACAGCAGGAGCAATATCTGGAACCGGTGGCTTCAGGTAAGCTGCTCGGTGGCTTCGCGCTGACCGAACCTCACCATGGTTCGGACGCTGTGGGCCTGGAATCCAGCGCCCGGCGCGACGGGAAGCACTGGATCATCAATGGGCACAAGAAATGGATCGGCAATGGAGCTGCCGGCGGAATCACCATCGTGTGGGCGCGGGATGTTGCCGATTCACAGGTCAAGGGGTTCATTATCGACCAGCGCACCCCCGGCTACGAGGCCGCTCCGGTGCGTGGCAAGGGCGTGCTGCGCGCCATCGAGCAGGCAGAGATCCGGCTGACGGATGTTCGAGTTCCGGACTCCGCCCGTCTCACCGGGGCGGAATCGTTCAAGGATGTCTCGCGGGCGCTGGTTGATACCCGGGTGAATGTTGGCTGGTCGGCACTGGGCCATGCACAGTTCCTCTTCGAAGCGGCCTTGCAGTACGCCAAGCAGCGCACCCAGTTTGGCAAACCGCTCGCTGCGCACCAGATGATCCAGGAACGCTTGGCGCAGATGCTATCCGCAATCACCAACATGCAGTTGCAGTGTGCCGCTATCGCCGGCATCCAGGCCACCGGCCAGTTGAAGGACACGCAGGCATCATTGCTGAAGTACCACAACACCCGATCTGCCCGCAGGATCGCATCCACCGCGCGCGATCTGCTGGGCGGCAATGGAATCCTGCTGGAAAATCATGTGATTCGCCATGTCGGGGACATCGAGGCGCTGCACACCTACGAGGGAACGGAGTCGGTCCAGGCATTGATTCTCGGCAGGGATCTGACCGGCTTCAGCGCCTTCAGCTAGATCCGCGGAGTACGATAACAATGAATTTTGCGTTACTGCTTGGCCAACGACCGAAGGAATGCCCATGCCATACCTAGTAGATTTCAAGGATGTGTCCATCCAGGGCCTTGAGTCCTCGCCAGTTGCCGATGCACTCGCAGGCTTGCGAGCCAACGAAGCGCGTTATCTGAAGAACAAGTTCGACCATGATTTTGTCGTCGAGCAAGCGGCCGACGCTCAGGACACCATTGCGTGGGTGCACAAGATTCTTGCCGAAGAACGCGACCTGCACATCGCATCCACGCCGCTGCAGGCGACCATCTTCGAGGCGGACGGCGCAAGGCGCGCCTACGTCTTCTACGAGTCAGGCCTGTCCATTAATGTCCTCTACGGCTTGGAACCCGGTGAGAAGCGCGCCGTCGGCTTCAAGCTCAGTGACGGCATGGAGGTGCCAGATGAGCTGCAAGAGAAGTTCAAGTTCGCTCGGCAGAAGTCCAAGCTGGCCGGAACCATCCGCGGCTCCTACTTTGTGATCAAGAACGAATACTGAGCTTTCGAGGATTGGGCTTATCCCCCGCGCTTTAGCGGCTCCTACTGGGCACCCGGCAGCTGGGTGTAGGCGTCCTTGGCGGCCTCGTGCAGGAAATCGGTGGGCCACAACGTGCGCACTTGCGCAGGGAACACGATGTCCTCGATGGCTGTGCCGTTCTGAAGACCTGCGTCCAGGGCCGCTGCGAGCAGCTCGAAGCAGTGCAGTTGCTTGATCACGAATTCCCGGTCCACCGGTTCTCCGTGGCCTGGAACTATTACGTCCCCTGGCTGGATGCGCGCTAGCAGGGATTCAAGCACGCCTGGCCACCCCAGCGGATGGGCACCCGACCCGAACATCGGCGGGCCCGACTGCTCGATGATATCGCCCAGGAACCAGGTCTTGGCATCAGGAATATGGATCGCCAGGTCGGTGTCGGTGTGCCCTTCGCCCAGCGGGATTACCTCGATGTCCCGCCCGCCAAGGCTCAGCGTGCAGCGTTCTTCCAGCAGGTGGCTCGGCGGTGTCAGCTGCACACCCTCCCAATCCAAGTCGGGTTCGAGTTCCGGCGAGCGCCGAACCATCTCAAGACGGGGCTTCTCGAATTGCTCGAAATGCGCGGGGATCCGGCGATGGCCGTAGATCGGGATTCCCTGCTGGGCAAAGAGCTGATTGCCGAAGGTGTGGTCGTAGTGGGCGTGCGTGTTGATCACCGCAACGATTGGAAGACCAAACTGCGCTGTGGCATCGTCGATGATTTCTTGTGCCTCGCGTGCGTTATTGCGGGTATCGATAATCGTCACGCCGTGTCCGCCGAGCACCGCACCAACGGAAATATCCAACGGATCATAACGCCGCTGGAATACTCCCGGGGCTACCTGGTTCCAGTGTCCTTCAACCATCATCTGCCGTCCTGCCGGTTCTGCTTGGCTAGAGTCCTGCCTTCAGCAACTGTTTCCAGCGCTGCGGCATGGGTGCCTCGACCACCAGTTCCTGGCCATCGGGCTTCGGAATCACCAGCTTAGTCGCATGCAAGAACAGCCCGCGGCCTCCTAGCTGTTCAACACGGCGATTGAACTTCGCAAAACCATACCGGTCATCACCGGCAATCGGATGCCCTTGGCTTTGCAGGTGGACACGGATCTGGTGCTTGCGTCCGGTCATCAGTTGCACATCCAAGATGGTGGCGCGCTGTCCTACGCGTTGCCTGACCACGACGCGGGTCTCGGCTCGTTGCCCGTGCGGGTCAACCACCACCTTGTCGGCGCGGCGCAGCAGCGGCGCGTGGATCGATTCGATGTCCTGCTTCCAGTGCCCTGCCACGAGCGCCAGGTAGTGGCGTTCAATTTCGTCTTCCCGGTCCCGGAGCAACTCATGCAGATAGCGCAGCATGCTTGGGGTCTTCGCCAGCACCAGCAGCCCTGAAGTGTCGCGATCCAGACGGTGAGTCAATTCCAGATCCGGCAGATCCGGGCGCAACTGGCGGAAAACTTCGATCACGCCCGAAGGATTATCGGTACCCTGGTGCACGGCGATGCCGGCAGGCTTGTCGATGACCAGCACGTCGTGGTCTTCATGCACCACGGTGTTGCGCAGCCGCCTGACCAAGTACTCCGGGACGTCGGGTTCTGGTGCCCGGCCCGGTGCCGCAAGTAGCGCCGGCAGGGTAATCTTGTCATTTTCGGCCAGCCGGTAGCCTTCTTGGACTTTCTTGCCGTTCACGCGCAAGTGCCCCTTGCGCATGAGCCGGAACAGTTCTCCTGCCGGGACCGTTTTGAGCCGGGATCTCAGGAACTTTTCGATGCGCCGGCCTGCATGCTCGCCGTCGATGACAATGGTGCGCGCCTGGGAATCAGACCGCACTTCTGCCGCTGGATGCTGGAAGACTCCAGGCAAGAACTATCACTCCATTTAGGGGCCACATCCATGAGTGGATCATGGCATCGCCGTTCACGGCGGGTCATTTTCAAGGGACTTCCGGGAGCTGCCGCCCCGATTCGGCCAACCTTCATCGTACCCCGTGGCAACTATCCGGTACGAGCGAATTAGCAGTGATGAGGACTGAACTCACAGAATCTTCAGGAGCTATCAGGCCGTGATGAACATGGCGCGGAGCAATCGCCGATCCTGGCGGCCCTTTGAAATAGCACAAAGGATGCCGGTCCAATAGTCGCCTGGCTTCTTCTCGATGACTAGGCTGGGTTCATGGCAACAGTAATACTTGTACGGCACGGACGTACCACCGCCAATGCCACCGGCGTACTGGCTGGACGCACGCCCTCCGTGTTCCTCGACGATACTGGGGAAGAACAGGCGATGCGCACTGGCGAGCGGTTAGCGGCAATCCCCCTGGCTGGCATCGTCTCAAGCCCGCTGGAACGCTGCGTGCAGACAGCGGAATTCGCCATGCAAGAGCAAAGCAAAGCCGCACAATTGCTGATTGAGCCAGAACTCTCGGAATGCGACTACGGCCTGTGGCAGGGCCGCAAGCTGCAGGACTTGGCTGCAGAGGAACTTTGGAAAACAGTGCAGTCCGCGCCGTCAGCGGTGACCTTCCCGGGCGGGGAATCCATGGCCGGAATGCAATCCCGGGCTGTAGCAGCCATCAGGCGCCATGACGCGGCGATCGGAGCCGAGCATGGTGCTGAAGCAGTCTGGGCGGCATTCAGCCATGGCGATATCATCAAGTCGGTACTGGCTGACGCGCTGGGCATGCATTTGGATCTGTTCCAACGCATTAACGTAGGTCCGGCGTCCGCATCGATTGTGCACTACGGGTCCGGCGCGCCCCGCGTGTACTCCATCAACACCGACGCCGGAGACCTCTCGTGGCTAGCCCCCGGCCTCAAGACAACCGATGCCCCGGTCGGCGGCGGAGCAGGACACTAAGGAGACTGGAATGACGGCAACAGTCAACGAATTCAACTGGCCGGATCGCGTAGTCATCGGCACCATCGGCGTGCCCGGGTCCCGAACCTTCTACCTGCAGGCAAGAGCCGGCTCGGAGCTTTCCAGCATCGCCTTGGAAAAGCAGCAAGCCGCAGTGGTTGCAGAGATGATTGACGAGATCCTGGATCAGCTTTCCACCGTCAAGGGCAACCCTTTCAACGTTCCCGAACATACCCCGGTGGAACTGGTCGACAACGATCCGCTGGAAGAAGTGAACGAATCATTCCGCGTCGGATCCATGAATCTCGGATGGGACGCAACCGTAGCGCAGGTAGTTCTGGAAGCTTTCTCCCTGAATGCCGAAGATGACGAGAACTTCGATCCGGATGGACCGGGCGCAGTCATGCGCGTGCGCATGCCCGTAGGCACCGCACGCGCTTTCGCGATGCGCACCCACGAGATCGTGGCCGCTGGACGGCCGATGTGCGCCAACTGCGGTTATCCGATTGATCCGGATGGGCATACCTGCAGGGACGAGAACGGACAGTGAATGCGCCCGATCTGCTGACTGCGCAGCTGGAACTGACCGGCCGCATCACCACCGCTTCCAACGCGACGTTCTTGGGCAGCATCGGTGAAAACAGCGTTGTCTACAAGCCCATAGCTGGAGAGAAACCCCTTTGGGATTTTCCCCATGGATCGCTGGCCTACCGCGAGGTTGCCGCCTTCCGAGTATCTGAAGCCCTGGGCTGGAACCTCGTCCCCCAGACGTGGCTGCGCGACGGGCGATTCGGCGAAGGCATGGTGCAGCTATGGCAAGACATTGATCGGGAACAGCACCCAGTAGACATCGTAGCCGCGGACAAGGTGCCTGAAGACGGCTGGAAGACCGTCCTGCACGGAGAGGACGAATCGGGTCATCAGATGGCTCTGCTTCACGAAGATACTCCTGCACTGCGACGCATGGCGGTCTTCGATGTGCTGGTCAACAATGCCGACCGCAAAGGCGATCACGTGCTAGCCATGCCAGATGGCCACCGCTACGGTGTCGACCACGGCCTCTGCTTCAATGAAGAGCACAAACTGCGCACCGTGCTTTGGGGATGGGTTGGCCAGCCGCTGACCGACGACGAACTGGCCGGTGTCCAGAGGGTCAGCGATGCGCTGGACGCGGATCTTGGGCAAGAACTGGCCGCGTTGTTGACCGGTGAAGAAATCGCCGCGCTCGCCGACCGTTGCACGGATCTGCTCAGTGAAGGGCGATTCCCTGCGCATCGCGGGCAGATGCCTGCCGTGCCCTGGCCGCTTTTCTAGCACTCAGTTTTCTGTTGACCGCAGGACAGCCTGCAAGCCATTCTAGGAGTCGGATAGCAAAGGACAGGTCGCGCATGGGAACGGTCAAGGCAAACAAGGTAGACCTCGGTGTCGAATCCTTCGGAAACGAAAACGATCCATTGATTCTCCTCATTGGCGGCACCACCATGCTTGCCTGGCCCGAGGCCCTATGCGAGGCATTGGCTGCTGGTGGGCGCCATGTGGTGCGCTACGACCTTCGGGATTGCGGAGAATCAACCGCTGGGAACCCGATGAAACCCGCCTACAACCTGCGTGATTTAGCTGCCGATGCCGCGGCATTGGCTGAACTGCTGAATGACCGTCCAGCACATGTGGCGGGTATCGGGGTCAGCGGGATGATCGCCCAGGTGGCGGCGCTGGATTATCCTGAAAAGTTTAGCGCCCTGACATTGGTTGGCACACGGCCGGTAGCGCCAGGACCGGTGGACAAGGATCTGCCAGACCATGACCAAGCAACCATGGGCAAGCTGTTCTCCCGCCCCATGCCAGATTGGGCAGACCGCGAGTCCGTTGCCCAGCACTCCGCCGAGGGCTCCCAAATCCTTGGCAACGATCCGGAAGCCGCCCTGGATCTGGCCTCCCGCATCTGGGACCGTACGGCGAGCGCAGAGCCAGAAGTCCACATGGCAAACCAGATCGGGATTGTCTTTTCCAAGTTGGACTGCACTCCACGTTGGCGCGAACGGCTTCCCGAGTTAGCTATCCCCACACTGGTCGTACACGGAGCCAAGGATCCGTTCTTCCCCGTCGGCAATGGCGAAGCGCTGGCCAGGGAGATACCGAACGCTTCCTTGCTCGTGCTTGAAAACGCTTCGACTGCCATACCGACTTCTGCCTTCTCCCAGGTTGCTGATTCAATGCTGCACCTGTAGGCAAGCAGCGATTCGAGCACTAGCCACAGGCCAATATAGACTTTCCTCATGGATCATCGACCGCCCCGGACGCCAGGCGAAGAACTTAGGCCCGCGGAACTAGAGCTGCTGGCTTTGCTCTGCAGCGGCACAGATGCTGAATCGGCTCTAGCCCGGCAGCAGTTGGAGTTTGCACGTTGGGGCGGCTACGAGTTCGAGGACTGCGAGTGCTTCTTGATTTCGTTCATTAGCAAGCGGGATTGCCGCAGTATCCGGCATGGCGGTGGCCCGTTCTCCACCGTTGACGTTGGAAAGGGTGGAGAACACCTTGGGCAACTGGCTCTTTGGGTTGTTGACGGATACCTTCACTCGGTGGATTACATGCCTTTTGAAGATGACCCCGGGCACCTGCCAACTTCCGAAAATTACACGTTGGAATTCGTCGGACGGAACTAACCTTCTCGACAAGGCTTGGCCGGCACGAGCCTGATAACTCTATTGTCCGGCGCTTCGCTTCGGTAGTAGTATTCGTGGCACATATTCAGGCCTTCGAGAGGATTCGCCATGTCATTCCAGGCCTATCTGGACACCATCGAGAAAAAGACCGGACTTACTCCGCGCCAGCTAGTCGGTATCGCCCACGAAAAAGGACTAGACCAGGAAGGTGTCAAAGCCGGGGAAATCCTGGCTTGGCTCAAGGATGACTACGAACTGGGAAGAGGACATGGCATGGCATTGGTACATGTCATCCAGAAGGGACCTGGCGTCTCCAGCAAACATGTTGGATCCGGCGGCACGCACAACGACGAATCAGATGTGCTGTGGCTCGACGGCATCGCGACGAAGCCGTCCAAATGAGCCAAACGCGAAAGCTAAAGGTCCTGATCGCCAGGCGTCGTTCCGGACTCCTCCCGTTGGTCGCGAACTGCAGAAACTGCTGAAACGGCCATTGCAATCGCGATTGCGATCCAAAAACTGTCAAGCGCTTCAAGCACTGGCCTACCTGAAATGAGGCAATAGGCCGCAAGGAACAAGGCCAGACCCGCGACCGAGACGCCGAGGGACACCGCGACTCGTTTCCAGGCAGTTTTGGAAAGCCTCCGCATTAGTTCTCCAATCATTTTCTCTATATCGTGGATCATTTCAGATTCTGCGGGATGAGGCACTGGGCGCTTCCACGTTCGAATGCTGAATGCATTAGCCGAAATTCCCGGGAAGGGTTCGGCCTCTGCCCGTCCGGCCGAGGCTCGGTCTGGACTCGATCATCAAGAAGATGATCGTTGAGCTATCAGGGCCCAGGTCAACTGATTGGTCCGGCAAACGAAAACTGCATACGAAAGACAGGCCGTATCCGTTGCGGGAAGCGTCGGGTTGGACCACACTTGGGGCATGGGCCACTTTCGGACTCCTCAAGTTGTTCTATTCACGCGTGATATCGACCGCGCGACAGCATTCTATGGGGCGCTGGGCTTTCGGGAAGTGTTCCGCACGCCCGAAGCGGGAACGCCAATCCATGTTGACCTCGCCCTCGATGGGTACAGGCTCGGCCTAGCCACCGAAAGCAGCACCCGCAAAGACCATGGGCTCAGCCCGGTCGCCGACGGCCAGCGCGCCGCGGTGATACTTTGGACCGATGATGTCCCGGCAGGCTATGACCGTCTCATCGGCTTCGGTGCGAAGCCTATTAAGGTTCCGTCTCCATGGCTCGATCGCTTGCTCATCGCGTGGGTCGAGGATCCGGACGGGCACCTCGTACAGATTGTGCAGCACCATATCCAGCCACAGGACACTGTGCACATTCCTACGCGTTGACCACGAACGCCACATGACTGGGGCACAAGCCGTTCCCAGGGTCAGCGAGTCACGTGTTCCTCGTCTTCGGGCGTGATGATCATGCCTTCGTGGGTCACAGTCGCACCGAGCATCTTGCCGCGATGGTCAAGGAAGATGACATCGACATCGCCCAGCTCGGTCCATTGCTCGTTGTTCCCGGCTTCTGGGAAGAAGCAACCGAGGCTTTCGATTGCTCGAATGATGCCCCTGTCGTATGCGTAGCTGCGCTTTATTACGGTTGGGCGACCCCGCTCGTAATAGCCATAGCCTGGCCCGACACCTACCGTTCGCTTCGAATCGAGGTGCGCCAGCAGTTCCAGGAGCGGATGCCCTTCGTCTCCATCGTTGAAAACGAACTCGATGCGAGTGGCCAGCGGCCGCATCGAGCGCATCCATGCGGATTGATCAGCAAACGAAAGTATGGTCATCACCTCAACGTAGCAAAAAATGGGCTGGTTCCGTCGCAGAAGCTCCACTCCCACCCTCACGAAGCGGTCTGGCTTTAATTTCAAGCTGTTTTCTCTCAGGACATCGGTAACAGTTCTGCCTCAGGACATCGGTAACACTTCAACATTTAAAGTGGTGACACTTCTCCCCGGGATTTAACGCCCCGAAGTACACAGCCCG
>NZ_SCKZ01000039.1:0-264 GCF_004100365.1 Glutamicibacter sp. HZAU | reverse complement strand
TTGCTCAGCGGCCGGCGTGATTGTGGTTCCAGGGCTTGATCGCCGCCGGCGTCGTACGCTTTGAGGAGCTGGTAGATGCGTTGGCGGGAGATTTTGTATTGGCGTGACGCGGTGGTGACGCTCATCCCGGCATCGCGGATTTGGTGGACGATGACATGATTCTTGGACATGTCTCAGAGTCAAGGATGACGCAGCTCATAGGTCAATGGGTGAGTGTCTAGGATGTCTGGACTCATGTGTCTAATATGTCGTGAATCTACACAC
>NZ_SCKZ01000038.1:0-281 GCF_004100365.1 Glutamicibacter sp. HZAU | reverse complement strand
TTCATCCGGTGGATCGATGAGAAGAAGTTCTGGGAACCAGCCCTGGACGCTGACGGTGTCCAACGTGATAACGCGTGGGTGATCGACGCGAGCAAGGTGATCGAGCTGAAGGACTACCCGCCCGGGACAAGAATCTATTTGCGGGCCGAGCCCTTGCATCCCGGGGCGAAAGCGAACTTGTTCGATACTGACGGGAACCGTGTCACGGCGTTCTTGACCAATAGCCCGCGGTTCAACGTGGCATTCCTCGATGCCCGGCATCGGGCGCGGGGCCGGTGCGA
>NZ_SCKZ01000037.1:0-294 GCF_004100365.1 Glutamicibacter sp. HZAU | reverse complement strand
GTAGCTGACCTGTACTAATAGGCCGATGGCTTACAACACACAATAAAACAATGATTGAACTGATATTTTTCAATGCTGTTCGCGTTCACTATGCGGTTACGAGACAACAACCTCTAACCAACAAATACGGATGAGTTACAAGACTTTGTAGCACCGGAAAACACTGACCAGGAAATATTTGGTTTGTGTGCTTCGTGATTGTTACGGCGGTCATAGCGTGGGGGAAACGCCCGGTCCCATACCGAACCCGGAAGCTAAGGCCCATTGCGCCGATGGTACTGCACTCGTGAGGGT
>NZ_SCKZ01000036.1:0-312 GCF_004100365.1 Glutamicibacter sp. HZAU | reverse complement strand
TCGGTGTACCACGCGCTGGTGCGCCCGGGCGATACCGTCCTCGGGTTGAACCTGAACCACGGTGGCCATTTGACCCACGGCATGAAGCTGAACTTCTCGGGCCGCCTGTTCAACATCGTGCCTTACGGCGTGGATGAGGAAACCTACCAGGTGGACATGGATGAGGTGGAGCGCCTTGCGGTCGAGCACCAGCCGAAGATGATTGTTGCCGGCTGGTCGGCTTACCCACGCCAGCTGGACTTCAAGCGCTTCCGCGAGATTGCCGACAAGGTTGGCGCGTACCTGTTCGTGGACATGGCGCACTTCGCTGGC
>NZ_SCKZ01000035.1:0-324 GCF_004100365.1 Glutamicibacter sp. HZAU | reverse complement strand
TGTGAAGAGTCGAGACATCGTTGACAGATGAGTCGAGACATACTTTACAAATTTTGATCGGAATCCCTCGGCCACCGGCCGGGGGATTTCTGCTTATCCGGCCAGTAGTTTCGCTCCGCGTCAATCAAATGTCTGCTCAGGATTTCTGAGGTCTCGAGATCCAGCACGGTGACTTCGACGGTGTCGATGAGCATCATGACTTTCTTTCTGCGATGGACTTTGCGTACCCCTAAATGGTGCAGTTTTCCTTCGTGCCTCAGGGTTACTTTGCCGTCCGTGTCGATGCGATCGTAGCGGATGCGAAACTCGCGATCACGGGTTACA
>NZ_SCKZ01000034.1:0-344 GCF_004100365.1 Glutamicibacter sp. HZAU | reverse complement strand
CTTGGATCACTAGTCCAGGAGGACCATACATTGGCTATGAACCGTAGCGAACTTGTTGCTGCTGTTGCAGCGAAGACCGAAAACTCCCAGGTTGCCGTCAACGGTGTTCTGGATGCAGTCTTCGAGGTTTTCGTCGACCAGATTTCCAAGGGTGAGAAGGTGTCGATCCCAGGTTGGTTGGCTGTAGAGCGCACCGATCGTGCAGCTCGTACCGGCCGCAACCCGCAGACCGGTGAAGCAATCCAGATTCCTGCTGGCCACTCGGTCAAGCTGACCGCTGGTTCGAAGCTGAAGGCTGCTGTAGCCAAGAAGTAAGCTTCCTGTAGAGCTTTGCGCAAGGCCCG
>NZ_SCKZ01000033.1:0-349 GCF_004100365.1 Glutamicibacter sp. HZAU | reverse complement strand
CGACGCCTGGCGCTGCCCGGCTGGCTCCACTTCTACAACCACCACCGACACCACTCTGCGATTGGCGGCGTACCCTTCGACCGACTCAACAACGTCCCTGGACATCACACCTAGAACTCGAAATCTAACGTCCGTTCGGGCATCGAGGTCCATGTCGGGGTGGGACGGGCCCGTGGCTTCAAGATCACTTGCAGTCCGACCGCGATGTCTTGGTTGCGCGAGAGGTTGTCGATATGGCTCTGTTGCAAAAATCGTGAAGCTTGAGCATGCTTGGCGGAGATTGGACGGACGGAACGATGACGGATTTCAAGTGGCGCCATTTCCAGGGTGATGTGATCCTGTGGGCGGT
>NZ_SCKZ01000032.1:0-573 GCF_004100365.1 Glutamicibacter sp. HZAU | reverse complement strand
CCCAAACTCACCCTCTTCCCGGTAGCGGCCTGCCCATTTCCGGGCAGTGATCGGGGAGACCATGAACATCTTTGCGGCGATCGTGGCCGGATAGCCGTCTTCGACAATCAGCCGAGCTAACCGGAGACGGGCACGAGGAGTGAGAAGAGCGTTCGGATGGGTCATCAATTGGCCTCCGCCGCGGTCTTCGTAAGCGCGCGTCTGGTGAGAAGCATGATGACGAGAGCGATCGCTGTCAGCACCGAAGCGACCCAAACCGGCGCGAGCAGCCCCAGCCCGGTCGCGAGCCCGAGCGCACCAAGCACGGGCCCCGCTGCAGCTCCGATATTCAATGCTGCGGTTGCGTACGAACCGCCCATCGTTGGCGCACCCGATGCTGCATACAGCACACGCGTGATCAGAGTACTGCCGACGCCGAACGACAGGAATCCCTGAACGAGGACGAGGACGATAAGCGCAACGGGATGAGATGCGACCACTGCCAACACGATCCAGCCTGTCAGCAATAGCGGTCCGCCGACTGCGAGCACGAGGCCAGGTCGTTGATCTGATAGTCGTCCTGCGATCGTGACG
>NZ_SCKZ01000031.1:0-691 GCF_004100365.1 Glutamicibacter sp. HZAU | reverse complement strand
CGCTGGAAACCTGGAACCTGCACTACAACTACCACCGGCCCCACGGTGTGCATGACGGGAAGCCGCCCGCATCCGCGACACCATTACGCGTCAACAACGTCCTGGCCTCATACACCTAGAACTCGAAATCTAACGTCCGTTCGGGCATCGAGGTCCATGTCGGGGTGGGACGGGCCCGTGGCTTCAAGATCACTTGCAGTCCGACCGCGATGTCTTGGTTGCGCGAGAGGTTGTCGATATCCTCCACTTCCATCATCAACCCTGGATAATGCCGCCGCCGTCATCGCCGCCGACGCCCGTGCCGGGCTTTTCGGGCCTGTCAGGCTTGCTCGGCCTTCAGCCTGCCTGGGCGAGATCTCCGGCGGACGGATTAACGGCGGAGCTTCGCCGCCTTTCGTGCGTGTGAAGGCCGAAGATAGTTCTCTCAAAAACATCCGTTTATGAGAGATACCAAATGTCATTTTCAGAAGACGACTGCACCAGTTGATTGGGCGTAATGGCTGTTGTGCAGCCAGCTCCTGACAGTTCAATATCAGAAGTGATCTGCACCAATCTCGACTATGCTCAATACTCGTGTGGGCTCTGTTGCAAAAATCGTGAAGCTTGAGCATGCTTGGCGGAGATTGGACGGACGGAACGATGACGGATTTCAAGTGGCGCCATTTCCAGGGTGATGTGATCCTGTGGGCGG
>NZ_SCKZ01000030.1:0-745 GCF_004100365.1 Glutamicibacter sp. HZAU | reverse complement strand
CCACGAGCTACCGACCCGAAAACTGTCGAGCTCATCCTTGAACTACGCACCAAACTCACCGCAGCCGGGCTCGACGCCGGCCCACTGACCATCCAATACCACCTGGGCAATATGGCAGTCCCCGTCCCCTCAGACTCCACCATCCGCCGCATCCTGCACGCGCACGGCCTGATCACACCACAACCCAAGAAACGCCCCAAAAGCAGCCTGCACCGCTTCCAAGCAGATCAACCCAATGAAACATGGCAATCAGACTTCACTGAAGCCACCCTCGCCACCGGGCACAAAGTCGAAATCCTGCATTGGATCGATGACCACTCCCGCTACCTGCTCCACGCCTCGGTCCACGACGAAATCACCACGCAAATCGTGATCGACAGCTTCACCTGGTGCATCAACCACTACGGACCGCCGCAAAGCACCCTGACGGACAACGGGCTGGTCTACACTACCCGCCTGCTCAAAGGACTGAACAAGTTCGAAAAACTGCTCATCACCCTCGGGATCCGCCAGAAAAACGGTAGCCCCTATCACCCGCAAACCCAAGGAAAAATTGAACGCTTCCACCAAACCGAGCATTTATGGGTCAATGCCCGACCACCAGCGGAATCGATCGCAGAGCTGCAAGCGACCTTGGACGAATTCCAGCACGTTTACAACACCCAACGACCGCACCGGGCACTGAATCGAAACACGCCAGAACAGTGGTACCAGCGCACCCTCAAAGCACGCCCCAACCTCATAG
>NZ_SCKZ01000002.1:0-451258 GCF_004100365.1 Glutamicibacter sp. HZAU | reverse complement strand
CCTTGGACGAATTCCAGCACGTTTACAACACCCAACGACCGCACCGGGCACTGAATCGAAACACGCCAGAACAGTGGTACCAGCGCACCCTCAAAGCACGCCCCAACCTCATAGCTGTAACCCGTGATCGCGAGTTTCGCATCCGCTACGATCGCATCGACACGGACGGCAAAGTAACCCTGAGGCACGAAGGAAAACTGCACCATTTAGGGGTACGCAAAGTCCATCGCAGAAAGAAAGTCATGATGCTCATCGACACCGTCGAAGTCACCGTGCTGGATCTCGAGACCTCAGAAATCCTGAGCAGACATTTGATTGACGCGGAGCGAAACTACTGGCCGGATAAGCAGAAATCCCCCGGCCGGTGGCCGAGGGATTCCGATCAAAATTTGTAAAGTATGTCTCGACTCATCTGTCAACGATGTCTCGACTCTTCACACTCTATTTTCCGTAGAACGTTTTTGCTTTACCGTTTCCATTGCTCTTTGCGTTGGGGTTAAACGCGACCCACTTAGTGTAGGCTTCCGTTCCACCAGTCCCCCATTTCCGCCCAGAACTCGTGATCGCTCCGCTATATGGCCAGTAGTGAACGAGTTGAGCCGTGGTATAGTGCCGGGTTCCAGCCCACGTAGTCCAACCGTGGGAACGCTTGTGCGAAGTTCCGCTAATTACTTTCGATTCTGCTTTTCCAGTGTGCTTCACAGACGAAGCCATGGAAAACAAGATCGGTGCCGTTGCGGGTTGTGCAATATTGTCACTCCCCTCTGTCCAGCCACCCAAAACTCCAGGTGATGCCTGAGCTGCAACTGTACTCGCACCTATCAGAAGTGCGGCCGCAGCGCTTGCTGAAATAACGCGTGTAAATCCACGCATAGAATTACCTACTTGAATGTAGTAACCAGATCGACCCAGTTATTGTGTCGACTGAGTTGATATTACATAATCAAGTGGAGTTAAACAGAATAGCTTTCATACATGTCTCATCCTTGACTTCACGGTCGAATATAACTGAGGCTTGATGCGTGTTTTTTGTTCCGGACTCCCGCGGATCAAGAAAGAGTTTGTGTATATCTAATGAAATTATGGATACAATGGGTCAGCTGGGCAATGACGTCCCAAAATCCGTGGCATCTGTAAAAGCAGGTTCAAGACGACTGTAGGTGCCAGGCATACGAAAACTTGAGTTAGGAGCTCATGTGTGGACCTATCCTCATGCCGGTAATCGTACTGATTCAGGGCAACTGGCGAGTGGGTGTTCCGGCTAACGCATTTGCTTCTACTGCCGAAGCGCGAACCCATAGTTGCATCGGTATTCGAAACTACAGGTCAGCCGTCATAGCGTTTTTGCGAGCACCGTCTCAAGATCACATGCTCTTTGGATCAACATGCGTGACTTCGTGGATAGCAAGTACTCATCTACCGCGATAATCTGTAGCAATTCGACCCATTACGAGTTTTTCTACCTTCAGTGCAGGATCTCTAAACGAAGATCAATAGACCAGCTACCGGTCTAGTCTCGCGATACGTTACCCAGCAGTCACGTACCTAAGTTTGCATGAAGCCTCAACACTTTACGAGGCGCTGGACTCGCTCTCGCCAAGTCTCGCCACTGAACAGGGTATAAGCCGGTCGGGAACTAAACCACTAGCCCGGATTTTTTCATAGCGGCTACAACGGCCACCGAAATCCACTCCCAAGGGATCCCCGGCGCCCGTCTCCGCTTCTGCCCACGACATGAGTGCCCGAACTACCAGAGCTGAATGCCAGGCTCCACCAACCCGGGGTGAAATGACCTTTCGAAACCAAAGAAACAACAGGGCAACCACTAGTTCAGGCGGCCAACTCGCCGTGCCGCCACCGCTGGAACAACATATCGATGCCTTCGTGCAACTGGAATAACAGCTTCGCTTCAGGCGCTTTGTCTGGAATCAGCAGCCGACGTTGCCGACCGCCGCTGACGACTTTCCCGGCCATCGAGAACAGCCGGTACCGCCACCGCTTCAGATCCCACACCGAGGCTTCATGGCCAACAGGCAGCACAGCAAGTTGCAGCCACGACACCAAATTCAGTGCGAACATCGCCAAGTCAGCCCACGCCTGGTTCGCGACAAAAGACCAATACGGCAACTTGCCCAACCCTGCGCTCTTCAGCGTCTTGATGTGGTTTTCGCACCGGCCCCGCGCCCTGTGCCGGGCATCGAGGAAGGCCGCGTTGAACCGCGGGCTGTTGGTCAAGAATGCAGTGACGCTGTTCCCGTCCGTATCGAACAAGGTCGCTTTCGCTCCGGGATGCAACGGTTCAGCCCGCAAATAGATCCGGGTTCTTGGAGGGTAGTCCTTCAGCTCGATCACCTTGGACGCGTCGATCACCCACGCATCATCGCGCTGGTCTCCGTCAGCGGTCAGCACTGGTTCCCAGTAGTTCTTCTCATCGATACACCGGATGAACCGCTCCTTGAGCACCGGCAGCGAATACGAGGTGGAGAACTGGATCCCCAACGGATCCAGGTAGTGCAAGAACTCACGAGAAGAGCCGGCGCTATCGGTGCGGACCAGGACCTTCTCGCCACACAGGTTTCCGTGCTCGTCATAGAAATCATCAGCCAGCTGTGCCAACGCCTGGTTGAGGACCTCGATATGGGACTTTGCGGAATTCGCGCCCCGATTGCCCGGACGCAACTGCACGGCGAGGACTTCGCCGGTTCCATTCGTCTTGCCGTAGTCGGCCATCGCGATCATGGGCGCGAACCCGTACCCGCCCTTATACGTGCCGGCACTGTTCTCTTTATCGGAATGGACGTGCACCAAGGAGGCATCGATGTCGATGACCAGCGGATGAGCTGGCGTAGCCAGCCGGGCAGGGCTCCGTGGCCCGGCCGCAGCCCAGACTTTGGTGCGCAGGCTGCGGGTCATGGTGGCAAACCCGTGGGAGAAAGCGTCTGGTTGTTCCTTGATCCGTCCCATGAACCTGCTGACCGTGGCATCCGACGCTACGGGTCCGAAGAGCTCTGGTGCGGTTCGCAGCTGGTCGATGTCGGTGGCTTGCTCGCCGCCGGCGGCCAGGGCCAGAGCGCCGAGGATTTTCCCGGCCGGTGGGTTGCGGTGGCTGGCACGAACTGGCTGAACCGGTCTTCGCAAAGAGCGCGGAAGCCCACCGCGTTCAAGAAACTGGTGAGCACCGACAGCCCAGCGTGGGAGACGAGGGTTTGGCTGGTGAGTTGGGTCGGGATGGCAGGGAAAAAGCGAGGTAGAACGGTCCACCGAAAAGGTGATCCTTCGATTTGGTGATTTAGTGTTTCGACAACTCCTATTTGTCCAGTTCAGGTCATCTTATCGTCCTTTGTGTCAGTTATTGACTGTCGTTGTCATGAAATACCCGGGCTAGTAGGATCTGATTATGCCTCCCAGCCCGACAAATCAAGAATCCGTAGCAGCCGAATATTCGATTGATCCACAGTCCCTGCGCGAAATAGTTACCAATCGGTCAGGTGCGGAAGCAAGAATTCGCCAGCTTGAAGAGCTGGGGACATCAGGCGAAGCAGAACGTGTCGGGTGGCTGAGAATGATTGGGCGACTGGAAGAAGCCGAAGAGCTCGCGTGGACCTGCCTGCATCGAAGCGGCTTTGACAGCCACGATCTCGAAGGCGGCAGTCCTCTGCCCTATTCTGGCGTTTCTGCGGCGCTTCGACTGGCGCACGTTCTGCATTGGCAAGGTCGTTTTGACCGAGCGCATGCGCTCTTTGAGTCAGCGCTCGTGTCCATTCAGAATACGGATTGCCCCTCAAATGCCGAGAAACGCGTCGCCTCCACCCTTGAAGCTTTCGCCCTGCAACATCAGGGCAAGCTCTATTTTGACGAGGGCCAGTTTGGACAGGCCTTGGATTGTTTCCGCAGATCCTTGTCCATCAGGCAGTCGATCAACGCCTCTGATGACCAACTCGCGTCATCGCGTCTAGCTATCACCGCAGCTGAATCCCGTCTCCAGGGCTAAACTTGGTTCTCGCGGAACCCTCGGCCTTCTGAAACGAAGTTTGCCCTCCTGCCGAACCGGCATAGGCTGAAGCCATGGGTCCTTCACTGGTGCTTACGCTGATGGCCACGACGGATACGGATTTCGTTGCACGCCTCGCGGCAGATGAACGCGTCACGGCCTTTATCGGAGATGGCAGTGCCTGGAGCCACGAATACACCGCGCAACGCGTGGAGCACGCTCTGAGCGATCCGGCGATCTCCTGGTTCATCGCGCGCCGCCAGAATTCACCGGTTGGCCTCTTCACCGCTACCGAACGCGGACAGGCCACCGAAATCGGCTATTGGATCGACCCGGAGTACTGGGGCCAAGGCCTGGCGAAGGCAGTCGTCGGCGAAGGGCTCTCACAATTGCAGGAATCCGGCCGCAGCGCTTTTATCGCACGGGTGGACGACTCGAATATCGCGTCGCTGAAAGTGCTTGCCCGCTACGGGTTCATCGCCCAGGCGAAGGAAAGACCCGGGCTCATTACGCTGACACGGGCTATGCCCACCGTACCGATGCCGCCTGCCAGCTAGGGCGTGAACGTTTCCGAGGGGCGAAGCGGATCGGGTGCTTCTTCCTCCACCGAAACGCTCGGGGTGGGCGGCTCATCGAGGTGGGTTCCTGCACCGCGCTGGATAAACAGCACCGCCGCCCATCCGGCCGCGATGAGCACGGCAACGGCCAAGATGCCGAGGAAGAACACCAGCAGCACAGCACCGCAAGAACGCAATCCCTTCACTTCCAGCCTCCTGCTGCATCTCGACGCCGTGTCGGTTCATCCCAGATCAAGTGTAGACCTCAAACATGCAGTCCCTGTGCACGGCCAGAACGCGAAATGCCCTGCTGCTATCCCGATTCCCGGGATAGCAGCAGGGCATGCGGCACATTCAGGGCCTAGCGCTGGGTGGCACCGAACTTCTCAGTAGCCACGGCCACTGCGGCGGCGCGGGCCTCGGACGCCTCATCGGCGGTCAAGGTGCGGTCGGCGGCACGGAAACGCAGGCCGAAGGCCAGAGACTTCTTGCCGTCTTCGATGCCCTGGCCCTGGTACACGTCGAACAGCGCGATGTCCTCGAGCAGTTCACCGGCACCTTCACGCAGCGCGTCGCGCACATCGCCGGCCACGACGTCCTGGTCGACAACCAGTGCCACGTCCTGGGTAGCCAGCGGCTGTGTGGACAGGTGCTGCTGGGCGACCACCACGGCAGGTGCAGCGGCCATCATGGCAGCGGCGTCCAGTTCCATGGCGACGGTTCGCGCTGGCAGGTCCGCATCCTTCAGCAGCGCCGGGTGCAGTTCGCCGGCGTAGCCAACGACCTCGCCGGCAACCTTCAGCGCCGCGACGCGGCCCGGGTGGAAGGCCTGGTGGCTGCCCTGGGCAACCTCCAGCTCGACGCCGAGGATATCCGCCGCGCAGTAGGCGGCATCCAGTGCGTCGGCCCAGTCCCAAGCACGCGGTGCGAAGCCGGCAGCAGGCGTTGCCTCGCGGCCGGTGAGCACTGCGGCCAGGTGCCATGGCTGGTTCGGGACGCCGTTGAACAGCTCGGCCAGGACCTCATCGCTTGGCTTGGCGCCCAGCGGAGGCAGCACCGAGGAGCCCAGCTGCTCACCTGGCAGGAAGACGAGTCCGCCCTCGTACAACGCCAGATCGCGGAAGCCGCGGCCGATGTTGCGGCGTGCGGTGTCCAGCAGGCCTGGCAGCAGCGAGGTGCGCAGGAAGCGGAATTCCTTGGAGATCGGGTTGGCCAGCGCAATGGACTTCACCTCGGTCCCCGCCTGCGCAGCACCGAAGGTGCTGTTCTGCGCTTCAGAAACGAACGGGTAGTTCAAGACCTCGGTCAGCCCTGCATCCGCCAATCCCTGCAGCAGGCGGCGGCGCTGGGACTGGGTGCGGGTCAGGCCGCGGCCCGGAGGTGCCACCGGCAGGGTTGCCGGAATCTGGTCGTAGCCGACGACGCGGGCTACTTCCTCGACCAGGTCTTCCTTGATGGCCAGGTCCGGGCGCCAGCTAGGCGCGGTGACGGCGAAGCCCTCGGCGTTCTGCTCGACGCTTGCGCCGATGCCTTCCAACGCGGTAATGGTCTGCTCGTCGGTGTAGTCCACGCCGACCAGTGCGCCAGCGAAACCGGCCGGCAGCTGGATCGTGGTGTCGGCAGGAATCTGGCCCGCATCGGTGACCTTGGCGGTCTCGGTGCCGCCGGCCAGCTCCACCAGCAGGTCCACTGCGCGCTGCGCGGCGATCTGCATGACGCGCGGGTCCACGCCGCGCTCGAAGCGCTTGGAAGCTTCGGACGGCAGCTTGTGGCGGCGGCGCGAACGGCCGATGGACACGGCATCGAAGTGCGCGGCTTCGATCAGCACGCGGCTGGTCGAATCCGAGACCTCGGTGGCCGCGCCGCCCATGACGCCGGCAATGCCGATGGCGCCGGACTCGTCGGTGATCAGCAGGTCCTCGACGGACAGCTCGCGTTCCTTGTCGTCAAGGGTGGTGAGCTTCTCCCCTGCGGCGGCACGGCGCACGGTGATGGCACCGGTCAGCTTGTCAGCGTCGTAGAAGTGCAGCGGCGCGCCGAGTTCCAGCATCACGTAGTTGGAAATGTCGACCACCAGCGAGATCGAGCGCATGCCGGCCAGCTGCAGGCGCGATGCCATCCAGCGCGGGGTCGGACGGCTCGGGTCGATGCCGGTGACCTCGCGGGTCACGAAGCGGGTGCAGCCTGGCACGCCGTAGATCGGCGCCTCATCGGCCAGCACGACCTCATGGCCGGCTTCTGCCGCGTCGGAGACGACCACCTTCGAAGCCGGATCGGTGAAGGAGGTGCCGGTGGCCAGCGCGTACTCGCGGGCTACGCCGCGGATCGAGAAGCAGTAGCCGCGGTCCGGGGTCACGTTGATCTCCGCCGCCTGGTCATCCAGGCCGAACAGCTCCATGACGTCGGTGCCCAGCTGAGGGTCCAGGCCCAGGCGGGAAAGCACGATGATGCCGTCGTGGTCCTCGCCGATGCCCAGCTCGCGGCTGGAGGCGATCATGCCGGCCGAGGTGTGGCCGTAGGTCTTGCGCGGGGAGATCTTGAAGTCCCCGGGCAGCACGGCACCGGGCAGGGTGACAACAACCTTGTCGCCTTCCACGAAGTTGTGCGCGCCGCACACGATGCCCTGCACGCCGGACGGGTCGATGCCCTTGCCGGCCAGGGTTTGCTCGGCCCCTTCGGGAACCACGCGGACCTGGCACCAGTTGATGGTCTTGCCGTTGGAGGCGACTTCCTTTTCCAGGGACAGCACCTGGCCGACCACGATGGGGCCCGAGAGCTCATCGGAGGGGCGGTGGACGTCTTCTTCCTCCAGGCCGACCTTGACCAGGTCTGCCATGACGTCTTCAGCCGAGGCGTCGGCCGGTACCTGCGCGTACTCGCGCAGCCAAGATAGTGGAATACGCATTGCTTAGATCTCCATCCCGAAGTGCTGGCTGAAACGGATGTCGCCCTCGATCATGTCGTGCATGTCGGGGACATCGTTGCGGAACATGAGCGTGCGCTCGATGCCCATGCCGAAGGCGAAGCCGGAGTACTCTTCCGGATCAATGCCCGCAGCGCGCAGCACGTTCGGGTTGATCATGCCGCAGCCGCCCCACTCGATCCAGCGCGGACCGCCCTTGGCGCCCGGGTGCCAGATGTCCAGCTCGGCCGATGGCTCGGTGAACGGGAAGTAGGCAGGGCGCAGGCGGATCTGCGCTTCGGCGCCGAACATCTGCCGGGCGAAGTGCTCCAGGGTGCCGCGCAGGTCTGCCATGGTCAGGCCCTTGTCCACGGCCAGGCCCTCGAACTGGTGGAAGACCGGGGTGTGGGTGGCGTCGAGCTCATCGGTGCGGAAGGTGCGTCCAGGGCACAGCACGTAGACCGGCACATCACGCTCGAGCATCGAGCGGACCTGCACCGGGGAGGTATGGGTGCGCAGCACCAGGTGCGCGTCGGCAGGCTCCACGAAGAAGGTGTCCTGCATTTCGCGGGCCGGGTGATCCGGCTTGAAGTTCAGCGCATCGAAGTTGAACCATTCGGATTCGACTTCCGGGCCCTCGGCGATTTCCCAGCCCATGCCGACGAAGATGTCAGCGACACGGTCCTGCAGCACCGAGAGCGGGTGGCGGGCGCCGACGCGGCGGCGGCGAGCAGCCGCGGTGACGTCCACGGTTTCCTCGATGAGGATGCGGGCGGCTTCGGCTTCCTCCAGCACCACGGTGCGGGCGGCCAGCGCCTTGTTGACCCGTCCGCGGGCACCGCCCACGAGCTTGCCGGCCACGGCCTTTTCGGACTTGTCCAGCTTGCCGATCTGCCGGTTGGCCAGCGACAGCGCCGACTTTTCGCCGGTATGGGCCAAGCGGGCTTCCTTCAGTTCGTTCAGGTCGCCAGCTGCCTCGATGGCTGCCAGGGCGGCGTCGACCGCATGCTGGATGCCTGCTTCATCGGTTGGGTGCGGAACATTTGACTCCCCGACAGGAGCTTGTTCAGTTGTCTGATCAGACATGGGATCGATCGATCCTTACTCTTATCTTGTACTTACGCGTAGAATTCTCTGCTTCCATTCTATGGCTAAGGGCCCGTGATCGTTTCACCGATGACGGGCCCTTGGCGTGAAGCTTCTTACCTTGGAGCGGGGTTGCCGCTTTCTAGTGAGCTTCCTTGGCGGCCTTGGGTGCGAATGCAGCCACGAAGACCAGGCTCAAGACCAGCAGCGCACCGCCGAACACTGCGGAGTAGAACATGGCGTGGTTGACCTTGCCGGTGGCCTCGTAGGCGGCGGCGCCCTGGATCATGTCGAAGGTGACGGTGTGGTGCTCAACGGTACCCGGGGTGTGCGAGGTGACAGCTCCCGGGAAGGTGACGTGCAGGTTAGCTTCGGTGAAGGAGGAATCCACGGCTGCCTTGTCGCCCGGCATCGAGAAGGTGTATTCCTGCCCGTCGTCGCTCAGGTTGATCTCGAAGCCGAAGAGGCTGAATGCGTCGGCCAGTTGGACGTAGGTCATCGGGCTGGTGGTCTCGAAGCGCAGGCCCACGTTCTCGCCATCATCAACGTTGCTGTAGCTCCACTGGTCCCCCAGCTGCTGTTCCATCGCTTCGATGTCGATCTGGCTGTTGAGCACTTCCTCGAAGCTGACGCCGTTGAGCGTCGACTTGTGCAGGGTCAGCTGCATGGCCCCGGCGACCTTGTCCTTGCCCAAGATGTCTACTTCTGCGTTCATGTTGACGCAGCCGGAAAGTGCTAGGACGGCGGCGAAGGCCAGAGCGATAACGCTCATAATTCGCTTCACGAAGTGTGCTCCTCAAAAAATATCGGCGATAGGCAATATGCCAGATGTTGGCGTGGTATCAAGCTTACGGGTGTTTAGCCCTGCGCCCCTGCACGTGCCTGGGCCAGGCATGCCGCAACGATCGGCGCATCGGCTGAAATCCATGGGACGATAGCGCCCAGCGAGTCATCGAGCTGGAGCCAGGACAGCTGGTCATGCCCGTCCAGGGGTGCTGGTTCGCCCTCGGTGATCTGGGCGAACCACATGCGCATGGCGGCCTTCTCGTTCAGTTGCCAGCCTTGCGGATGCGGGCCCGGGATCGGGGCGCCAAGACGCAGCTGCACCCCGAGTTCTTCGCGCAGTTCGCGGTGCACGGCCTGGATTTCGCTCTCCCCCGGTTCGACCTTGCCACCGGGAAATTCCCAGAGTCCGGCGAGGGCTGCTGGGCGGTTGCGGCGCGCGGCCAATAGCTTGGTGGGCTTCGCCAGGTCATCGACGATGGCCACGGCGACAATTTGCTTGAGTTCAGTGCTCATGGGTATTCAGGACGCTCTTCTGCGCTTAGCGCTGGGCTCGGGCGGAGGCGTACAGGCAGACGGTGGATGCGGTCCCCACGTTCAGGGATTCGGCGACACCGTAGAGCGGCACTGCCACGCGGTAGTCGGCGGCGTCCTTCTCGTGCTCGTCCAGGCCTTGGCCTTCGTTGCCGAACAGCCACAGGGTGGGCGCTTCGAGCACCGGCTGGCCTTCGGGTGTGGCGGTGCCTGGCTGGTGTGCGCGCAGCGCGGCGGCATCCTGCAGGGTATCGAGGTTGTGGGCGGCATAGCCGTCGGCTGCCAGGACCTGGCTTCCGGTGCTCTTCGCGGCGGCGACCAGGTGGTCGAATTCGATGTTGCTCAGCACCGGCAGATGGAACAGCGAGCCGGCGGTGGAGCGCACGGCTTTCGGGTTGTAGATGTCCACGCTGCCCTTGGTCAGGATCACCGCATCAGCTCCGGCGGCATCGGCGGCGCGCAGGATGGTGCCGGCGTTGCCCGGATCCTGCACGCGGCAGAGCACGGCGATCAGCTTCGGCTTGGTGTCCAGCACCTCGCTCAGCTGCGGCTGGGACATGGCGACGACCGCGAGAATGCCCTGCGGGGTCTGGGTGTCGGCCATGGCGTGCAGCACCTCGCCAGTGACGATGCGGGTTGGCACCTTCGCCTCGTCGAGCAGCTGCGCGAATTCCTCGTGGCTTTCCAGGAACCCGCCGACGGCGTAGACGCCTTGGACCAGGTTGTCGTCCTCCAGATGGGCCTTGAGCGCTTCGCGAACAGCCTGCGGGCCTTCGGCGAGGTATTCGCCGGTGGCTTCGCGGCCCTTGCTCTTGGCCAGCCGCGCGATGGCCTTGACCCGTTCAGCGCGTGGATTGGACATCACTTCTGGAGGAAAACTGCTCATGACTCGAGAATACCGGTAGATACACGCAAAGGACGGGTCCGCGCTATGCGCGGGACCCGCCCTTCGTTGTGATCTGTCCTACCTGAGCCTCAGCTCAAAGGGAGAAGAGATTTACTTCATCTGCTGACGGGATTCTCCGCCAGCTGGTTCGAAGCCTGCAGCCTTGGCAGCTTCGATGGAGTTGAACCAATACTCTGCTTCAGTCTGCTCGTACCAGGTCGAACCTGGAACGTGGTACTTGTTCGAGCCGGCGTTGCCCTTGATGACGAAGCCCTCAGGAGCGTCTTCGCCTTCAACAGCCTTGATTACGCCTTCACCCTCGACAGCCTTGGCAGCAGCCTTTGGAGCCTTCTCAGCCTTAGGGGCAGCAACCTCAGCAGCAGCCTTTGGTGCGTTGACGTCAGCTGGAAGAGCGTCCTTTGCAACCTTCACCAGGGTGGCGAAAGCGTTCGAGTCCGAAACAGCCAGCTCTGCGAGCATGCGGCGGTCAACCTCGATCTGAGCAGCCTTCAGGCCCTGGATCAGGCGGTTGTAGGTCATGCCGTTGGCGCGGGATGCAGCGTTGATGCGCTGGATCCACAGGCGGCGGAAGTCGCCCTTGCGCTTGCGGCGGTCGTTGAAGCTGTAAACGAACGAGTGGAGCAGCTGCTCCTTGGCCTTACGGTACAGGCGCGAACGCTGACCGCGGTAACCCTTTGCGCGTTCCAGAACGACGCGACGCTTCTTGTGGGCGTTTACTGCCCGCTTCACACGTGCCACGTGTGTACTCCTTCAAGTCAGTTCCCCAGTGCCCGCAATGCCGCGGGATGGGTGAAATCTATGGGTGGTGGGGTATTGCTTCCCCGTAGTGCGAAAGGGAGAGCTTAGAGGCCCAGCATCCGCTTGATGGTCTTCACATCGGCCTTGGCGACGATCTGGTCAGAAGCCAGGCGACGGGTAACGCGCGAGGACTTGTGCTCCAGGTAGTGGCGACGGTTGGCCTGCTGGCGAGCGAGCTTACCGCTGCCGGTGAGCTTGAAGCGCTTCTTGGCGCCACTGTGAGTCTTGAACTTCGGCATAGCTGCCGTTCTCCTTACGTGCTCCACCCGGTAAGGCACCGGGTGGGGATCATCCGAAGCGGGCCCCGATAAAGGTGACCGCTGTTGTTCTCTTGTAGTTGGATCTTCCCGAAGGAAGTTCCTTCACCGTGAACGGTGACGGGCCCGAAAGCCCAACAGGCTTGGCTAGGCGTCGCCTTCAGCTGCCTGACGTGCCTGCTCCAGCTTGGCGCGGGCGTCATCATCCATGGAAGCTGCGACATTCTGGCCCTCGGTCTCAACCGGAGCGTCGGTGCGGATCTTGCGCTTGGCCGAATTGCGGCCACCCGACTTCTGCTGCTGCTCGCGGCGAGCCTCTGCCTTGTTCTTCAGCGGACCAACAACCATGACCATGTTTCGGCCATCGATGCGCGGGCTGGACTCAATGACCCCAACTTCGGCGACGTCTGCTGCAAACTTTTCAAGCAAGCGGATGCCCATTTCTGGACGCTGCTGCTCACGACCACGGAACTGGATCATGGCCTTGACCTTGTCGCCTGCGCCCAGGAAGCGCAGTGCGTGGCCGACCTTGGTCTCGTAGTCGTGGGTGTCGATCTTCAGGCGGAAGCGGACTTCCTTCAAGACCGTATTGGTCTGGTTCTTACGAGCTTCGCGAGCCTTGACGGCGGCTTCGTACTTGTACTTGCCGAAATCCATCAATTTGCACACTGGAGGCTTGGCGCTGGGTGCCACCTCGACCAAGTCCAGATCGGACTCGAGAGCAAGACGAAGCGCGTCCTCAATGCGGACGATGCCTACCTGCTCACCATTAGGGCCGACGAGACGTACCTCTGGCACGCGAATGCGCTCGTTAATGCGTGGATCGCTGATGTGTCACTCCTGAAATTCGTAATCCATGACCGCAAACAAAGAAGGCCTCCGTCTGCGATTGCAGGCGAAGGCCAGAAAGAACGACATAGCCGAACACGGGAAAGTTCCCGCGTAAGCGCTAGGGGATCGCATTGCTGCGATCCTGCCGAATTACCCGGAAGCCTGAAACGGCGACAGCGGGTGGGAGTTGGCCTCCACTTGCATGGCTCAATACTAGTACGAATCCCTCATCCAGGGCTAACTGGAGAACTGCGAGAAGTACCGGCATCGAGTCGGTCTGTGACAAGCTTAGCAGTATGACTAACGAAGACACCAACTCGCACCAGCACTCTGTGGACCAGCAGGTGCGCGATATCGCTGAAGTTGCAGCAGTTGAAATCATCACCACCGCCGCTGTCCACCTGATGAGTGCAGCAGCAGTCAAGTGCGGCCTTGCAGAAGGCGAAGATGCCAATGAGCTGAAGGATCTCGACGAGGCACGCAAGCTGATCACCGCGCTGGCAGGCCTAGTCACCGCCGGTGCGCCGGAGATCGGCTCGCAGCACGCAGCGCCTTTGCGCGACGGCCTGCGCAGCCTCCAGCTGGCCTTCCGCGAAGCTTCGATCATCCCCGATGCACCAGGCAAGGGCCCGGGCGAGAAGTTCACCGGACCGGTCAACTAGGTAATATTGGCTGAATTTTAAGAGATTAACATCATGGACTCGTTTCCTTCGGGAAACGGGTCCATTGTTGTTTGGATCACCGGCTAGGTTGGAAGCATGAAGATGCTCGAACAGCCAGTGCTGGACGCCGGGGCCTACCGCCTGCGCCCCTTCCAGCCCAGCGACATCCCTGCCGTGCGGCAGGCGTCCGCCGACCCGTACATTCCTCGGATCACCACTGTCCCGGCACAAGGGACCGAAGCGGACTACGCAGCATTCATCAAACGCCAGCACCGCCGGGTCGCCGAGGGCAGCGGCTACTCATTTGCCATCGCCGACGCGGCGACAAATGCTGCCGTCGGGCAGATCGGCCTCTGGCTGCGCGATGCCCATCAGGGCCGGGCCAGCATCGGATACTGGATCGCCCCGGGGTTCCGGCGCCGGGGCATTGCCAAGCAGGCGTTGATGGCGCTGGCGGCCTGGGGCTTGGAGCATCCGGGCATCGAACGGGTGGAGCTCTACGTGGAGCCCTGGAACGAGGGGTCGTGGCGGACCGCCGAAGCCTGCGGCTTCCAGCGCGAAGGGTTGCTGCGCAGCTGGGAACGGGTGGGCTCCGACCGCAAGGACATGTACATGTACTCGCGGCTCAGGCCAGCGCCTCGCGCCTAGGCGATCGTTTCCAGACGACGGCGGCGGGCACGGCGCACGCGACGGCGGATCTGCTGGGCGATCAGCGCGATCACCACAACCAGCGCGGCCATCGTGCTGATGCCGATGAAGGCCGGGGCCGGACCGAGGTTGTCGACGAAGATGCCGGTGATTGGAGAGCCCAGCGCGGTACCCGCGGTCATCGCCGAACCGTACCAGCCCATGGCTTCGCCGCGGCGCTTTTCGGCCACCAGGTCGGTGAGCCATTCGGAAGCCGCCGACAGAGTTGGCGCGCAGAGGAAGCCGGGCAGGGCGGACAACAGCGCCAATGACCAGGTATCCCACGCAAAATACATCGGTATGGTCAGCACTGCCATGCTCAGCAACAGCACCAGCGGAGAGATGACCCGGGTCATCGACCCGTAGATCAGGCCGCCGATCAGCGAGGCGCCGCACCAGAAGAAGAACACCAGCCCAAGCTGGTGGCTTTGCGCCGACGCATCCAGTTCGGCCACGATGGCCACCTCGGTGCCGGTGAGCAGCATGCCCGCTCCGGCCGAGGCGATGAAGACCGCCAGGACCGAAGCGCTGACCCAGTTGAAACGGTTCTTGAAGTTGCGTCCGCGCTGCTTGATCCGGGCACGGGCGGATTTCATGCCGGCGGCAATCAGCTCGCCTTCGACTTCGGGCACGCCCATCGGTGCGGCGGCAATGAAGCTGGCTTCCGCGCCCAGGCGTTCTTCGTGCACGTTGGCCCGCGAAGCAATCGCCTTGGGGTCGTCGCTGCGTGTTGGCGGATTCAGGATCATCAGCGCCAAACCGGCCACCGTCGAGGTTACGCCAATTACGCTCAAGCCGATGACGCTGCTGACCTGGGTGGCGACAATGCCGGCACTGGCCGGGCCGACGATGAACACCAGTTCGGTGGCGGTTGCGTCCAGGGCGAAGGCGGTACGGCGCTGCTCACCGGTGGTCATGATGCCCAGGGCGGTACGCACCACGGAGAAGACCGGCAGTGCGAAGAGCCCGCCGATGAAGGCCAAGGGGTAGACCCAAACCAGCGGAACATGGGGCACCGTGCACCAGACGAGGGTTTCGACGATCACCGAGGGGATCATCGCGCGGCGCAGTCCCCAGACATCCACGCGGGCTCCGCGCCAGGGGGCGCCGATGGCGATGCCCAGGGTCATGACTGCCGTGACCAGGCCCGCTGAAACCCAGGATTGGTCGAGGTTGTTCACCAGATGCAGGAGCAGCAGCATGCTCAAGGCAGAGTGCGGCAGGCGGGCAATCATGCCAATCAGCAACAACAGTGAGATCTGCGGCTGGCGCAGGATCTGCCAATAGCTTTTCATGCCCGGAAAGTTCCTTATCTGGTCAAAAGGAGCCCGCCGGTCTAGCTCGGCGCGCTGTGCAAACTGAGTTCGAGGGAATCCACTGCTTCAGCGAATTCGGTGTTCTGGGACAAACGCCCGTGGATTGCGCGAGTTGCCTCGCGTGCGTCGTTCTCGCTCGTTCCAGGAGCAAAGACGAACTGCAGGTTGAGTTCCGGTCCGGAACCTCCGCCAAGGACAACTTGCCCGTCCTTGCTGCGGGAGCCGACTCCCCTGCCCGGGGCAACCTTGACGGTCTGCAACTGGCTGAAGCCTTCGGTTGCATCCTGCACCAGGTTGGCGATCTGCTGATTCTGATAACTCGGAATCCACTCGATCTGCTTAGCCAGGTTCCAGACCCCGGGTCGTCGAAGCACGAAGGTGAAATCGCTTCCGGGATCGAGGACCAGCAGCTGGCATTCCTCGCTGACTGCCGAGAGGGCCGCCCGCGGGGCGTAGACCGCCACCGGCCGGGCTTCCTTGTGCCACGTCTGAAGCCGTTCAACTGTGGTGAAGATCGGCAGGGCCATGCGGCCATCCGGAGCCTTGATCTTCACCAGCGCCATATCGGCTTCCTTATCGGAGGCGAAGCCGTGTTCAGTCATCGCTTCTTCACCGAGCTGGGCGACCACCGCAACGAAAACGCGCGCCTGTGACAAGGATTGATGCACTTCGCCCTCCCCCGCGGTGCCGGCTCGCAAGGCTGCCAAAGCGGCAACGACATTGGCGTCGGCCTTGCCGTCGTCCTTGTCGAAGTTATGCAGGGGGTTGCCTTCGCCGCTCAGGTCGCGGCCTTCCCAATCCTGGCCGGCAGAGTCGGTTTTTGAACCTGCCTGCGCCAGCGCAGCGACAATATGTCCCGGCAGATGGCGTTTGGGTGCAGATTCAGGTTGCTCGGTGCTCATAGCTCCATGCTATCGGTGGTTTCGAGGTTGTTGGCAGGAAGTTCCAAAACTGCATTCATGAGCTTGGACACCCCGAGCGGGGCATTTCAGATTTCATCCCCTGCCGGCTGTGCGCCATCGCTGCCAGGAGAAGGTATTGCAGGAATCTGGCTTCACAAATGGAAAGGCGATTCAGAAGCAGGGAGCTTCTGAATCGCCTTTCGCGGATGGTGCTTGGTGCCTAGCGGCGGCCTGCCACATCGAGCGCTTCTTGCAAGGTGAACTGGCCTGAGTACAGCGCCTTGCCCATGATGGCGCCTTCGATGCCTTCAGGAACCAGCTCACGCAAGACGCGGAGGTCTTCGAGCGAGGAGATGCCGCCCGAGGCGACAATCGGCTTGCTGGTCTTGGCAGCGATTTCGCGCAGCAGTTCAACGTTTGGACCGCGCAGCGTGCCGTCCTTGGTCACGTCGGTGACAACATAGCGGGCGCATCCGGCGTCTTCCAAGCGAGCTAGGACGTCCCACAGGTCGCCGCCGTCCTTGGTCCAGCCGTGGCCGGACAAGGTGGTTCCGCGCACGTCCATGCCCACGGCGATCTTGTCGCCGTGGCGGGCGATGGCCTGCTTCGTCCATTCCGGGTTTTCCAGTGCGGCGGTACCGAGGTTGACGCGGGTAGCACCGAATTCCAGTGCACGTTCCAGGGAGGCGTCGTCGCGGATGCCGCCGGAGAGCTCGACCTTGATGTTCAGTTCCTTGGCAATGCGCTGGACGATCTCGACATTGCTTCCGCGGTCGAAGGCTGCGTCCAGGTCAACCAGGTGCAGCCATTCGGCCCCGGCGTTCTGCCAGGAAAGCGCAGCTTCCAGCGGGTCGCCGTATCCGGTCTCGGAACCGGCTTCGCCCTGGACCAGGCGCACTGCCTGGCCGCCGGCGATATCTACCGCAGGCAGGAGTTCGAGGATTGGTTGCTCGCTCATGATGTCCTTAGTGAAGAAGTAAAAAGTGGTTAGTAGGTCAGGGCCCAGGCTGCGATCAGGCTCATGCCTGCAAGCACCCAGAGCGCGATGATCCATGAAATATGGGCCTTCTGGTTCTTCAGCGAAATGGCCCCGCCGATCAGGAAGGCCCCGATAACACCCAAGATGAGGCTCCACATGCCTAGAGTGTCCCCAACCAGTTGCGCAGCAGCTGTGCGCCAGCGTCGCCGGACTTCTCCGGGTGGAACTGGACTGCCGAGAGCGGGCCGTTTTCGACGGCGGCCACGAATGGCGTCCCGTGCGTCGACCAGGTCACCTGCGGCGGGGTCATCGCCGGCTGGGTGACGTCGAATTCCCATTTCTGCACAGCGTAGGAGTGCACGAAGTAGAATCGCTCGTCCTCGATGCCTGCGAAAAGCTTGGATCCTTCCGGCGGGCGCACCGTGTTCCAGCCCATGTGCGGAATGACATCCGACTGGAGGCGTTCAACCTTGCCCGGCCATTCGCCGATGCCTTCGGTTTTCACCCCATGCTCCACGCCTTCTTCAAAGAAGACCTGGTGGCCCACGCAGATCCCCAAGACCGGCAGGCCACCGGCGATGCGGCGACCGATCCAGCGCAGGGAACCGGTTGCGGTCAACTGCTCCATGACCGAGGCGTAGGCGCCGACTCCCGGGACTACCAGTCCGTCGGCAGCCACGATCTTCTTCGGGTCTGCGGTCAGTTCCACCTCGGCGCCGGCGGCTTCCAAGGCGCGCACGGCGGAACGGACGTTGCCTGAACCGTAGTCCAGGACAACTACTGTTTTCTTCTCCACTTACAGGGCACCCTTCGTGGATGGGATCTTGTCGCCCATGCGCTCATCGCGCTCTACGGCTTCGCGCAAGGCGCGGGCGAAGGACTTGAATTGCGCTTCGACAATGTGGTGCGGGTCGCGGCCCGAGAGCACCTCGATGTGAGCGCAGATCTGTGCGTGGAAGGTGATGGCTTCGAAGACGTGGCGGGTCATCGAGCCGGTGAAGTGCCCGCCGATCAAGTGGTATTCCTGGCCAGCAGGCTCGCCGGAGTGCACGAGGTATGGCCGGCCCGAGACATCGACGACTGAACGGGACAGCGCCTCGTCCAGCGGAGCGTAGGAGGTGCCGAAGCGGCGGATGCCTGCCTTGTTGCCCAGCGCCACGCGCAGCACTTCGCCGATGGTGATCGCGGTGTCCTCAACGGTGTGGTGGACATCGATGTGGGTATCGCCGGTAGCACGCACGGTGAGGTCGATGAGCGAATGCTTGGAGAGCGCAGTCAGCATGTGGTCATAGAACGGCACCGAGGTGCTGATCTCCGAGACGCCGGTTCCATCGAGATCCAATTCAACGAATACGGACGATTCGCTGGTCACGCGTTCCATGCGGGCGCGACGTGCGCCAATCAATTCGGCAGACATGTCTTCCTTCGCTTGTCTTTGATTACTTCTGCGAGCCGAGCAGTTCGGCAAGTCGTTCCAAGAAGGCTGTGGTTTCTGATTCTGTTCCGGCCGTAACACGCAAGGTCCCCGGAATTCCATTGTCGCGGATGATGATGCCGGCTTCCAACAGGCCTTCCCAAATAGCGTGGGGGTCTTCGACGCCACCGAAGAAGACGAAGTTGGAGTCGGAGACCGATGGCTTCAGGCCCAGTTCCTTCAAGCGCGCGACGATGCGGTCACGTTGGGACTTGATGTCTTCGACCTGCGCCAGGAGCAACTCGATGTTCTTCAAGGCGGCGATCGCCGTTGCCTGGGTCACGGCCGACAGGTGGTACGGCAGCCGCACCAAGCGGATGGCATCGGTGACCTCTGGCGCAGCGGCCAGGTAGCCGACGCGTGCGCCGGCCAGGCCGAATGCCTTGGACATGGTGCGCGAGACGATCAATCGCTGGCGGCCTTCAAGCAGGCTCAGTGCGGACTTGGTGCTGGCCAAGGAGAATTCGGCGTACGCCTCGTCAACGATCACCATGCCGTTGTGCTCGCTCATGGCTTCGTACACGGCCGTGATGACATCAAGGCCAAGCGCGGTGCCGGTGGGGTTGTTCGGCGAGCACAGGAACACGATATTCGGCTTGTGCTCGCGGACCTGCGCGGCTGCAGATTCGGCGGACAGGGTGAAATCCTCGGCGCGTTCACCGGCGATATAGGTGGTATCAGTACCACTGGCCAACAGCGGGTACATGGAGTAGGTGGGGCCGAAGCTCATCACGGTACGGCCTGGACCACCGAAGGCTTGCAGGATCTGCTGCAGGATTTCATTCGAACCGTTCGCGGCCCAGATGTTCTCCTTGGTGAGCGAGTGGCCGAGGTAATCGGCAAGAAGTTCACGAAGCTCGGTGAACTCGCGGTCGGGATAGCGATTCAGAGTTGCCGCTGCCTTGGCCACTTCCTGGGCAATGGCGTCTACGACTACCGGTGGCAACGGATGGGTGTTCTCGTTGACGTTCAACTGGATCGGCACGTCAATTTGCGGTGCGCCATAAGGGGATAGCCCGCGGAGATTCTCACGCAAGGGCAGCTGACTCAAAAGTTCACTGCGGTCATTCACGCATCAAGTCTACGTGCGCAGCGAGCCCGCCAGTGAATCCGCTACGGCTGCAGGTAACAAACACTGGACAGCGGGGGAAGCTAGCCGGCAAGGACCGGAATCGACAAGGTATCTCCAACCTGGATTTCGCTGCCGTCCAAGGCGTTGAGCTCCGCGATGTGGCCAACTGCGGAAGTCACGTCGTAACCGGTGGCATAGTCGCGAGCCAAACTCCATAGCGTATCTCCGGGGATCACGGTGACATCGATGGTTCCAACCCCAGCAGGATCTTCTGCCGCGGCATGCGCGTCAGAGGCGAACATGGAGAAGAAGAAAGCAGCAGCGATCGTGAGTGCGAAAACGGGCATCCCCACCAGCACAGCCCAACCGCGGCGGTTGATGCGGATTTTCAGCGGCGCTTGGGTCTGATCTGAGTCAAGTGCGACGGTAGCCATGACGTTGTCTCCTCAAGAAATTCAAGTGATGCGAATTTTTATTCGAAAGAACTGATTCGAAAACTTGTTCGAACCTCGTATATCTGTTCTAACAGAGATTCGCGGAACTTGTCCAGAAGTTTTCGAACAAATCTTTGAAAGAAGCTCGCTTATCTACTAAGATTTCGAAGTAGACGAGCAATGAAAACATCTCACCATCTAGCTCCGACAGTTTGGACACGCAAACTTTCGAATGATTGCTAGGGAAGGCAAAATCTCATGTCAGCATCACAACGCACTCCCCGATCGAATGCACGTTCGCTGACGATTCGCCAAAAGAAGATCCTTGAGACGATCCAGCGGTCTATCGGCAAGAACGGTTATCCGCCATCGATGCGTGAGATTGGCGACGCTGTCGGACTCAAGAGTCTGTCGAGCGTGACCCACCAGTTGAGCCAGTTGGAAAAGCTCGGCTATATCCGTCGAGACCCACGCCGTCCGCGCGCGATGGAAATCCTGCTGCCGCTGCAATTGTCCGACGATGCCGAAAAGGCCGAGGCCTCGGAGCCGGTCGAGCCGGCTGCCAGCGAAGACGCCAAGATCATTGAGCTGAGCACTTCTGCTGACACCACCATGGTTCCGCTGGTTGGCCGTATTGCTGCTGGCGGTCCGATCCTGGCAGAACAGTCCGTCGAGGATGTTTTCTCGTTGCCTCGTCAGCTCGTGGGCCACGGCGAACTGTTCATGCTCAAGGTGTCCGGCGATTCAATGGTTGACGCCGCGATTTGCGACGGCGACTGGGTAGTTGTCCGCCGACAGCAGACGGCAGACAACGGCGACATCGTCGCAGCCCTGCTGGACGAGGAAGCGACCGTCAAGACCTTCCGGCAGCGTGATGGGCATACTTGGCTGCTTCCGCAGAACTCGCGCTACGAACCGATTTTGGGTGATGCAGCAAAGATCATGGGACGCGTCGTCTCGGTCATGCGCTCGCTCTAGATTTCGTGTGGATATTGCGCTGGTGCTTGGCACCAGCGCAATTTTCGTTTAATCAGCTACTCGCCGGCCTCGAGCTCGATCTGGGCGGCCGCGGCGAAGATCATCCAGCGCTGGACTGCCGTCGAGAGCCGGCGCGGTTCCTGGTCGATCAGATGGCCTGCAGTTGCCGTGACCAGTTGCCTGGCCTGCTCCCTGCTTGCTGCTTCCAAGCGGTGATCTTTCGCGGCGAGGGCCAGATACCGGCACAGGATTCCGGCAAAAAGGTTCCCGTCTCCCCCGCGGTTGAACGCGAGTACTCCGGGCGCGGAAGACAGCGAGTGCGTGGTCGCATCGATCAGCACCTGGGCGTGAGCCAGATCGGCTGGCTCGCCAAGCTCAAGCAACGCGCCTAGCACCGTGCCCTGGTTATAGGTATAGATCGCTGGCTCCACCGTATGCCCCTGGCTGGCCAACCGCAGCCCGTCCAAATACAGCCCACGCTCGGCGCTGAACAGGTTCTTCTCCAGCCATTGGAGAACCTGCCGTGCGGTGTCCTTCTGTCCGGTTCGGCCGAAGAACAGGGCTGCCGGCCCATTGGCCGGCGTATTCTTGAAATCCCGTTTTTTCGACCAGTACAGGCCGCCGCCCAGCACCTCGTCCATGCCAGCTTGAAGCTGTTCTCCCAGCACCCGCATTGCAGTCCGAGCAGCGTGGTTTCCTTCTCCCGTCACGGCCAGCGTGAACTGCGCCAGACGGCCGCTGGCCAAGGCAAGCCACGCCATATCGTCGAAGAAGTAGTTGGGCAGCATCCCGAAGTTGCGAATTCGAATGCCACGCAACAGATGATTGGCCCGGGCCAGCTCGGCACGCGCCGATTCCGCGTCGCCTGCTGCCAGATAGGAGTGGCCGTCATCAATGATGGCATCCAGATAATGCGCCTGCCACCAATAGTTCCACTCCGAAAACGGGTGCGCGCAGCCATTGAGATCGCTGAGCAAGCTTCCGTCGCGCAACCGGTGCGCCCTGCTGTAGTTCTGCCCAATCCAGGTTCCGGGCAGCCGCAAGAGGCGCCGTCCGAAACGCTGGTGGGTGTCGATGGCGGCTTGGTGTGCCAATTCCTGCATGGACTCCATGGTGCCTTCCGGTTCACGCGGCATCAGTTCTTGTCACAGACCTTAGTGCATCTCCAACCATCCTGCTGATAGTGCTTAAAGAACTTGAGCTGCCCCAAGTCCAAGGACAGCTCAAGTTCATGCTCTGGCTGCAGCTATTTCCCGTCCGGGTTCAAACGCTGGAGAACTCCGGTGATGACCTTCTTGTCGACAGTCGGCCACATCGGCGGCAGGGTCGCTTTCAAGAAGCTGCCGTACCGTGCAGTGGCCATGCGCGAATCGAGGATCGCCACCACGCCCTTGTCCCCGACCGAACGGATCAGGCGTCCAGCGCCCTGGGCCAGTCGAATCGCGGCATGGGTGGCGGCCACCTGCATGAAGCCGTTGCCGCCATGCTTGGCCACGTCCTCGGAACGGGCTTTGGAGATCGGGTCGTCCGGGCGCGGGAACGGGATCTTGTCGATGATGACCAGCCGGCAGGAATCTCCTGGCACGTCCACGCCCTGCCACAGGGTCATGGTTCCGAACAGGCAGGTGTCGCGTTCGCTGCTGAACTGCTCGACCAGCGACTTCATGCTGCCCTCGCCCTGGCACAGGATCTCCACGTCCAGGCGTTCGCGCAAGATGCTTGCCGCTTCTTCGGCGGAGCGTTTCGAAGTGAACAGAGCCAGTGCACCGCCGCCGGAGGCCTTGATGAGATCCTCGATCTCATCCAGCGTCTCGGCGGCCAGTTGGCGGCCCGGCTTGGGCAGATGCTTGGCTACGTACAGGATGCCCTGCTTCGGGTAATCGAAGGGACTGCCGACGTCCACGCCGGTCCAGGACGGAGCCCCGGCGCCCATCAGACCCAGGGAGCCTGCGACCGAGTCGAACTGCGAGCCGATAGCCAAGGTAGCGCTGGTCAAGACGACCGTGCGCCCGTCGAAAAGCCCTTCGCGCAGCTTGCCGGCAACGGACAACGGAGCAACGTTCAACGTGGCTGGCTGGGTCTCGTCAGCTTCGACGTAGCCCCGGCCTTCGACAAACTCCCGCGGACGGGTGGTGTACAGCACCTCGCGGCGCTCTTCGGATTCGAGCATGCGAATCGCATCGTCCATCACCGCCTGCAGCTGGGAGCGGGCGGTCTGACGGCCACCGTCAGCCGGAGCATTGGCTTCGGGCTTGGACAGCGCCAACGCCAGCCGGGCCTGTTCCACGATGTCGTTCAGGGCAATGCCCATGTCTTCGCGCAGGCCATGTTCCAGCAGTCCCGTGGGCACACCGGTCAACGACTTCTCCAAGCGGTTCGCCGCCTTGACCATCTCGTCCACGTTCACTCCGCAATGGCGTTTGGCGCCGCCAGCCGCGGTGAGCACCATGCGTGCGGAGAGTGCCCCGGACACCGAGCTGGTCACGCGGTCTTGCAGTTCGTGGGCCTCATCGATGATTGCGACTTCGAAGTCCGGGAGGACCGAAAGCCCCTCGAAGGCCGATACCGCCAGCAGGGCGTGGTTGGTAATGACCACGTCCGCCTCCGCGGCACGGGCACGAGCCATCTCCGAGAAGCATTCATCAGCCATCGGGCACTTCTGCGACCCCAAGCACTCCATGGCCGAAACCGAGACCTGCTTCCACGCCTTGTCGCTGACCCCGGGCACCAGCTCATCGCGGTCACCGGTCTCAGTCTCTTCAGCCCATTCGCGTAGCTTCATGACCTCGCTGGCCAACGGCGAATAGGTGGTGCCGGCAGGAGCTGCCGGCTCATCCATCGAGAAAAGCGTGCCTTCGTCATCTGGGTACCCGCCGCCGAGCTTGTACTGGCACAGGTAGTTCGAGCGTCCCTTGAGCAGGGCCACATCCATCGGGCGCGAGAGCTTGCCCTTGAGCGATTCGAGCAACCGCGGCACGTCACGGCCGACAATCTGCGATTGCAGCGCCAAGGTCGCGGTGGAGACGATCACCGGCTTGGCGCTGGTCTGCGCGTGGGCCAATGCCGGAATCAGGTAGCCCATCGACTTGCCGGTGCCGGTGCCTGCCTGCACCAGCAAGTGCTTTTCATCTTCCAGCGCGCTGACCACATGCTTGACCATTTCCTGCTGGCCGGTGCGCATGGCACCGCCCATGGAAGTGACCGCGGCCTCCAGGAGCCCCAGGGCCTGCTCTTGCTTATCCATGAAGGTTGAAGGTCTCCAACTCTGCAGCTAGGGAATCGCGCACCTTGACGATCATCCGGGTGCCCTCCTCCAGGTGTTCGCTTTCCAAGATCTCTGATTCGCTCTGGTGCAGCTTGGCGATCAAATCCCCGCGGTTGTAGGGAATGAGCACCTCAAGCTGGATGCCGGGGCGTGGAATCGATGAGCTGATCTTTTCGAGCAGCTCCTGGATGCCCTCACCGGTGTGCGCGGAGACGACCACGGTGTTGGATTCCCGGTTGCGGATGCGTTCGACGACGAACGGGTCAGCCACATCGGCCTTGTTGACCACGATGATCTCTGGAATGTTCAACGCGTCGACTTCGCCGAGTACGGTGCGCACGGCCTGGATCTGCCCTTCGGGATCAGGGTGGGACCCGTCAACGACGTGCAGGATGAGATCCGAATCGGCGATTTCCTCCAGCGTGGATCGGAAGGCTTCCACCAGCTGGGTCGGGAGGTTGGATACGAAGCCGACGGTATCGGCCAGCGTGTAGGTCAACCCGTCCTCGGTCGCCGACTGGCGGACGGTTGGATCCAGGGTAGCGAACAGCGCGTTCTCCACCAGCACCCCGGCGTTGGTCAAGCGGTTGAGCAGCGATGACTTGCCGGCGTTGGTGTAGCCGGCAATGGCCACGGCTGGAACCGCATTGCGCTTGCGGTTAGCACGCTTGGCTTCACGCGCAGGCTTCATGGCCTTGATCTCGCGGCGCAGCTTCGCCATGCGGTCGCGAATGCGGCGGCGGTCCATCTCGATCTTGGTTTCACCCGGTCCACGCGAACCGATGCCGCCACTGGCGGCACCTACGCGGCCACCGGCCTGGCGGGACATCGATTCGCCCCAGCCACGAAGACGCGGCAGCAGGTATTCGAGCTGGGCCAGTTCAACCTGGGCCTTGCCCTCGCGCGATTGGGCATGCTGCGCAAAGATGTCCAGGATCAGGCTGGTGCGGTCGATGACCTTGACCTTGACGATGTCTTCCAGGGCGCGGCGCTGCGATGGCGCCAGCTCTGCATCGACAATCACGGTATCGGCACCCGTTGACGCAACGATTCCGCGCAACTCTTCGGCCTTGCCCGAGCCGAGGAAGGTCGAAGGGTCCGGCTTGCTGCGGCGCTGCACCAGGCCATCGAGGACCTCGGAACCTGCGGTCTCCGCCAAGGCGGCGAGCTCGCGCAGGGAGTTCTCGGCGTCGGCGACGGTTCCATCGCTCCAGATGCCCGCCAGCACGACGCGTTCCAGGCGCAGCTGGCGGTATTCAACCTCGGTGACGTCTTCCAGTTCCGTGGACAGACCTGCGACGCGACGCAGCGCGCGGCGATCCTCCAGATCTTCCTGGTCCCCGTCGAAATTGCTGAGGCCTGAGGAAAAACGGTTCAGTGCAGTAGCCTGGCCAGCGAAAATGGAATTCTCTTCTTCGCCGAAGTGCTGAACCTGCGGGCTCTGCGCATCATCGGCTGCGAGAATTCGATCGATGGCGGCCTGGATCTGGGCATCATCCATCGATGCCGAATCGTGCTCGTGTGACTCGGAGTTAGTCATGGTCTCCTTAGAAGTACTTCGCTTTCCAGAATAGTGCGGGTGGACCCCACTTTGCGACGTGGCGCGTTCAGTTTCGGTTGGTTCATCAAACATTCGTGGTCCTTTGCAAGGAGTAAAGGTCTATGGGCAGACAGGTGAATGCATGGTTACCGGTAAGCAAAGGCGTGTGCGGGGTTCTGGAAAGAAGAACTGCCAGATAATGGGAAATGACTTTGCCGTCTGCTGATTCAGCCCGGTGGGCGCGCAAGAAGCGCGCGGCCAGCTCGTGGAACCGCGGGTAACCAAGAGGGCTACGTATTAGACGAAAATGAAAGTCATAGGGAAAACTCTATCAGTGATATCTGCTCACGCCCATATCGCCTTGCTCACGTTGCCGACGCTGATCTTTGGGGTATCCGTACTGGGCGATAAGCTTTGCCTATGACCTCGGATCACTACTTCACCGCCAGCCCGGCCTCGGCAGATGAACGGCGCACCATCGAAGTCGAGCTCAACGGCTCGTTGCGCAAGGTGCAGACGGCCTCGGGAATCTTCTCCCCCGCCGGTCTGGACAAGGGAACGGCGGTGCTGCTGCAGTACGTGCCAACCCCTCGCGGACGCATTCTGGATATCGGGTGCGGCTGGGGACCCATCACCCTGGCCGCCGCCGAGCAGTCCCCCCAGTCCGAGGTCTACGGCGTGGATGTCAATGAGCGTTCCATCGACCTGGCCCGCTTGAACGCCGCGGCGCTCGGCTTGTCCAACGTAGTTGTCGGCACCCCTGAGTCCGTGGATCCGAGCCTGCAATTCGACACCATCTGGTCGAACCCGCCCATTCGCATCGGCAAGGATGCCCTGCATGAATTGCTGATGCTGTGGTTGCCGCGGTTGGCCCCGGGTGGCGAGGCATGGATGGTGGTGCAGAAGAACCTGGGCAGCGATTCGCTGCAGAAGTGGCTGGTTGAGCAGCTTCCCTCTGATTGGAAGATCACCCGTGAAGCGACCGCCAAGGCCTTCCGCGTGCTGAAGGTAGCGCGTCCGGCCTGATTGCCAAAAGCAAAATCGCAGAATCGCTCGCGAGGCTATTCTGCGATTTTTGCTATAGAGCCGATCAGGTCTACTCCGAACCGATGATCCCGCGGGCAACCAGGTCTGCCGGGCCGCTGAGGATCGTATCTTCGCCGCCCTCTGCATTGCCACGGAATTCAACGCCGACGACACCGCCGGGCACCTTGACAGCCCACTGGTTGATCAGCGCGGTGCTGCGTGCCCAGTAGCGTACGGCTGCCGCGGCCGCACACGCACCGGTACCGCATGAGAGCGTCTCGCCGACCCCGCGTTCATGGACGCGCATCTGGACCTGGGCAACCCCGTCCTCTTCGATCAGCGGCTCGGAAGGAACCACGAATTCCACGTTGGTGCCGTTGGCCGGGACGGGAGAAACCTCTGGGGCTTGGAACAGGTCCAGTTCTTCAAGCATCTGGACGTCTGGCAAGGCAACTACGGTGTGCGGGTTGCCCATGGTGATGCTCAAGGCCGGCAGCGCCTGCTCCCAGCCTCTGGGCTTGACCATGGAGTCCACCGATTTTTCCGCGGCTTCCGGCTCGAAGATCAATCCCCAGGGGCCGAGGTTCACCGCGTAGCCATCAGCGAGTCGGGTAATTTCCTTGACGCCGGCACGGCTGCCGATCTGGAAACTTTGCCCTACCTGGAGGCTCACGAGCCCCTCGGCAATCAGGTAGTGAGCGAAGGCGCGTACGCCGTTGCCGCACATCTCGGCGATGGACCCATCGTTGTTCCGGTAATCCATGAACCAGTAGGCCTTGGGATGCTCCAGGAACTGCCCTTCGTATCCGGGAACCTTGGCGGTGGGCACGGCACGGATCAGCCCGTCACCGCCAATGCCGAAGCGGCGGTGGCACAGGGCGGCCACCTGTTCGGCGTTGAGATCCAGCTGCGCTTCCGGGTCGGCAATCAGCACGAAGTCGTTGCCGGTGGCATGGCCCTTGGCGAAACGTTGTCCGGCCAGCTGACCTAATTCGGTGCGGTACATCAATGCTCCTAGAGTTTTCGTTCGTACGTTGGCTAGCCGATGATCTTCAGTGTTTTTTCCAGCAGCCCAGGTTCCAGCGGGTTCAGCCAGTTGACCCGCTCATCTGCGTTGAACCAGGTGATTTGGCGTCGCGCGAACTTGCGGGTGGCAATGACCGTCTGGTCAATGGCTTCGTCCCGGGTGATCTGCCCGTCGAGGAAGTCGATGTACTGCTGGTAGCCGATGGCGCGCGAGGCGGTCTTGCCGTCGCGCAATCCCTGGCCGAGCAGTCCCTCGACTTCCGCGGCCAATCCCATGGCATCCATCTTGTGCACTCGGGTTTCCAAGGCCTCATGCAATGCCTGGCGGTCGTAGTTCAATCCGATCTGGATTGCCGGAGCGGCATACTCGCGTTGCGGCATGAAGGAGCTGAAGGCCCGACCGGAAATCTCGTGGACTTCAAGTGCGCGGATCGCGCGGCGCAAGTCAAGATTGCGTGCTGCGGATACCGGGTCAACCTCGGCCAGCCGGCGGCGCAGCGGTCCGTCTCCTTGAGCCTCGACCTCGGCCTCCAGCCGTTTCCTGACGTCTGGATCTGTCGGCGGGAAATCGATGACATCAAGGGCCGCCCGCACATACAGTCCCGAACCTCCGACCATCACCGGAACCTTGCCGCGGGCACGGATTTGGGCGAAGTGGTCGCGGGCTTCGGCTTGGAAGGCGGCAACGGATGCTTCCTCGGTGATGCCCATGGTGTCGAGCAGGTGATGCTCGATGCCCCCACGCTCATTCACCGGCAGCTTCGCGGTGCCGATGTCCATGCCGCGGTAGAACTGCAGGGCATCGGAATTGACGATTTCCCCGCCCAGTTCCTGCGCCACGGCGATGGCCAAGTCCGACTTGCCGGTACCTGTGGGGCCGACGATGGCAATCACCGGCAGGTTCGAAGTGGCCATATGGCTAGCTGCGCACTTTCAACGTCGGCATGCCCAAGCTCGTGCGGCCTTTCGATCCGTTGGCCGCCGGCGCTGGAACCCCGCAGCTTTCGGCCTGCGCCCGGTCCCACGCATCCCCGGCGCGTGAACGGCGCAGGGAGTACTGGTCCACGGTGGGATCCGAGATCAGGTGGAATGCCGCCACTTCGGTGATCGGCAGGGTTACCAGGTCGCCAGGGCGCGGGGCCTGGGCACCTTCAGGTACCGAGAAGTGCACCAGGCGCTGGTCCTGCGAGCGTCCGGATAGACGGTGGGTCTCTTCGGCCTTGCGTCCGGACTGTTCGGTGGCCATGACTTCCACGGTACGGCCCAGCTGCTTCGCGTTCTCCTCCTTGGAAATGCGGTCCTGCAACGCCGTCAAGCGCTCATAGCGTTCCTGCACCACTGCCTTGGGAAGCTGCTCGTCCAGGTCGGCTGCCGGGGTGCCCGGACGCTTGGAGTACTGGAAGGTGAAGGCCGAGGAGAACCGCGACGCTTCAACCACGTCGAGGGTGGCCTGGAAGTCTTCTTCGGTTTCACCCGGGAAGCCGACAATGATGTCGGTGGTGATTGCCGCATGCGGGATGCGTTCGCGGACCTTATCCAGGATGCCGAGGAATTTCTTGGACCGGTAGGAGCGGCGCATGTCCTTGAGCACCTTGTCCGAGCCGGACTGCAGCGGCATGTGCAGCTGCGGCATCACGTTAGGTGTTTCCGCCATGGCATCGATGACGTCATCGGTGAAGGCCGCCGGGTGCGGGCTGGTGAAGCGCACGCGTTCCAGTCCTTCGATTTCACCGCAAGCGCGCAGCAGCTTGCCGAAGGCCAGGCGGTCTCCGAATTCCACGCCGTAGGAGTTCACATTTTGGCCCAGCAGGGTCACTTCGATGGCGCCGTCGTCTACGAGGGCCTGGATTTCGGCGAGGATCTCGCCCGGGCGGCGGTCCCGCTCCTTGCCGCGCAGGGAAGGGACGATGCAGAAGGTGCAGGTGTTATTGCACCCTACGGAGATGGAGACCCAGCCGGCGTACACGGATTCGCGTCGGGTAGGCAACGTGGAGGGGAAGACATCCAGGGATTCAAGGATCTCCAGTTGCGCCTTCTGGTTGTGGCGCGAGCGGGCCAGCAGCGTGGGCAGCGAGCCGATGTTGTGCGTGCCGAAAACCACGTCGACCCATGGGGCCTTCTTGATGATGGTGTCGCGGTCCTTCTGAGCAAGGCAGCCGCCGACGGCAATTTGCATATTGGGGCGTTCAGCCTTCAGGTTCTTGAGCATGCCCAGGTGCCCGTACAGCTTGTTGTCTGCGTTCTCACGCACTGCGCAGGTGTTGAAGACAACAACGTCGGCGACTTCTTCGGCCAGCTCTTCCGGCTTGCGGCTCAGCCCTGCATCTTCCAGCAGGCCAGAGAGGTGCTCGGAGTCGTGGACGTTCATTTGGCAGCCGAAGGTACGTACCTCATAGGTACGGGGTAGTTCTTCGCTGCCGATGTTGCTCAAGGTATGTTGCTCAGTCACCCTTAAAGATTACCGAAGATCGGGTGCCGCTGAAATGTAGGCGAGCCTCCGCTGGACTCCTGGTTGCCTGCACGGCTACGGCCTAGTGGCCGTCGGTGCGCGCCTTCGGGTGGAAGGCCAGGAAAAGGAATAGGCTTTTCGATAGCTGATTCGGCGCATGAAAGGGCAATCTGTGGAAAACCATTCGCCAGGCAAGCACCAGAAAACCGGCAAGTACCGACCGTTGCGGTTGTCGCGCGGAATGAAGATCTTCCACTGGTGGATGGCAGGATTATCCGCGCTTTTCCTTCTCGCCATCCCGATCGCTATTGGCATCATCCCGCCCATTGATGGACAAACCGACAGCCTGCTGTTCAATATCGGTGTCGGCTCGATGCTTGCCGGGGTCCTGGTCTTGAGCCTCTGGGCCTACCAGGGCATTGACGATTGGCTTGAGCGTCGGAGAAACGCACCAGGGCGGCATCCGAAACGAAATCAGTAGCGATTGCCGAAGCGCTCTTCCCATTCCTCGCGGGCGACCCTGAACGCCATGCCGCCGTTGTAGCCTTTGCGGCCCAGCATCCCCACGAGCCGGCGCAGGGCTTTGTCCCGATCGGCGCCCATGGATTCGGGACGCAGCTTCGCGCGCACCAGTTCGCGGGCTCGCTGCTCCTCCGCTTCGTCATCGATTTGCTCCAGCGCTTCAGCGGCCTGCTCGTCGTCCACCCCCTTGGTGCGCAGCTCGCGCTTGATCGCACCGCGGGCTAATCCACGCGAGCGAGCGCGGGCAACGACCCAGGACTTCGCAAAGCGTTCATCATCCACGAGGTTGATCTCGGCATAGCGGTCGATGACCTCATCGGCAATGTTTTCCGGGCATTCATTCTCAAGGAGCTTGTCCTTGAGCTGTTTGGCGGTCTTGTCGCTGGCCGTGAGCTGGCGCAGCAAAATTCCGCGCGCCTTTTCCCGCCAATGGTCGTCGCTGAGCTCTTCAGGCTCCCCCGCTTGGCGGGCAGCTTTTCGCGCTTCGCGCGCTTCGCGGCGTTCCTGCTTCGACGGTTTGGCCGGCGCGGGCGCAGCCACAATCTGCTCCATGGCCGCGCGCAGCTCTTCGATGCTGCCCGGTTTCGCCGGCTGCTCGGAGAAGCTGGCAATGGTTCGCGAGGTGCTGCCGGCCGGCATTGCAGGCGCCGCAGCGCGCTGGGATGCCCGCTGAGTCGCCCGGTCCCGCTTGGCTAATTCCTCAGCCGCTTGGGCTTCCAATTCTTCCGGGCTGGGCCTGGCCCAGTCCGGCATGTCTTCGAGGTCGCCCTGGAACTCTTTGGAAACGGACGTAGCGTCCGACCCGGAATTCTTTCCGGGTCGGACGCTACGTCGTTGGAAGCCTGAGGCCACTACTGATCGCCCTCGACGACTCGCAGTTCTGTCTCGTCTTCTTCAACTTCTTCCATTGGCAGGACGCCGAGCTTCTGCAGGATCTGGCGTTCGAGCTCGTTGGCCAGATCCGGGTTGTCGCGCAGGAAGCGGCGGGCGTTTTCCTTGCCCTGGCCCAGCTGGTCTCCGTCATAGGTGAACCAGGCACCGGACTTCTTGACCAGGTTGTGCTCGACGCCCATGTCGATGAGCGAGCCTTCCTTGGAGATGCCGTGGCCGTACAGGATGTCGAACTCGGCCTGCTTGAAAGGAGGAGCCATCTTGTTCTTGACGATCTTGCAGCGGGTACGGTTGCCGACCGCGTTGGTGCCCTCTTTCAGGGTCTCAATGCGGCGGATATCGATGCGCACCGAAGCGTAGAACTTCAGCGCCTTGCCACCTGTGGTGGTTTCCGGGCTGCCGAAGAAGACACCGATCTTCTCACGCAGCTGGTTGATGAAGATTGCGGTGGTCTTCGAGGCCGAGAGGCGGCCGGTGATCTTGCGCAATGCCTGGGACATCAGTCGAGCCTGCAGGCCGACGTGGCTGTCGCCCATCTCGCCTTCGATTTCGGCGCGGGGAACCAGTGCCGCCACGGAGTCGATGACGATGATATCCAGTGCACCTGAGCCCACGAGCATATCCATGATTTCCAGTGCCTGCTCGCCGGTATCCGGCTGGGAGACCAGCAGCGCATCGGTGTCGACGCCCAGCTTCTTGGCGTATTCCGGATCCAGCGCGTGCTCGGCATCGATGAATGCCGCGACGCCGCCGGCCTTCTGTGCGCTGGCGACTGCGTGCAGGGCAACCGTGGTCTTGCCCGAAGATTCCGGACCATAGATCTCCACCACGCGGCCGCGTGGCAATCCGCCAATGCCAAGGGCGGCATCCAGGGCAACCGAGCCGGTAGGGATTACTTCAATGGGTGCGCGGGTTTCGTCGCCCAGGCGCATGACCGAGCCTTTGCCATAGGCCTTGTCAATTTGGCCCAGGACAGCCTCTAGCGCCTTTTCCCGATCATTTTTTGCTGCCATGGTTCACCTTTGCTCTTGCAAGCCTGCTACGTACTTGCTCATGATTTTTGTCCTGCAATAGACAGTATGCTTGCCCACCGACACTTTGGACTCCGATAGCCCAGAAGTGTGGACAATCCCAGTGCTTAAGTTCTTGGCGCAGTTTCCTGCGTTGTTTCCAGCATAACCCTATCCGAACAGGTGTTCGAAATTCAACACGGCGTGTTCGAAGAATTACTGCATGGGTATTCGAATGGAATCCCTACGATTGCTTCGGCTCGATATCCACGCCAAGCCAGCGTTCAGCCGGAACATCTTGCGCCCGGCACAGGGCTTCCCAGATCTGCTTGGGCTTGATGCCCCTATCGAGCGCCTGTGCTGCAGTCAGGCTGCCGAGTTCGGTCAGGGCCATGGAATCGGCCAGCACGCGGGAGTACCGCGGGCCGAACTCGTTTTCCATATTTCGCCAGAAATCGCTGATTTTCACCTGATAATTCTCCCACGCAAAGGCAAGGAGCCCGCGCATTTCGCGCAGGCTCCTTGCATGGCTGCCGGCAGTCTCGATTACTGAGTAGCGGCGGCCTGGAAAAGATGATGCTAGACCGAGGCCAGTGGCTTGCTGTTGCCCTTGGCGGCAAACTCGTCGGCCATATCCGTCGGGACGGTATCCGGGATCGCAATGCCCTCTGCCAGGGCAACGCGCTCGGATACTTCACGGAGCATCAATGACAATGGGATTTCCAGCGCCACGCAGATTGAGGAGAGCAGCTCCGAAGAGGCTTCCTTCTGGCCGCGCTCAACCTCGGACAGGTATCCGAGGGAAACACGTGCGCTGTGCGAAACCTCGCGCAGGGTACGACCCTGGCGCTGTCGGACGTCGCGCAGGACATCGCCGATTTCATGACGGAGTACTACCATTTTGTGCTCCTCCTTCTCGGGCTGGACCATATGGGCTTCTCCCATATCGCGCCAACGGACGACACCATTGACAGTTACGGGTTGCTTGACCATGAATTTAGCCTCTGCTCCTAGGTCCATCTCGAAGATCTAATCAAATACGGGGGCCATCCTTGCGGCCCTGCAATTCGTACAACGACAGGTCATACGATTTTGTTCCCGTACGTTCACCCTAATCGCATAAATGCGAGCTACGCCACATCCGGGATGATTTTTGCGTAATATCTCAGGAAGAAAAGTATTTCGTGTCTTACTGTGAAGAAGCTTTATCCAAGATGGCAGCGAACTGGTGAAGTGCCGCTTGGGTGCTCTGCTCGCGAATTTGCGCCCGGTCCCCCACAAAGTGGTGGGCCTCGGACCCGGAGTCGGCTCCCACGGCCCATCCAATATACACGGTGCCCACGGCCTTGCCATCGTGCGGCTCGGGGCCGGCGACTCCGGTTGCCGAAATCGCCGCGTCTGCGCCGCAGGCTCGCTGCGCGCCGACGGCCATCTGCCTGGCCACCTCGGGATCCACCGAGCCGTTGGCCGCCAGCAGTGCTTCGTCGACGCCCAGCAGCGAGGCCTTGACCTCGGAGGAATAGCTGACGACTCCCCCGCGCAATACGGCCGAGGCGCCGGGAACTTCGGCCAGGCGCGCGGCGATCATTCCGGCGGTCAGCGATTCCGCGGTCGCCAGCTGCACGGCGCCGTCGATGGCCTTGGCAATCACCTCGGGGGCTGCGGGCTTCATCTGTCCCTACTTCCGCTTCTTGGCGGCCGCCACCAGCTGGCCGGCCTTGATGAGGTATTCGATGCCGGTGACCAAGGTGACCGCCAGGGTTAGCAGCATCAGGTACCAGGCGGCGGTGCCCAGCCAGTCGATGGTGTGGGTATAGGGCAGCAGGTACACCCCGATCACGATCGCCTGCAGCACGGTCTTGATCTTCCCGCCCATGTTCGCGGCGATCACGCCGTAGCGGATGACCACCACGCGCAGCAGGGTGATGCCCCATTCGCGGACCAGGATCACGATGGTGACCCACCAGGGCAGCTCGGCCAGGATCGAGAAGCACACCAGCGCCGAGCCGGTGAGCAGCTTGTCCGCGATCGGGTCGGCGATCTTGCCGAAGTTGGTGATCAGCCCGCGGCTGCGCGCCAGGTCCCCGTCGAGCTTGTCGGTGTACATGGCCACTACGAACAGTGCCAGCGCGACCCAGCGCCACAGGCCCTGCTCGTGGTTGTCTGCCATCAGCGCCCAGATGAAGAACGGCACCATGATGATGCGGATGGTGGTGAGCACGTTGGCGATGTTCAGCGTCGGTACCGGTGGCTGGGCACTGCGGCCAGCTTGCTCGCTCATGGGTATCAGTTTCTTCCTGTCAGGTTCCAGGCGTCCTCGCCCGAATCGTCGTCATCGGAGCCGTCGAAGTAGTCCACGGCCTGCGGGCGATCCTCCAGATCCCTGGCGACCAGGTCCTCGGCATAGTCGGTGACCGGCTCGGCATGGTTCACATTGGCCTCGGCGACCAGCGCCGCCTCGGTGGCCGATGGGGTGCTGGTGGCTGGATCGTCCCCGCGCATCGCGGCCAGCACCATCGGCAGGTCGTCCGGCTGGATCAGCACGTCGCGGGCCTTGGAGCCCTCCGAAGGGCCGACCACGCCGCGCGATTCCATCAGGTCCATCAGGCGACCTGCCTTGGCGAAGCCCACGCGCAGCTTGCGCTGCAGCATCGAGGTGGAGCCGAACTGGCTGGTGACCACGAGCTCGGTGGCCTGCAGCAGCAGCTCCAGGTCGTCTCCGATGTCCTCGTCGATCTGCTTCTTCTTCTCGGCGGCCGGGATCACGTCGTCCCGGTATTCGGGCTGCAGCTGGCTCTTGACGTGCTCGACGACGCGGTGGATCTCCGATTCGGTGACCCAGGCGCCCTGCACGCGCATCGGCTTGGAGGTGCCCATCGGCAGGAACAGCGCGTCGCCCTGGCCCAGCAGCTTCTCCGCGCCGGGCTGGTCGAGCACCACGCGGGAGTCGGTGACCGAGGAGGTGGCGAAGGCCATGCGCGAAGGCACGTTGGCCTTGATCAGGCCGGTGACCACGTCCACCGACGGGCGCTGGGTGGCCAGCACCAGGTGGATGCCGGCGGCACGCGCCAGCTGGGTGATGCGCACGATGGACTCTTCCACATCGCGCGGGGCGACCATCATCAAATCGGCGAGCTCGTCGACGATCACCAGCAGGTACGGGTAGGGCTTGAGCACGCGCTTGGAACCCTCGGGAGGGTGCACCTTGCCGGCCTTGACCGCCTTGTTGAAGTCATCGATGTGCTTGAAGCCGAAGTTGGCCAGGTCGTCGTAGCGGGTGTCCATTTCGCGAACCACCCACTGCAGGGCCTCGGCGGCCTTCTTCGGGTTGGTGATGATCGGGGTGATCAGGTGCGGCACGCCCTCGTAGGCGGTGAGCTCCACGCGCTTGGGGTCGACCATGACCATGCGCACCTCGTCGGGGGTGGCGCGCATCAGGATCGAAGTGATCATCGAGTTCACGAACGAGGACTTGCCCGCGCCGGTGGCGCCGGCCACCAGCAGGTGCGGCATCTTGGCCAAGTTGGCTACGACGAAGCCGCCCTCGACGTCCTTGCCCACGCCCATCACCATCGGGTGCTCGGACTTGCGGGCGTTGGAGCTGCGCAGCACGTCGCCCAGGGCGACGACTTCCTTGTCGGTGTTCGGGATCTCGATGCCGATGGCGGACTTGCCCGGGATCGGCGAGAGGATGCGCACATCCGAGGAGGCCACGGCGTAGGAGATGTTCTTGGACAGCGCGGTGACCTTCTCCACCTTGGTGCCCGGAGCCAGCTCGATCTCGTAGCGGGTCACCGTCGGGCCGCGCGAGAAGCCGGTGACCTGCGCGTCGACCTTGAACTGCTGCAGCGTGTTGGTCAGCGCGTCGACCACCACCTGATTGGCTTCGGAGGCTTCCTTGGCCGGCGGGCCGGCAGGCAGGTAGTGCTCCTCGGGCAGGGTGTAGGTGACATCCCCGGAGAGCTGCAGCTGCTCGCTGCGCGCCGGGATCGGCGCCTGCGGGGAAGTTCCGAGCCCGGCGGCGCGCGAGGAGACCTGGTCCATCGCTGAGGTGGTGGCTTCGGGTTCGGCCTTCAGCCCGATATTGGCCATGATCTCGGCCATTTCGGCCTCGGCCTTGGTGGGGCGTTTGACCCCCGGCGGCGGGCCGGCCGGTTTCGGGATCGCCACTGTGGTGGCGTCTTCGCTGGCATCGGCGGGGCCGGAGCCATCCAGCTGCGGGCGGGCGATGGCCTGGGTGGCCGCCTCGTCAGCGTCGAAGATCTTGCCGGAGTTGCGGTTGACCGCAGGCATCGCGTCGGTGGCAGGATCATCCTCGCCGATGACCGCTTGGTCGTAGGCGATATCGCCGGAGCGGTCGGAATTCTCCGACCCATCCACGTCGTAGACTTCGGTGACCTTGCGGGCGGCGGCTGCACGGCGCTCGAAGAAGCCCGGCTTCTTCTTTTTCGGTGCCGGGGCCTCGGCCTCGGGATAGAGGTAGGACTGGTCGTGGTCCTCGCGGGTGGCATCCAGTTCCATCGCGGCGGTGGCCCGGGTGGCGCGCGGCGCATCCGGATCCTGCCCGAGCAGGCGGTTGTAGCCGGCGCGCACGCGCGCAGGAATCTGCATCACCGGGGTGGCGGTGACGATCAGGATCGACATGAACACCAGGAAGATGAACACCGCCATGGCGCCCGGAACCGAAATCAGCAGGCCCAGCGGGGTGCCCAGGATGGACCCGGCCATGCCGCCGGCATTCCACAGCGCTTCGAAGTCGTCGGTGACCGCCGGCGAGCCGTTGGCCAGCGAGGCGATGGACGAGCCGGAGAGCGTCATGATCAGCAGCCCGATGCCGATGCGGTTGTTCGCGGTGACAGCTTCGGGGTAGCGGAAGAGCCGGAAGGCGCCGATGAACAGGATGACCGGCAGCAGCACCGCCATGAAGCCCAGGGTGCCGCCGGCGACAGCGTGCACGCCGGTGCCGAACCAGCCGGCATCGCGCAGGCCCCACCATTCGATGACCGCGACAATGATCGCGATCAGCGCGAGGAACAAGCCGGTGCCGTCGCGGCGCAGCTCGTAGTCAGGCTTGACGGTTCCGCCGATGCGGCGGAACGCGCCGCCGAAGATCCGGGCAATGCCCATCCACACGCTGCGGATTGCGCGCAGCGGCAGGGCGAGTTCCGCCTCCGGGTTCTCGGGCGTTTTCTTGGAGGACGAGGAGCTGGACGCCTTGGGTTTGCGCGTCGCAGTCTTCTTCGTCCCCTGAGACTGGGTACGTGAGGCCATACTCCAAGGGTATCGCCATACGCTGGATGCACCCCGAATTTACACGTCTGCACGGGTGCTGCAGCGGCTAGATAATCATCACGCCGCAGGACCGGGCTATGGCGTGTACTCGATCACCAGGGTGTAGCCGCCGGGGCTTGGCATGCAGGCATGGCTGTCCACCTGGTAGCCGGAGGCCTCGAAGGCATCCACCGTGGCAGTTTCCATCATGGCGCAGGTGCCGGCACTGGAGACTTCCTGGGTGTAGGCCATGGTGCTGGCGTAGGCGGCCGGGATGGCTGCCAGTGCCCACGCCCCGGCCAGCATCGTTGCCGCGGCGCAGGCGGCGAGGCGGCTTGCGGACTTCATGCGCTCTCCTTCTCTGCGTTGGAACCGGCGCCTGGACCTGGCGCCCGCCTCCCAACCTGCCACAGCGAGCGGTGCTCGGCCAGCGGCGCCCAGCTGGCAACCAGCTGGTGCTTGGGCCGTCGCTCCCCCGAGATCTTCAGCCTCGGGCGGTGCAGCAGTTGAGCCCGGCCAGGATGGCGGATCCCGCGGCGAAGCACACCACCAGCAGCCCCAGGGCAGTACCGAGGAATGGTGCCGGATTCGTATCGCCCAGGCCCATGGCGGCGATCGCCACCGCGGGAAGCATGGCGGCGACGGCAGCTCCGAAGCCGGCGGCTGCCGATTGCCGGGTGCCACTGGCCTCCGGTTTCCCCGCGGCTTGGATTTCAAGGGCCGCATGCGCCCCGCTGCAGCAGATCAACCCCATCAGCACGCCGGCTATCGCGCCGTAGGCCAGCGGCAAGCCCAATTCGCCGAGGCTGCTGCCGTAGCCATCCTGGCCGATCGGCCAGAACATCCAGAGCACCGCCAGCATGCCCAGACCCAGGCCCACGCCCGCGGCGATCAGGAACATGCTGCCGGTCTTCGAGGTCGCGGTTCGCGCGGTATTCCGAGTCATGGCTTCAGCCTAGGACAGCGTGGCGCCATTGGCTACTGTCCTGCGGATTCATCTGCCGGCGGCCAGTGAACTGGCCGGCTTCGGCAGCTAGGAGAAATCCAGGCCGAGCAACGCGTTCTCGGTGACTTCCGGCAGGGCCGGGTGGATCCAGTACTGCTTGGTTGCCACCTCGCGCACGTCCAGACCGAAGGCCATGACGGTGATCATCTGCTGGATCAGCGTCGAGGCCTGCGGGCCCATGTAGTGCGCACCGAGCAGCTTGCCGGTGTCCCGGTCGGCGATGAGCTTTGCGATGCCGGTGCCATCTTCCATCGCCCAGCCGTAGGCCACGTCCCCGTACTTCTGCACCTTGGTGGTCACATCATGCCCGGCCTCGCGGGCTTGATCTTCGGTCATCCCGACGTAGGCGATCTGCGGGTGGGTGAAAACCGCGGCCGGCACGTGCTCGTGCGGCATCTTCACCATGTCCTGCGGGTTCAGCAGGTTGTGGCGCACCGCGCGCATCTCGGCGTTGGCCACATGCTTGAGCTGGAAGGGCGAGGAAATATCGCCCAGCGCCCAGACACCTTCAGCGGAAGTCGAGCGGCCGTATTCGTCCACGCTGACCTGCCCGTCGTCCGAGGCGATGCCTGCATTCTGCAGGTCCAGCTGGTCGCCGTTGGGCACCCGCCCGGTCGCCACCAGCAGCACCTCGGCGCTGGCGGTGGAGCCGTCATCCAGGGTCAGCACCACCCCGTCGCTTTCCTGCACGGCGCTGGCCACCGTCCGTCCCATGCGCACGTCATAGCGTTCGGCGGCCAGCTGGTTGAAGGGCTCGCGCAGGTCGGCATCCAGGTGGCGCATCAGCTCGGAGCGGGCCAGGATGGTGACCTTGGTGCCCAGCGCCTCGAAGACGTGGGCGAACTCCATCGCGATGTAGCCGCCGCCGATGATCACGATGGACTTCGGCTGGCGGGCCAGGCGCATGATGTCCTCGTTCGTGTGATAATGCACCCCCGAATCAATGATTTCCTGCGGAATGAAGGGTCGCGAACCGGCGGCCAGGACAACCTGGTCCGCGCTGATGGTCTTGGCTTCTGCTCCCTGCCCGGTGCGCAGGGTGCGCTCGCCGACAAAACGCGCGTGCTGGTCATAGACGTCGATGTTCGGCGTCTGCTCGCCGCGGCGATACTCCTCTCCACCCCGGGCGATCGGATCGATGCGCTTGCCGAAGACCCGGCTGACGATGCCGGGCCAGTCCACGGAATTGACTTGGGCGTCGATTCCCAGCCTCGCCGATTCCCTGGTTTCCAAGGCGACGTCTGCGGCATAGACATACATCTTGGTCGGGATGCAGCCGACGTTCAGGCAGGTGCCGCCGAAGGCGCCCTTCTCGATGATGGCAATGGACTGCCCGTCGAATTCGGGACCGGGAATGGAATTGCCCGATCCGGTGCCGAGGATGATCAGATCGTAGTGCTTGTCTGCTTCGATAGCGGCGGAAGACGTCATGGCAGGTGTACCTTTCACGGTCAATGCTTGGGGCCCGGCAGGCAGGCGCGCTGACAGCGCTTGCCTACCGGGCAGGCTATCATCCGGGCACCGGACTTCCGCTATGTTGCAGTTCTGGCTCATCGGCCAGGCTGAACACCAGCTGCAGGATCCCGTAGACCTGCAGCAGGAGTTCGGGCGCCAGCACCTGGTGGGGCGTCCCCGCGGCGATGATTCCGCCGTTGGCCAGCAACACCAGCTTGCTGCAGTAGCGGGCGGCCAGATTCAGATCGTGCAGCACCACCACCGTGGTGGTTCCCAGTTCTCCGACCATGCGCAGCAGCTCATGCTGGTGGCGGATGTCGCTCGACGCGGGAGTGCATGTCCTTCACCGAGCCGGCGGCTACCTGTTCGGTGCCGAAGAGCTGTCCGTAGGATTCCACATCCTTGTAGATCTGGTCGAAACCGCTCAGTCCTCCGGTGGATCGATCCTCGAATCCAGCGCAGTACCCGCTGACGGTCAGCATCTTCACTCCGGCGCTTTCCAAACGCTCTGCCAACGAATCCAGATCGATTCCGGCTGCGATATCGGTTCCGATCACCACGTCCGCACCCGAGTCCAGGATCATTTCATAGGAGACGTCATGGGAGTCTTCGGTGATCCGATCGGCCTTGCGCACCACCGCCATGGTTTCTTCGTCGAAAGGCACCTGCATGCTGCCTGCGTAGTGCGTGAGCTTGTCTCCCGCTCCAGCGGCAGTCAATAGGGCTGGCGCTTCCGAGCCCACAGCGAGAACGCTTTCCGGGGCCTTGTCGAAGACTACTTGCCTTCCGCAGCTGTCTAGCACAAGGTTTGTCGCCTCGGCACCCTGTGGCGCGCCGTTGGCGGATCCGGCCGGCGTGCTGCACCCGGTTACCAAAGCCAAGGCTGCAACTGGCACGGCCAGCTTCCAGGGGTTGAGTTTATTCATCTATCAGTGCTCCATTCATGGCAAGCAGGCGTCGACCGCCGAATTCCAGGGAGTCCTCAGCCAACAACACTAAACACTAATGAGAATCATTATCGATAGTCAAAATATGTCAGCACCGCGCTCTTCCCAGCCCTAGCCGTTTTCGGGCAATGAAAAGCAGCCGCACTGCCCGATATTGAACGGGCGGCACGGCTGCCGTGATGCTGCTTTTCTGTGCTGGATTGCGGGCTAGAGTCCCTCGGAAGCCAGCCAGGCCGAAGCGATGTCGGCTGCCGATTTCTTGTCCACGGTGCTTTGGACATTCAGGTTCACCAGAACCTGCGCCGTCAGTTTCTCGCTGACCGGATTGAGGACTTCCGCCAATTCCTCGGATTGATCAGCAGCCACCAATGGCACGACGTTTGATGCCAGGAACAGCGACTTCGGATCTTCCAGAACCACGAGGTCCTCGGTCTGGATGCGCGGATCGGCGGTAAAGACGTTGGCAATGTTCACCGTGCCGGCGACCAGGTCTTCAACGGTCGTATCGCCCGTTGCAGAGAACTCCGCCTTCACGCCGTAGGTGCTTTCCAAGCCCTTGGGGCCGTAGGGGCGCTCAGCAAGTTCGGGCGGGCCGCCCACGGTCAATGGTTCGGAGATGCCGGCAAGGTCCTCGATGCTGGTGAGGCTGTTGGCTTCGGCGAATTTTTTCGTCACCGTATAGGAGTCCTGGTCCGAAGCCTCGGCGGCTTCGAGCACCGCGAGTGATTCAGGCAAGGACTTCTTCAGCTCGTCATAGACTTCCTCGGAGGAACGTGCTTCGGTGTCTTCCTTGTAGAACTGCAGCAGGTTGCCCGTGTATTCAGGGAAGACGTCAATGCTTCCGTCTTCCAGCTGAGGCATGTAGGCATCGCGCTGCCCGATGCTGAATTGCCGTTCTACTTCCATGCCGGCTCCTTCAAGTGCCTGGGCATAGATCTCGGCGACAATTTCATTTGAGTAGTAGGCCTGCGAACCTACCACGACCGTTGTCCCGCCATCCTGGGCGGCATCGCTTTCCGTGGCCAGCGGGTCCGCACTGGAGCATCCGGCCAGTACCAGGCTTCCGGCCAGCACGAGAGCGCTTGTGGAGAAAAACTGCTTCCTGTTCATGACATTTCCCTTTCGAGGGTGATTTGGTCATCGGTATAGTGGAACTTCTTCTTCGTGCGCGCACCCAGACCGCGCGGTACGGCAGCTTTCTGGGCCATGGCAAATGCCAAGTCCAGCACAAGGGCCAGCGCCGCAACCATCAAGGCTCCACCCAGGACCATGTCGAAGCGCCGCAGGTTCAGTCCGGTGATGATGGGCAAGCCCAGGCCGCCGAGGTTCACGTAGGCGGCGACAGTTACCGTGGCCACCACTTGAAGCACTGCGGAGCGGATCCCGCCCACGAGCAGGGCGAGGCCTAGTGGAATCTCGACCTTGAAGAGTGTCTGCCATTCGGTCATCCCCACGGCCCTGGCAGCGTCAATGGTTTTGCGGTCAATGGCTTCGAAGCCGGTGTAGGCTCCCGCAAGCAGTGATGGAATCGCCAGCACAACGAAGGTCAGCAGGGCCGCTTCTGGCTTGTGCAGTACACCGAGCAGCAGCACCAGCAGGATCAGCAAGCCGAAGGATGGCACCGCCCGGGCAATGCCGGCGATGCCGACCGCAATTTCGCGCCCTTTGCCAGTGTGCCCGATTGCCCATCCGGCGGGGATGGCAATCACGCCAGCGATCAGCACTGCCAGCACGGTGAACAGCAGGTGCTGCCCCAGCAGGGCAGCCAGTCCCCCATCGCCCTGCCACTGTTCAGCTGCGAAGATCCATGACAGCGCATCGGAAATCAGATTCATGATGCCGCCTGTTCAGTGGACTTCGGCGCCGGCGTTCGCCGCTTCAAGGTGCTCGCCGTGGTCCACGGCATCAGCCAACGACCCGCCAAAAGCAACAGCAGGTCGACCAGCAGGGCGATCGCTGCCACTGCGATAATGCCGGCCAGGACTTCCTCGATAATGCGGCGCTGCAAGCCGTTGGTGAACAAGTAGCCCAAGTTGGTGACGCCGACCAGGATGCCAACCGTCGCCAGCGAGATCGTGCTGACCGCGGTCACGCGCAATCCGGCCAGAACCACGGGACCGGCCAACGGGAGGTCAACAGCAAAGAAACGACGTGCCGTTCCGTAGCCCATGGCCGTTGCCGCCGACCTGGTTGCCGGGTCGACCGAGTTCAGCCCGTCGACCACGCTGCGCACCATGATGGCGACCGCGTAGATCGCCAGAGCGAGAATCAAGTTGGCTTCGCTGATCGCGCTCATCCCGGTGAGCACGGGCAGTATCATCAGCAAAGCCAATGAAGGGATCGTGTAGAGCAATCCAGTGAGGCTCACGACTGGTCCGCGAAGGAGCTTGTATTTCCAGGCCACCCAACCCAGCGGGATCGACGCAGCGAATCCGAGAACGATTGCTATCACGGACTGGCGCAGGTGCTCCAACGAAAGCGACCCAATGAGTCCGAGGTTTTCCAGGATCCAGTTCACTGGACTGTTCCGTCCTCGACAAGCTTGCCCTGCGTCCGACCTTGCGCATCGATAAGGACGGTTCCATGTTCCGTCTGCTTCAGGCTCAATGCCCGGGACCCGCGCTGCGCACCGATGAAGGAGGCGACGAAATCATTGGCTGGATGCTCAATAATTTCACTGGGGCTGCCTACTTGGAGCTTCTGTGCGCCGGCCGCCAGAATCACTACCTGGTCTCCCAGCAGGAAGGCCTCGTCAATATCGTGGGTAACAAAGACAATGGTCTTGTCGAGTTCTCTTTGGAGTCGAAGCAATTCTTCTTGCAGCTCGGCGCGAACGATAGGATCAACCGCGCCGAAGGGCTCATCCATGAGCAGGATGTTCGGGTCCGAGGCAAGTGCCCTGGCGACACCGACTCGCTGCTGCTGGCCTCCCGAGAGTTGGTGCGGATAGCGGTCGGCCTGCACAGGAATTAAACCTACGGTTTCCATGAGTTCGAGGGCTCGTTTGCGTGACGCGGCTTTGGACATGCCTTGAAGCCGCGGCACGGTAGCGATGTTCTCCGCGACGGTGAAATGCGGCATGAGTCCCGAGTTCTGCATGACGTAGCCAATGCTTCGACGCAGTTCCACCGCTGGCTTGTTGGTGATGTCCTCCCCATCGATCCGAAGCACTCCATGGCTCGGATCAACCATGCGGTTTACCATCCGCAGCAAGGTCGTCTTGCCGCAGCCTGAGGATCCCACGAAGACTGTGGTGCGGTGTGCCGGAATTTGCAGGCTGAAATCCTTGACGGCAACCGTGCCATCCGGATAGTGCTTCGAGACGTTCTCGAACTCAATCATGCGCATTCCTCCTGGGCGGTTTCATTCCGAACCTTGTGCGATGTTTGAGCATGTTTCGTCTCCTTGAGCTGACGTTGAGCCCAATTCTGCCTCAAAAGCGCTGTGACAGCACCCAATGCCGGGAATCATTCAGCTTCAAACAGTTTGGCGCTTACCGTATTCCTACCAGAATGTCGGTAGACTGAGCCAAAAGCATTTATACGGCATTTGGAGAATGCATTGCACAAACGCTCGAAATTCATGGCTACTGCCGCTTTGGCAATTGGTGCCTTGGCTCTATCGTCACCAGCAATAGCTGACACGCAAGGTTTTACCCCAACCGGTGATTGGGACAGCGCAGTTATCATGGACACTCGCACCGGAGAGGTTCTGGAGCGGATCGATGCGGACCAGTGGGATTCGGTCATTGTCATGGACGCGCAAACGGGGCACGTCGTGCCGCAAAGTCCTGCTCCGGCAATCGAACGGCCTGACTGGCCGAAGCCTGCATTCTTGAGTTTCGTTGGATGACACTGAATTTCTACACAGGCACTGTTGGAGCTGTCCAAAAAATTATTGCCTCGAACCATAATTGGTTCGAGGCAATAATTCCGGAAGTCTAGGCTTCGAGCACTACCGGGACGATCATTGGGCGGCGGCGCAGCTTGCGCGATACCCACGAGCCGATCACGCGGCGGGTGATCTGCTGCAGCTGGTGCGTGGTGTGGTTCGGGTTGTTGCCCACTGCTTCCACAATCGCGGCTGCAATCTTCGGCTTGATCTCGTTGAAGACCGAGTCCTCTTCCGCCACACCGCGTGCGTGGATATCCGGGCCGGAGATGATCGTGCCGTTCTGGCGGTTGATCACGGTGATGACCGAGATGAAGCCTTCCTCGCCCAGGGTGACGCGGTCCTTCAGGTCATCGTCGGTGATGGTGCCGACCTTGGAGCCGTCAACGTAGACGTATCCGCATTCGACCTGGCCGACGAGCTTCGCAACGCCGCCCTTCATGTCGATGACCGAACCGTCGTCTGCCAGCAGCACGTTGTCCTCCGGGACACCGGCCTGCGCGGCCAGCCGGCCGTTGGCAATCAGGTGGCGGGTTTCGCCGTGCACCGGGAGCACGTTCTTCGGGCGCAGAATGTTGTAGCAGTACAGCAATTCGCCAGCCGATGCGTGGCCGGAAACGTGGACCTTGGCCATGCCCTTGTGGATGACCTCCGCGCCCAGGCGCATTAGGCCGTTGATCACGCGGAAGACCGAGTTCTCGTTGCCCGGGATCAAGCTGGAGGCCAGGATGACGGTGTCGCCCGGGTTGACCTGGACCTTGTGCTCGCCGTTGGCCATCCTGGACAGGGCGGCCATCGGTTCGCCCTGCGAACCGGTGGACATCAGCACGACCTTGTGGTCCGGCAGCGAGTCGATCTGCTTCAGGTCGACCAGCACGCCCTGCGGCACGTCGAGGTAGCCCAGGCGTTCGGCGATGCCCATGTTGCGCACCATCGAGCGGCCAATGAAGGCGACCTTGCGCCCGTGCATCGCGGCCGCATCCAGCACCTGCTGCACGCGGTGCACGTGCGAGGAAAAGGACGCGACAATGATGCGGCGGCGGGCGCGCGCGAACTTGGCTTCGAGGACCGGGCCGATCTCGCGTTCGGCCACGGTGAAGCCAGGGACTTCGGCGTTGGTGGAGTCCGGCAGGAACAGGTCCACGCCTTCCTCGCCCAGACGCGCGAAGTGGCGCAGGTCGGTGATGCGGCCGTCCAGCGGCAGCTGGTCCATCTTGAAGTCGCCGGTGTGCAGCACGGTGCCGGCCTCGGTGCGCAGGAATACTGCCAGGGCGTCGGGGATCGAGTGGTTCACGGCAACGAATTCGCATTCGAAGTTGCCAACCTGCGCGATCTCGCCCTCCACCACGATGTTGGTGTTGGCCTTGATGCGGTGTTCTGCCAGCTTTGCTTCAACGAAGGCCAGGGTCAGCTTGGACCCGTACAAAGGGATGTCTTCGCGCAGGCGCAGCAGGTAAGGAACAGCACCGATATGGTCCTCGTGGCCGTGGGTCAGCACGAGGCCCACCACGTCGTCCAGGCGGTCCTTGATGTAGGAGAAGTCCGGCAGGATCAGATCCACGCCAGGCTGGTGCTCTTCGGGGAAGAGCACGCCGCAGTCGACGATCAACAGTTTCCCGTTGAGTTCGAATACGGTCATGTTTCGGCCGACCTCGCCCAAGCCGCCGAGGGGAACAATGCGCATTGTCCCCTTCTTCAGCTTCGCCGGAGCCTGCATACGCGCAGCGTCAGCCTTGCCTACTGAACTCTCAGTCATATGTGGTTAGTCCCTTTCGTTACAGATCCCATCCACCTTCACGTAGGTCCGCGCGGATGGCATCTAGCTCTGCGTCCGACGGTGCCAACAGCGGCAGCCGGACGACGGTGTTCGGCAGGACACCCTGCCAGTGAAGTCCATATTTTGCGGCAACGGCGCCCTGAATGTGGCCCATGATGCCGCGCTGGATCGCGTCCAGCTCAAAGTGTGTGGTGCGTGCAGTTGCCAGATCTCCTGCATGCATTGCATTAACTAGCGTACGGTACTTGGCGGCTGCAACGTGAGCGGTGACCGAAACCACGCCGACCGCACCGGCTGCCATCAGCGGCAGGGTCAGGCCGTCATCGCCCGAGTACACGTGCAGATCGGTGTTGGCCAGCACGGTGGTGGTGGACTGGTAATCCGCTTTGGCATCCTTCAGCGCAATGACCTGAGGAATCTTGGCCAGCTCGATAATGGTTTCCGGTGCCAGCGCAATGCCGGTGCGTCCAGGGATGTCATAGAGCATGATGGGCAGCTCAACAGCTTCGGCGATGGCCTTCACGTGGGCGATAACGCCTGCCTGGCTTGGCTTGTTGTAGTACGGGGTGGTCAACAGCACACCGTCGACGCCCGCTTCCTTGGCAGCCAGCGACAGCTTGATGGAGTGGCGGGTGTCGTTGGTGGTGGAACCGGCCAGCACCGCGGCCCGGCCGCCCACCGCCTCGGCGACGGTACGGAACATCTCGATGTTCTCTTCATCGGTCAGGGTCGAGGTCTCGCCGGTGGTGCCGGTGACAACCAGTCCGTCGCAGCCATCATCAACCAGCTTCGTTGCCAGTTTTGCGGCCAACGCGTAATCGACTTCACCCGCTTCGTCGAAGGGCGTGACCATAGCGGTCAGCACGGTTCCGAACGGATATGCCTGATTATCAATTGCACTTGTAGCCATGGGATTAAATCTACACTCGCGCATGTTGCATTGGCATCCCTGGCACTATTCGTGGTGCGATGATTCCATGAACGATTCGGGTAGTTCCCAGCGCCTCCTGGGCGTGGATGCGGCGCGGCTTGCCGCCATCCTCGGCATGTTCGCCGCGCACGTCTTCGCACTGTATAAAATCAGCGGCGCACCCGCCTACTCCCCAACGTTTACCGGGGCTGTCGTCTCCGGACGGGCATCAGTTCTGTTCATGGTGCTGGCCGGATTATCCCTGGGTTTGCTCTCGAAATCCTTGGCCCGAAAGGGGTTCTCCCACCCTAAGGTTTACTCAGTCCTTGTGCTGAGAGCATTAATAATTGCCGTGCTCGGAATGGCCATTGGGTCAGTAAATGAAGCCATCGCAGTCATCCTTGTCCACTATGGGCTACTATTTCTATTGCTTCCACTGGCCCTGAAGCTCTCAAGAATAACCATTTGGGTAGTCTCGGCCCTCTGGCTGCTGCTGATGCCGGTTCTTTGGCGACCGCTGGCCAACAGCTGGATGGGGAATTCCCTAGGCCATAATCCAAGCTTCGGCGACGTTCTGACCCCGCAACTGCTGTTCAAGGATCTGGCCGTCACCGGATACTACCCGTTGCTAATCTGGTTCGGATTCGGCCTGCTGGGAATAGCCATCGGCCGATGCGATCTTCGCAGCGCTAAAACTGCAGGCCTGCTGACTGCGGGCGGGACTCTCATCGCCGCGGCGACCTATACAGCGGGACATCTGGTGAGCATGAAGAATGCCGGGATCATAGCCCAAGAACTGGGTCTGGACTTATCCCTCGTTCCAACAATGATCACCACCGGGCGCTTGCCGGGCACCAATCTCGATCCGCTCCTGGATAATCCCGCCTACCTCTGGTTGCCAACCGGCCACAGCAATTCCTTGCTGTCCACGCTGCAAAACGCCGCCTGCGCTGCCGCTATCATCGGACTGATATCGCTGCTTATTGGCCGACTTGGCGTGCTGGGCCGGATTCTGGCTGGCGCCGGCCGCGCACCACTGACCCTATACGCCGGACACATCATCTTGCTGCCGGCGATGAAAGAGAACATGGATCCGACGGCCATCTGGTGGATTCTCTGTTCAGCCACTGCCGTCTGCGGAATTTGGCTCGGCTTCAGCCGGGCATCCGGTCCACTGGAATATGGCGTCAGGGTACTCAGCGGAGCTGACACCGATCCCGAAACGAAGATGAAGTTCTAGATCGACGGCCCGGGCTCGTAGGAGCCCGGGCCATCGGCAAGATGCTGGTATTCGTGATTTCTACTGGCTGACCTTCTGATCTGCTTGCCAAAAGGTGATCGCCCTACGCATGGATTTGCGAGCCCGCGGCTTATCGCCACAGGCTTCATATGCCAGCGCCAGGCGGTACCAGGATTTCCATGACTCCGGGTTCTCTTCCACGTCCCGCTGGTGGTTGGGGAAATCCGCGTCGGCGGCCGAACGGATGAAGCGTCCCGATGGCATGCGGGGAAGATCTTCTGGCAGCTCACCCGAAGCGGCTAAGGCCTTGCCCATCTTCTCGGTGCGTAAACCGAATAGCACTTCGCGAATCAGTATCCAGACGCACAAGGCAGGAATCACCAAGATCGCAATGCCCATGATCTGGGCGACCAGCTCCCCGGTATTCAGCAGTCGGATGGCCTGGGTGAATGTCATGCCAATGTACAGCGCGAACAGCAGCAGAATGCCGCCTACCCAGAGTTTGGTTTTCACTGGCCCAGCTCCAGGTAGCCGTCGAGCCCATAGGTCAACCCCGGACGGGAACCAACGGTGCGCAGGCCCAGAAGGACGCCCGGCATGAACGAGGCACGGTCAAAGGAATCATGGCGCAACGTGAACTGCTCGCCGGGTCCACCAAAGAGCACTTCCTGGTGGGCTACCAAGCCACGCAAGCGGACCGAATGGACGTTGATTCCATCGACAACTGCACCGCGGGCACCGTCGAGCTGGGTCTCGGTAGCATCAGGGCTGGCTGGTACCCCAGCGGCTTCACGCGACTTGGCGATCAGTTCAGCGGTACGCACCGCGGTGCCGCTGGGAGCGTCCACCTTATTGGGGTGATGCAGTTCGATGATCTCGACGGATTCGAAGTACTTCGCTGCCGTGGCAGCGAACGCGCTGGCCAGCACGGAGCCGAGGGCGAAGTTGGGCGCAATCAGCACACCGGCTTCGGGATGCTCGCTCAGCAACGCTTCCAGATTTGCCCGGCGGGCATCATCCCAGCCGGTGGTGCCGACGACCGCATGCAGTCCATGCTCAACGGCGAAACGCACATTGTCTTCGGTGGATGCTGGCACGGAAAGGTCAACGATGTGGGTTGCTCCGGCTTGGAGGATCTGCGACAGGTCGTCGCCTCGCCCCAAGCTTGCAACCAGTTCCATGTCTGCAGCCTCAGTCACGGCCTTGACCGCTTCCGAGCCCATTCGTCCTGCCGCGCCGAGCACGGCCACCTTGATCTGTGCACTCATGGGCTTAAGCCTATCCTCCTGAACGCACCAGTCCTGCCAACGATGACGTGATCTCTCTCGAGTTTTGCAACGGCTTCTCAGCAGGGAGCAGTCGGCAAATCATTGCGGAGGCACCCTACGGCCAGTCCAACTTGTTTTGCCCAGCAAATAGGGGAAAAATATGTGTCAGGAGTTCCCCAATAGTGAGCAGGGCCATGGGTCAGAAAATTAAGCGTATCGGTTTCGGCATCGGTGCAATCCTCGCCGCGACCTTCGCATGCACTTCCTGCGGTTCTGGCAGCGAACCGATCACCCTGTCGGATGACGAACGAGCATCAATCATCGATATCGTCCAAGAGCAGGGAACAGTTATCGATTCACCGACATGCCAGGTAGAAGTTTTCCGAATCGAGGATTCCACGACCTACGGCTGGGCTACCTGCGCACCCGATAGGCAGGAATCCGCGGATGCCGCGGCTCAAGCCGACGCCTTCCCATTCCGCATCGACGGGCAAGAACTGCGTCGTCCAAGTGACGGTTCCGACTACGAAAAAGACGTGAAGGAACTCTTCCCGGAAGATCTCCGTTCCGCCATTAATCAGCATTCAACCGGGGTGGGCGGCTAGCTCCCTTGGTGCTCGTCTCGCCATTTCTGGCGAGCATGCCGATTTTCCCTACCGATAGTATGTGCGCACTTTTCGCACGATGAAAGGCTGGCGTGCGCCACGAGTACTTTGGGCATTTGCCCGAATCCTTGAAAACCAGGCTCTCGGTTCGAGTCGCGGGCCACGGGCCTGACGTGGTGCTTCTGCATGGGCTCGGAGCTTCCAGCCGCTATTTCACTCCGCTGGCAAACATCTTGGCGCAGAAGCATCGGGTGATCGTTCCCGAGTTGCCCGGCCATGGCAAGAATCTCGATGATGGCCGCCCGGTGACCGTACCGCGTTTTGCACACGAAGTGGCACTGGCGTTGCGCGAGCTGAAGGTTGAGAACGCAATTGTCCTCGGGCATTCCATGGGTGCGCAGGTTTCCATTGAGCTGGCTCGCGCGTGGCCGGATCTGGTCAAGCACCTGATCATTGCAGCTCCAGCGGTCAACGACCGCGAGGCGACGCTCTTCAGGCAGGCACGCCGGCTCTTCGAGGATTTACCGTATGAGTTGAACTCGGTGAAGGCAATCTTGCTCGTCGACTACCTGCGTTGCGGTATCCCCTGGTGGGCCAAAAGCTGTGCCCAGATGCTGGATTACTCCACCATCGATTTGCTCCGCACGGTGCACTGCCCGGTTGATGTCGTATGCGGCACCCGGGATCCGCTATCTCCCCCGGAATTCGGTCTTCGCTTGGTCGCCAAAACACCGCAGGCCAAGCTTACTGTCATGCGCCATGGTGCGCATGGTTTCAATTTCTCCCACGCGCCCGAGCTTGCGGCGCTAGTAGAATCCGCAGTTTGAACCAATAAAACGGCAGTGCCCCGTGAATCAAGATCCTCAGATTCGATTCAAGGGGCACTGCCGGTGGATTCTAAAGGCCTATCGCGGCTTCATTCTCAAACGGTCCTACCACGGTGATTACGCGATCCTTGGCCGCCAGTTCCTGGGCCAGCTGCTGCACGTCCTGGGCGGTGACTGCGTTGACTCGAGACAAGGCTTCGTCGATGTCTTGGAATTCGCCGGTAATCATTTCTGCCCGGCCCAAACGGGACATGCGGCTTCCGGGATCTTCCAAGGCCAGCACTGTTCCGCCGGATAGTTGGCCCTTGGCCTGCGCCAATTCAGACTCGCTGATGCCGTCCTTGGCCAAGCGATCTAGCTCGTCGCCGAGCAACCCGATAACTTGAGCCGCCTTGGCCGGGGCACAACCGGCGTACATGCCAAAGTATCCGGCATCCGTATAGGCGGCGGAAAAAGAATAAGTCGAGTACACCAGTCCGCGCTTCTCCCGGATTTCCTGGAACAAGCGCGAGCTCATGCCGCCGCCGAGCACAGCGTTCAGCACCGCGAGCACCTGGCGCCGGTCGTCGTGGCCGGTGATGCCCGAGCAGCCCATGATGATATTGGCTTGCTCGCCCGGGCGGTTGATGACTTCCAGCCCGGCCTTCGAGGTGATCTGTGCCGGCTCGCCCATGCGGCGTGGCTCCGGTACGGCCATCGGGTCCAGTTCCCAGCCAGCTTCAGCCAGCGCCTTGAGAACCAGCTCGCACAGCTTGTCGTGCTCCAGGGAACCTGCGGCAGTAACAATCAGCTCGCTTGGGCGGTAGTGCGCACGGTAGTGCTCCATGACTGCCTCGCGGGAGATCTCCATGATCTCTTCTGGAGTTCCGCCAATAGGCCGTCCCAGCGGGTGATCGCCCAGGACGTTGGCAACGAAGCGCTCGTGGGCGACGTCCATCGCGTCATCTGCATCCATGGCAAGTTCTTCGATGATCACCCCGCGCTCCTGCTCCAGTTCCTGCGGATCGATCACCGCTGAGGTGACCATGTCAGCGATGACCTCCAGCGCCATCGGCAGATCAGTATCCAGCACCCGGGCGTAATAGCAGGTCGATTCCTTGGCGGTGGCTGCGTTCGATTCGCCGCCCACTGCGTCGAAGGACTGGGCAATTTCCAAGGCAGTTCGCTTTGCAGTGCCCTTGAAGAGCAAGTGCTCCAGGAAGTGGGTGGAGCCGTAGTGTCCTGCTTCCTCGTCGCGGGAACCGACCGGAACCCAAAATCCCACAGTGGTGGACCGCTGTCCGGGCATCGCTTCCGTCAGAACCCGTACGCCACCGGGCAGGATGCTGCGCCGGACTTCAGAGCCGCCTTCGCCGCGGTGGACCAACGTCGGGTCCGCCGGGTCAATCGGAGAAAACTGCGTGGTCTCCACCGAATGCAACGGCAATGGAATCATGGCCACGAATATACGTCCTTAATTCGTCGAGAATAGCGATTTCAAGCTAAGTACACTGTCTTTCATTCTCCCATAGAAACGTTATTTGAAAGCAATAGCTCATTAGTGACGGGGCAATCACATTCTGGGAGATTTCGAGATCGAACCTCGGCTCTCGAAATACCGTCAGGCAGATTTGCAGGTCATGTCGCATCGAGATATCCGCGTTTCGCGGCATCAGCGCACACTGGGGTCTGCCGCGATGGGTCGCTGGAGGCGCAGGCAAGGTAAACGGTGTTCGCGGCATCTTCTGTACTCAATTCCAGATATCCCATTGATCCGGGATTATAGGAGACAGCAGTGCTCCACTCATCGAGGTCCTTGCAAGCACTAAGCGACTTTTTCTCGGCTTCGCCGATCATCTCTTGGGATGATTCAGGATCGGACCAGGCTTCGTTCTGCCGCTGGATTGCCGACTGGCATTCCTCGCCGATGCTGGATGTCCTTGCCGCATCGAAATCCATGCATCCGCTAATAGCCAACGACATGGCGCCCAGTACCGCTGCCAAGGAAAGAACTCTGCGCATGGTCTTCATGCTACCGACTGCTCGCAGTGATTCTGCGGCTTATTTGCGGCTTGGCGCCTGCCTTTCTGCCAGGCGAGGAAACAGCCAGACAAGGAAAATCCCGTGCGTCCCCAACGGAACACACGGGATTTCCAGTTCTCAAGCTACGGCTTAGGCAATCTTGGAACGATCGAACGCGTCAAGGCTGATGCCCTGTTCCAAGACGACCTTCGCCCATTCGCGAGCCGAGTGCAGCGAATGGTCACGATAATTGCCGCAGCTCACGGCTTCGGTTCCCGGAACATCCTCCCAGGTAACCTTCTCGGCAATGTCTTCCAGCGAGCTCTTGATGGCAGCGGCGACAACCGCCGGGGTCGGTTCGCCCCACAAGATCATATGGAAGCCGGTGCGGCAGCCAAATGGGGAGAAATCAATCAGGCCGTCAATGCGGGTACGCAGCAAACCAGCCATGGTGTGCTCGATGGTGTGCAGGCCAGCCGTTGGAATCTCACCGTGGTTTGGCTGGACTAGACGGATGTCGTAGTTGGTGATGGCATCGCCCTTGGGACCGTGTTCCACCCCGATTTTGCGCACATACGGCGCCTTCACCTTGGTATGGTCCAGTGCAAAGCTTTCAACTTCAGCAAGTTCAATATCACTCATATGCAAAGTCTATCTGCTCACCGACTGGCGAATCGAGACCTCAGCGAAGGAGGTAACCGATAGACTTCTTAGGACGTTCGGGGCAGCACTCCCCGAGCAGATTTCTTTAGAGGGGAAGTTCATGTCGGACCAGAAGTCCTTGCTCGTCTTTGCGCACGCAGACGAAGCCGTAGCCTTTGCAGATGTCGAGCACCTAGTTTCCGGTGTTGGCAAGATCAACGCATCGGTAGCCTTGGCTGGCGCGCTTGCTGAAGGCAACATCAAGAACGTCGTAGTACTGGGCACCGCCGGCGTTGTCGGCCATGCCGGTGAAGATCGTCCGAGCCTGGACACCATTTACCAGGTCACCAAGCTGATCCAGCACGATTTCCCGCTGCCTTCGGCAGATGTGGATCCAGCAGGTGAAATCCTGCTTCCCGATTTCCAGGCCACCATGGCTACCGGCGACGTTTTTGTCTCGGATGACGCGCAGCGCATCCACATCAAGTCCTTAGGTGCCTCGCTGGTCGATATGGAAGGCTACGCCTACGCCAGCATCTGCCAGCGCTTCAACGTACCGTTGCAGATCTTCAAGATCCCCTCCGATTACGCCGATGATTCGGCGTCGATCGACGAATGGGATGACATCGCCAAGCAGAAGAGCGTCCAGCTGCGCGAGTTCTTCGACAAGCATCTGAGCTGAAATTCAGGCACTGGCCCCAGAGCCAGATTCAACCTGCACTGGACACTCGGCTGGTTTCCAGCCGGGTGTCCTGCTTAACTGGGTCGTCTCGCGGAATTCTTCCGCTCCGTGCATGAGCAGGTCGGCCCGGGTTCTCGGAGCCCGGGAATTCCTGGCGTAAACTCACCTCAAGAAAATGTCTAGCTCAGCCGCCACCGCTTTGAGCAGCCGACTAGGAAAGTAATGCCTTCATGCTGCGAACAGGGGGCACAAGGAGGATTCATGGTAAGAGCACTGAGCTACGCAAAGCAGTCGCTGCGCGGAATCTGGTTCCGGGCCACAGTATTCACCGTAGCTGGAATCCTTCTGGCCATCGCCGCACCAGCACTGGGCAATCTCATTCCGGCGAACCTGCTGGAAGCGCTCGGCAACGATGCTGCCGCGACACTGCTGCAGATCCTGGCCACTTCAATGCTGGCTGTCACGACGTTTTCCCTGACCACGATGGTCTCGGCATACTCCACTGCCACGCAAATCGGCACTCCCCGCTCCATCCAGCTGCTGATTGCCGACCGGACCTCGCATACTGCCCTGTCCACCTTCGTGGGGGCTTTCGCATTCTCCATCGTCGGGATCATCGCCTTGTCCTTGGATGTCTATTCCAGCTCGGAAAAAGCGCTGCTGCTGTTGGGAACCATCCTGGTCATTGCCGTGGTGCTGGTGACCTTGCTGCGCTGGATCTCGTTCCTCACCACTTTCGGCCGCATGGCGGACATCATCGACCGGGTCGGCGATGCCGCCTCGCAGGCCATGTCGGACTACGCCGAGCAGCCGCTGCTCGGCGGACGGCTGTGGGTTGATCCGCCCGCGACAGCCATCCCGCTGGAATGCGACCATCCAGGATTCGTGGTCAAGGTCGACGTGGCAGCGTTGCAGCGCATTGCCGAGCAGGAAAACTGCCAGCTCTGGGTCGAACGCCGCCCAGGCTCAAGGATCTTTGCCGGTCATCCCATTGCCTACCTGAGCGGCAAGGTGTCGGAAGAGAGCCAGGAAGCGATCCAGCGGGCCTTCGTGATCGCCAACCACCGGACTTTCGAACAGGACCCGCGGCTCGGGCTGCTCGCGCTGTCGGAAATCTCCAGCAAGTCGCTCTCCCCCGGAATCAATGATCCGGGAACCGCCATCGAGGTCCTGGAAGCAACGCACCGCGTACTGGACATCGCCATGCGGGCAAGGATTCCGGATTCCCCGGACGCCGGGCGGGTCCACCTTCGCCTGCTTGAGCCGCAGGACATGCTCCAGGATGCCTTCCGGGCGACCTCGCGCGATGGCGCTTCGGACGTCGAAGTCATGATGCGGATCCAAAAGGAACTCGGTGCCCTGATTGCGCGCTCCGATGCCCCATGGACGGCAGCCTTGAAAGCTCAGGCAAAGGATTCCTTCGACCGGGCCGAGCGGGCACTGGAGCTGGAAGAGGATCGCCGCGAGGTCGAAGTCCTGCACTTCGAGGCGCTGAGCGCCACCGGCATCAGCAAGGATGCGGCACCCGCGTAGGCGCTGACCTGCCAGCCGTGCCAATCAAGCTGGTCTGAAGAGAAGGAAAACCCCGATTCACCAAAGTGAATCGGGGTTTTCCTGCAGGAATCTAAAGACTACTCAGCAGCTACTGCTTCTTCAGCTTCTTCCTCGACGACTGGAGCCAGCGACAGCTTGCCACGGTCATCGATCTTGGTGATCTCCACCTGCAGCTTCTGGCCAACGCCGACAACGTCTTCGACGTCCTCGACACGCTTGCCGTCGTTGATCTTGCGCAGCTCGGAGATGTGCAGCAGGCCGTCCTTGCCCGGGGTCAGCGAAACGAACGCACCGAAGGTGGTCAGCTTCACGACGGTGCCCAGGTAGCGCTCGCCGACCTCAGGAACCTGGGGGTTGGCGATGGCGTTGATGGCCGAACGGGCAGCCTCGGCGGATTCGCCGTTGGTTGCGCCGATCAGCACGGTGCCGTCATCCTCGATCGAGATGTCTGCACCGGTGTCTTCTTGGATCTGGTTGATCATCTTGCCCTTAGGGCCGATGACCTCACCGATCTTGTCCACTGGAATCTTCACCGAAATGATGCGCGGGGCGTTGACGTTCAGCTCATCCGGAGCGTCGATAGCCTGGTTCAGCACGTTCAGGATGTGCAGGCGTGCTTCGCGGGCCTGGGTCAGCGCGGCGGCCAGCACCGAAGCCGGAATGCCATCCAGCTTGGTATCCAGCTGGATCGCGGTCACGAACTCGGAGGTGCCTGCGACCTTGAAGTCCATGTCGCCCATGGCGTCTTCGGCGCCGAGGATATCGGTCAGGGCAGCGTAACGGGTTTCGCCGTCAACGGTGTCCGAAACCAGGCCCATGGCGATGCCTGCAACCGGTGCCTTCAGCGGCACGCCGGCATTCAGCAGCGACAGGGTCGAGGCGCAGACAGAGCCCATGGAGGTCGAGCCGTTGGAGCCCAGTGCCTCGGAGACCTGGCGGATTGCGTATGGGAATTCCTCGCGGCTTGGCAGCACTGGAACCAGTGCGCGCTCTGCCAGTGCGCCGTGGCCGATTTCGCGTCGCTTCGGCGAACCAACACGGCCGGTCTCGCCGGTCGAGTATGGCGGGAAGTTGTAGTTGTGCATGTAGCGCTTGGACTTCACTGGGGACAGCGAGTCGATCTGCTGCTCCATCTTCAGCATGTTCAAGGTGGTGACGCCCATGATCTGGGTTTCGCCACGCTCGAAGATGGCCGAACCGTGCACGCGAGGCAGCACCTCGACCTCGGCGGACAGCTGGCGGATGTCAGCCAGGCCGCGGCCGTCGATGCGGATCTGCTCGGTCAGGATGCGCTGGCGCACGATGTGCTTGGTCACCGCACCGAAGGCCTTGGAGATCTCGGATTCGCGGCCTTCGAAAGCGTTGCCTTCGCCAGCCAGCGATGCCAGGATCTCGTCCTTGTAGTCGCTTGCGGCGTTGTCGCGCTCCTGCTTGTCAGCGATGGTGTAGATCTCTGCCAGGCGGGTCGAAGCGGCAGCCTCGACAGCGGTGAAGGCATCGTCTTCGTAGTCGCGGAAGACCGGGAACTCAACGGTTTCCTTGGCAGCGCGGGCTGCCAGGTCGGCCTGGGCCTCGCACAGGACCTTGATGAATGGCTTGGCAGCCTCGAGGCCTTCGGCCACAACCTCTTCGGTCGGAGCCTGGGCACCGCGTTCCTTGATCAGTTCCCAAGCGTTGTCGGTTGCTTCGGCTTCCACCATCATGATGGCAACGTCATCGCCAGCGATGCGGCCGGCAACAACCATGTTGAAGACGGCGTTCTTCAGCTCGGAGTGCTTAGGGAAGGCAACCCACTGGGCGCCGTTTCCGTCATCAACCAGTGCAACGCGAACGCCGCCGATCGGGCCGGAGAATGGCAGGCCCGAAAGCTGGGTGGACATCGACGAAGCGTTGATTGCCACGACGTCGTACAGCTCATCCGGCTCGATGGACAGGACGGTGACGACAACCTGGACCTCGTTGCGCAGGCCCTTGACGAAGGCTGGGCGCAGCGGGCGGTCCATCAGGCGGCAAGCCAGGATGGCTTCGGTCGATGGGCGGCCTTCGCGGCGGAAGAAGCTGCCCGGGATGCGGCCGGCAGCGTACATGCGCTCCTCGACGTCCACGGTCAGCGGGAAGAAGTCGAAGCCTTCGCGCGGGTGCTTGCCGGCGGTGGTTGCCGAGAGCAGCGCAGTCTCTTCGTCGATGTAGACCATTGCCGAGCCAGCTGCCTGCTTGGCGAGGCGGCCGGTTTCGAAGCGGATGGTGCGGGTACCGTAGCGGCCGTTGTCGATCAGCGCTTCGGCGAATTGGATTTCTGGACCCTCCATTAAGGGGGTGCTCCTTTCGATCGCTCCCACGTGGTGGATGAGCGAACCGTATGGCCCTACCCAGATCTGGTCTTCGATCGAGACCCGCGCTGGGGCAGCTATTTGCCCTAGCGAAAGTCACTACCGAGGACCGGGAAACTGGCGGTCGGGACCAACGGTCAGTCAGTCCTGGGAGTTATTTTCATTCGGGGCCCGCACAGAACATGCAGACCCATGTACTAGCCTACCGGGAATTGGCAAAAGACGCAGTTCTTGAGCGATGGGCGCATGCCAGCAACTTGTGGGTTCGCCATTCACTGTTGCAGCGATGCGTTGCGATGCCTGAGCAACCAGCAGAGATCACGCGGCACCGTTGCGCCTGCGATCCGCGGGCGCAGCCAGCATAGATCTACGTCCATCACGGCTCCTCGCCAATCGGATGAGTCAATGATCCTTTGAGCCCGATAGCCTCCGGTGAAAGTCCAGATCGCCCAAAGGGCAGGCAACATGGAAAGCGCTACCGTTTGGCCAGTGCCGAGGCCCGTATCGACATGGGCTGCCAGTGCCGTGAGCGCCGTCCATAGGCTCCACCACAGTCCGCGGGAAAGCGAATTGAGGCGGATTTTCTGCAGGGCCAACTCCAGCAGATCCGAATGCATTTCCCGGTTTTGCAAGCTGGCGTGCTGCTGCAGGTCATCACCCCGTTCGCGTAGTTGGACGGCGTGATTCCGGGTGTCGGCAAGTTCCTGCCTGAGCCGTGCGTTCGCCTGCTCCAGCGACGAAGTCCGGGAACCCTGTACCGACAGTTCCCGGGCCAGCTGTTCTATCTTCGTCTTGAGCTGTTTGGAGGTCGGCTGGCCGGCGAACCAGCGCCGGTTGTTTTCCGTTCTGATCGCGATCCCGGCCGTTTGCGACACATCGAAGCTGGCCGTTGCCGCACGCGCAGCCAAGGGCACATGCTCACTGTGTCCAAGTGCGGTGATGACCGGAAGCGCGCATTGGCGAATAGCTTGGATCAGTTCGCGGTCGTCGAAGGCGACGAAGTCCGCATACGACCCCCCGCCGCGCAATACGATTACGGCATCGGCCTGGCCCGGTTTGAGGCTCGAAAGCTTACGCGAGATTTCGCGCACGGCACTGGGCCCTTGGACCCTGAGCTCGGCAACTTCGACAGCAACCCGTTTCTTCACTCCTTTCGGGTGCAGTCCACGAACAAAGTCCAGGAGCACTTGGTTGTCCCGGCCACACAGCACTAGCACCTTGGAGATCTTCCCGCCCGGCTCTATAGTCTCCAAGTTCTGGCTTGACTCTAGCGGGAGGCCGAATTCCCGGGATGTTTCTTGCCTGAGCAGCGCCCAAGGGCCTTTGTCTCTCGTTGCTTGAACTGCGAGTTGACCGTGATTCTCATAGTTACCAACGGCAACCCACACTGGATTTCGTCGCCAGGAGTCGATATTTGGCCTCGCTGTCACCGTCAGTTGGTGGCCATCTCCCAGCCATGATGGGCACATGGCCGCAGGGAATTCGACTTCCACTGCACAGTCGCCGTCAAACAGCGTCGCCCATCTCTTCGATCCCATTTTTCTGACTCGTCCCACGATTTCACCTCGAAAATGCGCCGGAGGCATTCTCAAAACACTGTCTGCCAGGCTCTTTCGCAGCTGTGTTAGGGATTGAACTTCCTGGATTGCCAAATCGCTTGAATTTCTCGCCATGGCACCGACTCTAAAGGCGACCTCCGACACTATGGAAGCGCTGGATGAAGAGCTTGTGCAGGGTTGAACACCAGTTTGGCAGTAACTGATCAGCATTATTCCTATGGAGGCAGCGGAACGGCGTGGGAAATTTACTCAGACCGGGATTATTCATAGCCTGCCGATTGTTGTTCTCCATGGGCCACGCCCTGATGGACTGCGGCGATCGCCGCAGCCCAGAACATTGCCAGTCGCAACCCGCAAGACAAAGGAAATACCCTGATGGCAACTATGGTCAACGCATACGCAGCGCACTCTGCGGCTGAAGGACTCATCCCGACACAGATTGAGCGCCGTGCTGTAGGTCCGCACGACGTCTTGATTGATATCAAGTTCTCCGGCATCTGCCACTCCGATATCCACACGGTCCGCGGTGAATGGGGAAACCAGAACTATCCGCTGGTCCCGGGCCACGAAATAGCTGGCATCGTCACCGAAGTCGGCTCAGCAGTCACCAAGCACAAGCTGGGCGATCGCGTTGGCGTGGGCTGCCTAGTCAATTCCTGCATGGAATGCGAAAACTGCCTGGCTGGCGACCAGCAGTTCTGCGAGCAGAGCGTGGGAACCTACGGTTCGCTCGACCGTGATGGCAGCATGACCCAGGGCGGCTATGCAACGCACGTCGTGGTTGACGAGAACTTCGCCTTGAACATCCCCGAAGGCATCTCCTTGGATGTCGCCGCACCCCTGCTCTGCGCCGGCATCACCACCTTCTCCCCGCTGAAGCACTGGGGTGCAGGACCGGGCAAGAAGGTTGCCGTGGTGGGACTCGGCGGCTTGGGCCATATGGCAGTCAAGCTCGCCAGTGCCATGGGCGCTGAGGTCACCGTGCTGTCGCAATCGCTGAAGAAGAGGGAGGACGGCCTGAAGCTGGGCGCCAGCGATTACCGGGCCACCAGCGACGAGAACACCTTCAAGGATCTGCGCAAGAGCTTCGATCTGATCATCAACACCGTCAGCGCCTCGATCGACATCAGCTCCTACCTCGGACTGCTGCGCGTGAACGGCACCTTGGTCAACGTTGGAGCGCCGGCTGAACCATTGCCGGTCAACGCCTTTGCTTTGATCGGCGGACGCCGTTCCTTCGCCGGTTCGCAGATCGGCGGCATCGAGGAAACCCAGGAAATGCTGGACTTCTGTGCCGAACATGGAATTGGCGCAGAAATCGAGGTCATCGGTGCCACGCAGATCAACGAGGCCTACGAGCGCGTGCTGGCGTCCGACGTCCGCTACCGCTTCGTGATCGATACCGCGACGCTGGCCTAGCCTAGCGATCCCAACGCACGCGCATCACGGGAACGGCGCCGGTGCTGCCTCTGCATTGCAGGGCAGCACCGGCGCCGTTTACTTTCTGCCAGATTAGCGGCTATTCGCCGCGGCGCGAGCGTCGCGTGCGGGGACTGCCCGTTTGGTTCCCGAGCTCCGTGACACCTGCTGTTGTGGCGGGCGCTGGCAAGATCGCCTTTATCTCGGCGAGCTCGGCCTGCAGTTGCACCACCGTACCGCGGAGATTCAGCATCTCCTTCCGGCGCCGGCGGGCAGCCCGGAAAGTCCGGATCATAATGGCAATGATCAATGGAATGGCCACGAGCAGTGCCCAGCCGCTGCGCGTAAAGAAGTCGAGAGCCACCGGCAGGGCCTGCCTGAATTCCCAGAAGGAGTTCACTCCCCCGGCGATTGCTTCCAAAGCCGATTCCAGGGGAACCAGTTGCTGGCCCACGATCGGGGTTCCGGATAGTTCCGGTGCGCTCACCGGGGGCTCGCCTGCGGTCCACCGCGGATCACCCAGCCGTTTCAGGATATAGATCCCGGCGCCGGCGTTGAGAGTAGCGAACAGGAGCACCGAGGCAAGCGCGACAGCCACCAGTTGGCGCCGGCGCCATAAACCCACAGCGACGGCAAAGGCCAGCACCAGAATCCAAATCCACAGTCGCAGTTGCTCCAGGCCAATGCCGGTCAAAATTTCCATGAGCCTTACCTTATAGTTCTTGGCCGTCATGGCCCCATTTGCGCGGGAATTTATCCCTCGTAGGTAGCGTATCCCCGGTAGCGGACTATCTGCCGCTTGGCTGGTTAGCGGCGTTCGAAATCGAGGTGTCCGAGAGGTTCTGTGTCATCTCTGGCATCAGATGGGGTGGCGCAGCCTTCCAAGCCAAAGACCCGAGGCGCGTTGGCCACCAGCTCTTGCCGAGAATCTGGTTCCCGTTGCCGCACTGGTCCATCTTCTGGGTTAATGGGTCTGGGTCTGCTAATCGGCGGATCATCCGAAACCCCGGAGGCAGGCATTGACGGAACCTAATTTCGCCGAGTACTACTGGGAGTTCCTTGAACGGGGAACCATCTTGGCAGTAACGCTCAGCGGACCGGCCAATCTCCGATTGATGGATCCAGAGAATTTCGCGGCGTTCCAAGACGGAGAAAAATTCGAAGCATACGGTGGGCTGGCACGCCGGGCACCCTACCGGATCAAGGTGCCTAGATCCGGCCCCTGGTTCCTGGCGATTGATTTGGCCGGTCTTGGCGTGCGCAGGGTACGCCACGAAGTCAGCGTCGTGCCTCCGCAGAAGCTGGAGTCGAGGCGCACTTCCCGCAACTAGCGGGATCCCCGGACAGCGACCTTAGCCTGCAAGATCGTTTGAAATATCGATGAGCTCCTGCATCCGCATTCCGGGCCAACCGTGGACCATCTCCACCCAGTCGTTTGGAATGCTCTGCAAGCCGGAGGCCGCGCCGATAAGCGATCCGGCGATGGCTGCCACGGTGTCGGTATCCACGCCTCCACGTACGGCAGCTTCCACCACCGGAACCAAGCGGGCTTTCCCGTCCACCGCATCGGCGGTGGTGACGGCGCTCCAGGCCGCCTGGAATGCTTCAACAACCCAGCCATTGTTGCCGAAGTCCCGAGGCCGTTGGGTTTCGGCCTGCCCGATGCGCTGTTCCCACACGTGGGCGCGATCTGGCTTGAGAAGCTCAAGCCCGATGCGAATATCAAGTTCTCCGGTGAGCACCGCGTGCTGAATGGCGACGGTCCACAGACCGCACGCTTCAGCGGCTTCGTCATCGAAATGGGTCAGCTTGCTGATGGCTGCCGCTGCGTCGAATGCGGCGGCTGGCGTTCCGGACAGATAAGCCAGTGCAACCGGTGCTGTGCGCATCAGGCTGCCGTTGCCTCCCGAGCGGCCGGTTCGCCGGTGGATCTGCTCGGAACCGGCGAGCGCATCTGCGGCGTTGGGTTCAGTTCTCCCGTCAGCAGACGCGGTGTTCTGGGCATAGGCGAGGACGGCACGGGTCTGGTTGCCGACGTCCGGTGCTTTCACCGCCCATTTGGCCCATTCGCGGACCATGTAATCGCTTGCGTCGCCGTCAAGCTGGCCCTTGGAACCCAACAGGCCCTGGGCAACGACTATCGCCATCGAGGTATCGTCGGTCCACTCCCCGGGTGCAAAGTTGCCCAGCCCTCCGCCGATCATGTCCACTTGCGCGGAATCGGGCAACGGCGCATTGAATTCATAGCCCGCGCCCAGGGCGTCGCCGGCAGCCATGCCGGCCATGACCCCGAGAATCCGATCTTGCACTTCTGATGGATATGCCATGCGTGCCTTTCAATGGGTGGTCGCCAAGGCAGCGGAGAACTGCCTGGGTTCACTGTACCGATGCGCACCGACACCATGGCAGGCCGCGCGGTTTCGGATTACCGCAGCCGCAAATGGCCAATGCCCTGCAGGAACCGGGTTCCTGCAGGGCATTGGATGTCTTGGCTTGGGTCACGGTGTCTGGCCGAACCCAGGTGATGGCGGGGTCGTCGGGTCTGAGGGGTGCCCCGGTGGCGGTTGCGTGGGATCCAGCGGACCTGGAGGCGCCATCGGGCCGTCCGGGTGCGAAGGGCTCGGCGGCGCATCCGGGTGGGATGGGCTTGGAGGTGCGTCGGGAGCCGGCGGCTGCGCGGGAGGCTCAGGCTGGTCGGGAATACTCGGATCGCCCTGCACCGGAACACCTGATTCGTTTAAATGGTTCATGGGAACCTGCCTTCCTTCATATCGATCCGACCATTCAACGACGGATCACCGGTGCGACGCAACGGCATTCAGGCTTCGCAAAGCTGGGACAGCAGCAGACCCGGGCGGAAGCCGCCCGGCCCAGCTACAAGAGCAGGCGCACGATCGGTGTCGCGATGAGGATTGTCAGGACAACGCGCACGAACCAGATGGCAACCATTTGCGGGATGTTCAGCGGAATCTGCGTCGCCAGGACGCATGGCACCAGCGCCGAGAAGAAGATGATCGCCGAGACGCAAACAATGGCGATCACCATGCGCAGCTCGATCGATTCATGTCCCGCAACCAGGGTCGCTGGAAGGAACATTTCGGCAATGCCGGTCGCCGACGCCTTGCCGGCCAGCAGCGAATCTTCCAACCCGACGATCCAGGCGAAGGGAACGAACAGGTAGCCCAGCCAGTCGAAGACCGGAGTGAAGCGGGCCACCACCAGCCCGAGCAGTCCGACGGAAAGAATGGATGGCAAAATCGCCATGGCCATTTTCAATCCGTCCCACACATTGGCGCCGATGTTCTTGGCCAGCGACGGTGCCCGCCGAGAGGCGGCCAGTGCTTCGTTCCAGGCAACGCGTGCCCGGTTGCCCGTCACCAGTTTTTCCTTGTCGTGCTCCATGCCCAGGTAGGTGGTGTCCGGGACCCGGCTCAACGGCGGAATGCGCACCGAAATTGCAGTCACCGCAAAGGTGACGACCAGCGACAGCCAGAAGTACAGGCTCCAATGGTCCATCAGATCCAGCGCCTTGGCAACGATCACCATGAAGCTGGCTGACACCGTGGAAAAGCCGGTGGCGATGATGGCGGCTTCCCGACCGGTATAGCGGCCGCCGCGGTACATGCGGTCGGTGATCAGCAATCCCAGCGAGTAGCTGCCGACGAAGGACGCCACGGCATCCACGGCCGAGCGTCCTGGGGTTCGCCAAATCGGGCGCATGATCGGCTGGCAGAAGACGCCGAGGAATTCCATCAGGCCGTAGCCCACCAGCAGGGCCAGGAAGATGGCACCCACGGGAACGATCAGGCCTACGGGAATCACCAATTTTTCCAGCAGGAACGGCCCCATGTCCGGATCGTTGAGCCATGCTGGGGCGAAGTCGAACAGCAGGGAACAGCCGACAACCAGGCCGAGGATGTTCAAGAACGCAAAGAGGCCCCGGACCTTTGATGCCTTCCAGCCACCGGTGGCGAAGGGAAGAACCGTACCGCAGACGAGCATCAGCACGATGATGTACGGAACCACCGGTGCCGCAGCCGTCTGGATCCAGGTAATCAGGTGGTCCAGCGGGATGGTCCTCTTGCCGTTGATGGTGATGGGCAGGAATGAAGAACACGATGCCGATGAGGCTGTAGACCACGAATCGCAGAACGACTGGAAACGCGCCTTGGGTTTCAACGCTTGAAGTTGTCATTGGATACCGCTTTTCGATGAGGACAGGGCCATCAAAATGAATCGATGCGATATCCATTACAAGGCGATCTTCACCCTCGGATGTGACGGAGATCACTTTTCTTGTCTGGAGTTTCAGACTTGTTTCTCATCAGCTGTGCGGATGGAAGAAAGGCCACAGGATGAGCGGCCCGCTTTTCATGATTCTCTTAGGACTAGTCTGTAGGATCGATATAGTCTGCATAGATCCTGCATCTAGCTTTCGGCTGAAAACTCGCGCTCAAGTGCGTCTTGGCGCGATGCAGGGAATAACCTAGGGAGCATACATACGCAGCCCTGGGCACTTTCCCATCGGCACAGACGTTTCAACGCAGTACGCAGCATATAGATAGTCCAGCAGAAACGAAGGCACCATTTTGAACGGCAATGCCACCTTTAAGCACCACAACGTTGCGCTTTTATCAGTGAACAGCGTTCTCGCACCAGAGGTGGTGAGCTCGGCAGAATTCGATGAGCGGCTGGCTCCCAGCCTGAAACGCCTGCGCCTGTCCAAGAAGCTTCTGGAACGTGTCTCCGGTGTCAAGGAACGCCGTTGGTGGTCCGACGGTGTCGGCTTTGACGATGCCGCGATCATGGCCGGCAAGAAAGCCCTGGATGCCGCTGGTGTCGATGCCAGCAGCATCGGACTGCTCATCAACACGTCGGTGACCCGCCGCAACCTGGAGCCATCGGTGGCCTCCAAGGTGCACAACGGCCTGGGCTTGCCCTCCTCGGCGATGAACTTCGACGTGGCCAACGCCTGCCTCGGTTTCGTCAATGGCATGAGCCTGGCGGCGAACATGATCGACTCGGGCCAGATCAAGTACGCCCTGATTGTTGCCGGCGAAGATTCCAAGCCGACCCAGGAAACCACCTTCCAGCGCCTGAACGCCGAGAATTCCACGCGCGATGACTACATGCGTGAATTCGCCACCCTGACCCTGGGCTCCGGTGCCGCGGCTGCGGTCATCGGCCCGGCCGATGCGCACCCGGATGCGCACCGCATCCTCGGCGGCGTCTCGCGAGCCGGCACCGAGCACCACGAACTGTGCGTCGGAGGCCCCTCGGGCATGTACACGGACACCAAGGGCCTGCTGGACAACGGCCTGGAACTGGTGGTGAACGCTTGGAACGAAGCCCATCAGTCGGGTTGGAACTGGAAATCCATGGACCGCTACGTCACCCACCAGGTGTCCAAGTCCTACACCAACGCCATCATCAAGGCCGTCGGACTGGTCAAGGACCGTGTGCCGATCACCTTCTCCAAGTGGGGCAACGTCGGTCCGGCTTCCCTGCCGATGACCCTCTCCCAGGAAGCTGATTCGCTGAAGAAGGGCGACCGGGTGCTCTGCATGGGCGTCGGTTCCGGCCTGAACACCGCGATGATGGAGATTGCCTGGTGACCGAGCTGTTCCCCGGTGTAGATGCAATATACTCGGCGTATCTTCAAGTGCCGTCCACCTCGCAGGTGGACACCCCGGGCAGCACGCACCGGTGGCACATCCTGGACAACCATGAAGAACTCCAGCAACGTGGCATCGATCCTGTTGGCACCTTGCTGTGCGTGCATGGCAACCCCACCTGGTCCTACCTCTGGCGCAGCCTGCTGAACCACGTCAGCGAGCACTCATTGCCGTGGCGCGTGGTGGCAGTCGACCAGCTGGACATGGGCTTCTCCAAGCGGACCGGTACCTTCCGCCGCTTGGCCGACCGGGTCAACGACCTGGGCGACCTGACCGGCGCGCTGGGGCTGACCGGCAAGGTCACCACCGTGGGCCACGACTGGGGCGGCATCATTTCCCTGGGCTGGGCCGTCTCCCATCAGGAGCAGCTGGAAAACGTGGTGCTGACGAACACCGCAATCCACCCGGCAGGCTTCGAGCTTCCCGCCGCGCTGAAACTCGCCTCCCACCCTGCGGTGCATTCCTGGGGCACCAAGACCTCCCCTGCTTTCTTGCAGGTCACCCACTCGCTGGCGCAGCCGGCCTTGGATCCTGAGGTCCGCAAAGCCTTCATGGCCCCGTACACCAGCGCCGCGAAGCGCGATGGCGTTGCCAACTTTGTCGCCGACATCCCCTTCTCCCCCGAGCACCCGAGCCGTCCTGCCCTGGACGAGATCTCGCAGGCCGTGCGCTCGCTGAAGGTGCCGGCCCTGATGCTCTGGGGTCCGAAGGACCCGGTCTTCTCCGACCGCTACCTGCGCGATCTGCTCTCCCGCCTACCGCACGCCCAGGTGCACCGCTTCGAGGGCTCCAGCCATCTGGTGGGCGAGGACAACGACATCGCCACCCCGATCTTCCAGTGGCTTGCCGGCGAGAAGGAATCCAGGAACACCTCGCGGGCCGAGTCCCTGGGCGATTACCTTCCGATGCTTGCCGAACTCGATTCGCGCACCAATGACCATTCGGCAGCTGTGGTGGACATCAACCCTGCGCGCTCGCTGTCCTGGGCCGAGCTGGGGCAGCGGGTGAACGCCCTGGCCACCGGCTTGCGGCAGATCGGGGTGAAGGCCGGAGACCGGGTGAATCTGCTGGTGCCCCCGGGCATCGAGCTGACCTCACTGATCTACGCCTGCCTGCGCTTGGGCGCGGTCATCGTGGTGGCTGATGCAGGCCTGGGCACCACGGGCATGGGACGCGCCATCAAGGGTTCCGGCCCCAGCTTCCTGATCGGCATCGAGCGTGCCCTGACCGGCGCACGGCTCTTCGGCTGGCCAGGCACCAGGATTTCTGCAGACAACCTGCCAGCTGCCAAGCGCAAGCTGCTGGGCGTCGCCCACACTCTGCCCGAGCTCTATGCAGCCGGCGGCAAGGCAGCCACCGGTTCCTCGGCGTTCGAGCCGGCCGACCCGGATGCCGACGCGGCAGTGCTGTTCACCTCCGGTTCCACCGGCCCGGCCAAGGGCGTGGTGTACACCCATCGCCAGCTGGCAGCCATGCGCGATACCCTGCGCGAAACCTACAACCTGAAGGCCGGTTCCGCACTGGTGGCAGGCTTCGCTCCGTTCGCACTGCTCGGGCCTGCGCTGGGCGCCACCTCGGTCACCCCCGACATGGACGTGACCGCCCCGCGGACCTTGACCGCACAGGCATTGGCCGACGCGGCGGCCGCCGTGCACGCGACCACGGTCTTCGCCTCCCCCGCGGCGCTGGCCAACGTGCTGGAGACCAAGGATGCGTTGGACCAGTCCCAGCGCGAATCCTTGGCCGGGGTCTCGCTGATGCTTTCTGCCGGGGCGCCGATCCCCGAGCCGTTGCTGGCCAAGGTGCAGGAACTGGTTCCGCAGGCAAAGGTCCACACTCCCTATGGCATGACCGAGGCCTTGCCGGTCACCGATATCGACCTTCCCGGCATCCGCACCGCCGGCCAGGGCAATGGCGTGTGCGTCGGCACGGCTGTCGCCGGGGCCACGGTTGCCATCGCGCCGATTGATGCGTTGGGCGTGGCCGGCGATAAGCCGGAATTCACCCCGAATGCCACAGGCGAGATACTGGTGCGCGCGCCACACGTCAAGGACCGCTACGACCGCTTGTGGATCACCGAACAGCACAGCAGCTCGATCCCCGGCTGGCATCGCACCGGCGATGTCGGGCACCTGGATGACCAGGGCCGGCTCTGGGTCGAGGGCCGCCTGGGCCATGTGCTGCGCACCGCCAAGGGTGCCATCACCCCGGTGGCGGCCGAGCACGCTGCCGAGTCGGTTGCCGGGGCCGGCCGTGCCGCGCTGGTTGGCGTAGGACCCGACGGAACCCAAGCGGCGGTCGTCGTCATGGAGACCGTGCCCCCGGCCCGCAAGCCGGGCCCGGCCAGCAGCGAGCTGGCGCGCCAGGTGCGCTCCGCGGTCGCTGCCACCGGCACCGACGTGGCAGCCGTGCTGGTGGTGCCCAACCTGCCGACGGATATCCGCCATAATTCGAAGATTGACCGTGCCGCGCTAGCCGACTGGGCCGCAGCTACGCTCGCCGGTGGAAGGATCCGCAACCCGTGAGTGCTCCTGAAACTGCTTCGACCCCGCGCCGCGTGCTGGTCACCGGCGCCAGCGGCATGCTCGGTGGCGCCGTGGCACAGCTGCTGCGCGACAACGGCCACCACGTGCGCACCTTCCAGCGCGGTGCCTCGGCCGGTGCCACCGATGAAGTCCGCGGTTCGCTGACGCATCTGGACGCCGTGGCTGCTGCCGTAGAGTCCATGGATGCGGTCATCCACCTGGCGGCAAAAGTCTCCTTTACCGGCCAGTGGGAGGATTTCGTCGCCACGAATATCGACGGAACCAGCAATCTGCTGGAAGCCTCCAAGGAATCAGGCGTCAAGGATTTCGTTTTCGTTTCCACGCCATCGGTAGCCCACTTTGGCGATTCGCTGGCCGGTGCCGGGGCCGGCGAAGCCGATCCGCAGCAGGCGCGTGGATTCTATGCACGCTCCAAGGCGGCCGCCGAGCTGGAGGCCCTGGGCAACGATTCGCCTGGGTTCCGGGTAACAGCGATCCGCCCGCATGTGGTGTGGGGGCCAGGCGATACCCAGCTGGTGGAGCGGGTCATCGCGCGGGCCAAGGCCGGACGGCTCCCGTTGCTGGACCATGGCGCGGCGTTGATCGACACCACCTATATCGACAACGCGGCGGCTGCCATCGTTCGCGGCTTGGAGCGCATGGACCACGCCCATGGACGTGCCCTGGTAGTCACCAATGGCGAACCCCGTCCGGTGGGCGAATTAATTGCCGGCATCTGCCAGGCCGGCGGGGCCCCTGCCCCGAAGCTCAACGTTCCGGGCTGGCTGGCCCGCGGTGCCGGTTCAGTGATCGAGAAGTTGTGGCTGGCCGCCGGTTCGCGCAACCTCGTGCACGATGAGCCGCCGATGACGCGTTTCCTCGCCGAGCAACTGTCTACCGCGCACTGGTTCGACCAGCGGGCAACGCATGAAATCCTCGATTGGAAGCCCGAAGTCACCATCGACGAGGGACTGCAGAAGCTCGCCGCGCACTACCGGAACTAATTGGCCTGCGGGGCGCCCGGCAGCAGCCTCGACGTCATCTGCTTTCTCCGATTCCGGCCCCGCCATGGCGCTGGGATATGTTGGTTCAATGCGCAAGAAGATTTCCTACCAGGGCGAGGCCGGCTCCAACTCGAACATGGCCTGCATGCAGCGTTTCCCCGAGATGGAAGCCATTCCGTGCGCCAGCTTCGAGGATGCCTTCGCCATGGTGGAAAACGGCGAGGCCGAGCTGGCAATGATTCCGATCGAGAATTCCATTGCCGGCCGCGTTGCCGATATCCATGTCCTGCTGCCCGAATCGGATCTGCACATTGTCGGCGAGCACTACCTGCGGATCCGCTTCGATCTGCTCGGGCTGCCTGGCAGCAGCATCGCCGAGGCCACCGAGGTGCACAGCCACATCCACGCGCTGGGCCAGTGCCGCAAGATCATCCGCGAGCACGGGCTGACCCCGGTGATTGCCGGCGATACCGCAGGTTCGGCGCGCGAAGTGCGCGACTGGAATGATCCTGCCAAGCTCTCACTCGCACCTCCCATGGCGGCCGAGCTGTACGGCTTGGAGGTACTGGCCTCCGGGGTCGAAGATGACCAGACGAATACGACCCGCTTCGTAGTGCTCGCCCGCGAGCAGCAATTGCCGCACCGTTCGCAGCTTCCGGACTCGGTGATTACCACCTTGGTGTTCCAGGCACGCAACGTGCCCAGCGCCCTGTACAAGGCATTGGGCGGATTCGCGACGAACGGCGTGAACATCACCCGTCTGGAAAGCTACATGGTCGGTTCGTCCTTCGCCGCCACCACCTTCATGGTGGACATCGAGGGCCACCCCGAGGATTTGCCGGTGCGCCTGGCTTTGGAAGAATTGGAATTCTTCACCTGGGAAATCAAGATCCTCGGCACCTACGCGGCCAGCGAGCATCGCCAACGCAATTCGGCGGCATTCGTCTAGGCCAGTCTCTGGAGAACTATGCCCGCCAGGAGTAGCGGCGTTCGGGCCTGCCAACTCCCCCGTAGCGCAGATTCACCTGCGCCAAGTTCTCTTCGGCAAGATACTCCAGGTACCGGCGAGCGCTGACCCGGGAGGTTCCGAGCTTTTCAGCCGTTTCGGTGGCCGAGATGGGTTCGGCGGTTTCCTTGACGATGTTCTGGACCAGCTCCATGGTTTCGGCGCTGCAGCCTTTGGGCAGCGGGCGGCGCTGCTGTCCGGCGAGGCCGAAGAGCCTGTTGACGTCGGCCTGCTGCAGTTCCTGGTCGGTGGCCTGCCCCAGCGGCTGGTAGGTCCTGGCGTAGTGCTCCAGGCGCTCGCGCAGGTCCTCGCGCGAGAAGGGCTTCATCAGGTAGTGGACAATCCCTCCGCGCAGCGCACGGCGCACGGTCTCCATTTCCCGCGCCGCGCTGATCACCAGGACGTCGAGTTCCGGCTGGACTTCGCGCAAACGCTGCAACAGGTCCAGTCCATTCATGTCGGGCAAGTGGATGTCGAGCAAGATCAGATCCGGAGATAGCGCGGCGGCGGCCTTGAGCGCGTCGCTCGCGGAGTGCGCCACGCCGACCACGGTAAATTCAGGCTCGCTGTTGACGAACCCTGCGTGCACCTTGGCGACCATGAAGTCATCGTCGATCACCAGTACTTTGATCACTTCTTGCTTCCTACTTCCTGAGCGTGGCGGTAAACCGGGCACCGTGGTCATTGGCTGCGGCCAGCTCCCCGCCGCGGCGCCGGCACACGAGGCGGCTGATCGCCAGGCCGAAGCCCCGGCCGCCGGAGACCGAGCTGTCTTTCGTGGAGAAACCCTGGGTGAAGATCTCGTCGATGGCAGCTTCGGCGATCCCTTCTCCATTGTCGCTTACGATGACGCGGACCAGCTCGTTGGTTTCCTCGATGCCGACCTTGATTTGAGGCGTGGATGCCGAGATGGCCGCGTCCATCGCATTATCGACGAGATTGCCGATCACCGTGGTCAGATCCCGCGCCAGCTGCTCCTCGCACCGGCCCAGCGCCGAGTTCGGCACCATCGCCAGGTGCACCCCGCGTTCGGTGGCGACGCTGGACTTGGCAATCAGCAGCGCGGCAATCGTGGGTTCTGCGATGCAGGCGGAGACGTCCTCGAAGATCTTGCTCCTGCTGAAGCTCACGCCATCGATGAAGCCCACGACCTCGTCGTATTCCTCGAGCTGGATCAACCCGGAAATCGCGTGCAGCTGGTTGGCGAATTCGTGGGTCTGCGCCCTGAGCATGTCGGCCGTGGCCTTGCTGTCGCCCAGTTCCTGCTCCAGCAGGGTCAGTTCGGTCTTGTCGCGGAAGGTGGTGACGGAGCCCAGGTCCCGCCTGGCGGTCTTGACCGGCATGCGGTTGAACACCAGGACCCGCTCGCCGACAAGGAATTGGCGGTCGGGCTGCTCCTGGCTGGTGTTCAGCGCGTGCCGCACCTGCGGCGCCACCTCCAATTCGTCCAGGGTCTTGCCCACACAGTCATCAGGCAGTTGCAGCAGCTCGACGGCGATGTCATTGGCCAGCATCACCCGGCTGTCCGGAGACACCGAGATGATGCCTTCCTTGACTCCGTGCAGCAGGGCCTCTCGGTGCTCGAACAGCTCCGCGATTTCGCCCGGTTCCATCCCGCGGGTCTGGTGCTTGACCCTGCGCGAGAGCAGCACCGAGCCGGTGGTTCCCAGCACCAGGGAAATGAGCAGGGTGGCCAAGGCGCTGGGAGCGATATCCTGGATCATTTCGCCGGTACTGGGATAGCTTTGGCCTGCGCTGACAATGCCGACCATCTTCCCGTCGTTATCCAGCACCGGTACCTGGGCAATCAGCACATGGTTGCCATTGCGCCAGATTTCCCCGGTCCATCCGCGGCCTTCGGCGACAGCGGATTCGGGGTGCAGGATCGAGGTTCCCACTTCATCGGGGTAGCTGGAGGTGATGACGGTGCCCTGGGGATCGGCGATGATCACGAATTGCAATCCCGAGGTGCTGCGTACCGATTCACCCATGGCAGGCAACGCCGAGCCCATTTCCGGCTCCGCTTGCGGAAGCAGAACGCGCAGCAGCGGGTTGGCGGCCAGCGATTCTGCTGCCGAGAGGCTGCGGCGCCCCTCGATCTTCTCGAAGTTATTGGTGGCCTGGGTCAGCGCGACCGTGATGACTCCGGCGAGCACCACTGCGATAATCAGCAATTGCAGGACCAGGTACTGTCCGGCCAGGGTCATCCTGCGGCGCGGGTACAGCTGAGCGAGAAATAAACGCATGGACTTCATTGCCTCGCCCCCCCAAAAATCCAGAATTCCACTGCGCCCACGGCAAACCCCCGCTGGGCGGCTTGCAGCTGGCACTGTGCTACCTTACCGAAGATTTGAATGGTTCAGATCACAATTTCCGGTTACACAATGAACAGTATTTTCTTTGAGTACGCAAGAGTGACCTGATTCACCATCGCGCATAGGTTGGAATCACTCGCAACCCCGATGAAAGCAAAGAGGCTGAGTCAACATGAAACCATTCAAGTCCTTCCGTGCGCTGACGGCGCTGGCCGCGGCTGCCGCGCTTGCACTGACCGCCACCGGCTGCGGCGTGACCTCCGAGACCTCCAGCACCGACGCTGCAGAGTCCAAGGGCCCAATCGCGAACCTTCGCATCATGGTGCCGAACACCCCAGGCGGCGGCTACGACACCACCGCTCGCGTTGCTGCCAAGGTGATGGATGACGCGTCGCTGGCCAGCAACCCAGAAGTCTTCAACCTTGCAGGTGCCGGCGGTACCGTCGGCCTGGCGCGCATTGTCAACGAGAAGGGCAATGGCGATTTGGCCATGCTCATGGGCCTGGGCGTGGTCGGTGCCAGCTACACCAACGAAACCGACGCCAAGCTGACCGATACCACGCCGATTGCCAAGCTCATCGAAGAGCCCGGAGCGATCATGGTGTCCAAGGATTCGCCATACAAGACCATCGACGACTTGGTGAAGGCCTGGAAGGAGGATCCGAGCAAGCTCTCGGTCGGGGGCGGCTCCTCCCCTGGCGGACCTGACCATCTGCTGCCGATGCAGCTGGCCGAAGCCGTGGGCATTGATCCCAAGGACGTGAACTTCGTATCCTACGACGGCGGCGGCGATTTGCTGCCTGCCATCCTGGGCAACAAGCTGGCCTTCGCGGCCTCCGGTGCCGGCGAGTACATGCAGCAGATCGAAGAGGGCTCCGTGCGCGTGCTGGCCACCAGCGGCGAAGAGCGCCTCGAAGGCGTGGACGCGCCAACCCTGAAGGAATCAGGCATCGACCTGGTGTTCTCCAACTGGCGCGGCTTGGTGGCTCCACCGGAGATCTCCGAGGAGGACAAGGCCAAGTGGGTCAACCTGATCACCGAAATGCATGATTCGGCCGAATGGCAGGAAGCCTTGAAGACCAACGGCTGGAGCGACGCCTTCATGACCGGCGATGAGTTCTCCGCCTTCCTCACCGAGCAGGACGAGCGCGTTGCCAGCGTCCTGAAGACCCTGGGTCTGGCGTGAGCGAGGTAAGCACCGCAAAGAAGAAACGCGTCGAACTCCTGTTCGCCGCGTTTCTTCTTCTCGTCGGAATCATCGTGTTTGTTGATGCGTCGCAGCTGCATGTGACGTACTCCCAAGCAGACGTGGTCGGCCCCAAGGCCCTGCCCTACGTCGTCTCGGGCATTCTCGTACTTTCAGCCATTGCCTTGGCCATCACCGTGATGCGCGGAAACCTCGCCGAGGGCGAAGAAGGCGAAGACGTGGATCTGAGCCAGCCCTCGGACTGGAAGGTCCTGCTGCCGCTGATCGGCGTCTTCGTGCTGAACCTGCTGATCGTGAACTGGGCCGGCTGGGTCATCTCGGGAACCATCATGTTCTTCGGTGCGGCGACCTGCCTGGGCGCCCGGCGCTGGGTTTTGACCCTGGTCATTTCCCTCGCACTGGCTCTCGGTTCCTTCTACGGCTTCTACCTTGGCCTGGGCATCAAGCTTCCGGCCGGAATCCTCTCGGGGGTGCTGTAAGTGGAAACTCTTGACCTCTTGATGGGCGGCTTCGCCTCGGCGCTGACCCCGATCAACCTGCTCTTCGCCTTCGCCGGAGCCCTCCTGGGCACCGCTGTCGGCGTGCTGCCGGGCATCGGCCCGGCCATGGCCGTGGCCTTGCTGCTGCCCCTGACCTTCGGCATGGAAACCTCCAGCGCCCTGATCATGTTCGCGGGCATCTACTACGGCGGGATGTACGGCGGGTCGACCACCTCGATCCTGCTCAATACCCCTGGCGAATCCGCGACAGTCATCACCGCCATCGAAGGCCACAAGATGGCCAAGGCGGGCCGGGCGGCGCAAGCTCTGGCCACCGCGGCCATCGGCTCGTTCGTTGCCGGCACCATCGGCACCGCGCTGCTGGTGACAGTTGCCCCGATCGTCGTGAAGTTCGCGGTGAGCCTGGGCGCACCGAGCTACTTCGCAATCATGGTCCTCGCTTTGGTCACCGTGACCGCGGTGCTGGGTTCTTCCAAGGTCCGCGGTTTCGCCGCCTTGGGCCTGGGTTTGGCCATTGGCTTGGTCGGCATGGACCCGGTCTCCGGGCAGAGCCGCCTGACCTTCGGCTTCGCGCCACTGGTCGACGGCATGGACATCGTGGTGGTCGCCGTGGCGATCTTCGCCATTGGCGAGGCGCTGTGGATTGCCGCGCACCTGCGCACCAGCCCTGCACGCACCATTCCGGTGGGTGCCCCGTGGATGGGCAAGGAAGACTGGAAGCGTTCGTGGAAGCCCTGGCTTCGCGGAACCGCCTACGGGTTCCCCTTCGGCGCGCTGCCTGCCGGCGGTGCCGAAGTTCCGACCTTCCTCTCCTACGTCACCGAGAAGAAGCTCTCCAAGCATCCGGAGGAGTTTGGCCACGGCGCCATCGAGGGCGTTGCCGGCCCTGAAGCGGCGAACAACGCCTCGGCCGCTGGCACCCTGACCCCGATGCTGGCTCTCGGCCTGCCCACCAACGCCACCGCTGCGGTGATGCTGGCGTTCTTGACCATGAAGGGCATCCAGCCCGGTCCGCTGCTCTTCGAGAATGAACCCGACTTGGTGTGGGCGCTGATTGCCAGCTTGTTCATCGGCAACACGCTGCTGCTGCTGATCAACCTGCCGTTGGCACCGCTATGGGCTAAGTTGCTGAAGATCCCGCGCCCCTACCTGTATGCGGGCATCTTGTTCTTCGCTACGCTGGGTGCGTTCTCGGTGAACATGCAGGTCGCCGACCTCTGGCTGCTGCTGATCATCGGCTTGCTGGGCTTCGCCTTGCGCCGCTTCGGCCTCCCGGTGCTTCCGCTGATCCTCGGCGTGATCATCGGCCCGATGGCCGAGGAACAGCTGCGCAAGACCTTCCAGCTCAGTGCCGGCGAGGTCTCGGGGCTGTGGAGCGAGCCGCTGGCCGTGGGCATCTACGTGCTCATCGCGATCCTGCTCCTGCTGCCGGTGCTGATCTCCATCATCCGCCGCAAGCGCGGAACCGGATCGGACGCTGCAGAAGCCCTGCTGGGCGAGAACTCAGCTGGCGGCGACCAGACCGAGCTGGCAGAGCCTGCCCACCGCAATGAGCACAACCAGGGTGCTGGAAGGAATGAATCATGACGATCGTTGTGGGCTACATCCCCTCGCCTGAAGGCGAAGCCGCCCTGGAACGGGCGATCATCGAGGCTAGGCGCAACGAGGCGCGATTGATCGTGGTGAACTCCTCCAAAGGCGACCAGCTGGTGGACGACAGGCTCATTGATGCGAAGCAGTATCACGAGCTGGAAGCCCGGCTTGCTGAGGCAGGCATCGATTTCTGGATCGAACGCCATTCCCAGGGAGCCGATGCGGCAGACCAGATCCTGCACATCGCCGAGGCGCAACGTGCCGAGCTGATCGTGATCGGTCTGCGCAAGCGCACGGCCATGGGCAAGTTCCTCATGGGGAGCAACGCGCAACGGATCCTGCTCCAGGCCTCCTGCCCGGTGCTCTCGCTGAAAGCATCCAGCGACTGGTAATCCTGCCAGTCCTTCGCGCGAAACGGCCGATGGCCCGCACCAGTGGTGCGGGCCATCGGCCGTTGTCCCTACTTCTGGTAGGGGTTGGCTGGCGGAGTGTTGTTGCCGCCATTGGCAGTTGGATCCTGCGGCTGCTGCGGAGCCGGAGGATTGCCCGGGTGCGGGCGGTAGCCGCCGTCTGCCGGCGGGATGCCACCGGCCAGGCGAACCAGTTCAGTGGTGTTCTCCGCGGTGCGGATCTGCGCCAGCAAGGATTCGAGGCTTGCACGGACCAGAACCAAGTAGACCAGGGACACCAATGGACCGACGATCAAGAGCATCAGGAAGCCGAGCATCGCGTCAGCCATGAACCCGGTAATCACCAGTCCGAGGTAGCCGATAGCCAACAGGACCATGATCAAGATGTAGACGATCTTGATGATCGATGGCGTGATGAACTGCCTGAAATCCAAGTCGAAGAGGGACTTCACCGTATTTCCTGCTTTCTTTAGAGAAATCGTGCTGTCACGCCCACGCTATCGAATTTCTCAGGAATCGCACAGTAGCTGGAGCGGAATATCATCATTTGTTGCAAAAAATTTCGCCAACAATTCCCGAACAGTCACTGCAGCTATTCTCCCAAGCTACGCCAGGGCCTAGACTGGTGGAATGCCAAGCCCACTGAAGCCGACCGTCATCCCTGCCCGAATGCAAGCCGGAGACGCCGTCAGGGTCATCGCGCCCTCGTGTTCCCGCACCTTCGTGATGGAATTCGACAATACGCAGTGGGTCAATGAACGCTTCGATGCCATGGGGTTCAAGCTGGAATTCGGCGAGCACGTGGATGAGAATGACGATTTCGACAGCTCGTCCATTCCATCGCGCGTGGCCGATCTGCACGCCGCATTTGCCGATGCATCTGTCGCCGGGATCATCTCGGTCATTGGCGGCTTCAATTCCAACGAACTGCTCCCCCACCTCGACTGGGAGCTCATTGCCGCCAACCCCAAGGTCTTCTGCGGCTACTCGGATTTCACCGCCCTGGCCAACGCCGTCCACGCCAAGACCGGGTTAGTGACCTACGTCGGCGCGCATTGGTCCAGCTTTGGCATGCGCGATCATTTCGAGCCGACCGGCCAGTGGTTCCGGGCCGCAACCCACGAGCATGCATGGAGCATCGAGCACGCCACTGAATTCACCGACGACCTGTGGTTCATGGACCAGGACAATCGCACCGCCAACGCAACCAGCGGACCATGGATCCTGAACGAAGGCGCTGCCACGGGCATGGTGATCGGCGGGAATCTGGGCACGCTGAGGCTGCTGCAGGGAACCGAGTTCATGCCGCCCTTGGACGGGGCTGTGCTGTTTGTCGAGGACGACGACGCCGCAGACGTCCACGAATTCGCGCGCAGCCTTGCCTCGCTGCTGCAGATTCCTGGAGCCGAGAACATCCGCGGCCTTGCCATCGGCCGATTCCAGCTCGAATCCAGCATTTCGCGTGACCTGCTGGAACAAATCGTTGCCAAGCATCCGTTGCTCTCCACCGTGCCGGTGGTCGCCAACCTCGACTTCGGGCATACCTCGCCGATGTTCACCATCCCCATCGGCGGCATCGCCCGGCTCGAAGCCCGAGGTCTGGTGCCCCGCATGGATTTTGCCCACGTGGCGCACCAGCTGGATTAGCAGGCATTCCCAGCCGCACGGGCGGAGCACCTGATGCTCCCGCGTGCTTCTAGTGCTGCAGCAGGTAGCGGGACAGCTCGGCCAGCCGCGGGTTGAGCTCTTCCTTCTTGTCCTCCCGGTGCAGCCGGTACTCCAACAGCCGTTCGACCAGGTACCACTCTTCGACGCTGGGCAGCCACGATTCGCCGTTGACCGGGCGTTGCTGGTTCGGGTCCCAGTAGCCGAAAATTTCCAGGATCTCGGACCTGTCCAAGAAGAACTCCGGCTGCGCCGAGTGGCGTTGCATGCGATCCGGGATGTACCCACCGGCGCGGATGAACCACCCGGCGAACGTCGAGTCGCACTCGATGTTCCGGTCCCGAACATCATTGCCCTTGTACTGTGCCAGGCGCGAGGCCATATGCTCCGCCAACGCCGTTGGATCATCCATGAGCTTGCGCCCACGCTGGGTGGTGGTGAGCACTCCCTTGGCCTTGCGCAGAAGCCCCATGCGCTGCGCAGCTTCGCGAATCCTGGCCACGGTCAGCATGTTGTTTTCGCGCTTGGAGGACCCGCTTTCGAAGTCGATGCCTTCCAGGTCTGAACGTTCCACGAGATCGCCGACAACCTTCGGCGGCATCCAGCCAGCCTTGGTGAGAATCAGCCCGTCGCTGCACAGCTCGGCGAGCACCGTGAAGGGCCGCACCAGTTGAATGAACCAGGACGGCGGCGGCCCGCCGGCCGGCTGCAAGCCCAGGCCGATTTGGGCGGCAGGTACGGACATGGCCAGGCGCAACTCCGGATCCATCGACTCGAACCAACGGCCCAGGCCATTGACGCCGGCGCCCTGGGCGGCGAGCAGTTCCAAGCGCCGACCGGCTACTTCGGCATCGAAGACTCCGGGATTGAACGGATTCCAGCGCCCACCGCGCCAGTGCATCCAGGCGATGATCTGCTCCGCTTCATCGTCCTCGAGGTCTTCCCAGCTGTCGGGCGCTGGATTGCCGTTGAAGATGCCCAGCTTCTCGTACCAGCCGTGGATTCCGCCGCTATCCTCCAGCGGGGCACGCAGCTCGCCGTCCACGACCCGGTAGGGCGGATCGCCAGCCGCCTTGGCGTGCTGCGATACCACCGTGATCTTGTGCATCCAGCCGTCGCCGAAGTCGTATTCGAAGTAGAGTTCACCTTCGGCCGCCTTGAGCGCCTGGCCCAGGGTGGTGGTCTCCTGGGCTTCGCCCAGTCCGATCTCCAGCCGGCTCTGTTCCTCGTACCAGGTGATGGCCTCGTCGGTGCGCGATCGGAGATGCGGGTTGATGCTGTGGAAGGCCTGCAGGTGCGCGTGCTCCCAGCCCATCGCGCACTGCAGGGCCAGTCCCGCCTCGTCGAGCATGAGGCTGTCGTCCATGTCCATGGTGCGCCAGATCAACGGGTCGGACCCGACAAGTTCGATTCGCACGGTCAGCATTCGTTGCAGTGAAATCACACCAGTCATGGTCTTGAGCATATCTGCCCACTGCCCGAATCCAGAACGGCGAGTACGGAAGAAGACGCGGCAAGCATCCGCGAAAAGGTCGAGGGACCCGCCCGGACAAATCCCGGCGGGTCCCTCGACAGCAAAAGTGGGCGATCAGGCCTTGGCGATCGCTTCCTTCAGCGCGGACAGCAGCAACGCCACCGACCCCGGATTCGCATTGGGGCCCATCATGCCGATGCGCCACACGGTGCTCGCGTACTTGCCCACGCCGCCGCCAATTTCAATATTGAAGCGGTCAAGCAGGTAGCCGCGGACCTTCGCCGAGTCAACGCCTTCAGGAACGTAGACGGTGGTCAGCTGCGGCAGGCGGTACCCTTCCTGGGCAAAGAGCTCCAAGCCCATGTCCTGCAAGCCGGCTTGCAGCAACCCGCCAGCTTCCTGGTGGCGTGCAGTCACCGCTTCCAGGCCTTCGGCCATGATCCGGTCGATGCCTGCTTCCAGCGAAGCAACCATCGCGACCGGTGCGGTGTGGTGGTAGGTGCGTTGGCCGCCGGTAGAACCGGTGGCGTAGCCGCCGAGCAAGCCCAGATCTAGGTACCAGGACTGAGGCTTCTGTACCCGGCGTTCGAAAGCGCGGTCCGAAATCGTGAATGGCGCCAGGCCGGGAGCCACGCCGAGGCATTTCTGCGTGCCTGCATAGCCGACGTCGATGCCCCATTCATCTGCCAGCACTGGCATGCCGCCAATGGAGGTCACTGCATCGGTGATCAGCAGGGCGTCGCCCTTGATCGCTCCCAGCGCGGCAATATCGGAAACAACGCCGGTACTGGTTTCGGCATGCACGCCGGCAATAACGGTTGGGTTCGGGTGCGCCGCGGCAACACGCTCGGCATCAATTGGAGTTCCGTATTCATGCTCTACGCGGACCACTTCTGCGCCAGCGCGCGAAGCAACTTCGCACATGCGCTCGCCGAACAAGCCGTTGATGGCAATGACCGCCACGTCGCCCGGATTAATGGTGTTGACGAAAGCGGCTTCCATGCCGGCTGATCCCGTGGCGCTCAAAGGCAGCGTACGTGAGTTCTTGGTTCCCCAGAGAGTGCGCAAGCCATCGGCAACGCGGTCCATGCGTGCGATGAACTCCGGATCCAGGTGCCCCAGCAGAGGCAGGCCGAGTGCCGCCGTGGCTTCTGGATACGGGTTGCATGGGCCTGGTCCGAATAGGTGGCGCTGAAGAACAGTCTTGCTCATGACGACTCTCTTTCATCTCAATGGGATGTTCCAACTAGAGCCCAGCTTATCCCTCATTCCATGCCAAAACGAAACATATCTTCCGCATTGCAAAATTTTCACAAGGGACTAGGCAGCCTCGGACTCGATGGCCGCAAGATACTCTGGCAGCTCTGCGACCGACTCGAGAATGGCGGCATGCGGGTGCCGCTCCAGGTCCTCGCGGCCCAGTTTGCCGGTAAGCACGCCGATCCCATGGACTCCCGCATGATGGGCGGCCAGCAAATCATTGGCGGTATCCCCGGCGGCAACGACCTTGGCTACATCGCGGACTCCGGTCAGTTCCATGGCGCGATGGATCATGTACGGAGCGGGGCGCCCGGCGGCGGTTTCATCCCCGGCAACCACAGCATCCAGAAGCTCGCCAGGACCCACCTTCCAGCCCAGGCCGTCAAGGATGATATCGGCGACATCGCGTGAGAAACCCGTGGTCAATGCGGTCTTCGTGCCACTGGCAGCCAAGTGCTGCAGCGCTTCGACGACTCCTGGCAGGGCAACGGGTGGGTTCTCCTGGTAATAACCGAGCAGCAGCTCGCGGAAATGGTCGAATTGCGCTTGAACCTGCTCATCGCTCGCGCTGCCGCCACCGAGTTCAATCAGCGCCTTGATCGCTTCCTTCTTTTCGGCGCCCATCCAATGCTGCAGGTCTTCTTCCCTGACCTCGACGCCGAATTCGCGCACAGCATTCTCCAGTGCCCGGTAGACGTCGGCATGCTCGTCAATGGTCGTTCCAGCCATATCGCAGGCGATGAGTTCAAACATTTCTTCTCTTTTCGTCGTGTTTTCTGTTTCAGCCAGCAATGCTTCGCACACGGCTTAATGAGGCACGCTGCTCACTGGTGTTTTCAATGGTGAAGTTGGCAAGGTGGGGCAGATACCGGTCATCGGAGAACTCGAGTTTCTGCCCCGATTTGGAAGACGTCACGCGCTGCTCGCGCAGCAGAGGGGCGCCGACGGGCACGCCGAGCAGCTGCGCGTCCACTTCATCGGCCGCCACCGCATCAATGGTGTGCTTTCCGCGGTAAAGGTCAACCCCTTGTTCGCGCAGGTACTCGAAAATCGACCCGCTATCCGTATCGAAGTCGAAGAGCAACCGGCCAACTTCTTGCGGAAAGCTGGTCCGCTCCAGCATCGCCGGGCTCCCGTCGAGCAAACGCAGGCGCAGGAGCTGCACCACCTTGGCGTCTTCGTCGAGTTCAAGCCGCTCGGATACGAAGGCTTCGGGCCGGCGCTGCGCCAGTTCCCTGGTGTCTTGCCCAGCTTCCAAGCCGATGGAACGCGCCCAGTCAGTGAAGGACATGAACGTGGTGAACGATTGGGATTGAACCTGCTGCGCCACGATAGGCGGCTTGCCTTGCCCACCGGCGATGAGTCCCTCCGATCGCAACTGGGCGAGTGCATGCCGAACCGTGCCGCGCGAGGCATTAGCCCGTGCGCAGAGCTCGGACTCGCTGGGCAGGACATCTCCTTCATGCCAGGTGCCGGCCGCGATTTCCTGCCGCAACCAGGTGGTGAGAGCTTGGTACTTGGGTTGCTTCTTGTTCTCCATCACCACTTGATCATACAAGCCGGTTCACCGATAAATCAGCGATTCATGTGACATTTTGGTGAACTGAATATGAACGAACGGGCCTCATTCTGAACACTTGGAAAACTTGTCCAGACAAGTGCAGATCTGGCTTGATTCCCTGTCTTTCGAGCATGGATGATCACTGTCGTGAGCAACGAAAAAACTTCCCCGCAAACCCAACCAGGCACTAACCAGGCAGACGTGCTGGTTATCGGCGCAGGCATTGTCGGCATGGCCCATGCCGCCCGTTCCCTGGACGCAGGCCTGTCCGTCATCGTCATCGACCGCGACCATGAGGCCGTCGGTGCATCGGTCCGCAACTTCGGCCACTGCTGCATCACCGCACAGTCCGGAGAACTCTACGACCTCGCGCAGTCGGGCCGTCCCTTATGGCTCGACTACGCTGAACGTGCCGGTTTCTGGGCCGTCGAATCGGGTGCCGTTGTGGTGGCCACGACGGAAACAGAATTGCAGGTGCTGCGCGAGCTGTCAGCGCGCCGCGTCACCGGCCAGGTCGAAATGCTCAACGCGCAGGACGTCGCCGAACAGCTCGGACGCGAAAGCACCGAAGGCATCCTCGGCGGAGCGTTCCTGCGTGATGATCTCCGGGTCGATCCGCGCACCACGGTAGCCAAGCTGGCCCAGTGGGTTGATGCCCACGTTGCTGGCAGCGTCCAGTTCAACACCAGCGCCTTGGGATTCGGTGCCGGCAAGCAACGCCGTGCCAGCGTGCACACCAATCGCGGCAGCTTCGAGGCCGACCAGGTGTTCATCTGCGTCGGGCACGATGTCGACTACCTCTTCCCGCAGATCGCGCAAGATCACCAGATCACCCGCTGCGCACTGCAGATGCTCCGCGCAGAAGCATCCGAGGATCTGGAGGTGAAGCCAGCCGTGCTCACCGCCACCTCCATGCTGCGCTACGAAGCCTTCACCGAAGTGCCAGCGGCCCAGGCCCTGCAGGCTGAAGTTCTCGCCGAGCACCCAGAGCTGCTGAGCATCCAGGCGAACGTCATGTTCACCCAGCGGCCCGACGGCACCCTGCTCATGGGCGATTCGCACAGCTACGCCGCAACCCAAGCGCCCTTCCTCAAGGAATCGACCTCGGAAACCTTGCACTCGGCCATCGCCGGCTACCTGCAGGGCACCGAGCTGAAAGTCATTGAACGTTGGCAAGGAATCTACGCGTCCAGTGCTGTCGCTCCCCTGCTAATCCGCAATGTTGCCGACGCCATCACCATCGTCTCCGTCACCGCAGGTGTCGGCATGACCCTGTCCTTCGGCCTGGCCGATAAGAACGTCAACGAAATCGCCATCCCGGCAATCGCTTCCCCGATCAACGCCTAACTCAGCTACAGAACACTTTGGAGCACACCATGAAGATCTCTTCCATGATCAAATTCTCTGCCATTTCGCTGGGCCTGCTGGCCCTCACCGCCTGCGGGTCCGCGCAAGCAGATGAGCAGGCCAATTCCGCGGCTCCAGCGTTCTGCGCCGACGGTCCGATCAATTTCGGCATCGAGCCGTACGAGGCCCCTGCCAAGCTGGAACCAGCCTACGGCGTGCTTGCCGACGCGTTGGAACGCGAACTCGGCTGCGAAGTCGAGATGCTGGTCGTCGAGGACTACGCCGCAGAAGTACTGGCAATGCGCAATGGAAAACTGGATCTGGGCCAGTTCGGACCCGTGGGATACGTGTTCGCCAGCCAGCAGGCGGGCGCTGAACCGCTGGTGTCCTTCGGCACCGCCGAGGGCGAGCTCAGCACCTACACCGGCGGCATCTGGGTGGCGAAGGATTCAGAAATCAAGACCCTCGAGGATCTGCGTGGAAAGGACTTCGCATTGGGCGGCGTGGGTTCGACGTCCGGAGATGTCCTGCCGCGCTACGCGCTGAAGACTGCTGGCATTCCCGAGTCCGAGATCAATTTGAACTATTCAGGTGGCCATCCCGAAGCATTGCTCGCACTGACCAACGGAACCGTCGACGCAGCCCAGCTCAACTCGCAGACCCAGGCCGTCGCCGAAGAAGAAGGCAGCTTCAACCCAGAGGACTACCGGCAGATCTGGACGTCGGATCCCATCCCGAACGACCCGATCACTATCAGCGCCGATGCCGACCCTGAATTGAAGAAGGCCGTCAAGGATGCGCTGCTGAACCTGTCCAAGGAAGACATCGCCCAGGTCGGCGCGTTCCTTGATGTCACCCCTCCAGGCCCGCTGCTGGAAGTCACCAAGGAAACCTACGCACCGCTGTTCGACCTGGCGTCCAAAATGGGCCTCACCGAGGATGACATCTAGCCATGAACACTACGCAGAATGCCGGCCCGGCTCTCTCCGTGAAGTCCCTGGCCAAGTCCTACAACCAGCGCCGTGTGCTTGACGACGTCGATTTCTCCGTCAACCGCGGCGAGCTCGTAGCCTTCCTGGGCGCCAACGGCTCCGGAAAATCCACCACCCTCAAGTGCGTCGCCGGATTGACCACTCCGGATACGGGCAGCATCGAATTGGATGGCGTCCACCTCGCTGATCTGCATGGACGAGACCTAACCCGTGCACGATCCCGGGCAGCCATGGTGTTCCAGAAGATCCATCTGGTGCCCCGCCGTACTGCGCTGGACAATGTCTCCGCTGGCGCCCTGTCCCGCGTCTCCGGCTTCGGTTCGCTCTCCCCCGCATTCTTCTCGCGCGAACTGCGCGAAGAAGCAATGGCCTGCCTGGACCGGGTCGGCATGGCTGACCGGGCGCTGGACAAGGTCGGACGCCTTTCTGGCGGACAGCAGCAGCGTGTAGCCGTCGCCCGGGCGCTGTGCCAGCGCGCTTCAGTGCTGCTTGCCGATGAGCCGGTTTCCGCGCTGGACCCGCATGCGGCCGAGAACATCATGGAATTGCTCGCTACCCTGGCGCACGAAGAAAATCTTGCAGTTGCGGCGGTTTTGCACCAGCCAGAACTTGCCCAGAGGTACGCAGACCGCGCCATCGGGCTGCTGCACGGGCGCATCGCCTTCGACGGTCCGATCCAGAATCTCGGTGACGACTTCCTCGACGTTCTCTACTCTCCCGAGAGGATTGCAGCATGAGTCTCCATACCCCAAGCAGCGTCAAGGAGCAGGCAGTGGAAAGCACTACGCACATCACCGCGGCAAAGATCGCGCCGGCACTGCCCAAGGACCCGCACAAGACAGCACGACGCACCCTCTGGGCGACCGGAATCGCCGTCATTGCCGTCCTTCATTATCTGGCCATCACCGGAACTGATTTCGATCCGGCGCTGCTGGTGGACGGCTGGCGCGGGATGGCACGATTCATCAGCGATGCATTCCCACCGGACCTGAGCTGGGACAAGGTCATCCGCCCCGGCCTGGAGGCCACGCTGGTCACCTTGTGGATCGGCCTGCTGGGCACCACCCTCTCCATTCCCACGGCCTTGGTGCTCGCAGTGCTGGCCTGCCGGACGACGACGCCGCATCCGCTGGCCTACCAAACGGCACGCAGCATCCTGTCGTTCTTCCGCGCGGTCCCCGATATCGTCTTTGCGCTGATCTTCGTCACCGCGGTGGGACTGGGTCCGTTCGCCGGCGTGCTGGCGTTGATCTGCCACAACACCGGCGTGATGGGAAAGCTCTGGGCCGAGTCCCTGGAAGAAACCGACCAAGGACCGCAAGAGGCTCTGTCCACCACCGGCGCATCACGGCTGCAGCAGTTGGCTCATGGATCATTGCCTCTGGTCATCCCGCAGTTCGTTGGCCTGCTGCTGTACCGCTTCGATGTGAATGTCCGTTCCTCGCTGGTCCTGGGCCTGGTTGGTGCCGGCGGCATCGGCCTGCTCATCAACCAGGCGATCAAGTCCTTCCAGTTCGATACGATGCTCACGCACATCATCATCGTCCTGATCTTGATCATCGTGGTTGACCAGGCATCGGGCTTTATCCGCCGGAAGCTGGCGGTTTAGCTACTGGCCATGTGGCGCAACGGTCTTGAGCCCCAGCAGGTGTCCGTGGTCCGGAAAGGATCACAGGCACCGGCTGGGGCTCTTGGCGTCGGTCGGCTTGCCGCGGGCCGGTGAACCCCTCCAGCACCTTGGACTTGGCGCCATTGGTCATGCAGCTACGCAAAGCCGCAGCCAAGGCCACCGCGTCCATTGCCCCAACGGTTGTGTTGACTCGAATCTTGGTGCATGGTTCCGCACAACTTGCTGGCAACTTGCGCGCCCCCTCTTGCGACAGCCTGCAGGTTGTACAAGGGTGGAAGGACGAATGCGAAAGGAGCACACCTTGAAGAAAATCCTCATGGTCCTGACCAGCGTTTCCGAAATCGGGGAGGACAAGGAGCCTACCGGTTACAACGTCGCCGAGGCCGCGCACCCATGGAAGGTGTTCCGGGATTCCGGGCACTTCGTCGACTTTGCGTCCATCAAGGGCGGACAACCCCCGCGCGACACGGTGGACCAGGATGACCCGATCCAGGTGCAGTTCACCCAGGATGAGACAACCCGTGCCGGCTTGTACAACACGGCTCGCATTGAGGTTGTGGATCCTGCGCAGTACGACGCGGTGTATCTCGTGGGCGGCCACGGCACCATGTGGGACTTCGCTGGCAATGCTGGCCTGCAGAAGGTGATCAGCGATATCTACAACAAGGGTGGCGTGGTCGGTGCCGTCTGCCACGGTCCGGCTGGACTGCTGGATGTCGAGTTGCATCATGGCCTGAAGCTCCTGAGCGGTAAGACCGTTGCAGCGTTCACCAACGACGAAGAAGTGGCCGTCGGCAAGGACAAGATCATTCCGTTCTTCCTTGCTGACAAGCTCACCGAGCAAGGCGCCACGCATATCGCCGCCGATAACTTCGAAGAGAATGTACAAGTCTCCGAACGCCTGGTGACCGGGCAGAACCCGGCGTCCGCAGCGGGTGTCGCGAAGGAGATGGAGAAGCTCCTGGCTGAGGTGATCCACCAGGAAAAGGCCGAAGAGGCCGCGGCAGCCGAGGCTGAAACTGAGGCCAAGGCAGAGTAAACGGCGACGCGGTTCAGCCTGGAGCAGCGCGGACAGCGCTCGCGCCCAACCGCGGCTAAGCGGATCTTCCCCTGCTGGGCAAGAAAAATCCCCGCCTCCTGGAACGGAGGCGGGGAGTTTCTTGTTCTGAAGCCAAGGACTACTTGCGCAGGCCCAAACGCTCGATCAGCGAACGGTAACGCTCGATGTCGGTGTTCTTCAGGTAGCCGAGCATACGACGACGGCGACCAACCAGAGCCATCAGGCCACGGCGGGTGTGGTGGTCATGCTTGTGCATCTTCAGGTGCTCGGTCAGGTCCGAAATACGGCGGGACATGACGGCAATCTGAACCTCAGGCGAACCGGTGTCACCCTCGTGGGTAGCGTAAGCCTTGATGATTTCGTTCTTGATAGTGGCATCCAATGCCATAACAAACTCCTAGAGTTGGACCGCGTTCATAAGTCAGTGCGAACGCCGAGGCATTCACAGGGGAAACTCGCAACCGCGGACTGCAGCGAGAACCATCGTCAATCATATCACCGACGGGGACGCCGGCGGGACCTCCAAGCATGGGTGAGATACGGCACCTGCACCTTCTTATCTGGCTCATGCCCCAAATGCTCATGCCAGTACCATGCCAAGTTCGCTTCGACCTTGGCCCGCGTGGTGTCCGAGGACTTGCGGTAGTAGCTGCGTGATTTGGTCAGCTCGATAATCTCGTGGAAGTCCAGCTCCATGGACCAATGCCAGATGCCATGCTCCGGCTTCTGGAACTGCGGTCCCAACGGCGGCTCCAGCTCGGGCCGGTGCACGTCGCCTGCATGCATGATCCGTGCCAAGCGGTGCACCCAGGGAACTGTGACATCCAGCTGGTTCCACAGCAACGTCAGCCAACCGCCGTCATGGAGCAAGCGCGCCGCTTCGGCACTGGCTTGCGGGTGGTCAACCCAATGCCATGCCTGCGCATAGGTCACCAGATCAAAACTGTCAGCGGCCAAACCGGTAGCTTCACCAGCAGCGCAGGCCACCTCGATGTGCGGCAGGCGCTTGGACAGGACCGAGAGCATGTCCGCGGACGGATCTACGGCTGTGACTTCCAAGCCTGCAGAAACCAGTTGCTCGGTGAAGATCCCCGAACCGCAACCGATATCCACCGCAGTTGCCGGTCGGTGCTGCAACGTGAAATCCAGCGCTTCCTGGGGATAGGACGGACGGATCTTGTCATAGCTTTCGGCATCCGATTGGAACGCCGATGCCAATTCTTCGCGGCGCTGTGCTCCCACAACGAAGGCGCGTTGCGGCAACGAAGGTATTTCAGCCATGATTCCTAGTGGCGTTCGGCAGCCAGTACCGCACGGGCCTGGTCGACATCCTCGGTCATCTGCTCAATCAAGGCTTCAATGCCGCGGTAGGCGACCATCGGACGCAGATGGGAAATGAACTCGACGACAATCTGCTGGCCATACAGGTCGAAATCTTCCACACCTTCTTCGGGACGGTCGATCACATGCGCCTCGACCACGCGGGAGACACCATCGAAGGTCGGGTTCGAGCCAACGGAAATTGCCGCCGGCCAACGCACCTCGGCCTCGTCGATGACCCAGCCGGCATACACGCCATCGGCAGGGATGATGCCGGTGGCTTCGGGATCCAGATTTGCGGTGGGGAATCCCAGCTCGCGTCCGCGGGCGTGGCCATGCACTACTTCGCCGCGCATGCGATGCGGCCGGCCGAGGATCGCGGCGGCGGCCTCAACGTTGCCAGCCGCCAGTTCCTCGCGCACCCAGGTCGAAGACAAGCGCCGCTTATCCCCCACGTCTTCAACGCCGATGACCTCGAAACCGTATTTGGCTCCCAGCTCCTGCATGTAGCCGAAGTCTCCGGAATTGCCGCGGCCGAACCGCACATCGTGCCCGACAACGACGGCTACGGCGTTCAGCTTCTCCACGATGATGGAACGGACGAACTCTTCAGCGCTTTGATCCGCGAATTCCAGGGTGTAGTGGATCATCAGCGTGGCGTCCAGGCCAACGCTGGCCAGGGTGTCGATGCGGTCGGCGATGCCCATGATCAATTCAGGAGCACTCTCGGGACGGTGCACCAGCGCCGGGTGCGGGTCGAAAGTGATTGCCACCGATTGTGCAGAGCGCGCTTTGGCCTGTGTGACAGCTGCATCCAGCACTTCGCAGTGGCCCAGGTGGACACCGTCAAAGTTGCCAATGGTCACGACAGTGGGCGCCATATCCGCGGGGACGGCATCCAAGCCCTTCCAATAGTGCACTTTGCTCCTTCAGAAATTCTGCTGCGGTGGATGGAAAACCCACCGAGGTAATTCTTGCACGTCTTTAGGCGTGACGCTCATTACGATTACGGTACAGCCACCACAATCCGATGAGCGGCAGAACCAGCGGAACGTATCCGTACCCTTCGCCAAAACCGCTCCACACCGATGGATGCGCGAATTCTTCGGGGTGGGTCAGCGACAGGATTCCCACGACAATCACGCCCACCAATTCAATGGCTACCGCATACAGCGAGACCAGCCAGGCGCCACGCTTGGCCGAGGACAGCGAGAACGTGGCCAGGATGTAGATCAGGCCGGAAACCAGCGACAGGCTGTACGCGATCGGAGCCTCGTCGAATTTGCTCATGATCTGGTAGACCGCGCGGACCGTCGCCGCAAGAGCGAGGATGCCGTAGACGGCAATGATCACGCGGCCCAGGCCGGTGGACCGGCTCGGCTTGGGGGCCTTGTTGGCGCTGCGCGCCTCGGCGGCCTGCATGATGCGCGAGTTGCGCTGCTTTTCACCCATGGGGTACTCCTACTGCCAGATCTGTTCCATGCGGAACACCATAACGAAAGTGACCGCGGCTGACGCGGCCAGCACGGCGTTGGACCAGCGGCTCTTCTCGCTGATGGCCCAGAAGAAGGCGATCGGCGGCATGATCAGCGCCGTGATGAAGTAGCCCCAGAATTCCACCGGGTCCCCCTGCACCGCGTTGCCGCCAGCCTGGCGGATCACCGCCGCAATGCCGTAGGCAATCAGGAACAGCTCGGTGGCCACCGCGCCGATCAGCGCCCAGTCATCAGGGTGCTTGCGGATTGCTGTTGCAGTCGCTGCCACCAGAAACGCCAGCGCACAGACCACCGCGCCAGCGATGAAGAATCCATTCAGGGCAATCAAGCCAGGTCCTTTCGGGATTACTTGGCGGTGAAGACCAAGGCGGTACGGGCCTTGTCGCCCTTGTCTTCCAGCAACGCGACGAGCACGCCGTTGGGCGCGAACGCGGCAACGGTCTGGCCTTCGGCGATGTCCATGCTCAAGTGCGAGGCGGGGATGGTACGGCCAAACGATAACTCGACTGCTTCGTCGACGCTGACCGTGCGGTTGGGGAACAGCGCCGCGGCAGCCTTTTCAATGGGGAGGATCTCGAATTCCTGGGCCAGCTGCTCCAAGGTGCGGGTGAGCTCGATCTTGTACGGGCCCACCTCGGTACGGCGCAGCGCGGTGAGATGCCCGCCCACGTTCAATGCTTCGCCCAGATCGCGGGCCAGCGCACGGATGTAGGTTCCGGATGAGCAGGAGACGGTGACGTCCACGTCGAGGATCTTTCCGCCATTTTCGCGGCGCACCTCGTGGATCTCGAAACGCGAAATGGTCACTGGACGGGCCTTGAGCTCCACTTGTTCGCCGGCGCGCACGCGGGCGTAGGAACGCTTGCCATCGACCTTGATGGCCGAGACCGAGCTCGGGGTCTGCTGGATGTCGCCGCGCAGCAAGGCCACCTCGCGTTCGATGTCCTCGTCGCTGACAGCTGCTGCGATGCGTTCGGAAATGATCTCGCCTTCGGCATCGTCGGTGACGGTGTTCTGCCCGAGGCGGATGGTGGCGGTGTAGGTCTTGTCGTGGCCCACGATGTAAGTCAGCAGGCGGGTTGCCTTGTTCACGCCGATCACCAGCACGCCGGTGGCCATCGGGTCCAGGGTGCCGGCATGGCCGACTTTCCTGGTCCCAGCGAGTCGGCGGATGCGGCCCACCACGTCATGGGAGGTCATTCCCTGGTCTTTGTCGACTAATACGAGGCCTGATGCCTGCTCTTGCGTGTTCTGCCCGGCTTTACTCACGCCTTCCAGTATATGGGCTGTGCAGAGAATAAGCCTGCCGCGGGTTCCAAGCGTGGCAGATCCCACGTGCGGACCAATCCCCCGCCGATAGCGTGGCTGCAGGCCCGTCCGGACGCCGCGTCACAGAGGGACTGGAAAATTATTTTGACGGGATTCCAATCCGCCAGGCATCCGGCACCGAATGCTCCATGACAGCCTGCTCCGCACGGACAGGAAAGGAACCGACGACAATAGTCGCGGCGAAGCAAGGAGAAAATCATGAAGCGCACATACAGCAAAGCCGCTGGAGTCTTCGGGCTCATCGCAGTCGCCGCTATGGGACTGAGCGCCTGCTCGACAGGTTCGGAAACCATGGAATCGCCCACCGCTTCCGCTTCGGAAAGCAGCTCTCCCATGGCCAGCGAGTCGGCCATGGATCCAGCCGGAAATCTCGTTGGCCCAGGCTGCGCAGCCTACGCCGAAGCAGTCCCGACCGGTGATGGCTCGGTAGAAGGCATGGCGCAGGATCCAGTAGCCGTCGCCGCCTCGAACAACCCGCTGCTGACCACGCTGACCTCGGCGGTCTCCGGTGAGCTGAACCCGGACGTGGACCTGGTCGATACGCTCAACGGCGGCGAATTCACCGTCTTCGCACCGGTGGATGACGCCTTCGCCGAGATTCCGAAGGATGACTTGGCAGCAGTGGCCAAGGACGCCGACACCCTGACCGGCGTGCTGACCTACCATGTGGTTTCCGGCCAGATCGCACCGGCTGATCTTCCCGGAACCCACAAAACGGTCCAGGGCGAGGATCTTGAAGTCACCGGCAGCGGTGATGATCTGGAAGTCAACGGGGCCTCGGTCATCTGCGGCGGCGTGCAAACCGCCAACGCGACCGTGTATCTGGTGGACACCGTCCTGATGCCGCCGGCCAAGAAGTAGCACCCCCCCCGGAAACAGCAGGTCCGCCGGCATGGAGGTGGTGCGTGGAATACCTTCCATGCACCACCTTCGCCGGTGCTGCGGGAACGTGGTTCCCGCAGCCCAGCTATTCCCCGAACGCCACGCCACCGCAGAGCGCCGCTGAGGCACAAATGCATGAGACTCTAGGATTCATGAGTTCCAATAGACTCGACGCCATGGAAGACGATTCCGTGCAAACGCCAGACGACTTGTTGCAACAAGTCGCGCTGGGGGCCGAATCTGCCTTCGAATCGCTCTATGATGCCATGGCATCGCGGGTCTTCGGCCTCGTGCTACGGGTGCTTCGCGACCAGGCGCAGAGCGAAGAGGTCACCCAGGAAGTATTCGTCGAAGCGTGGCAGCAGGCCAAGCGCTTCGATCCGTCCCGCGGAACCGCTGCGTCCTGGCTGCTGACCATAGCCCACCGCCGAGCCGTGGACCGGGTGCGCTCCAGCCAAGCGAGCCAAGCCCGGGATCTGCGCATTGGAATCAAGGAATTCCAGGACAGCTACGAAGACGTGGAAGAGAACGCCATCTTGCACGACGAGACCGTACGCGTTGCCCGGGCACTGCAACAGCTCAGCGCACCGCAACGCGAAGCCATACAGCTGGCCTACTTCGGCGGATACACCCACCTGGAAGTCGCTGAGCTGCTGAAAGTACCGGTGGGAACCGCTAAAACGCGAATACGCGATGGCATGGGCAAGCTTCGAGAACTGATGGGAGTGGCGTAATGGAAAAGCATGAGAACGAGCGGACCGACAGCTTCGCCCTGGAAGCTCTGGGAGACGAGGACCGCGGCAAGCTCGCGCACCAGGACTCAGATGCCGCCCAGGCCCGCCACGAGCTGGATGCCTTGCAGGAAACTGCTGGACTGATCGGCTTGGCAGCGCAGCCGGTTGCTCCCCCAGCACGGCTCAAGACCGATGTCATGGCAGCTATCCGCGCCACCGAGCAGCTGCCGCCCGTCCAGGACCAGGAGCCTGCCTCGGGCAGCTCCCCCGCCAGTGGCTCCACGGCTGGTGCGGAACGTGAATCCGATGCCCCGGCTACGCCCCCGGCGCCGCAGCCCGGGGCACCGCGCGGCAACCAGCGCTTCTTCGCCTTGGCCGCCGGCATCCTGCTACTGGCAGCGGCGGCGTTGGGCGGCTTGGCCATCCAGCAGAATTCCGAGCAGCGCGAGCTGGAAAGCAAAATGGCAGCCATGGCCGAACATCAGGAAGAGCTCGCCCGGATCCTGGGGGCTCCCGATGCCAAGTCCAAGACGCAGACCTTGGATGACGGGGCAACGATCACGCTGTCCTATTCCGCGGCCGAAGGACTGATGGCGGTTTCCACCTCGGGCATGCCGGAGCTGTCCAGCGACAAAGGGTACGAGCTGTGGCTGATTTCCGCCGACGGCGCAGTCCCGGCAGGAATGCTCACGGGCAGCGATGCCAACGGCATGATCATGGTTTCCGATCCGATGCAGGGGATCACTCATTTCGGGATCACCGTCGAGCCGGCCACCGGCTCCCCCGCCCCGACGACGGATCCCATCATGCTGCAGTCGCTATGAGATCGCAGAAAATCTTGTAGCCGGTTCCAATCTGCTGTGCGTCCCGTTCCGAAAACACTGTGAGTGGTTGTTCCCCCGCATTAGGGAGGGGAACATGGAACGAAACGCATGAGGTGAGTGGCAGTGGGCTTCAAGAACAAGCGCGGCAGCAGGGTTTACGTTTTCCACGCGGTAGCCGGAATATGTTCGGCAGCGCTCATGTTTGCCGTCGCCCAGTTGGCCTCGGCATTTTTCAATAGTGCTTCCTCGCCGTTTTTCGCACTGGGGTCTGCCATCATCGACTTGACGCCTCCATGGCTCAAGGACTTCGCCATCGCCACCTTCGGGACCAATGACAAGCTGGCGCTGTTCATTTCCATCGGCGTGGCGGCAGCGGTGCTCTCTGCCCTGATCGGCCTGCTGGCCAAGCGGAGTTTCGCGTTGGCCTGCACCGCCATCATTGCTTTGGCGCTGGTGCTTGCCAGCGCTGTGGCCGCCCGCGCGTCCACCAGCCTGCTGGATGTTGTCCCTACGGTGCTGGGCGCAGTCGCCGGAATCGGAGCTCTTCATTGGCTGGCCCGGCTGGCTACAGCCACCGTCCCCGAACCCGGCCAGGGCACGGCAGCTGCCGGCCCAAGCCGCAGAATATTCTTGCGCGGCGCGGTCCTGTCCTTGGCGGCCGCGGCACTGGCCACCGCGGTGTCCACCTCCGTCTCCGCTACACGCAATATGGCTGTCGCCGCCCGTAACGCCCTGCGCCTGCCAGCGGCCCGGACGAAGGCCAAGGCCCTGCCCGAAGGAGTGCAAATAGAGGAGGCGAATATGCCCCGCTTCGTTACTCCCAACCAGGATTTCTACCGCATCGACACCGCGCTGTCGGTGCCGCAGATCGACCCGAACCAGTGGTCCTTGCGCGTGCACGGCATGGTGGAGAATGAATTCACCATCGGCTTCGACGAGCTGCTAGGCGAGGAACTCGTGGAAACGTATCTGACCCTGACCTGCGTATCGAATCCTGTCGGAGGAGATCTGGTAGGCAACGCGAAGTGGCTGGGCTACCCGCTGCGCAAGGTGCTGGAGCGCGCGGTTCCCCAGGCCGGCGCCGATATGGTGCTTTCGACTTCTCATGACGGTTTCAGCGCTTCCACACCGCTACAAGCGCTGACCGATGACCGGATGGCCTTGCTGGCTATCGGCATGAACGGCGAGCCGCTGCCCTTCGACCACGGATTCCCCGTGCGCATGGTGGTTCCCGGCCTCTACGGCTATGTCTCGGCCACCAAATGGGTGATTGATTTGGAGGTGACGCGTTTCGAGGACAAGGCCGCCTATTGGACTACCCGCGGCTGGTCTGAACGCGGTCCCATCAAGATGTCCTCCCGCATCGACACACCTCGGCCCTTCGCCGAGGTCCCTGCAGGGGAAGTTGTCTTGGGCGGAACTGCTTGGGCGCAGACCCGGGGCATTTCACGCGTGCAGGTGCAGATCGATGACGGCCCGTGGGAGGATGCGCAGCTGGCCGCCGAAGCGTCGCTGGATACATGGCGGCAGTGGCGCTTCGTGTGGAAGGACGCGGCACCGGGCATGCATGCGGCGTCGGTGCGAGCCTATGATGCGCAGGGCAAGATGCAGACCCGCGAGAAAGCCAACCCTGTGCCCAATGGCGCCAGTGGTTGGCAGCGTCTGCAGTTCACCGTGCAGTAGCCTTGCTCACCAGCACCCTATTCGTCGCGCAGCGCCTTGATAGCTTTCTCGACCCGGCGCGTCCTGGTGTCTTCGCCGCGGGCAGCCACGATGGGCTCCACATGGCCTCGTTGTTTGCTGTAGGACAGCTTGTTCCACGCTTCAAGGAGCTGCGGCTCGGCGGAGAGCAGCACGGCCAGTGGCTCGGGAATTTCGACGGTCCGCGGTTCTTCATCCAATTCGAGTTTCACGCTGATCTCATCGCCTGCGCCCTTGCCCGTGGCAGCGCGGGTTTCAGCGTTGAAGGAAATCAGGAACTGGCCACGCATCGATGAAATGGTGTTCCGGTAGCTATATCCCCCGTCAATGGTTACCAAGACAGGAACGCGCTTGCCACGGCCGAATCCGGCAACGACGTCATCTGGAACGACAATTCCGACGTTGTTCCCGCCGGTGGCACTGAGCACGGTGATGAATTCTGGCATTCTCGGGACCCCTGTTTCGGCTTATGCTGGTGATGGCTACGCTATCCCACGAACTCCGACCGGGTCTATGGGCCCGCACGGTTCCATGAGTGCTCCCGGCACGACTCAGCCAGCACATCACACCGGTCCAGAGCATCAGAACGGCCAGCTGCCGCTCGGGGTTCGCGAGCACTTTAAATGAGTCGCGACGGACCCTTGACCACCCCTGTGCCCCGGCCTAGAACTCGATTCATATGAGCGCATTGCCACGCGCCACCGCTGGGCTCGACATCCATGGGGGATGCCGCCAGGACCGTGTTCCACGGATTCAGCAGGCTCGTGCCATGGCTCTGGAAGCATCTGGTACTCAGCGGGTTCAAGTCTGCGTCTTCTTCGCGGCCGTCATCTGGCCGTGGCTCACTCGCACTCCCAGGAGAATCTCCCATGAAATCCCGAGTTCTCGCTGCCCTCGCGGCGGGATCGCTACTTACCGTGCCGCTCGTCGCTGCCCCGGCCCACGCTGCCGGTGCGTCCGAGCACAGCAAGCCGTCCATTGATTCGGTGCAGTCCGTTGCCGAGGGACTCGTCGGTCCGCTCAAGGTGGCTTTCGGTCCCGAAGGCTCGTACCTTGTCGCCGAGGCCTTCGGCGGAATCCTGTCATCCATCTCAACTGATGGCACCCGCCAGGTCTTGGTATCGGCTCCCGGCAAGGAAATCGCGGGCGTCTCGCATGACCGTGGCAACACCTATTACTTCGAGAACCTCGCCGGCACGGATGAAGATCCGCAAGCCGAAGGGCCCGCACTGGTCAAGGCCATTGATGCCCAGGGATCCACCCGTACCTTGGCGGACCTGTTCAAATACGAGGTGGCCCACGACCCGGATGGCCAGACGCTCTACGGCGTACGTGACGCCTCACCCGAATGCCTGGCCCAGGCCCCGTACCTCCAGACGCATGGCGAGGGTACTCGCACCCGTACTCCAGCGTTCCGGCCGCCAACGGCCTGTACGTGGGCGATGCCGGAGGCAACGCCCTCTACCACGTCGCAGCCGACGGCACGGTCACCCTGCTGAAAACGTTGCCGGCTGAGCCGATCAAGATCGCCGAGCAAGTAGCGGCTTTGGCCGGGGAAATGGGCTTGGCCGTTCCGGAGTGCATGATGGGCCTGGATTACTGGGCCCAGCCGGCGCCTACCGACATCACCGTGCACAAGCAGTGGCTCTACTACGCCGTCTTGCCCGGCGTTCCGGGCGAGGGCCTGTCGATGGGCAAGGTCTACCGGATGAACATGCACAGCAAGGTCACGCAGCTAGTGGCCACCGGGCTGAATGCCCCGACCGGGGTGGCGGTCGATGACCGCGGCCGGGTGTTCGTGGCCGAGCTCTTCGGTGGCGGCGTGGGAGCCATCCGGCACAGCGAGTCCATGACGGTGCTGCCGGTGCCGATGGCTTCTGATGTGGCAATCGACGGCACCAGGGTGGCGGTCACCGCCAACGCCCTGACGCCTACGGGCACCCTGCTCAGCGCCCGGATAGCCCGCTGATCGCCGGCATCCACCGGAGGGCTTGCCGCGACGGAAACTCATGAATTAAAAATGCTGGGGATCGCACCATGGTGCGATCCCCAGCATTGCATCCGGGCGGAAGGATTCCGGGAAGCTCCTAGGCTTCTTCGGCGTCCTCGTCCTTCTTGTATGGGTCCTGGTCTCCGGCGAAGTCCTTGCCTTCGCGCAGGGCCGCGACCTCAGCGTCCTTCTCGCGGGCCTTGGCCAGCAGTTCCTCCAGGTGCGAGGCACCCTCGGGAATCTCGTCAGCGACGAAGGCCAGCGTCGGGGTCAGGCGGATGGTGAGGTTCCGGCCCAATTCCTTGCGCAGGGCGCCGCCACGCTTTTCCAGCAGGGCGGCGATGTCCTTCTTCATCTCGTCATCGCCAAAGACGGTGTAGTACACCGTAGCGTGCTGCAGGTCGTTGGTGACGCGGGCATCGGTCACGGTGACGTTGTCGATGCGCTCGTCCTTGATGACGTTGCGCAGCGACTGGGCCATGAGGACCTGTACGCGCTTAGCCAGGCGTGCGGCGCGGGCTGAATCAGCCATGGTTTTCTCCTAATGGTTCAAAACTCGTGGGCGCTTGACCAAAGCTTATCGGTCAAACGCCCACGAATCAGTGAGTCACACTGCTAATTGCCTGTCGGCAATTAGTCGCGTGGCTTTTCGCGCATCTCGAAGGTCTCGATGATGTCGCCTTCCTTGATGTCGTTGAACGACCCCAGGCCGATACCGCATTCGAAGCCCTCGCGGACCTCGGTGACATCGTCCTTCTCGCGGCGCAGCGAATCGATCGACAGGTTGTCGCCCACGACGTTGCCGTCGCGTACCAGGCGGGCCTTGGAATTGCGCTTGATAGTGCCCGAGCGGATGATCGAACCGGCAATGTTGCCGAACTTCGAGGAGCGGAATACCTGGCGGATCTCGGCGGTACCGAGGGCCACTTCTTCGTATTCCGGCTTGAGCATGCCCTTGAGCGCTGCTTCGATGTCGTCGATCGCGGAGTAGATGACCGAGTAGAAGCGCATGTCGACGCCTTCCTTGTCGGCCAGTTCTGCCACGCGCTCGGCTGGGCGGACGTTGAAGCCAATGATGATGGCGTTGTCCACGGTTGCCAGGTTGACGTCGTTCTGGGTGATCGCACCGACACCGCGGTGGATCACGCGCAGCTGCACGTCGTCGCCTACCTCGATCTTCATCAGCGAGTCTTCCAGTGCCTCGACAGCACCGGAAGCGTCACCCTTGAGGATCAGGTTCAGGGTATCGATCTTGCCATCGGCAACAGCCTTGTCGAAGTCTTCCAAGGTGATGCGCTTGCGGCGCTTGGCCAGCAACGCATTGCGCTCTGCGGTCTCGCGCTTGTCAGCGATCTGGCGGGCGGTGCGCTCGTCTTCGGTGATCAGGAAGCCGTCGCCAGCACGCGGAACCGAGGACATGCCCAGGACCTGTACCGGACGCGATGGCAGTGCCACGTCGAGGTTCTCGCCGTTCTCGTTGAACATTGCACGCACACGGCCGTGGGCGGTGCCCACCACCATGGTGTCGCCAACGCAAAGGGTACCGGACTGGACCAGGACGGTGACAACCGAACCGCGGCCCTTGTCCAGGTTCGCTTCGATAGCCACGCCGCGAGCGGACTTGTCCGGGTTCGCCTTCAGTTCCAGGACATCGGAGGTCAGCAGGACAGCGTCCAGCAGCTCTTCGATACCCTGCTTCTGCAGTGCAGAAACCTTCACGAACATGGTGTCGCCACCGTATTCCTCGGGAACCAGGCCGTACTCGGTCAGCTGGCCCATGACCTTGTCAGGGTTGGCGCCTTCCTTATCGACCTTGTTCACTGCGACGATGATCGGCACGCCGGCAGCCTGTGCGTGGTTCAGCGCTTCCACGGTCTGCGGCATGACGCCGTCGTCCGCTGCGACAACCAGCACTGCAACGTCGGTGACCTCGGCACCGCGGGCACGCATGGCGGTGAACGCCTCGTGGCCCGGGGTATCGATGAAGGTCATCGCGCGCTGGCGACCCTCGTGCTCATGGTTGATCTGGTATGCACCGATGTGCTGGGTGATGCCGCCGTGCTCGCCCTCGATGACGTTCGACTGGCGGATGGCATCCAGCAGTCGGGTCTTACCGTGGTCGACGTGGCCCATAATGGTGATGACCGGGGCGCGCTCTTCGAGCACGTCTTCGCCTTCGGCCTCAAGTTCGGCTTCCAGGTCCAGTCCGAAGCCTTCGAGCAGCTCCTTGTCCTCGTCCTCTGGGGAGACGACAAGCACCTTGTAGCCCAGCTCTTCACCGAGCACCTCGAAGGTCGCCTCATCCAGCGACTGGGTTGCGGTAGCCATTTCACCGAGGTGGAACAGCACGGTCACCAGTGCGGCCGGGTTGGCGCCAATCTTGTCAGCGAAATCGGTGATCGACGCGCCGCGGCGCAGACGGATCTCGGTGTCACCGGTGCCGCGCGGAACATTCACGCCGCCCAATGACGGAGCACTCATCTGCTCCAATTCCTGGCGCTTTGCGCGCTTGGACTTGCGCTGCTTGCCGCGACCGGCGCCTCCCTTGCCGAAAGCGCCGCCAACGCCACCGCGGCCGCGTGGTGCGCCTGGGCGGAAGCCGCCACCGGTGCCGCCACCGCCGCCGCCACCTGGGCGACCGCGTCCGCCGGCACCTGCACCCGGACGTCCGCCGCCTGCTGGGGCTGGACGATCGGTGCGGTTAGGCATCATGCGCGGGGTTGCAGTGGTGCCTGCGCCTGGGCGTGGACCGCCTGCACCAGCTGGGCGTGGAGCGCCCTGGCCTGCTGGGCGTGGGCCGCCTGCGCCGGCTGGACGTGGACCGCGCTGGCCATCGCGTGGCGGGCGTGGGCCGCCCTGGCCGTCGCGGGCCGGGCGTGGACCGCCAGCACCAGCTGGACGTGGACCGCGCTGGCCGTCACGTGGCGGGCGTGGGCCGCCCTGGCCACCTTCGCCGCGCATGCCCTGCTGCGAGGAGAACGGGTTGTTGCCTGGACGTGGACCGCCCGGACGTGGGGCACCTGGACGTGGGGCACGACCGCCTTCGCGGCTGCCGCCGCCACGGCGTTCGCCGGACTCAGCGCCGCGCATTCCCTGCTGGGACGAGAACGGGTTGTTGCCTGGGCGTGGGGCGCCTGGCTTTGGAGCCGGCTTGGCGCCTGGCTTCGGTGCTGGGGCTGCACCCGGCAATGGAGCGCCAGGGGTCGCCTTCGCGGTTGGAGCGGCAGGTGCTGCTGGTGCAGCAGGAGCCGGAGCTGGCTTGGCGCCTGGCTTCGGCGCCGAGGCACCTGGGGCAGCTGCCGGCTTCGAGGCCGGCTTCGGAGCTCCAGGGGTCGCTGGCTTGGCGGCGGCTGGCTTTGCAGCTGCTGCCGGCTTGGCGGCACCGTTGGAACCCGGGAATGCGTCGCGCAGCTTGCGCGCGACTGGTGGTTCAACGGTCGAGGAAGCGGAGCGAACGAATTCGCCCATGTCCTGCAACTTGGTTAGTGCTTCTTTTGAAGTGATTCCGAGCTCTTTGGCGAGCTCGTGAACGCGGGGTTTAGCCACATCTCTCCTGTGTCGATGTGATCTGCTCAAACCCCGGTATCAAAAGATAAATCTTTGGATCAGCGGTCTGGCAGATCAGCTGTGTAATTCGTGAAATTCTTCCGTCGCACGGTGGATCACGCAGAACTGATAATTCATCGTTGTGCGCTCAGCATTGCCGACTCATCGGGTTGCCATCAGATTTCTGACCCGCTTTCATCATGTTTGCCAGATAGCTGGCTTGCTGCCAGCTGATCTTCGTATGCAGTGAATTCCTGCAGTACCTGCGAATCGTCTACCGCGGACCTGAAGGTCCGCGCGAACGCTCGGCGCTGCACTGCTTGCTGCACACACTTTTCGGTCCCGTGGGTCCAAGCGCCCCGCCCGAAAGCGGAACCTCGCAGATCCAGGCTCACCGCACGCAGCGGTGCACCGTCTTTCAGGACCCAACGGAGCAGCTCGTTCTTATTGGTTACGGTTCGACAGCCAATGCACGTGCGTTGCTGATGCAGCTTCATGCGAGCGCCGTCGCCACCTTCCCAAGTTATTACGAGCCATCTACTAGTCTAGCGCGTTTGGACGCCTTAGCACGCATGAGATGCGCCTCACAGGCAGCCAGGCGTCCAGCACGCTGAACTGGAATTCTTCGGCAGCTGCCTACAGCTGCGGTTCCTTGCCGCCCGATGCGGCCAGGATGTCGATGCGCCAACCGGTCAGCTTGGCGGCCAGGCGGGCATTCTGCCCTTCCTTGCCGATCGCCAGCGAGAGCTGGGAATCGGGGACAACCACGCGGGCACGGCGTTCGCTTTCGTCCAGGATCTCTACCGAGATGACCTTCGACGGGGACAGGGCCGCGGCGATGAACTTCGCCGGATCCTCGTTGTAATCGACGATGTCGATCTTCTCGTCGTTCAACTCGTTCATCACAGCGCGCACGCGGGTTCCCATTTCGCCAATGCAGGCGCCCTTGGCGTTGACGCCGGCCTTGGTTGCACGCACAGCAATCTTGGTGCGGTGGCCAGCTTCGCGGGCCAGGGCCTCCACTGCGACGGTGCCGTCAGCAATTTCCGGAACTTCCATTTCGAACAGCCGGCGAACCAGGTTCGGGTGGGAGCGGGACAGGGTAATGGCCGGGCCCTTGTTGCCGCGCTCGGCCGAGACAACGTAGGCGCGCAGGCGGTTGCCGTGCTGGTACTTCTCGCCTGGCGACTGCTCGACCGGTGGTAGCAGCGCTTCCAGGTCGCCGAGCTTGACCTGCACCATGTGCGAGGAGTAGCCCTGCTGGATGACGCCGGAGATCAAGGTGCCAACACGAGCCGCGTACTCGCCGACGACCTGCGCATCTTCTGCTTCACGCAGGCGCTGCATGATCACCTGGCGGGCGGTCGAAGCGGCAATGCGGCCGAAGCCGTGAGGAGTATCGTCGAATTCGCCCAGCAGCACGCCGGCGTTATCGCGGTCTTCCACCAGGATCGCCACATGGCCGTTGCTGCGCTCAATGTGCGCGCGAGCGCCAGGCATGGCGCCTTCGGTCTTGTTGTAGGCCAGCAGCAGGGCCGACTCGATGGTTGGAATCAAGACATCCATCGGGATGTCGCGGTCTTTTTCCAGGATGCGCAGCGCATTCATGTCAATATCCACGCTTAGCCCTCCAAATCTTCAGTATCGACAGTTTCCAAGAGCGCGTCGTCGAAGTTCAGTTCTGGATCGACAACTGCTTTGCGGATATTTTCAAATGCATGGGTCGCAGGTTCGAGCACCTTGACCTTCATGCCCTTCTTGGCCGGCTCGCGGTGCTCGGCAACCAGCACGTCATTTTCGTTGACCTCCAGCAGGCGTCCGCGAAGCTTCGTGCCGTCAGCCAGTGAAAGCTTGACCATGCGGTTGATGGCGCGGATCCAATGGCGCTGGGCAGTCAACGGGCGGGACAGTCCCGGGGAACTGACTTCGAGTTCGTAAGGAGCCGCATTCGCATAGACGGCGTCCTTGTCCAGGGCATTGGAGATGGTGGTGGTGACTTCACCAAGTTCATCGAGATCCAGCGTTTCATGCCCGTCGGCCTTGTCGACGATGATCTGCAAGATCATCTGCTTGCCAGAGGGACGCAAGGTGACTTCTTCTAAGAGAAGCCCGTGGGATTCTACGTCTTTGGAGAGCAATGCAGCCAGACGCTGCGCTTCCTGTTCGGTATCGGCCGGCATTCCGGTCATGGATATCCTCCCACGCTATTCGATATTGTCCTTTAAGCCTATATTGCGTTCCGCTCATTGAGAACATCCAAACGGGCACAGGTGAAGGAACTCACGCCCATTTTCCATTCATCGTGGCGCGCGGCACCGCCAATGCCCTCATTGCCCGCGTTGATCATGGCATGATCGAAACGCTATGACTGAAGAAACGCCTTATTCCTCTCCTCGCACCGACAGGCCAGTACGCCGCGCTCCGGGCTGGATTGCTCCGGCCTTGGCTGGTGCAGTTGCCGTGGCGGTGACGTGGGGAATAGGCAGCACGCTCTTTCATGGGGCCCTGGTCGAGCGCGGACTGCCCGAACAAGTCAGCGAGGCCAGCGCCGATGAACGCACGATGTGGGAACAGGGAGCAAAGCTCGCGGATCTGGCATCCCAGGCCCAGGCTTTGACCAAACTGGCACCCGAGGAAAACGCCTCGCAGCTGTCCGCACTGGCAGCTTCCTTGTCGCAGGGTTCAGCGCTGCTCGGCGAATTGCGTTTCGATGACCAAGAGCCTGCGGCGTTGCCGCAAAGCTACTCCCCCGACGCACTGGTTGCGCTTGCCACGAATGTCGCCAATGCCTCGGCGCAGATGCCTGCATTCGAGGAGCCTTCGCTTCCCAGGGATTCGAAGCTGGCCGAGATTGCCTTCCAGGTCAATCTGGATGCCCGCCGTGCAGTTGCATCATCAGGCGAAGAGCGCGACGTCGACTTGGCCCTGCCGCTGAGCAAAGCCGCGGACGCGGAAAAGCAAGATGACCAGCAGGTAGCCTGCCTGCCGCATGCAGATCTGCTGGACCCGGCGGTGGAAATCACCGAAGCGCAGGACATCGAGCCAACGGCCGTCGCCCGGGCACTGGACCGCGGCTACGCGCTGGATTTCCTTCTGCAGCTCAAAGCTGCTCGTGGCGCCGAGTCAGCCAAGGATGCCATTGAAGATCGGCGCAGCGAATTGGGAAATCAGCTTCGCGGCCTGCGCGACGTCGTTGACGACCGGTGCGCAGACCTGCGCGAGCCCGCCTATGCATTGCCCGAAGACGGCCTGGAAGAACTAGCCACGCTCTCTGCAGCAGCCGAGGAAGATTTTGCTGAAGCGCTGGTCGTGGCAGCGGGAAATACCGATGGCGCTGCAGGATTGAAAATTTCCGCCCTTGCATTCGAAGCTCTCAGTGATCGCCACGGATCAAGTAGCGACTACCGTATCTTGGAAACTGCCGGGTCCAAGAAATAGCCTAAGTTTCAGCAGTTTTTTCTGGCATATTTCCCACGTCGTTGATTTATCACGAAATAATTACAACAGCGATTCTCACGGCGAATTATGGCGAGGATTGGAACAGGCGTTTCTGTCGAGTTGAAGCGTGCAATGCTTCAACGATCAGTGGTTTTTAACCTTGCCCCTCGTTGAAACTGGTATGCCCAATACCGGTTTTTCGTAATCGACAGTATTTTCAGCTACCAGCCTTCCCCATTCTCTCCACCATGGAATGAAGCTGCAACTATATGAATTTCATTCCTATTCAACTGCTCTCGATATTCACCGCCAAAGGGTCTATGGTGAATAATAAGTGCTTAAGATTCGGCATTCAGCTCCGCTAAAAATGGAGCGAAATTCTCCGCTTTCTTCCACTTATTGGGGAACTAACCACTTGCAGCTAGGTCGTCAATCGGAGGTAGTGAAATGTCAGGTCGACACATGCGTTCGACGATAGCTGAACTGGTCAGCGAAGTGATCAGTTCACGGCAAGGCCGTGCACAGCTCAGCGCACACGGTTGGATTCAGGGAATGCCCATTGTCATCGCGCAATCCGGAGAATCAGTCAACGATGTCATGTCGCTCGTAGCCGCGCATCAACCGCCGGCACTGATCGCTACACTCGATCCGGAAAAAGACGATTTGTGGTTCCTCTACGTTTCCATCGGCTGCACCGCATTGAAGGTTGTGGATCCGCTGGAACCGCGCACGACAATTGCCCAACTCTACAAAGCGGCATTAGGCTCCAGCTTCCTGACCTTCAGGATCGCGCAAATGCCGACCAGTTCCATGGTTCATGCCATCGAACCGCAACAGGTCCAGCATCATGCCGGTTACCCGCCAATTAACACATCAGCTGCCGGAAGCCGCTAGACCTGTCAGTTTCCGGCCAGGATCAGGTCCGAACCGAGCTTGATGATCAGTGCCGAAACGACGATCACGAAGACGATGCGTATGAAGGCGCTGCCCTTTGAGATCGCCATGCGCGCGCCGAGGTAGCCGCCGAGCATATTCATCAACCCCATGGCCAGGCCCAAGGCTGCCAAGACGTGCCCTGTCGGAATGAAGAGCAGCAACGCACCCAGATTGGTGCACAGGTTCACGATCTTCGCCTTGGCGGAGGACTGCAGGAAGTTGTAGCCCAGCACCGTCACCATGGCGATGATCAAGAACGATCCAGTGCCCGGCCCGATCATCCCGTCGTAGCCGCCAATCAGCAGCCCGATCAGGATGGCGCGCAGATAGTGCCCATGCCCGGTGTAGCGCAGCCGCGACAGCTCCCCCGCTTTGGGCTTGAGGATCGTGAAGAGCAGCACCGCAATGAGCGCTGCGATAATGATGGGCTGAATCGCTTCGGCTGGAAGTATTGTTGCCAGCGCGGCTCCGCCGAACGCCCCGAGCATCGCGGTCAATGCCATCGGAATCGCGGTTTTCAAATCCGGGCTGGTGCGCCGGTAGTAGGTCACCGCGCTGGTGGTAGTTCCGAAGATCGAGCCGAGCTTATTCGTGGCCAGCGCCTGCACCGGAGTGATGCCGGGGAAAAGAAGCAGCGCGGGCAATTGGATCAGGCCGCCGCCGCCAACCACCGCGTCGATCCATCCGGCGCCCAAGGCTGCCAGAAGCAGCAAGGCCAGGGGCCAGAAGGAGACGGGTTCACCGTTGACGGACAGGAATTCCAAGATCTCTTGCACCGCGCTACTCCCCTATTCAGTTTTCGGCTGCCGCGCCCTTAGGCAGACAGCTCCGCAACGACGTCCTCTACCTTGACATCACGGCGTTCGCCGGAGGTACGGTCCTTGACCTCGACTACGCCCTCTGCGAGGCCGCGTCCCACCACGACAATGGTGGGGATGCCGATCAGTTCTGCATCGGAGAACTTCACACCCGCGGAAACCTTTGGACGGTCATCCAGGATGACCTCCAGGCCGGCCGCTTCGAATTCGACAGCCAGCTTCTCGGCGGCTTCCAGCAGCTCGGGGCCCTTGCCGGTGACAACCATGTGGATGTCGGCTGGGGCAACCTGCTTTGGCCATGCCAGGCCGTTTTCGTCGTGGTACGCCTCGGCGAGCGCGGCGACCGCACGAGTGACGCCAATGCCGTAGGAACCCATGGTGACGACGGTCAGCTTGCCGTTCTGGTCCAAGACCCGCAGATCCAGTGCTTCGGCGTACTTGCGGCCGAGCTGGAAGATATGTCCCATTTCGATGCCGCGTTCGGTGCGCAGCGGGCCGGAGCCATCCGGTGCCGGATCGCCTTCGAGCACGTTGACGGACTCGATGGTGCCGTCAAAGCCGAAGTCGCGCTCGGCCACCAGGCCGAAGACGTGCTTACCCTTTTCGTTGGCGCCGGTGATCCACGAGGTGCCGGATACGACGCGTGGGTCAACCAGGTAGGTGATGCCGCTGGTTCCCTCGGTGCCCAGAACAGCCTTGTCCAGGCCGTTGCCCGGGCCGATGTAGCCAGCAACCAATTCCGGGTGCTTGGCCAAGTCTTCGCCGTTGGCGGCTTCAACCTGGACCTCGCCGATGATGCCCAGCGGGGCGCCTACGGTAGCCTCGACGCGCTTCAGGTCCACCTGGCGGTCGCCTGGAACACCGATGACTACCAGCTGGCGGTTGCCTTCCGGGTCGGTCACGGCCAGGACAACGTTCTTCAGGGTGTCCTTGGCTTCCCAGGCACCGGACTCGCGTGGGCGCAGCTCGTTGGCGGCGGCCACCAGGGTTTCGATGGTCGGGGTGTCCGGGGTATCGACTACCTCGAACGCAGGTGCGTTGGTGTAATCGATAGCTGCAGGGACTACCGTGGTCACCGCCTCGACGTTCGCAGCATAGCCGCCTGCCGAACGCACGAAGGTGTCCTCGCCGATAGCCGTTGGATGCAGGAACTCCTCGGACTTGGAGCCGCCCATGGCACCTGCCTGCGCGAAGACCGGGACAACTTCCAGTCCCAGGCGCTCGAAAATCTTCAGGTAGGCGGCGCGGTGCGCCATATAGGCCTCGTCCAGGCCCTCGTCATCGATGTTGAAGGAGTAGGAATCCTTCATGATGAATTCGCGGCCGCGCAGCAGGCCCGCGCGCGGACGTGCTTCGTCGCGGTACTTGTTCTGGATCTGGTACAGGTAGACCGGCAGATCCTTGTACGAGTTGTACAGGTCCTTCACCAGCAGGGTGAACATTTCCTCATGGGTTGGAGCCAGGAGGTAATCCGCTTCTTTGCGGTCCTTGAGGCGGAACAGGCCTTCGCCGTATTCGGTCCAGCGGCCGGTCTGCTCGTATGGCTCGCGTGGCAACAGCGCTGGGAAGTGGACTTCCTGGCCGCCGATGGCGTTCATTTCCTCGCGAACGATAGCTTCAACACGCGCCAGGACCTTCAAACCCAACGGCAACCAGGTGTAGATTCCCGGGGCCGCACGACGGATGTAACCGGCGCGTACCAACAACTTGTGGCTGGCGACTTCGGCGTCAACCGGATCTTCACGCAAGGTGCGCAAGAAGGTAGTGGAAAGCTTCAAAACCACTCGGGGTGTCCTTTTCCGTCCGTCGACTTCAGAGATATTTCCGGATGCCGACTAGCTATGCAAAATCAAATGGGTTTTGGCCAGAAAATTGGCCTTAATCAATGCTACAGCTTTCGGCGACTTCCCAATAAATTCAAGGGGTCGAGCGGAACCGTGTTGCGTTTTCAGTAGCTTGCTCCCGCTACTGGGCCACTGCTGGGAGTTGCAAGGTTCTTGCTTATTGAGGAGGTGATTTAAACGAGGCCCCGCTTCGGTGCGCGTTCCTCGCTAGTTCTTGCTTGGAGCGTGTCCGCATATTGCGCAGCTCCGTTTGCCAGCAGCTCCGTTTGCCATGGGCACGGATCATCAGCTGGTTCTGAACCGAACCTTCGTCTGAGACCACTCCATCCATTGGCAGTTGCTGCCTCACTTTGGGAAGTATTTTCCATGCAAATGCGCGAATGCCCCTCTGGTCCAGGAACCAGAGGGGCATTCGCCACCGGAAGCGAGCCTACTTGGCCGCCGCCTTGACCTCTGCAACCGCCTTATTCAGTTCTTCAACGAGAGTCTTCACAGCTTCGTCTTCACTTTGTTCGGTGGTTTGGGTGTGGGAAACGGCAACGACGTTGTCGCCGACTACGCCCTGAATCTGGTACGAACCGCCCGGCACTTCAGCACCGTTCATGGTCATAGCGGTGTGGGTAGCGATGGTCTTGTCTGCGTCAGACTCAGCATCCAGGATCTTGGCAGAGGCCGAAACTTCCTGGCCTGCTACCTTCATCGAGAAGTCCTCGCAACCCTGCAAGTCCTTGGCATCTGCCATCTTGTTGATTGCTTCCAGCTTGGCAGCATCCTCGTAGCCAGCGACCGAATAGCTGCTGCTCTCACCGGTCTCGCCGACGACAATCGCTGCAGCCATGTTCACGCCGTCCAGGTCCTGGGTTCCCTGCTGCGAAACGTATTCCGCGCACTGCGCTGGTTCGATCTCCATCTGATCGATCAGTCCCTTGGCGCTTTCAACTGAGGCGCTCAGCGCAGCGCTATCCAGAACCTGCACATTCGGTTCGTCTCCACCGAGAGTTTTGGCGACCGCAGCGGCTTGCTCGGCGGTCAGCGCCGGGACTCCCGCGCTTTCCTGTTCCTGAGGGGCCTCCGAAGAGCCAGCAGCTCCTTCGGTTCCCGAATTCGAGCTGCAACCGGTCAGTGCTAGGGCAACTGCTACTGGCAGCACCCAGAGTGAACGCTTTTTCATGGTGATTTCCTGACAATGGTGATGATAAGCCACCCACAGCATTTCACAATATGTTGGAAATAAAAAGACAACGAGAGAGTGTTGCAGCGAATGGACTTGAGCAAGTTGTTCGCTTGAATGCTCAAGAGCAGGACAAGAGTCATCCACTGCCAGGAAAAGCACCAGTCAAAGAGAAATCTGCAGGCGACGCACAGGAACAAGTCCCTGGCAGTTGAATCGCGCTTCAACTGCCAGGGACTTCAATATGACTCGGAAGATGCATTGCTTCACGGCAAACTATCCAAGTCGCTACCGCTGCTGGCATCCCGCTCCTAGGCGCAGCACCGCCTGGTATTGGCGAGTCGGGACACGGAGCACAAGTGACTATTGCTTTCGAACCGCATCGATTTCGGCGAACGCACGATCCGTCAATTCCACGGCTTGCGCGGCCAGCTCAGCTGCTTGCTGCGAACCTGTCTGCAGGGTAACCAGGACGAAATTGTCGTCCCGCAGCGCCTGCACCACGACCGAGGTCAATAGCTGCCCTCCGCCTGCGTCCATCTGGGTGGACATGGTCAACGACTGGTCAGCTTTGACATCCAAGGGCAGGATCTGGCGTTCAGTTTCGATTTTTTCGCCACCTGTCTCGACGGTGACGTTTTCGCATCCCTCCAGATCATCCAAGGTCAGCGCCTGGGAGACATTCTTACGTGTGGCTTTGTCCGTCAAGGAGAAAACCTGCACAACTTTGCCGACGGATTCCGAGGAGCTGGTTGCCGTTGCGGATACGGATGCAGTCAAGTCGGTAACTGAATACTTGGCATTCAACTCGGCGCATTTCTCCGGCTTGATGCCACTGGGAGCCTTCGCGTTCTTGGCAATTTCCAGTTGCTGCTGCATTTGCTCGTTGCCGACCACCTGGACTGCGTTGTCGCCTTCCAAAAGCTTGGAAGCGACGGATTTCACCTGCTCGGCAGTGAGCGCGCCATTCGAGGCAGCCTCTTCCTGGCTGTCTGCGGAGGTCGTTGAAGCAGACGATTCCGCAGGTTCCGTGGCTGAATCTGAAGAACAGCCAGCTAGTATCATGGTCGCGGCCAATGGCAGGGCCCAAAGGGCTAAACGCTTAGTCATTTACTGCTTTCCGTTGTTGCCGCCGAAGAGCCGGCGACGTCGTAAAAATAAACTACTGGGTCAGCTGGTCCATGAGCTTCTGCAGGATCTCTGATGCTTCTTCAACTTCGTTCGCGGTGTTCCCCGCTGTTGTGGAGCGTTGAAGGCCGAGAAGGACATTCGAGCTGGCAGTGCGAATGATTAGCTGCTGCTGGGTCGACGAACCATCACTGCTGGTAATCACATACCCATCGGATAATCCCGCTGAAGAATCCATGGGCTGCTTGGCAAGATGATAGGCACGAGTCTCGTTGCCCCGCTTGACTGTGTACCGCGCGCAATCAGCGTTGGCCGCCGTTTTGGCATCCCATTGGGCCTGCAAGAATTCAGAATCCTTGTAGATTGCGACTGTAAGGTAGCTGTCCTCGAATTCTATGGCCCCCATCGTGGCGTTCTTCAATTGATCGGCTACCGGCTCAGCAAAAGTGACCCCGCATTTGCTGGGATTCACTTTGACGTTCTCGATCCATTCCTGGGCCTGCGGAATGTTCTCGCGAAGCTGCTTGTCGCCAATGACCTCGGAATTCTTTTCTTCTTGGGCGAATTCCTCAAGCAGGTTCTCCAGCTGTGCGCCATCGAGGCGAACCGGCGCGACCGGCGATGCCCCGACTTCGGTTTCTGGTGCGCTGCACCCGCTCATCAGGACTACTGCTGCGCTCATAGCAGCGCCCAAGTATGCTTTAGCGCCAAAGCCTCGAACCACAAGTTTTCCCATCACCGTCGCTGTTACACCTTCGAGTCTAGAAGACCGCGGATCATTCGCTGGGCATTGCTGCTTCCTCGTTGGGTGCAAGACGAAACATCACAAGGGCAATGCTGGGAGTCTGCATTTTCATTCCTGCGCCGTCGCACGATCGGCTTGCACTCCGAATGCCGACGGCATGGAGCCTCGCCGTGCTGAAGCCATACAGGAATCCGCGATCGAATCAGCGTCTTCAGGCTCGGCAAGCGATGCTTTGCCAAGGCGCCGGCTTCTGAGATCAGAACAGGATCGTCGCGAAGGTTCCGACTTGTTCAAAGCCGATGCGCTGATATGTCTTAATTGCAGCGGTGTTGAAGTCGTTGACGTATAGGCTCACGACTGGCGCTAACTGCATTGCATAGTCCACTGTGGAGGCCATATAGCCGGCAGCCAACCCCTGTCCGCGGTACATCGGATTCACCCAAACACCTTGGATTTGCACAACTTCATCGGTGACCGTGCCCAGGTCAGCCTTGAAAATCACGTTGCCCCGCTGGTCGCAGTCCATGAGGGTATGTCCATCACGAATTAGCTGGCGTACACGATTGCGGTAGAAGCTTCCCCCGTTTTCCAACGGCGAATAGCCAAGTTCCTCTTCGAACATTGCTGCGCTGGCCGGCAGCACTCGATCGAATTCTTGGACCTGGGCCGGGCGGAGCCGATTGCGTCGAACGCCCGCCGGGTTGTGCGAGATCGCCATCAATGGCTGATTCGCCCGGAGGTCGAAAATTTCTTGCGGACCGTCCCGCAAGACCTCATGCATGGCCAGCACGGTTTCCGCCGGGCCGAAGACCGAGGCGAATCGCTGGCGGGTCTCGATGGCATGCATGGCGAATTTCTGGGCATCGGCCTCCGCCATGGCGGTGGGCGCCATATTGGCGCCCACCCAGCATGCCGATTCAAGGCCTTCGTTGCCGTCCAAGCCAACGATATGGGCAAAGCCATCTGGAACCGCAGACTTGTGGATGTTCACCTGAGAACGGGTGAAGATGTTGGCGACGGGGTCGCGATCGAGCAACTCGATAAGGGCGGTCGTGTCACGACGGCCCAAGATGCGCGGCGCTCCCTCGACGCTTCGTCGGCTAGTTCTAGCTGACGGAGACCACGGGAGAACCCGAGGAAGGATTCTCGTCATTGTCCAGTCCCATTTCTGCCGCCAAACGGTTGGCTTCTTCGATCAAAGTCTCGACAATCTGGTCTTCCTGGACGGTCTTGATGACCTCGCCCTTGACGAAGATCTGTCCCTTGCCGTTGCCCGAAGCTACACCGAGGTCCGCATCGCGGGCTTCACCCGGTCCGTTGACGACGCAGCCCATGACTGCCACGCGCAGTGGAGCCTTCATGCCTTCGAGCCCAGCAGTAACCTGCTCAGCCAAGGTGTAGACATCCACCTGTGCGCGTCCGCAGGATGGGCAGGAAACGATGTCCAGCTTGCGCGGACGCAGGTTCAGCGATTCCAGAATCTGGTTGCCGACCTTCACTTCCTCGACCGGCGGGGCCGACAGCGATACGCGAATGGTGTCGCCAATGCCCTGGGAGAGCAGTGCGCCGAAAGCGGTCGCGGACTTGATGGTGCCCTGGAACGCAGGACCGGCCTCGGTCACGCCCAGGTGCAACGGCCAGTCGCCGCGTTCTGCCAGCATCTCGTAGGCGCGGACCATGATCACCGGGTCGTTGTGCTTGACCGAGATCTTGAAGTCGTGGAAGCCGTGCTCCTCGAACAGGGAGGCTTCCCAGACAGCCGATTCGACCAGTGCTTCAGGGGTGGCCTTGCCGTATTTCTGGAGCAGGCGGCGGTCCAGCGAGCCGGCGTTGACGCCGATGCGGATCGACGTGCCGTGGTCCTTGGCGGCCTGCGCGATTTCCTTGACCTGGTCATCGAACTGGCGGATATTGCCTGGGTTCACGCGCACCGCGCCGCAGCCTGCCTCGATGGCAGCGTAGACGTACTTCGGCTGGAAGTGGATGTCGGCGATGACCGGGATCTGCGACTTCATCGCGATGATCTTCAGCGCTTCCGCGTCCTTGTCCGTTGGGCAGGCAACACGCACGATGTCGCAGCCGGCAGCGGTCAGCTCAGCGATCTGCTGCAGGGTGGCGTTGATGTCGTGGGTCTTGGTGGTGGTCATCGACTGGACCGAAATCGGCGAGTCGGAGCCGACACCTACGGATCCAACCTGGAACTGGCGAGTCTTACGACGTGGTGCGAGTACCGGCGGTGGGCCTGCCGGCATGCCTAGGCTGACCGAAGTCAATGGACGCCTCCGAATAGATTGTGGGTATTTCTCTACTCCAAGTATGTCACCGTATCGCGGTGAGCGGGTATTGATGCGAGAAAGGCCACGGGAACCGTGGCCTTTCTCCCATCATTTTGCAGCTGGAGCCTGCGAAAGCCTAGTTGGCTTCGGCGATTTCCTTGATGCTCTTCAGCACGCCGGAAACCTGCTCGACAACTTCAGCGTCGTCCTTCGGGTGCAGTTCTGCGAAGCGCACTACCGAGTTCGGGATGGCCAGCTTGACGTTTTCCAGCACGTTGGCGCCGGCGATGTTCAGTGCCTTGCGTGCTTCGTCCTGTGCCCAGACGCCACCGTACTGTCCGAAGGCGGTGCCCAGTACTACGGTTGGCATGTCCTTCAGTGCACCGGCACCGAAGGGACGGGACAGCCAGTCAATGGCGTTCTTCAAGACAGCTGGCATGGTGCCGTTGTACTCGGGGGTGACCAGCATCAGCGCGTCGGCTTCGCCGGCTGCGTCGCGCAGGGCCTGGGCTGCGGCTGGAACGCCACCTTCCACGTCATGGTCCTCGTTGTAGAACGGGATATTCTCCAAGCCGCTGAACACGGAAACTTCCATGCCTTCGGGGGCGTTGTGCGAAGTGGCTTCCGCCAGCTGCTGGTTGGTCGAACCGTTGCGCAGGGAACCGACGAGGGTGAGGACCTTGGTGGTCATAAGGTGTTCTCCTTGAGACAGAATAAATAGAAAGCTGACGCTTCATCTACTTTCAACCGCATCACCAAACCGGGCATTCCGCCGATTCCAGTGACATGGGACACAGCAGTTGCTTCCTCCGGTCAGTCCATTCCCGGCTTGCGGCGAAGCTGCTTCGTGGCCGAGCGATTGGCCTTGGCGCTCAGCCTGCGCCGGTGCGATCCCCGGGTGGCTTTCGTTGCCTTGCGCGCGGGCGCATCCGGCGCCAAGGCTTTTTCGATGATGCGTCCCAGCTTCTCCTGCGCAATCTGGCGGTTGCGCCATTGAGATCGTTCCTCGGCGGCAGTCACGACCAGTGCTCCAGCCACCAGGCGCGGTCCAAGTTTCTCGAGCAGCCGATGGCGCTGCCAGTCGGACAACGCCCTTGAAGCGCCAATCACCCAAGAGAGCTCCACGCGGGAGTCGGAGGTATTCACATGCTGGCCGCCGGGGCCTGACGAACGGGAGAAATGCCATTTCAGCTCCGCGGCAGGGATTGCCAGTGCCGGCGTAATCTGCACATCCATGATGCTCTCCCCTTTCTTCTCCCCATACCAGTCTGGGCCATCAATGCCGTTTAACGCAGCCAGCCTCCGCCGTTCTTGGTACAGAACAACGGAGGCTGGCACATGCAACCTGTCGCCTAGGAAGCGAATTCCTTCAGCAGGCCCATGACCGGGTTCCATTCGGTGATGGTGGCCGAGCCGACTCCGCCAACCAGCTGGAATGGGTCATTGGACAGCACGTCTTCCAATGCCGCCTGCGATTCGGCTGCGAAGATCAGCAGCGCGCCGTCGCTGACCGGAGTTGGCCCCGAAGCCAGAAGGCGTACCGATCCTTCGCCAAGGAACCCCCCGAGGTACTCGCGGTGCGCCGGACGGTGTTCGTCGCGCAGATCGTTGGAGTTTTCGGCGTAAGCGTATTCAACAGCAAAAACAGTCATGCCTACAGCTTATTTCTCTCGTCTCAGAACAGTTGAATCGGCTTGAAGATATCCGCATATATTAAGAGCCCGCCCATGACCAGCATCGCCACCACGACGACATAGGTCAGCGGCAGTAGCTTGACCGTGTCAACCGGCTTGACCTTCTTGATCTTGAAGATCCGTGCAAACATGCGCTTCAGCCCCTCGTACAACGCGCCCACAACGTGGCCGCCATCCAGCGGCAGCAGCGGGATCAGGTTGAAGGCGAACAGCGCCAAGTTCAGGCCCCCGACCAGCGACAGCAACGTTGCGAATTTATCGGCAACCGAGATGGAATCCTCGGCGCTGATCTCTCCGGCGATGCGTCCAACGCCCACAATGGACACCGGCCCGTCGGGGTCGCGTTCCTGATTGCCGAAGGCCGCTTGGGCGACATCCACCATGCGCTGGGGCAGGTGAAGAATGACATCGCCGATCTTCAGCAGCTGCTCCCCGATCACGCCGGGCACCGCGCTCAAGGGCTGGGTCAAGTCGCGTTGCAAAGAGCCCATCCCGACGAAACCGACCTTGGTCATGATGTATTCGCCGTGCTCATCGAGCAGCACGTAGCCGTTCTCGTCAGTGGCCGGACGCTCGGTCAGGTACGGGGTCAGCTCAGTGGTGTGGCTCTGCCCGTCGCGGGAGTATTCCAGGGTGATTGGTTCTCCTGGATGATCGCGGATGACATCGGTGAGCTTGTTCCACTCGGCTTGCGCGACAGGGGTGCCGTTGACCGCGGTAATCGTATCGCCGGGCAGGAGGCCCGCCTCGTAGGCGGGTGCCGGGACATCCTCGTCGGTGCATTCGGTCTGCTCCGCGTTCTGCGCGCTGGCAATGCACTGGTACACCTCGGAGACCGTGGTGGTCGGTGTGGCCTGCCCGAAGCTGGTGAGCACGATGGCGATCACCACGAACCCGATGAGCAGGTTCATGATCGGGCCGCCGAGCATGATGATCACGCGCTTGTAGATCGGCAGCTGGTAGAACAACCGGCCTTCATCGCTGGGCAGCACGTTTTCATTGGCCTGCGAACGCGCGTCATCGACCATCTGGCCGAAGACCTTCTGGAAGAGATTCGGCTTCTTGCCCGGAGCGTCAGCAGCGACCTGCTCGCGTGGCGGGTACATGCCGACCATCGAGATGTAGCCGCCCAGTGGCAGCGCCTTGATGCCGTATTGGGTTTCACCCCGCTTGAAGGAAACCAGTGTCTTGCCGAAACCGATCATGTACTGCGGAACCCGCAGCTTGAAGAGCTTCGCGGGGACCAGGTGCCCGATTTCATGCAGCGCGATGGACAGCCCTACGGCTACCAGCATGAATAGTACGCCGCCGATGAACAGCAATGCACTCATGCGCTCGCCTCGATGATCTTCGTTGCATGGGCACGGGCCCAGCGGTCGGTTTCCAGCACTGTTTCCACCGACAGCTCGGCATTCACCGGGGTATACGCGTCCAGTGCGCGTTCAATGGTCTCGACGATGCCGGTGAAGCGGATCTTTCCATCATGGAAGGCATCCACTGCAACTTCGTTGGCGGCGTTGTAGACGGCCATATGCGTTCCCGACGAGGACGCTGCCTGCTTGGCGAGCTTCACAGCGCTGAAGACTTCTTCATCCAGCGGTTCAAAGGTCCAGCTGGCCGCGGTGGAGAAATCGCAGGCCTTCGTGGCCCCGGCGACCCGATGCGGCCAATTGATGCCCAACGCGATGGGCAGGCGCATGTCCGGCGGCGATGCCTGGGCAATCACCGAACCATCGATGAACTCCACCATCGAGTGGACGATGGATTGCCGGTGCACGACGGGCTCGATCTTCTCCAGCGGCACGTCGAAAAGCAGGTGGGCTTCGATGACTTCCAGGGCCTTGTTGACCATGGTGGCCGAGTTGGTGGTGACCATGCGCCCCATGTCCCAGGTCGGGTGGGCCAGTGCCTGGGCAGGGGTGACATCACGCAGCTGCTCGTAGCTGCAGCCGAAGAATGGGCCTCCGGAGGCCGTGACCAGCAGCTTGGCCACTTCCTCGGGCGCGCCTGAGCGCAGTGCCTGGGCGAGGGCGGAATGCTCGGAGTCCACCGGCGAGATCTGGCCAGGGGCTGCGATCTGCTTGACGACCTGGCCTCCGATGATCAGGGATTCCTTGTTTGCCAGGGCCAGCAGGTGGCCGGCTTCCAGCGCAGCAATGGTCGGAGCCAGGCCAATGGCACCGGTGATGCCATTGAGCACTACGTCGGCCTCGGCAAACTCGGCAACCTCGGTGGCCGCCTGCGCGCCAGCCGCCAGCTCGGGCTCGTATCCGGTCACCGATGCGTCCTCGGCGGCCTGCTTGATGGCCGCGGCCAGCTCATCCTTTGATTCCACGGCGCTGCCGACCATTGCAGGGCGGTGCTTGATGGCCTGGCGGGCCAGCAATTCAAGGTTGTATCCGCCGGATAAGGCGGCCACGGAGAATTGGCCGGATGCCTGTTCGATGACGTCCAGTCCCTGCGTACCGATGGAACCGGTGGAACCGATCAGGCTGACTCGACGGGGATGCCCGGCTGGAATGAAGGTTTTCTGGAAGCTCACCTAACCTATTATGGTTCGTTTAACTGTGAGCGCCCAAAGAGCGCCACACCCTGGAAGCAGAATGCGGCGCTCCCTGCGGGTGATGATCAGAGACCCAGGCTGCGGGCAATGAGCATCTGCTGGACCTGGGTGGTTCCTTCTCCGATTTCCAGGATCTTCGAATCGCGGTAGTGGCGTGCCACCAAGGATTCGTTCATGAATCCGTAGCCGCCAAAAATCTGGGTAGCATCACGGGCATTGTCCATCGCCGCCTCGCTGGCAATCAGCTTGGCGTGCGCGGCTTCGATCTTGAAGTCCTTGCCGGCGAGCATCTTGGCCGCGGCCGCGTAGTAGGCCAAACGGGCGGTGTGGGCGCGCGAAGCCATGCGGGCGATCATGAAGGAAATGCCCTGGTACTGGCCAATCGTCTGGCCAAAGGAAGTTCGGGTCTTGGCATACTTCACCGCCTCGTCGAGGCATCCCTGGGCAGCGCCGGTGGCCAGCGCCGCGATGGCAATACGGCCTTCGTCGAGGATTTCCAGGAAGTAGGCGTATCCGCGTCCACGCTCGCCCAGCAGGTTCTCTTCTGGAACCCGCACGCCGTTGAAGCTCAGCGGATGGGTGTCGCTGGCACGCCAGCCCACCTTGTCGTAGGCCTTTTCCGCGGTGAATCCCTCGGTCCCGGTCGGCACGATGATGGCCGAAATTTCCTTTTTCCCGGTGGCTTCGTCGACACCGGTCACTGCGGTGGCCGTGACCAGGGAGGTGATATCGGTGCCGGAGTTGGTGATGAATTCCTTGGCACCGTCGATGACCCACTGGCCATTTTCAAGTTTCGCCTTGGTCAAGGATGCCGATGCGTCGGATCCTGCGCCCGGTTCGGTCAGGCCGAAACCGGCCAAGCGCTCACCGGCGGCCAGGGCAGGCAGCCATTTCTGCTTCTGTTCCTCGTTGCCGAAGCGGTAGATCGGCATCGCACCCAGGGAGACGCCGGCTTCGAGAGTGATGGCTACCGACTGGTCCACCTTCCCCAGCTCTTCGAGCGCCAGTGCGAGGTGGAAGTAGTCGCCGCCGGAACCGCCGAATTCTTCGGAGACGGGCAGGCCAAAGAGACCCATCTGGCCCATTTGCTTGACGATGTCGTAAGGGAAGGCATGGTTGGCATCGTTCTGCGCGCTCTGCGGGGCAACGACTTCCCGGGCGAATTCGCGGACCATGTCAACCAGGTCTTGATGCTGGTCGTCGAGTTCGAGGTCAATCATCAGGCTCTCTCTTCGTTGAGGGACGAACCGGCACCGGCAGCGGAGTGTGCATTACCGGCGGCGGTCATGTTCTGCGCTTGGTGCGTGCGTTTCTTGGAAGCGCACGCTGCGACGAGTATGGTTAATATTTATTAACTGGTCACTGCCTACGGGTGGGTAGAACAGCTACATTTTTGACAGTAGTGGCAGCCGTCACAGTTGTCCAGACCGGGCTTGGCAAACGTAAGGAGTTGATGGTCTTGGCGAGCAAATATCAATCGCTCAATGAACCAACAGATCGCGAGCGCGCCAAAGCTGAACGACGCGAAGCGCTCTTACGCGAAGCCACGAGGCTTTTTGCCTTGAATGGCTACGCGGGCGTTTCCCTGGAAGACCTCGGCGCTGCCTGCGGAATTTCCGGTCCGGCAGTGTACCGGCATTTTGCCGGCAAGCAGGCCGTGCTCATCGCCTTGCTGGTAGACATGTCCAAAGACATCTACGCCGGAGGTTGCGCAGCGGCGGAAGCCGGTGGCACTCCCCTGGAGGTGCTGTCGCGCTTGGTGGATTTCCACACGGATTTCTCGCTGTCCCGCCCGGATATCCTGCAGGTCCAGGACCGCGATCTGAAATCGCTGCCGAAGGTCGAGCTGGAACTGGTTCGCAAACTCCAGAACTCCTATATCGGGCTCTGGACTACCGAACTGGCAAAATTGCATCCCACTGGCAGCAAGCAGTCGCACCGGTTCCGCGCGCACGCTGTCTTCGGATTGCTTAACTCGACAGCCCATTCCGCTCACTCGCCGAGGACTAAAAAGTCCGGTTTGAAGCCGTTATTGTCCAATATGGCACTCGCGGCGCTCACTTCCCCGGTAGTGTAGGTTTCAAGCCACTATTCCCTGGCGTGCCAAAACCGGCACGCTGACCCATTCGATTGAAAGGCCTTTATCGTGCAGCTACGTGAAGTCCGCCCTTCCGACTTGGATGCATTCTTCGCTCACCAGCAAGAACCCGAGGCGAACCTCATGGCCGCTTATCAGGCGCGTAACCCAGCCGACCGCGCGGTATTCGACCACCACTGGAACTCGATTCTGAACGATCCGAATGTTCTGGTTCGCACCATCGAGCATGAGGGCGAAGTCGTTGGATCCATTCTGGTCTTCGACGGCGAAGTACCAGAAATCAATTTCTGGACTTCGACCAAGTACTGGGGCAAGGGACTGACCACCAGCGCAGTAGAAGCATTCCTTGCCGAATACACCAAGCGCCCATTGACCGCACACGTGGTCCAGGACAACCTGGGCTCGATCAAGGTCCTGGAACGTCGCGGTTTCAAGACCATCGGCACCGAGCAGATCTTCTCCAACGCCCGTGCAGAGGTCGTCACCGAAAACGTCATGCAGCTGGATTAGTTTCCCAACGCATTATGCAAGAGCCGGCTCTCAATCGAGAGCCGGCTCCTGCTTCTTAAGCAGGCTCTGCGGCCAGGGCTTGCCACCCGGCCGGTCGCATCGTTGCCTTCGTTCGGCGAAGGGCAACTCTGTTTCCGCGGGAGGCTGGCTGGGCGTCTGTTCATCGGAATTGAGCCCTCGCCCAACCTGCGGAGCACAACGCTGTGGTATCCAATACCCGCCTTCTACCTGCCAGCAGCACCGCTTTCAACGAGCGGACATCGGCCAAGTGCCAGGGCAGGCGAAAGGGGCGCGTTTCCAAGGGCAACATTGGAAACGCGCCCCTTTCGCTGGTCAGCGCAATGCCTACTTCGTGTTGTTCAGCAGGCGCCAGGCCTCACGGCGCACTGCCTGCTCGTGCGGATCCGGAACCGGTGCCGCAGCCAGCAGCCGCTTGGTGTATTCATGGGTTGGCGCATGCAGCACAGTGTCCACCATGCCCTGCTCAACCGCCTTGCCGGACTGCATCACCACGACCGCGTCCGCCAGCATGTCCACGACGGCCAGGTCATGGCTGACGAAGAGGCAGGCGAAGTTGAAGTCCCGCTGCAGCTCCTGGAGCATCTCCAGGACAACTGCCTGCACCGACACGTCCAAGGCGCTGGTCGGCTCATCGGCGATCAGCAGCTCCGGGTTCAAGGTCAATGCACGGGCAATGCAAATACGCTGGCGCTGGCCGCCGGAAAGCTCGTGCGGGTACCGGTTGATCACGTTGCGCGGCATCTTCACCGCATCGAGCAATTCTTCGGCACGCTTGGTGCGCTCGGCCTTGCTGCCGATCTTGTGCACCACCATGGGTTCGGTGATGCATTCGCCAATCGGGAAACGCGGGTTCAGGGATGCGGCCGGATCCTGGAAGATCACGCCGATCTCCTTGCGGACCTTGCGTGCTTCCTTCGGGGACAGCTTGGGCAGGTTGTGGCCCTTGACCGACAAGGTGCCACTGGCCACCGGCAACAGGCCCAGCACCGCCTTGGCAATGGTGGACTTGCCCGAGCCGGACTCGCCCACAATGCCCAGGACTTCGCCCTTGGCAACATCGAAGCTCACGTTTTCAACGGCGCGGAAGATCTTCCCGCGCATATCGTACTCCAGCACGAGGTCCTTGGCTTCCAGAACCAGCTCGCGCCTTGGAGGGGCGGTTTCCGAGCTGTGCGCAGCGGCCTGCGTGGTGGCAACGGCCGGAGCGGACAGGCGGGGCACCGCAGCCAGCAGGCGCTGGGTGTATGGATGCTCTGGGCGCAGCAATACCTGATCCACGGTGCCCGTCTCCACGAGGTTGCCCTGGAACATCACCGCCACTTCATCGGCCATATCCGCAACAACACCCATATTGTGGGTGATGAGCAGGATGCCGGTATTCAGCCGGTCCTTCAGCTCGCGCAGCAGATCGAGGATCTCGGCCTGCACCGTCACATCAAGTGCGGTGGTCGGCTCATCGGCGATGATGACCTTCGGGTCGCAGGAGATCGCCATGGCGATGACGATGCGCTGCCGCTGACCGCCGGAGAACTGGTGCGGGTACTGCTTGATGCGCTTGTCGGGATCCGGGATGCCCACCATCTCCAGCAGCTCGATAGCCCGGTCGGTCGCTTCCTTGCCGTAGGCGATGTCGTGCAGTTCCAGTGCTTCGGTCAGCTGGCGCTCGATGGTGAGCACCGGGTTCAGTGCCGTCATCGGCTCCTGGAAGACCATGGCGATATCGGTGGCGCGCATCTTGCGCAGCTTGCCTTCGTCCAGGCCAACTACGTTGACGTTGCCGACCTTGGCGGCACCGGAGACATTCGCGTTGTCCGGCAGCAGGCCCATGGCCGCCGTCGAGGTGACCGACTTGCCGGAACCGGACTCGCCGACCAGCGCGACGACCTGCCCCGGGCGGACGGCCAAGGACAAGCCCTTGACCGCGTGGACGTCGGCACCGCCGGTGGCGAAGACGACGTTGAGGTCGTTGAAGCTCAGTGCGAAGTCTTCTGAGCCTTGTTCATTCATTGGTGCTGCGTGGCTCATGGCTTCTCCTTGCGGGTTGGAAGGGCGAACATGCCAGCGCGGCGGCGGCGCTTCTTTCCGACCTGGCGCGGGTCGAATGCATCGCGCAGGCCGTCACCCAGGAAGTTCACCGACAGGGCGATGGTAACGATGATCATGCCTGGCCACCAGAACAGCCATGGACGGGTGGTGAAGGCGTTTTGGTACTGGCTGATCAGCAAGCCCAGCGAGGACTCCGGAGCCTTCACGCCGAAGCCCAGGTAGGACAGCGAGGACTCCAGCAGGATCGCGCCAGCGATCGCGAAGGTGGCGTTCACGATGATCACGCCCATGGTGTTCGGGATCAGGTGCTTGAAGATCACGCGGCTGGTCTTCGAGCCCATGGCCTGGGCGGCGGCCACGTATTCGCGTTCGCGCAGTGAGAGGATTTCGCCGCGGACCAGGCGGGCCAGGCCGGTCCAGGTCACCAAGCCGAGCACCAGGGCCAGGATGATGATGGAGCCGGTGGAGGCACCGGCCATCTTGCCCAGCACTGCAGCCAGAACCAGCAGCGGGATCACGATGAACAAGTCGGTGATGCGCATCAGGATCTCGTCGACCCATCCGCGGAAGTAGCCGGCAACGGCGCCGATGACAGTTCCCAGGACGGTGGCGACCAGGCCGACGACCACGCCGATGATGATGGACTTCTGCGTTCCATTCATGACCAGTGCGAAGTAGTCCTTGCCGACCGAGTCCTGGCCGAAGGGGTGCTCGCCGATGCGGAAGCCTTCGCCGCCAAGCCAGGTGGGAAGCAGGCTCAGCGTCGGCTTGCCGCCATCAATGACGGCTCCTGCCTGGTAGAAGCTCTTTCCCCACCAGCCGGGGAACGGACCCCAGCCGATGGAGCTGAAGGCGAAAACGGTGATGAAAATCAGGACGATAGTGGAAATCATCGCCGGTTTGTGGCTGACGAAGCGTTCGAAAACGATGCGTCCCTGGCTCTTCGGCTTTTCGTGGATCTGGGCAAGCTTGGCGTCTTCCACCTCGGCCACAGAGTTCAGGTCCTGCGGCTCGTGCTCGTTCAGGTTCTTATTCGGAGTGCTCATCGCTGGTCCTTAGGGTTGCAGGCATGAAGGAAATACATTGGTTCATGCCTCCTAGACTCGGATTCGTGGGTCAAGCAGGGCGTAAACGATATCCGCCAGCAAGTTGAAGAGGATTGCGGCGGTACCGGTAACCAGGAAGAACGCCATCACGGGTGCCGGGTCGACATGGTTCAGGCCGGTGGCGAACATTTCGCCCATGCCCTTCCAGCCGAACACGCGCTCGGTGATCACTGCGCCGCCGATCAGGCCGGCGAAGTCGAAAGCTGCGATGGTGGCGATGGGGATCATCGCATTGCGGAACGCATGGCGGAAGATCACGGTGCGTTCGCTCAAGCCCTTGGAGCGCGCGGTGCGGATGTAGTCCTGGCGCTGCACTTCAAGCATGGAGGAACGCGTGTAGCGCGAGTAGCTGGCCAAGGAGATCACTGCGAGCAGGATGGTTGGCATCAGCAGCTGGGTGCCGTTATCCAGGAAGTGGTCCCAGAAGCCGCCTTCGAGGTTCGCTGTGGAGGATCCGATGGTCGCGATGGGGCGTCCCTTGACGTCCAGGAATCCTGGCCAGGCACGGAACATGTGGTCGATGATGGTCAGCCCTGCACCGACGACTCCGGTGATGATGGAAACGGACATGGCTGCCTTGCGCAGGCGGCCGCCCATGAAGCGTCCGATGACGGCCGGGATCACTACCGCGAGGACCAGGCCGATCAGCAGGATCCAGGCGTTTGGCTCCAGCAGCAGGGAGAAGGTCGCGTAGTACATGGCCAGGACCAGTACGGCGGTAATCAATGCCGGATACAGCACCCGCTTCTCCTTCAGGCCAACGCTCATGGCGGTGGCGCTCAGGGCTACGAGCGCGGTCAGCACGATGATGATGGCTGGACCCATTTGCGGGTAGCGGTAGAAATTCAGCCAAAGGCTGTACTGCAGCACCAGCGGAACGAAAACAGCGGCGGCGATGAAGGTGATGCCACGGCGCTTGAGCGAACCGCCGAGGAACATCTGCAAGATGAGACCGACAGCTATGCCTATGGCTATCGATGTCCCCACGGATATCTGCGGATCGGCCAGCCAGTCGTTGTAGCTGATCGCCAGGTATTCCTTGAGCAGCACAGCTGCCCAGAAGACCGGGAGCGAGAAGAAGAGGAAGGTCAGGAAGGTGACGATGTAATCCAGGCCGGAGTACTGGCGGATTGCAGTCAAAACGCCAATGGCGATACCCAGAACCGCGGCAATCACCGTAGCGAGCACAACCAAGCGCAAGGTGGACGATGCGGCGTTGGCCAGCAAGCCGGAGACCTCTACGCCGTTGATATTCCTGCCCAGGTCGCATTGGCCAATCAGGCACTTGCTGGCACCTGTCAGCCAGTCCCAGTAGCGTGCGTACCACGGTGCATCCAGGTTCATGTATTCCACACGCTGGGCCATCAGGTACTCGCGGTTATCCGCGTTGCTTTCGCGCAGGTCCTTGAGCGGGTCGCCTGAGTTGATAACCAGTACGTAGAGCAAGAGCGATGCGGCAAGCAGCACGGCCAGCGCTGAGCCCAGTCTCTTGGCGATAAATTTCCACACGGTTCTAATGTCCTACTTTCTTCTCACGGAAGTGAGCCGGCCCTTGCGGTTGGGGACCTTTGAACACACTGCGGGGCCCGACTTTTGATCGGGCCCCACACGTGTTCGCTCACATTGTGCAAGTACGTTGCCTAGGGCAACTACTCAGCACGTACCCACTGCTCGGCGTTCCAGACGATCTGGTCCTGCGTTGCGGTGTGGCGGACATTCTGGATATCCGAACCCGAGGCGCTCAAGCCTGGGTGGGCGAATACCGGGATGCCGAACAGGTCATCCCACAGCAGCTTCTCGATCTTCTTGGTCTGTTCCGCGTGGACTGCTGGGTCCAGCGAACCTGCCAAGGTCGCCCAAGCTGCATCGACTTCAGGGTTCGAATACTTGCCGAAGTTCTGCGGCTTGCCGGTGGCGTAGATGTTCTGGCCGGAGGTGATCTGGCCGGAACCTGCCCAAGCGAACAGTGCTACCTCGTAGTCGCCACGGTCCTGTGCACCATTTGGCGAGAAGAAGTCAGCCGAACCGGTGTCCTCGATCTTGAAGCCAGCTTCGTCGCAGGAGGACTTGATGGCCGAAACCTCGTTGGCACGACGCTCGTTAGGTGCCGAGTAGCCGATGCGCACTTCGGTGCCAACAGCATCCTGCTCTTCGAGGATCTTCTTTGCGCCCTCGATGTCCACCTCGTCGTAGCGGCCGTCATAGGATGCGTCCACTACTTCCTGGTAGTTGTCCTGGAACGGGAAGACTTCGCGGGCGTTCATCACGATGGCGTCTGGGTTCAACGGCTTGACCAGGTTGTCGACAATCTGCTGGCGTGGAACGCACATGGCGAAGGCCTTGCGCAGTTCCAGGTTGGTCATTGCGTTGCCCTCGGCAAAGTTGAAGTCAAGGTGCTCCCAGGTCAGGGTGTCACCCTTCTGGATAGCCACCGCGTCGCCCAGGTTCTCCAGCTGCGCGAGCGTATCCACGGTCGGCTGCGGGTTGATGACGTCGACGTCCTTGTTCTGCAGCGCCTGGACCATGCTGGCGTCTTCAAGGAATCGGAAGGTCAATTCCTTGGTTGCCGGTGCAGGGCCGTAGTAGTTCTCGTTGGCAACCAGGGTTACGGATTCGCCAGCCTTCCAGCTGCCCAGCTTGTACGGGCCGGATACAGGCGAGATCTTCTCATCGGGCAGCTTGCCCGGGTCGGTCATCCAGCCTTCGTTCCAGAAGTCGGCTGCCTTCTTCAGCTTGTCGGACTCCCCGGCGCGGATGGCGCTGACGAGTTCTTCGGTGCTCATGCCCGATTCCTCGGCCACAACATGTGCTGGGTGCAGCATCCAGGTCTGCAGAGCCCAGTCCGGATCAGACTCGGCGAATTCAACAGTGAATTCCTTGCCGTCCCAGTCGCCCTGCGGGCCTTCTGGCACGGTGTCGCCGAGATCAACGGAAACCGAGTTGAACAGCGGCTTTTCCTTGGAACCCTCATTGAGGTTCAGGTTCTGCACTGCCCATGCGAACACGGAGTCGGCGACGGTGATCGGGGTGCCGTCAGACCACTTGGCATCTTCAGCGATCGTGTACTTGATGGTGAGCGGGTCGTCGCTGACCTTCTCGTAGCTGCCCAAAGCCTCGTTCGGGTACAGGGTGCCGTCGGTGCCGAAGTAGCTGAAGCCGGCAAACATGCGGTCCACGATGGCCGAGTTGTAGGTGGAGTACGTGTTCGGAGTAAAGCCGTTGTAGCTGATGAATTCCGGTGCACCTACGGTGACGTTGATGGTGTCGTCGGCAGTGGTGATATCGCCGAGATCAGCCTTGCCGCTGTTCGCTGCTTCTGCCGAGCCGTTGCCGCCACCTGCGTTGGCATCCTTCGATGCGTCTGCGCCGGTGTCTCCGCCGCCTGGAGCACAAGCCGACAGGGCCAGGGCCAGGGCAGCTCCTACAGCTACTGCTTTCGAAACGCGCTGAAACCGCATTTCGCCTCCTAGAGTTCTTGAATGGTACGAGTTCCGGATCGGTGGATCCACTGTGGATCAGATCACATGATCAATCCATTGAGGAATAGACTAACCCGAATTTTCTGGCTTGGATATAGAAAGAAGCGCTTCAGATTTCCGCCATCCCCTGCCCTTGAGAGTCATTCGCAATGCGCTTGTTACTCACCGGTTTTGGAGATGCACCTCACAACCCCGAGATTTCAAGGATTTCTTTCAGATTGGGAAAAATCAATCGGGCAACTGTTTCAAGCATGTTGACTCGCGGAGCGATTTATAACATTTTTGCAACGTTTGTTTCAGATTCATTAAATCTGAAATATTCGTTGAATATTACGTCGTTTGAGCTTAGGTTAAGCGCCGAATGGGCCGGTGAAACCTTACGGTTTCACCGGCCCATTCAGTTGATTCCGGGGTTGCTAGATCAGCGAAGCACCAGGAATGGCAGCCAGCAGATTGCGGGTGTAAGCGCTCTTTGGCGTATCGAAAATCTCGTCCGTCGTGCCCTGCTCGACGATCTTGCCACGTTCCATCACGCAGACGTTGTCTGCGATCTGGCGGACCACAGCCAGGTCGTGGGTAATGAACAGGTAGGTGAGGCCCATTTCGCGCTGCAGCTCGTCAAGCAGCTCCAGCACCTGCGCCTGGACCAGCACATCCAACGCGGAAACAGCCTCATCGCACACGATCATTTCCGGCTGCAGGGCCAGGGCACGCGCGATGGCGATGCGCTGGCGCTGTCCCCCGGACAGCTCGTTCGGGAAGCGGTGCATTGTGGAAGCCGGCATGGAGACCTGCTCCAGCAGCTCCTTGACCTTCTTCTCCCGCGATGCCGCATTGCCAATGCCGTGAATGCGCAGCGGCTCTTCGATCGTCCGGTAGATCGAGTACATCGGATCCAGGGATCCGTACGGATCCTGGAAGATCGGCTGCACGCGTCGGCGGTACTTGAACAAGTGCTTCTCGCTCAAGTTGCCGATCTGCTCGCCATCGAAGATGATCTCGCCCTCGGTCTTGTCCAGCAGGTTCAGCACCATCTGGGCGATGGTGGATTTGCCGGAACCCGACTCGCCCACCACGGCGGTCGTGGTGCCCTTGGGGATCTCGAAGGAAACATTGTCCACCGCGGTGAACTTCTCCTTCTTGCCGAAGCCCTTGCGGATATCGAAGACCTTCGTCAGGTTGCTGACCTTCAGCAGCGGTTCAGCCTTGCCCGGCTCAATTTCGTCAACGATGGCCTCGTGCTTGTCCCCGCGCTGCGCAGACAGCGATGGGGCCGAGTTGATCAGGCGCTGGGTGTACGGGTGCTTCGGGTTGCGCAGGATCTCCAGCGCCGGGCCGTATTCGACGACACGTCCCTTGTACATCACGACGACCTTCTCGGCACGCTCGGCTGCCAGGCCCAGGTCGTGGGTAATGAGCAGCACCGCAGTGCCCAGTTCACTGGTCATGGTGTCCAGATGGTCCAGGATCTGCTGCTGCACGGTGACATCCAACGCGCTGGTTGGCTCATCTGCAATCAGCAGGCGCGGACGGCAGGCCAGGCCAATGGCGATCAGCGCACGCTGGCGCATGCCGCCGGAGAATTCGTGAGGGTACTGGCCCGCACGGGTCTCCGGGTCTGGCAGACCGGCATCGGCCAACACCTGGGCAACACGCTTCTTGGGGTTGTCCCCCGCCAAGCCGTTGGCCTTCAGGGTTTCCTTGACCTGGAATCCGATCTTCCAGACCGGGTTCAGGTTGGACATCGGGTCCTGCGGAACCATTCCGATATGGTTGCCGCGCAGCTCGACGAATCGCTTCTCGCTGGCCTGGGCAATGTCTTCGCCGTCAAAGAGAATCTGTCCGGAAGAGACCTTGCCGTTGCCGGCCAGCAGGCCGATAGCGGCCAAGGCGGAGGTCGACTTGCCCGAACCGGACTCCCCCACGATAGCCACGGTTTCGCCGGGCATCACGGTGAAGTTCGCGTCGCGGACCGCGTGAACCGGACCGTCAGGGGTGGAGAAGGTAATCGCCAGGTCCTTGACTTCCAGCAGCGGCTTGGGAGTTGCACTCTGAGTCATTGCTTAGGCTCCCTTCCGGGCCTTCGGATCCAGTGCATCACGCACTGCATCGCCGAGCATGATGAAGCTCAAAACCGTCACCGAAAGGAACAGCGCGGGCCACATCAGCATGGTCGGGTTGTTGCGCAGCTGGGTTTGTGCCGAGGAAATATCATTGCCCCAGCTCATGACATCAGGTGGGAGCCCGACGCCCAGGAAGGACAGCGTGGCTTCGGCCACGATGTACACGCCCAGGTTCACCGTCGCAACAACGATGATCGGTGCCAGGGAATTCGGAATCACGTGCTTGAGCAACGCACGGAACTTGGACAGGCCCAGTGCGCGCGAGGCCTTCACGAAGTCCGCATTGCGGGCCTCGATCACCGCACCGCGGGTAATGCGCGCCAGCTGAGGCCAGCCGAAGATCGAAAGCGTGACGATAACCGTCCAAACGCTTCGGTTCTCGCGGAATGCCGGAAGCTGCATCACGATGATGGCGCCCAGGATCAGTGGCAGGGCGAAGAAGATGTCGCCCAGGCGAGCCAGGATCGTGTCGATCCAGCCACCGTAGTAGCCGGCCAGCGCGCCGATAGCGCCACCGAGCAAGACCACGATGATAGTAGTGAAAACGCCTACCAGCAACGAGGCACGCGTACCGTAAATGGTACGGGCATAGATGTCGCAGCCCTGCAGGTTGAAGCCCATGAAGTGACCAGGGCGCCCTGGCTCATTGGAATTCTCCAAGAGGCAAGCCTGGTTGCCAGCCGGATCAATCGACGTGAAGAGCTGCGGGAAAGCAGCTACAACCACGACGGCGATGATCAGAATAGTGGAGATGATAAATAGCGGCTGCTTGCGCAGCGAACGCCATGCCTCGGCCCACATTGACAATGGCTTGCCGGTTTCCTTGACCGAGTCCACCGCCTGTAGCGGGGTCTCTTCCAGCGGAGCTACGTAGTGCTCGATCTTGTACTTGGAAACCTTGCCGGCGCGGTTGCTGCGGATGGGCAGGCCGTCTTCGGGATTAAAGTTCTGGTTCTCAGGCATAACGGATCCTTGGGTCAAGCAGTGCGTACAGCATATCCACGATCAGGTTGGCGAGTACGAAGACGATCACCAGAACGCCTACGACTGCAACCACCGTCGGGGTTTCGCCCTTCTGGATTGCTTGGTAGAGCAAATGGCCAACGCCCGGGACGTTGAAGATGCCTTCGGTGACAATCGCGCCGCCCATCAGCGCACCCAAGTCGGCACCCAGGTAGGTCACCACGGGAATCAGCGAGTTGCGCAAGATGTGCACGGTAACCACACGGTTGCGGCTCAGGCCCTTGGCGGTCGCGGTGCGCACATAGTCAGCGGTCTTGTTCTCAATGACAGAGGTTCGCGTCAGGCGCAATACGTAGGCCAGTGACACCAATCCGAGAACCAGCGCCGGAAGAAATAGCTCTCCCCAAGTGGCCGCGCCTGAAACCGTAGGCTTGGCCCATTCGAGTTTCACGCCAACCACGTACTGCAGCAGGAAGCCCAGCACGAAAGTTGGAACTGCAATGACCAGCAGCGATGCGACCAAGACGGTCGAGTCGAACAGCTTGCCCTTGCGCATGCCCGCGATGACACCGAGGATGATGCCGAATACCGCTTCGATCAACAATGCGAGAATTGCCAGGCGTGCCGTGACCGGGAATGCCCGAGCCAGCAAGTCTCGAACTTCCTGGCCGGAGAACGAAGTTCCCAGATCCAAGGTCACCAGGTTCTTCAGATACAGGCCATACTGAACCCAGAAAGGCTTGTCCAAGTTGTATTGTGCGGTCAATGCCGCTTCGGTAGCAGGGCTCATTGGCTTGCCACCTGAAAGTGCGGCGATGGGGTTACCCGGTGTTGCGAAAACCAGGAAGTACACCAGCAGCGTAGCTCCGATGAACACCGGGAACAGCTGCACGATTCGCTTCAGGGTAAAACTTAACATGCTTGCATCTCACCTCGAGACACGTGAGGGCACAGGGCCATTTTCATCCTCTTTCCGTCGATAATATTTCGACGTTTATTTTTGCGAGGCAGGACAAACACGCCAAAGGGAGACCCTGTTTTTCTCGGGTCTCCCTTAGCGCGTTTTCAGCTACTATTCGGTCTGACTAGGCCGGAAGCTGAAGGAAACTTACTTGCCAGTGATTTGCTGGTACAACGGAACACCGTTCCACCCGAACTCGACGTTGTCCACGTTCTCGCTCCAACCACCCTGGACTGCCTGGTACCACAGCGGGATGGCCGGCAGGTCCTTGAACAAGATCTCCTGTGCTTCGTTGAAGATCTTTGCGCCCTCGGCAGGATCCGTGGCAGACAGGCCCTCGGACAGCTTGTCGTCGAATTCCTTGCTGGAGTACTTGCCGTCGTTCGAGCCTGCCCCGGTGCCGAATAGCGGACCGAGGAAGTTGTACAGCGATGGGTAGTCGGCCTGCCAACCGGTACGGAATGCACCGGTCATCTTGTAGCTGGTGACCTTCTCGCGCAATTCCTTGAATGACGAGAATGGCTGAGCGACTGCATTGATGCCCAAGTTGCTCTTCAGCTGGTTGACGACAGCTTCGACGTATTCCTTGTTGCCGGCGCCATCGACGTTGTAGCCGATGGAGAATTCGTCACCGGATTCCCACTTGCTGATTTCATCAGCCTGTTCCCACAGCTTCTTGGCTTCAGCTGCGTCGAAGTCCAGAACTTCGCTACCTGGAATGTCAGCGCTGTAGCCTTCGAGCACTGGTGCGGTGAAGTCATCAGCCTTGACCTTGCCACCGTTGTACACCTTGTCGATGATCAGCTGGCGGTCAATAGCGCGGGAGATCGCTGCACGACGGAGGTTGCCCTCTTCGCCCTGCTTGAAGTGATCCAGATAGCCGGGGATGGTGATGGTTGCATTGCCGGCGTATGGCGAGTTGACCGAGCGGTCGCCCAAGTCAGACTCGTAAGAAGCCAGCGAACTTGGCGGGATCTGGTCCAGCACGTCCAAGTTGTTGGAGAGCAGGTCGTTGTAGGCCGAGTCGGTGGACTGGTAGACCTTGAAGTCGATGCCGCCGTTGGCAGCCTTGCGAGGACCTTCGTAGCTCTCGTTGACTTCCAGCTTCAGGTTGACGTCGTGGTTCCATTCGGTCAGCTTGTATGGGCCGTTGCCGACTGGCTTTTCGCCGAAGGCCTTTGGATCTTCGAATGCTGCTTCAGGCAACGGCATGAATGCGGTGTAGCCCAGGCGCAGCGGGAAGTCGGACTCAGGCTGGGACAGCTCGACGGTGAAGGTGGTGTCATCCACGACCTTCAGGCCTTCCATCTCTTCCTTCTTGGAGCCTTCCTTGTTGACCTCATCGAAGCCCTTGATGGATTCGAAGAAGTACGAGTTCAACTGCGCGTTCTTGGCTGCGGCACCGAAGTTCCAGGCATCCACAAACGAAGCAGCAGTTACTGGGGAACCATCGGAGAAGGTCTGTCCGGCCTTCAGCTTGATGGTGTAGTTCTGGGAGTCTTCGGTTTCGATGGACTCGGCGAGTTCATTGACCGGAGCGCCCTTGGCGTCGTAGCTGACCAGACCGGTGAAGATCAGGTCCATAACGCGACCGCCGCCAACTTCGTTGGTGTTGGCCGGCAGAAGGCCATTCTGCGGTTCGGTGGTGTTTGCGGTTACGACATACGAGCCGTCACCTTCGCCACTGGCAGTTTCAGTCGAACCGCCACCGCAAGCGGACAGGGTCAGCGCCAAGGCTGCAGATAAAACGACAGCCTTAGATGCGTGCGAGTATCGCATCCTATTTCTCCTCAACAGATCGTTGCTGCTTCTGCATTTCGCAGAGCCGTGCAGGCAAGCGTGAGCTATAGCACGTAGTGAATGAGATTACATCAAACATTGCGAAACAACCAATGAATAGTCATGAAAGTAATGCTTGAAATCGGTTTATTCACCCGGCTGAAATTACTTAAGCCGGGTCATGGTTTACTTTGGCTCAAATAAAAATATTCATCATTCCTGGGTCCTCCAGTACCGAGCCGACACCTGCGAGGAACTCGCTTGCTTCTTTGCCATCGACCACCCTGTGATCGAAGGACAGCGCCAGTGTCATGGTATGGCGAAGTGCAACTTGGTCTTGGTATTCCCAAGGCCTGCGCTTCACTTGGCCTAGTGCCAGAATTCCTGCCTGCCCCGGAGGAAGAATCGGGGTGCCAGCATCCACGCCGAAAACCCCCACGTTGGTGATGGAGAAGGTGCCACCGGTCAATTGGGCTGGTGACAATGTTCCTTCGCGGCCCTGGAGAATAATCCCGCTGAGTTCGGCAGCCAATACTGGCAGCGTCTTAGCTTGGGCATTTTTCAGCACCGGAACCAGCAGACCGCGGTCACTTGCCACGGCCATACCCAGATTCACTGACCCGAATTCAATGATTTCGTCAGCTTTTTCATCCCACGTCGAGTTCAGCGCGGGATAAGTCTTCAATAGTCTCGTCACCACGAGCGCTGCCAGCGTTGTGATGTTGAGCTTCAGGTCCTTGAGCAGTCGATGCGACCGCATGCGCTCCAGCAGCTCCATGGATTCGGTGACATCTACCGTGAGGAACTCGGTGGCATGCGGTGCGGTAAACGCCGACTGCACCATGGCCTTGGCCGTGGCCCTGCGGACCGCGGTGATCTTCACGTGGCGATCCGCGTCTGGCGGAGACATGGATTCGCTGTCCTTGACCGCTGGCGTGCTGGCACCGGCAGAGTCGATGGCCTGCTGGACATCCCGGCGCAGCACCAGCCCGTCTACCCCGCTGCCGGCGAGCGCCGAAATATCGACCCCGTGATCGCGTGCCAGCTTGCGTACTGGCGGGGTGCATCTGGTTACCGCATGCAGTTGGCGTTCATGGCTGCTCGGCTCGGAAACTGCGTCGGATGCAATAGGTGCCGAAGCAACTGGTGCAGGCGACGGCATCGATTCCGGGCGGCGCGAGCCGCGGGCTTTGCGCTTCGGACGGTTTCCGGTATCTGCCGGCGCACCGTAGCCAACCAGGGTGGGGGTGCGTTCACCAGCCTTGCTTTGCTCCTGTTGCGGCGAATCAGCCGCTGCCGGTTGCTCGCCGGAACCGCCGGGCTCCTGGTCGAAGGTGACCAGCGGACCGCCGACCTGAACGGTTTCGCCTTCGGTGGCGTGCAGCGCCTGGACGAACCCGGCGAAGGGCGAGGGAAGTTCAACGACGGCCTTGGCGGTTTCGACCTCGGCGATGATCTGGTTGAGCGCAACATGCTCGCCAACCTTGATCTTCCAATTCAGCACCTCGGATTCGGTGAGCCCTTCGCCGAGGTCCGGGAGTTTGAAGGTGTGGGCGGTCATCACTTGGCAGCTCCTTCGGTTGCCTCGTGGTGGCGCATCACGGTATCGACCGCGTGCATCACTCGATCCAAGTCGGGCAGGTGGTGGCTTTCGAGCCGCGATGGCGGATACGGGATGTCGAATCCGGTGACGCGCAAGGGGGCGTGCTCCAGGTAGTCGAAGCAGCGCTCGGTGATTTCGGCGCAGATCTCCGCGCCAATGCCGCTGGTCCGGCTGGCCTCGTGGACCACCACCAGCTTGCCGGTGCGCTTGACGGACTCGGCCACGGTGTCGATGTCCAGCGGATCCAGCGTGCGCAGGTCGATGACTTCCAGGCTGGTGCCTTCATCTTCCGCGGCCTTGGCCGCGTCGACCAGGGTGTAGGTGGTGGGGCCGTAGCCGACCACGGTGACGTCCTCGCCGGGGCGGACGATCTTCGCCTTGGGCGATGCATCCGGTGCCGGGGCGAGAAGTTCCGCGGTGGTTTTCTCGTGGTAGCGGCGCTTCGGCTCGAAGAAGATCACCGGATCATCGCAAGCGATGGCCTGGCGCAGCATGGAATAGGCGTCTTCGACGCTCGATGGCGCGAAGACCCGCAGGCCGGCGGTGTGGGCGAAGTAGGCCTCGGGCGATTCGGAGTGGTGTTCCGGCGAACCGATTCCTCCGCCATAGGGAACGCGGACGGTGACCGGCATCTTCACCCGTCCCCGCGAACGGTAGTGCAGCTTGGCCAGCTGGGACACCAGCTGGTCGAAGGCCGGGTAGGTGAAGCCGTCGAACTGGATCTCCACCACCGGGCGATAGCCTCGATAGGCCAGGCCGATGGCGCTGCCGACAATCCCGGATTCCGCCAGCGGGGTATCGACGACGCGGTGCTCGCCGAATTTGGATTTCAGGCCATCGGTGACCCGGAAGACTCCGCCGAGGGTTCCGATGTCTTCGCCAAGCAGGATGACCTTCTCGTCCTGGTCCAGCGCATCGTGCAGCGACTTGTTCAGCGCCTTGAGCATGGTGGTTGCCACGGCTACTCCCCACCTTCAAATTCTGCCAAGTAGTCAAGGTAGGTCTTGGCTGCGCGTTCGGTTGGCTCATGCTTCTCTGCGTACACATTGGTGAACAGCTCTTCGGCCTTGGGATCTTCCATGCTGGTAATCGCGGCGCGAAGCTTCGCGGCGAGATCATCGGCGGCGTTCTGCGCACGCTGCTCGTAGGACTGCACATCGGCACCCATCTCATGCAGGTACTTCACCAGGCGGTCGATGGGATCCTTGGCCTTCCATTCTTCGAGCTGCTCGCTCTTGCGGTAGCGGGTTGGATCATCGGCGGTGGTGTGCGAGCCCATGCGGTAGGTGACCGCTTCGATGAAGGCCGGGCCCAGGCCATGGCGGGCATGGTTCAGGGCGGCCTTGGTGGCGGCGTAGACGGCCAGGATGTCGTTGCCATCCACCCGCCAGGTCTTCAGCCCGAAGCCGTGGGCGCGGTCGGCAATCTGGGTGCGGCTTTGCAGGGCCACCGGTTCGGAGATGGCCCACTGGTTGTTCTGGCAGAAGAACAGCACCGGTGCCTGGTAGCTGGCGGCGAAGACCATGGCTTCGTTCACGTCGCCCTGGCTGGTGGCGCCATCGCCGAAGTAGGCTACGGCGACTTGCTTGCCGCCATCGAATTTGATGCCCATTCCGTACCCGGCGGCATGCAGGGCCTGCGAACCGATGACAATCTGCTGGCAGGCGATATTGACTTCATTCGGATCCCAGCCGCTGGCCTGCGCTCCGCGCCACACGCTGAGCAGGTCCTCTGCCTTCACTCCCCTGGCCCAGGCGACTCCATGCTCGCGGTAGGAGGGGAAAATGAAGTCGTCGTCATTGGTGGCCCGCACCGAGCCGATTTGCGCGGCCTCCTGGCCGAGCAGCGGGGCCCACAGGCCCAGCTGGCCCTGGCGCTGCAGGGCGGTGGCTTCATTGTCCATGCGGCGCAGGACAACCATGTCGCGCAGGAAATCTGCAAGGTCCGCTTCCTTGAGGTCCTTGAGATAGTGGTCAAGTTCTTCGTCCGGGATTCGTTTCCCGTCGACGTTCAGCAGCTGATGCGTGGGTAGGCATCCGGCGGCTACGTCAATGTGCTGTGTGGACACGATCGGCATCCTTACTCTCACGTAGTCGGTTGCGGGTTTTGATTCTCAAACACCGCTTAATGTGATGCTACTCACGCAAGGCAGGATGCACAATGGTGTTTTTAAAATTAGAGCAAAACGCACTGTTTCATTGACCTTCCCAGTGCTAACGTGCTCATTATGCAACTTCTGGACACTACCGACCGGCGCATCCTGCTGGCGCTTTCCAGCGCGGCCAAGCGCACCGGCTCAGCTATCGCCACGGCCTTGAACCTCGGGCGCAATACCGTGCAGACCCGGATGACCCGCCTGGAAAACGAGGTGCTTGATTCCATCGACCGCCGCATCCCGCCCGAAGTGCTGGGCTACGGGCTGCTGTCCTTTGTCGAGCTGCACGTCGACCAGCGCTGCCTGGGCGACATTGCCGCCAAGCTTGAAGCCATCCCCGAGGTGCTTGAGGCGCACGGGCTCACCGGCTCTGCCGACATCCTGGTGCGGGTAGCTGCCAAGGATGCCGAGGAGCTGTTCCGGGTGCACGGGCAGCTGCTGCATATCGACGGGGTGAATCGCGCGGATTCGGCGCTGTCCATGGCCGAGCTCGTCCCCTACCGCACCACCGCCCTGCTCCAGCACTCACTGTCACCCAACGCCTAGCGCGCTGGGCAGCAAAAAAGTTCCGGGAACCAGCCTGCTGGCTGGTTCCCGGAACTTTGCTATTCTGCTTACCTGTTTCTTGCGATTAGTGGTCGACCGCCTTTTCAGCACCGACACCGGTCAGCGAACGGACTTCCATTTCCGCCTGCTTGTTGATGTCCTCGACACCCTTATCGGTGACAGAGCCCAGCCAGCCCAGGAAGAAGGCCAATGGAATCGAGACGATGCCCGGGTTGGCCAGCGGGAAGATCGCCATGTCGATGCTCGGGATCATCGAGGTTTCCGAACCGGAGAATACCGGCGAGATGATGATCAAGAGCAAGGCCGAGCCGAGGCCGCCATACATGGACCAGACCGCGCCGCGGGTCTTGAAGCCCTTCCAGAACAGGGAGTACAGGATGGTTGGCAGGTTTGCGGAGGCCGCCACCGCGAAGGCCAGTGCCACCAGGAAGGCCACGTTCTGGCCCTGGGCGCCGATGCCGCCAGCGATGGAGAAGACGCCGATGACCAGAACCGTACGGCGAGCCACCTTCATTTCCTTCTCCGGGGTGGTCTTGCCCTTGGCGATGACCGAGGCGTACACATCGTGGGCGAAGGAAGCCGCTGCGGTGATGGTCAGGCCGGCCACCACCGCGAGGATGGTTGCGAAGGCCACTGCGGAGATCAGGCCCAGCAGGACGGTGCCGCCCAGTTCGTAGGCCAACAGCGGTGCCGCAGAGTTCACGCCACCGGGAGCCGCCTGGATCCGCTCCGGGCCGATCAGTGCGCCAGCGCCGAAGCCCAGCACCAGGGTGAACAGATAGAAGGCGCCGATCAGCCAGATGGCCCAGACCACTGACTTGCGGGCTTCCTTGGCGGTAGGAACGGTGTAGAAGCGCATCAGCACGTGTGGCAGGCCTGCGGTACCCAGCACCAGGGCCAGTGCCAGCGAGATGAAGTCCAGCTTGGAGGTTTCCGAAACGCCGTACTTCATGCCCGGGTTCAGGATCTCCGGGTTGCCAGCCACTTCAGCAGCCTTGCCCAGCAGTTCGGAGAAGTTGAAGCCGAACAGTGCCAGCGTCCACACGGTCATGATCAGCGCGCCGGCAATCAGCAGGCAGGCCTTGATGATCTGCACCCAGGTGGTGCCCTTCATTCCGCCAACCAGCACGTAGAGGATCATCAGTGCGCCAACGATGACGATCACCAGCGACTGGCCGAACTTCTCGTCGATGCCCAGCAGCAGGGAAACCAGCGCGCCGGCGCCAGCCATCTGCGCGAGCAGGTAGAAAACGCACACTGCGAGCGTGGAAACCGCCGCGGCGATGCGCACCGGGCGCTGCTTGAGGCGGAAGGAAAGCACATCGGCCATGGTGAACTTGCCGGTGTTGCGCAGCAGCTCTGCGACCAGCAGCAAGGCAACCAGCCAGGCAACCAGGAAGCCGATGGAGTAGAGGAAGCCGTCGTAGCCCTGGATGGCGATAGCGCCGACAATGCCCAGGAAGGATGCCGCCGAGAGGTAGTCGCCGGCAATGGCGGTGCCGTTCTGCGTTCCGCTGAAGGAGCGGCCGCCGGCGTAGTAGTCGGCTGCGGTCTTGTTGTTCTTGGAGGCACGGAGCACGATCACCAAGGTGACGCCCACGAAGGCCAGGAAGATGGCGATATTGACCAAGGGGTTGCCGACCTGGGTCGACTCGCCTGCGGCCTGGGCCAGGATGCTGAGCTGGTTCATCTAGTTCACTCCCTCGCGCTCAAGGCGTTCACGGATCTTGGTTGCCTTCGGGTCGAGCTTCTTGTTCGAGAAGCTGACGTAGGCAGCGGTGATCGCGAATGTCGACACGAACTGCAGCAACCCGAGAACAATACCCATGTTGATATTGCCGAGGACCTTAATGGACATGAAGTCATGGAAGTAGTCGGCCAGCAGCACATAGGCGAAATACCAGACGAGGAAGAAGATGGCCATCGGGAAGACGAAGCTGCGGTGGGTCTTGCGCAGTTCCTGGAATTCCTCGGATTGGCTCTCCTTGACGAAATCAACGCCGGCAGAGACGTCGTGTTCCGGGTTGGCACTCATGATGCCCTCCTTGAGCGAGTTGGTGATGTGACTGAGCGCACATCGCTTGTGTGACTAAGTTCACTATTGGGGATTAATCCTTTGGCGACTAGGGGGCCTGTGCCGTTCATGGCTCAACGGACTGCTTTCTGCGCCCAACGGCGCACCTTGGCGCGCTGAACGGTCAACGGTTTTCGCGGGGCCCTAAGATGGGGTACATGTCTCCAGCGCTGCAAGTCACCCTGATCGTCGCCATCGTGCTGGTCGGAATCGCCCTGGTCGGCTACTTCGGTTTCAAGATCTCCCGCTCCACCCGGGAAATGGGCACCGACGTCGAAGAAGCCACCTACAAGACGCTGCACCACATGTCGGTTGCGGTCCCCCATTTGGAACGCGGCCTGACCGAGGACGGAGCGGCGAAAAGCGCCAAGGCGCTGCGCCGGCTGCTGAACTGCCAGGTGCTGCTGATCTCCGACACCACCCACGTGCTGGCCACCGATGCCGGTGCCGATTTCACTGCGGAGCATGAAGAGACAGCAGCCAGTGTTTCCAAAAGCGCGTTGGCGACCGGCAAGACCCAGGTGGAGCGCTCTTCCGGCATGGACTTCGTTTCAGCACCCATCACCGTGGGAGATCTGAGTGTCGGGACCGTGACAGCGCTGTCGCGCAGGGCCGGCGCCAGCTTTGTGCGGGCCGTCTCCGAGGTGGCGGTCTTCGTTTCGGCGCAGGTCTCCACCGCGCAGCTGGATGAGTCCAAGGCCATGCTGCTCGAAGCGCAGATGCGGGCCTTGCGCGCCCAGATCTCCCCGCACTTCATCTACAACTCGCTGAATGCGATCGCCTCGTTCATCAACACCGATCCTGCCCGCGCCCGCGAGCTGGTCATCGAATTCGCGGACTTCACCCGCTACTCCTTCCGCCGCCGCGGAGAATTCACCACCCTGGCCGAAGAGCTGGAAGCCATCGACCGCTACCTGCTGCTGGAAAAGGCCCGCTTCGGCGAGCGCATCAAGGTCTCCCTGCAGATCGCCCCCGAGGTGCTGCCCACCCAAATTCCGTTCCTGGCCCTGCAGCCGCTGGTTGAGAACGCCGTGCGCCATGGCCTGGAAGCGCGTCCAGATGGCGGAGTCATCTCCATTACCGCCACCGAGGACGGAATGCACGCGCTGATCAGCGTGGAGGATGATGGCATGGGCATGGATCCCGAGCAGCTGGCCAGCGTGCTGGCCGGCGATACCCCGAATATGCATGTGGGCCTGCGCAACGTGGACCTGCGCATGCGCCAGCTCTACGGCAATTCAAATGGACTGGTCATCGAGACCGCGCCGGGGGCAGGAACACTGATCACCTTGCGCGTCCCGAAGTTCCGTCCACCCAGTGCCATTGCGTCGGATGTTTAGATAATCCCGATAAACGGTAGAATTTTCGCATGATTAACGTGGTGGTTGCCGATGATGAACTTCCAGCGGTAGAAGAGATCGCTTTTCTGCTCAGCCAGGATTCCCGCATCGGGAAAATTCACCGCGCCACCTCGGGTGCCGCGGCGCTGAAGGCGCTGGAGGAAAATGCGGTCGACGCGCTGTTCCTGGATATCCACATGCCTGCGTTGTCCGGCCTGGATATCGCCCGCGTCATCTCCCGCTTCACCAATCCCCCGCTCATCGTCTTTGTCACCGCCGATGAAGACCAGGCACTGCAGGCCTTCGAATTGGCCGCCATCGACTACGTGCTCAAGCCCATTCGCCCGCAGCGCCTGGCCGAATCCGTGCGCCGCATCTGCGAACTGGTGGAAGATACCCCTGCCAAGCCGGAAATGATCACGGTGGACCAGGGCGGCATCACCAAGCTGATTCCCCGCGCGGATATCGCCTATGTCCAGGCGCAGGGCGACTATGCACGATTGCACACCAAGGATTCGAGCTACCTCATCCGGGTTCCGCTCAACGATCTGGAGCAGCAGTGGGGCGAGTCCGGCTTCGTTCGGATCCACCGCTCCTACCTGGTGTGCATGGACAAGATCGAGACCGTGCGCCTGCAAACCGGCAAGGCCGCCGTGGTGGTCAACAGCACCGAGCTTCCCATTTCCCGTCGCGCATTGCCCTACCTGCGTGAGCGCCTGGCCGCCAATCGCGTCCGCCCGCTGTAGGAAGCAGCTGGCCTTCCGTGGAACAGATTCCCCAAGACAGCAGCCGGCAAGAGCCCCCAACGCCCGGACGATTCGCTGAACAGCGTCCGCAACGTGTGCGCGTGCAGGCTCCGCAAGACGCCTCCTTGACGGTCTCCCCTGCCCGCCCCGAGCACACGGCAGAAGAGTTCTATGTTCGCCAGCTGATCCGTTCCCAGCTGCGGCTGGCCTGCGCCGTGGCTGCGGGCCTGCTGGCGCTGCTGGTCGGCATCAGCGCGCTGCTCGTCTTCTGGCCGGTCTTCGAGGACATCCGCCTGCTCGGCCTGCCGCTGCCTTGGTGGGCTTTGGGCATCGGGATGTATCCGCTGATCATCGTGGCTGGAATGCTCTACAACAGGGCTGCCGAACGCAATGAAGAACGGTATCGGAGCATCAGCCGTGGCTAGCTTGCTGTCAGTTTCATCCTTGGTGCTGGTCTGCCTGACGACCATGCTGATTGCCTTCCACGGCTTGCGCCTGTCCCGTACTACGTCCGACTTCTACGTCGCTTCGCGCACCGTGCGCCCGTGGTGGAATGCCTCGGCGATTGGCGGCGAGTACCTTTCGGCGGCCTCATTCCTGGGTGTTGCCGGGCTGATCGTGCTCTCGGGGCAATCGGGCTTGTGGTTCCCCATCGGCTACACCGCCGGCTACTTGATGCTGCTGCTGTTCGTTGCAGCTCCGCTGCGGCGTTCCCGGGCCTACACCATTCCGGACTTTGCGCAGATCCGCTTTGAAGGCTCCCCGATGTTGCGCAAGCTCACCACCTATCTGGTGGTGGTGATCTGCTGGCTGTATATCGTTCCGCAGATGCACGGAGCAGCCCTGACCCTCTCCATTGCCACTGGATTCCCCAGTTGGGTCGGTCCGGTCATTGTCGCCGCGGTGGTCTGCGTGACGGTGCTGTCCGGCGGGATGCGTTCGGTGACCTTCGTCCAGGCTTTCCAATACTGGTTCAAGCTGGCTGCGCTGGTCATCCCCACGATCTTCCTGCTGGGGCGTGCCATCCCAGAGCATTCGTCCTCCGGCCACGCGCAGGCCCTGTATGCGCAGCTGGAATCCGCGAATGCGATGAACCTCTATGAGACGGTCTCCATCATCTTGGCGTTGCTCTTCGGCACCCTGGGGCTGCCGCATGTGCTGGTGCGCTTCTACACGAACCCCAGCGGCCAGGCAGCGCGCACCACCACGGTAATTGTGCTCTGCTTGCTCTCGGCTTTCTACCTGTTGCCCACGACGTTGGGTGTCCTGGGCTTGCTGTACACCCCGGAGCTCGGGGCCACCAATGAAACAGATGCCACCATCCTGCTGCTGCCCTCACGCCTTTTCGAAGGATTCCTGGGCGACGCGCTGACCGCAATCGTGGTCGGCGGCGCGTTCGCGGCATTCCTGTCCACCACCTCCGGGTTGGTGGTATCCCTCGCTGGCGCCCTGTCGCAGGAATTCTTCTCCGGCACCGTGCGCGGGTTCAGGATCTCCACCGTGCTGGCTACCGCCCTGCCGGTCTTGATTGCGGTGGTGACCAATTCCTTGGCCTTGGCAGGTGCCATTGGCAATGTCTTCGCCTTCACCGCATCGACGATCTGCCCGTTGCTGCTGCTGGGCATCTGGTGGCGTTCGCTGACCGCGCGAGGTGCGATTGCCGGCCTGCTGGCTGGCGGCATTTCCTGCGGGCTGTCCTTGATGATCGGCACCTTCCTGCCCCAGGAAGACGAGATCTGGATCCATCTGCTGCGCCAGCCCGCGGCGTGGAGCGTTCCGCTGGCCTTCCTGGTGATGATCTTCATTTCCAAGAGGACCAGGCGCAGCGTGCCAGCCAACGTTGAACGCGTCATGGCCCTGCTCCATGTCCCGGACTGGCGGGCGAAGTTCTAGCAGCTCTTCACGGCTTGCCCGGCAGGCGCGTCGCGGCGCGGCAACTGTGGTACGGGAAGCGGTTTGCGCCGGGAGCCGTTGGCCAGCCCCAGCAGGACTCCGCCGAGCACCAAGCCCATTCCCAAGATGCTTTGAATCCCGAGGCTTTCGGCTGCCAGCAGGGTTCCGAGCAGGACGCCGGTGACTGGATTGAGCAGGCCGATGAGGCCCACAGATGATGCTGGCAGTTGGCGCAGCCCGGTGAACCAGGCGAGGTATGCGGCCACGGTAGCGATGAGGCTGACATATCCGAAGCCCGCTGCCGCTTGGATGCCAAGCTGAGGCGGCGCTCCATGCACGAGCAGCGCGCAGGGCACCAGGACTGCCCCTCCGGCCACCAGCTGCCAGGCCGTGACCCGGACAATCGGCAGCCCTTGCGACCACCGCTTGGTCAAGATGAATCCGGCACTTGAGCAGAGCATCGCGGCCAGGGACGAGATGATGCCCCGGATATCGATGCCGCCCTGCGCATCGAAGACCATGACGGCCACGCCGATGAATCCCATGAGCGCTCCGATCATCGGCCAGCGTGCAGGCCGCTCGCCGAGCAGGAGCCAGGCGAACAGCATGAGCACACCGGCGGAACTCGCCATGGTCGTCGCGGCGGCACCCGATGGCAGCAGTTGCGCCACCACGTAGACCAGAGCGAAGAAGGCGCCGATGTTCAGGATGCCCAGGACCGCGGATTTCCACCACCAGCTGCCGTGCGGCAGTTTCCTGCATATCGCCAGCAACACCAGGCCTGCGGGCAATGCGCGGATCGCCGCACCCCAGAGCGCCGAGTCTTCCGGAAGGAATTCCTTGGTGACGTAGTAGTTGGACCCCCACGCGATCGGGGCTATAGCAGTCAGCGCAACCCATCCCAAGGTCCGCAGCCGGTTTCCGGCAGAATCTAAAGTATCTTCCATGGAAGATACTTTAGCTTCCTTGGAAGATATAATAAAGGGATGCAGCACAATGACCATGTCTCGCGCATCCAGCAGCAGTGGGCCGAACAGCGTCCCGATCTCGACACCGCTCCTCAGGGAATTATCGGACGGCTTCACCGGCTGGCCAATTACCTGACCGAAGAGCTCTGTGCAGTGTATGCAGAACATGGGCTGACCGAAGCCGAATTCGATGTGCTGGCAACATTGCGGCGGGCAGGCGAACCGTTCTCCCTGGCCCCCGGCGAACTTGCGTTGCAGACGATGGTGACCACCGGTGCCATGACCAAGCGGCTGGACAAGCTCGTAGGCAATGGCTGGGTCACCCGGACCCAGTCCGGTGAAGATCGTCGAGGACGCCTGATCTCCTTGACTGACAGCGGCAAAGAGAAAATCGACGAAGCCTTTGCCGCCCACATGCGCAACGAAAAGCGCCTCGTGGAACAGCTCTCCCCCGCTGACCGTCCGGTACTGGAGAACATGCTGCGCGATTGGTTGGCCCACCACGAACGGCCAGGCCTCTAGCCTGTCCGGTTCTTCCCTCTGCTGAATGCAAAAAAGCCGCGGACGGCAACGGGAGAAAATTTCCCGCTGCCGTCCGCGGCATGGCTTTGGAGGCGGTAGCGGCGACTAGTCGATCGAAGCCATCAGCTCTACAACACGGTCGAGGAACGCATCGACCTGCGACTCCTCGTAGCCATCGGTGCCCTGCGCAGAACGGAATTCCACGCGCCGCACGGTGTCAACGGCCATCGGCACGTCGTTCTCGAAGTAGTCGATGAGCTGATCGCACAGGCGATCGACGTCCTCGATGTTGTAGCTCGACGCGTTGGAACGCGAAGGACGGCGGAAACGCTCGCCCTTGGCACGGTGCAAGCGGCCACGCAGGATCGCGGCCAGGCGGCCTACCTGCTGCAGCCAAACCTCTTCGCCCTGATGGGCAATCAAGTCATCGCGCTCGCGCTTGGCAAAGACATCTTCCAAGCGGTCCAGCGCGCCATCGACTTCGCGGGCCTGGTACCCGCCCTTCTGCGGTGCAAAAGTAGTGCGGCGGATCAGGTGGCTGGTGACCACACTGTCGTCGTTTCCTCCACCGTTGAAGGTGGCACGGGCACGGCTCAGGAACGCATCAACTTGCTTTGCGTTGTAGCCGAATTCCGAGTCCGGTACGCGGGAAAACGGAGCATCTTGCTGCTGCGACACGACAGTTCCTTTTTCTCTAGAGAGATATCCGTTGGGCACCGCGCTCAGGCGATACCCCTCTTATTCTATTGGCTTGATCCGATAGTTGGCCTGATGGCCACACCAGCGAGTGCATTCCGGTAGCGGATCACACCCGCTGGCGTCGCGGGCCGGGGACGTGGTCAGAAGACTGCGACACTCCAGGCCAGCACATGTGAAATCACGTAACCCAGCGGAATGACGAACAGGACCGAGTCCAAGCGGTCCATGATTCCGCCATGGCCAGGAAGCAGGTTGCTCATGTCCTTGATGCCCAGTTCGCGCTTGACCATGGATTCCGAGAAGTCGCCGGTAGTCGCTGCAATGGTGGTGAAGAACGCCAGGATGACGCCCGTCCACCACGGCATGTCCATCCAGAAGTGCATTGCGCATGCGCCAATGGCCATGGAACCGGCCATTGATCCGGCAAAGCCCTCCCAGGACTTCTTCGGGGAAATCTTCGGCGCCATCGGATGCTTGCCGATCAGCACGCCCACGATGTAGCCGAAGGTGTCATTGGCGACCGCAAGCAGCAGCAACGTGGCGATGAGCCACTGGCCATTGACCGAATCGAGAATGAGCAGGGCAAAGGACAGCAGCAGCGGCACCCAGCTGATGATGAACACGCTGCTCATCACCGAGGCCACCGCGCCCTTGGCCCCATCCATCAGCCTGAAGAGCAAAGCGATCAGGATGCAGGCAATATAGCTGAACCCGAGTGCCTCTACCCCGCCCCAGATGGCACTGGCCGGCAACAAGATCGAAGACAGGTACAACGGCAATTGCGGTACCGCCGTCTTGGCATGGGTAGTAGCCCTGGCCACCTCCCAGCAGCCAATGCAGCTGAGCGCGATCAGCGCGATGACCAGCAACGGGTGGAACCACAGCAGGCCAACCAGCACGACTCCGAGCAACAGCACGCCGACGCCGATGGCCGCTGGCAGATTGCGCCCTGCACGCGACTTCTTCGGTTCCGGGGTTCCGATCAGCAGCTCGGCAGGGATATCCGCTTCTTCCGCGTCGGGCTCTCCGGTCTCGGCAAGGTCCGTGGAATCGGATACCGGCGGAGCAGGCAGCTTGCTGTCTGCGGGCGAGGGCTTCTGCGCCGCAGATGCCGCTTCCGGTGAGGCTGATTCTGCCTTCTTCGGCTTGTCATCTTCGGCCGCGGGGGCCGGAACCGCCTTGTCCCTTCCGGGCGCCGCCGGCTGTGCAGGCTTCGCTGGTTCTGCCTGCATGGCAGGAGCCGGCGCCTCAGCTTTCACCGGCTTGGACAGGTCGGCCTTGAAAGCGGCTTTGGCGCGCTCTTTCGCTTGCCCGGTATCAGCCTTGGCGGTCGATTCCCCGGCTGCAGGGCTGCCAGCCGCAGCTGGTTGAGGGGTCGGCAATGCGGCATCTTTTCCGGCATCGGGCTTCACTGCTGATACGGGCTTTGGCATGGCCGGTGGAGCGGGTACCGCAGTGGCCGGTGCAGGCTTGACCGGTTCCTGGATTCCAGTGGCAGGTTCTGGAGCTTCCTTGGCCCCGCGGTCTTTCATGAAACCGCGTTTCTTCGCCTTGGCGGCGGCTTCGCGCTGCGCGCGAGCTTCACGTCGGGTCAGGGGCTGGGATTCTCCGGATGCCACTGAGGGCACCGCCGAAGCGTTGCCCTCAGTGTTGTCTGTCGAGCCTGGCATTAGACTTCCAGCAGCTCTGCTTCTTTTTTCTTCAAGATCTCGTCGACTGCGTCAACGTGCTTCTTGGTCAGCGCGTCGAGGTCCTTTTCTGCACGGGTACCCTCGTCCTCGCCAATTTCGCCGTCCTTGACGAACTTGTCGATGGAATCCTTGGCCTTGCGGCGGTGATTGCGCAGTGCAACGCGAGCGTCCTCGCCCTTGGCCTTGGCCAGCTTGACGTATTCCTTGCGGCGTTCTTCGGTCAGCACCGGAAGGACAACGCGGATCATCTTGCCGTCCGAGGATGGGTTGGCGCCAACTTCTGGATCGCCCAGAGCCTTTTCGATTTCGCGCAAAGCGGTCACATCGAATGGGGTGATGGTGATGGTGCGTGCTTCGGGCACTGCGAAGGAAGCCAGCTGCTGCAGCGGGGTTGGGGAACCGTAGTAGTCCACCATGACCTTCGAGTACATGCCTGGGTGGGCACGACCGGTACGGATCGTCGCGAAGTCCTCCTTGGCGGCCTCAATGGTGCGTTCCATCTTTTCGGCGGTATCCGCCAGCGTTTCCTCAATCACCGGTACTCCTCAAGTACTTCATCTGTGTTTCCGCTACGGGAAATTAAATCTACTTCAATCCTAAGCCACGATCACCGATTAGACGGTGACGGTGGTGCCAATCCGCTCGCCGCGAATTGCCGCGGCCACGTTTCCTTCGCCTTCCATGCCGAAGACCAGCATGTCCAGCTTGTTGTCCTTGCACATGGTCATGGCGGTCTGGTCCATCACGCGGATGTTCTTGAGCAGGGCGTCGCTGTAGGTCAGGGTATCCAGCTTGGTGGCGGTTGGGTCGGTCTTCGGGTCGGCAGTGTATACGCCGTCCACACCCGACTTGGCCATCAGGACTTCGTCAGCATCGACTTCCAGGGCACGCTGCGCGGCCACGGTATCGGTGGAGAAGTACGGCAAGCCGGCGCCGGCGCCGAAGATGACGACGCGGTCCTTCTCCATGTGGCGGATGGCACGGCGCGGGATGTAGTTCTCGGCGACCTGGGCCATGGCGATGGCCGACTGGACGCGGGTTTCAACACCGCACTGCTCCAGGAAGTCCTGCAGCGCCAGGCAGTTCATGACGGTGCCGAGCATGCCCATGTAGTCAGCGCGCGAGCGGTCCATGCCGGAAGCGGAGAGTTCCGCACCACGGAAGAAATTGCCGCCGCCAACCACGATTGCCACCTCGACCTCGCCAACGGTCTGGGCGATCTGCTGGGCGATGCCGCGAACGGTATCTGGGTCAACGCCGATCTTGCCGCCGCCGAATACTTCGCCGGAGAGCTTGAGCAGTACGCGGCGTCGTTTGGTTTCTGGGGTGCTTGGCATGAGGTGTCTTACTCCTGGAGGTCGGAATCAAGCTGGGGGTTCTACGTCCCAGATCCCAAGCTATCGTGAGATCCGGGCTCAAGAAAAGGGAGGCGAGTCACCGAGTTTTCTCTCGGTGCCCACCTCCCTTTGATCTTGTGCGCTCAGGTTGCCCCGAACGCGGTTCGCTTAATGCGTATGGCTACTGCCTAGAGCTGCAAAGCCTAGGCGCCAACGCGGAAGCGTGCGAAAGCAACTGGCTTGGTGCCAGCTTCTTCGAAGACCTGGCCAACGGACTTCTTTGCGTCCTTGGCGAAAGCCTGGTCAACCAGGACGATCTCCTTGAAGAAGCCGGTCAGGCGGCCTTCAACGATCTTGGTGAGTGCAGCTTCTGGCTTGCCCTCGGCGCGAGCGGTTTCGTCAGCGATGCGGCGCTCGTCGGCAACCTTGTCAGCTGGAACCTCTTCGCGGGACAGGTAGGTAGGAGCCATTGCAGCGGTGTGCACTGCAACGTCGTGCGCGACGGTTGCGGCAGCTTCGCTGTCAGCGTCAACAGCCATCAGGACGCCAACCTGGGCTGGCAGGTCCTTGCTGGTCTTGTGCAGGTACGAAGCAACCTTGGCACCCTCGATGCGTGCAACACGGCGTACAACAACCTTCTCGCCGAGGATTGCGCCCTCTTCGATGACGATGTCGCCAACGGTCTTGCCATCCAGCTCGTAAGCCAGCAGTGCTTCTGCATCTGCAGCGCCGGAAGCCACAGCGGCATCCAGGACCTTGTTGGCCAGTGCGATGAACTTGTCGTTCTTCGCTACGAAGTCGGTCTCGCAGTTGATCTCGATCATCACGCCGACGTTGCCCTCAACCTTGGCAGCAACCAGGCCTTCAGCAGTCGAACGGCCTTCGCGCTTGGTAGCGCCCTTCAGGCCCTTGACACGGATGATCTCGATGGCCTTCTCGGCGTCGCCGTTGGCCTCGTCCAGTGCCTTCTTAACGTCCATCATGCCGGCGCCAGTGCGCTCGCGCAGTGCCTTGATATCAGCAGCGGTGTAGTTTGCCACGTGCAATCCCATTCAGCTAGGAGTTTCAAGTTTATTTTGCTTATGGGACGGGTCGGATTTCCGGCCCGTCCCACAAGACTTGGTGAAGTTCACCTCGAGCTACACGCTAGTGCGCCCAGGCAAACTTCTGGAGTCACGGAGGTGACTACTTGGCTTCTGGAGCCTCGGTTGCAGCGTCTGCAGCTGGAGCTTCGGCCTTGGCCTTCTCGCCCTCAAGCAGTTCGCGCTCCCACTCAGCCATTGGCTCAGCAGCACCCTCGGTCTTGCCGGCAGCCTTGTTGTTCTTGGCGATGAGGCCTTCGGCCACAGCGTCAGCAACAACGCGGGTCAGCAGGTTGACGGAGCGGATTGCGTCGTCGTTGCCTGGGATTGGGTAGGTAACCTCGTCTGGATCGCAGTTGGTGTCCAGGATGGCCACAACTGGGATGCCCAGCTTCTGGGCTTCGTCGATAGCCAAGTGTTCCTTCTTGGTGTCAACGATCCAGATAGCGGAAGGGGTGCGGGTCAGGTTGCGGATACCACCGAGGTTGTTCTGCAGCTTGGTCAGCTCGCGCTTCAACAGCAGCAGTTCCTTCTTGGTGTGGCCCGAGCCGGCAACGTCCTCGAAGTTGATCTCTTCCAGTTCCTTCATGCGCTGAACGCGCTTGGAAACGGTCTGGAAGTTGGTCAGCATACCGCCGAGCCAACGCTGGTTGACGTATGGCTGGCCAACGCGGTTAGCCTGCTCGGCAATGGCTTCCTGAGCCTGCTTCTTGGTACCGACGAACAGTACGGTGCCGCCGTGGGCAACGGTCTGCTTCACGAACTCGTAAGCGCGGTCGATGAACGACAGCGACTGCTGCAGGTCGATGATGTAGATGCCGTTGCGCTCGGTGAAGATGAAGCGCTTCATCTTTGGGTTCCAGCGACGGGTCTGGTGGCCGAAGTGGACGCCGCTGTCAAGCAGCTCTCGCATGGTTACGACTGGCATGTCGCAACTCCTTTCAGCAGTGGCGGACCGGGCGCGCGTGCGCCCGCGGTAACTGCTCTTGGTTGTTCGGGTTGATGCAGATAGCCATTGTGGATATCCGCCCTGGCATGAGTACCGATTGATGCTTGGCATCTCGACTTCGGTCCACCGATTCTCTCGGACCACTGGAACCTCAGGCCACAGCCGATTTAGCTGTGAATACTCATACGCGAAGTCAATCTCCTGCCCGATGCACCCAATTTTGGACACACCTGTGACAGGACACTGCTGCTTCAAGTGTACTACAGAGAACGCCTTGCCCCGCACCGCGGTTTCGGTGATGTGCAGCCCATTGCCTTGCCCACAATCCGTTCCCCCGGTTGCCCATGATCCATGTTCCGGGGACACCTTGGAAAGATGAAAATCAAGTATCTCTTCGCAGGATTGCAGGTTCTGCTGCTGGCCGTCAGCTTTCCTCCGGCCGCGCCCACGGACGCCGAGCCGCAGCAAGTCCAGGTACCTGCCGCACTTGCCGCCACCAATGGCTGGCGCTGGCCGCTGGCTGGCGAACCGGCAATTCTGGTGCCCTTCGACAAACCGGAGAAAAATTGGCTTCCCGGGCACCGAGGAGTGGACTTGGCAGCCAGCGCTGGTGATGCCGTTTTCGCACCGCAACGCGGCCGGGTCTCGTTTGCTTCAGTGATCGTGGATCGGCCTGTGCTGGTTATCGATCACGGTTCCGGGTTCAAGACCAGCATCGAACCGGTTTCCGCTGAAGTATCGGTGGGCGACTGGGTGGAGGCCGGCACCAAGGTGGGCCAGGCAGCAACCGGGGCGCATTGCTCTGGCCGTTGCATCCACTGGGGTGTGCGCCTCGATGGAGAATATATCGACCCGGTATTGCTGATCCGCGACATGCGTCCATCGATTCTCTTGCCGTTGAACGAATGACGCGGCATCTCCCGAGGGCGGCACGAACCGGATCAACATCCGGCTTCAATGCACTTCTTCACACACCTGTGCATCCAGCGGGATCCAGCTGTGCACTGGAGCGGAACCGGGAACAAGAAAATCGTCCAGCAACTCATTTTCAATAGCTGCTGGACGATCTGCCTTGGTAGGGAGTGACGGACTTGAACCGACGACCAAGGGATTATGAGTCCCCTGCTCTAACCAACTGAGCTAACTCCCCACATGGGTCCATCGCCGGAGCGGTGCAACCACACTCGAAATATTCTAGGGCATCACTAGCCGAAACACCGATTTGGCGCACCCAATGATGACATTCCGGCTAGTGGGTGGTCACTTCTTGGCCCCGGTAGAGGGCTTCGAAGGAGTTCATCGTCTTTTCCTGCGCGTGGTTCTTCACCTTTTCGTGCCCAGCTTCACCCATCTTGGCGCGGTGCTGCTCGTCCAAGGCCAGAACCTGGTCCAGCTTGTTGGCCAGGTCCTGCCGATCACCCGGCGTGAACATATAGCCATTGACACCTTCATCCACCAGATGGGGCAGCGCCATCGCGTTGGCCAGGACCACTGGCTTGGACGCCGAAAGCGCCTCAAGGGTCACCAATGACTGCAGCTCGGCGGTGCCTGGCTGGCAGAATACGTCGCAACGCAGGTAGGCCTGGCGCAATTGCTCGTCACTGACGTGCCCCAGGAAACGGACGCGGTCTCGGATCTGCAAATCATCTGCGATCTTCTCCAGATGGGCGCGCTGCTCTCCGCCTCCGACGATCTCGATGATGGCGTCAGGCACCTTGCTCATCAGAGGCAAAGCCTCGATCAGTTCGTTGATGTTCTTTTCCACCGCGAGGCGGCCCGCGAACAAGATCGTAGGGAACTCATTGCGGATGATTTCTTCCCCGTCCGCCAGCTCGTAGTTGCCGATCTCAATGCCATTGGACAGTGGGAGCACGTGATTCAGTTTGGCCCGTTCGCGCATGGCCTTGGCGGCCAGCGGAGTGGGGGTCGTGACGGTATCCGCACGGCCAAAGATCTTCCCCATGTCTTTCCACGAATTGTGCGCGACAATTCGCTTGAACCATTGCGGGAACGGCAGGAATGGGTCCAGGTTTTCCGGCATGAAGTGGTTCGTCGCGATGGAGCGAACGTTGTTCTTCCGCGCCCATGCGATGGTGCGCTGGCCAATCATGTAGTGGCTCTGGGCGTGGACCACGTCGGGCTTGATATCCGAGAGCAGCTTGCTGATCTGCTTATTGACTTCCCACGGGAACACGATGCGGAAGTATTCATGGGTCGGTACCGAGTGCGATTCCAAGCGATGGACAATAGCCTCATCGCGGATTTCCGTATAGGTCTTTCCCTTGTCGCCACGGGCTGCCAACACGTGCACCCGGTGGCCTCGCGCATGCATCGCCGTAGCCAACCGGTAGCAAAACATCGCTGCTCCGTTAACGTCTGGCGGATAAGTGTCAGCAGCAATGACGATGGTCAGCGGTTTTTCCTTGGCCACGGGCATCCTTCGGCGTTCACACGCGTTGTAGTTTTTGATAGAGAAATTTGCAGCTTCAGTCTATTTGGAATCAGGCATGGATTTTTCGCCTTCGGTCTTGTTCCGGCGTTCGATCACGTCGGGGTGGTGCCTGGACAGCGCGGTCACGCCGACGATAGCCAAACCGGCAGCCACCAGCATCAGCACGGTGACCAGTACCGGGACATCGGGACGCAGCTCTCCGAGGATGCTGATTCCTATGGCAATGCCAATGATCGGATCGATCACGGTCAACCCTGCGATGACGAGGTCTGGAGGCCCTTTTGAGTAGGCCTTTTGCACAAAGTACGAGCCGAGCAACCCGGCGACTGCCACCGATAGTCCAGCCAGCCACGGCAGTTGGAAAAAGCTGCTGTCGCCGATACTCAATACGGCGATGGCAATGGTTCGCACCAGCACGGCAACGAATCCGAAAAGCACACCGGCGCCGAGGATGAAGAAGAACGCGCCAAGCTTCTTGTGGAAGAAGATGGTGGCCAATCCCACGATGGCGACGACTACCGCCAGGATCATTTCAATCAGGTGGGCTTCGGTTTCAGTCACTTCCTGGTTGCCGCTGGTGGCCGTGACTGCCAACAGCACGAACCCAACCGAACCAACCATGCAGCTGATGATCGCCAGCACGGTGGGACGGTTCATCGTCAGGTCGGTTTCCTTGGCATTGACCATAGCGGTGATCACCAGTGCAATCGCGCCGATTGGCTGCACCACTGTCAGCGGTGCGCTGGCCAGGGCGAAGACGTTCAAGGCCATGCCCAGGGCCATGAGGCCCAAACCGCTCATCCAGCGCTTATTGCTGGCCAGCTTGCCGACATTCCTAAGCGTCAGATCCAGCCCGCCGACTGCGTTGCGTACTGCCTGCGATTGGAAGTGCGCGCCAAAGGCAAGGCAAAAGGCACTGCATAGTGCCGCTGCGATAGCGATCCAAACCATGTCAGTGCCTTTCTAGCCTAAGTTTTCAAATGACGGGGCAGGTGCACGCGTATTAAGGCCGATGCACGGCTCCGTCGGCGAAAGACCTAGGAGCGCTTGAACAATGCCCGGATAACAGCAACCAGTGCCAGCCCGGAACCTGCCATCACGATATATGGACGTGCCTGTTCAGCGCGGTGCGAGCCGGCTCTGTCAGCCTCCGATTGGTCTTCGGAAGACGAAGACGAGGAAGGGCGGACAAATCCCTTGGCCTTGGCCGCTGCCCCGGCAAACTTTTCTCCAGCACCGTGGGTGAAGGAACGCACCTTGTCGATCTTGGCCAGCGGAGCCTGCACGCTTTCGCCCAGGTTGTCACGCAGTGCCTGGATCTGGCGGCGGCGACGCTTGGTGCGAAGGACCAGCTCATCGGCGCTCGGTGCCGGCGGCTTCGGTTCCTTCTTCTTGTCTGCGGACTCATCATCCTCAGCCGTTTTCTTCTTCAACGGCTCGTCAAGAGTGCTGACATCGAAGGCGCTGCCGTCCTTGAGCACGCCAAAATCGTGGCGGAGTCCGCGAATAGCTGCTTCCGGCTTCAGCGGCAGTGCCTTCTTGACCTTTGAATATCCGACCAATCCCAAGATGGCGGCAATCAGCAAGAAGAAACCTGCAACGATCAATGCGGCGGCCCAACCTGGCAGCCAAAGAGCCAACACGTTGACCAGGGTTACTACTACGGCAATGACGAAGAGCAGCACTACGAGCAGTGCGGCGCCTGCTAGCGCCGCGGCCATGCCAATGCTGATTCCCTTGCCCTTGAGCACGGTAGTCGCAAGCTTGATCTCGTCCGAGAGCTGTTGTGGAACAAGCTCCTTGAGTCCATCAACCTGCGCCTTAGCACTCTTGACACTCGACTTAAGGCTTTCGTCAGCTTGCGTCGATTCAGCTTCAGACATGGTTTCTCCATATTCTCGATCGCTCAGCAACCGGTACAACAAACGCTAACACCCCGGTTGCCGCATACGACTCAGTCTTCAGGCGTAAAACCCACTGCTTTTTCTCATGCTGTGGGTGTAACTGGTAACGATTCGAAAGTCTATCGTCTAATCACCTGTGGTTATAGGAGATTCAGGCGTTGCCGGGTTTTCACTTCAATTTTGCGCACCGGCACCACTGTTTTCGGGTAAAGCAAAACCTCCCAGCTGCTGGTGCAACTGGGAGGTTTTCTTGGCTCCTCCAACTGGACTTGAACCAGTAACCCTTCGATTAACAGTCGAATGCTCTGCCAATTGAGCTATGGAGGAATGCAACGAGTAATACTTTAGCACTGGCCAAGTCCGGTTTTCAAATCGGCAGCTCCTCATGCGGAGCACACGTTCCCTTCCCGATTTTCCGCCATTATTCGCGCGCGACAAGGTGCTCAACCGCCACTGCGAAGCAAATTACTTTCTGTGATCTGCCGCATATCTGGCCAACTCCAGCAGCTGCTGCGCCGAATGCTCCCATGAGTAGTGGGCGGCTCGTTCCACAGCCCGCTGCGAATATTCTTTCCAGATTCCCGGCTCATCCAGGACGCGTACCTGGTCCGCGAAACCCTGCGCATCATCTGCCGACGCATACAGCGCGGCGTCTTCTGCGACTTCCCGGAAGATCGGCATGTCGGTGGCAATCACCGGAGTTCCCATGCTCATGGCTTCAACCAGTGGCAGGCCGTAGCCTTCTTCGCGCGAAAGGGTGACCAAAGCCGTGCACTCGCTGAGCAACCGTTCGTATTCCTCATCACTGACTCCCCGGTGGAATACCACAGTGGCACCTGAAGGAATGAGCTTGGTTAATTCGGCATGACGCTGTTCGCTGATCCCGCTGAGCAGATGCAGCTCATAGTCCGGCAGATGCGCCATACCCCGGATGAGCGTCTCGGCATTCTTGTATTCCATGAAGGAGCCCATATAGATCAGGGTCTTCCTTGGCTGCTTCGCCTGGTCCCGGCGTGCAAAGTTTCCCGTCGGCGCGTTGGACACCAAGCCAATATGCTTCTTGGTCAATCGATGCTTGCGCATCAGCTTGGCGGTGGTGTTGGAGACGGTAGCTACCGCGTCGGCACGATTCAGCAGCATTCTTTGCGGCCAGTAGACCTGGTGGAACAGGAACCACCCGGCACGGATCGGCAGGGGCAGGAATTTCGGCGCGTGCGGATGCGAGTAGTAGATCAAATCATGCAGGGTCAGGATCACGGGATATTTTCGCCCCACGGTCCCCATGGTTTGCATGGGCGAAAACACGACATCAGGGTTGAGCTTATTGACCTGCAAGGCCACGAACGGTTCGAACACACTGGTGGGTCCGGAAATCTTCAAATACGGGACATCTGGAAGCATACCCAGTTGCCTGGTGTCGTTGACCAGCATCGTGACGTCGGCAACTTTGCTGGCGGCTTCGATCAACCCAGCGGTGTACCGGCTGATGCCGTCGTGGTGGGTGATGCGGGTGTATCGAGCGTCGATAACGAGTTTCACGTGCGCAGTTGCCTTTAGTTCGTGGTGCTTACGCTGTCCAGCCTAACGGGTTGCCGGGCCGCGCATCGCCAGGTAGCTGATAACCGAGAGGGCCGCGGCAACAACCCAGCCAAGCAGTCCGGCGGCAATCCCCCATGCGCTGGCCACTGCGCCGCCAGCCAAACCGCCGACGGGAACCACTCCAAAGGTGAATAGCCTTCGTGCACTGAGGACTCGCCCCAGCAGGTGCTCGGGAACGATCTGCACGACCCATGAGGAGGCAGCAATGTTGAAGAGCAGCACGATGATTCCCCAGCCCAACGAGAACGTGCCCAGCAGCACCATAGACCACAGTTCCGGCGCGTAGGCTGCGGCCAGTACGCAGCCAGTCAATGCCGCCTGCAGTGAACCGGTGTAGACCAATAGCGTTGCCGGCGGAAACTTCCCAGCCAGCTTTCCTGCGACTGCTGCGCCGATCAGCCCGCCGATGCCGCCAATCGAGACGAAGATGCCGTACCCGAATTCGCCAAAGCCGAGCTCGTTGATGATGAAGATCGCCTCCACCGACGAGCCGATGGCCAACCCCAAGTTGGAGAACATCACGGCAACCGTGATCGCCAAGAGCAGCCGATGCCGGAGAAGATATCTGAGGCCGGCGAGCATGCCGCCCTGTTCGGCCGACGGCTTGAGCGTGCCACCAGGGCCTTGCGATGGGCGATGGGAATGCACGCGCAGCGCCATCAGCAAGGCCAGCAGGCCCAGTGCCGCCGAAATGCTCAGCAGCGGCGGCGCTCCCCACAGCGCGAAGCCGGTTCCCGCAAGGGCCGGGACAACCACTGTCATGGATTGGTCCGCCGCGCTCAGCGAGGCGATCAGCTTGCTAATGCCCGCTGATCGGTCCTCGGGATCATCTTCGATGAGTTGCGGGACGGCAGTGGTTTGCGACGTTTCGGAAAAGACGTTGCAGATGCCAAGCAATGCGCACAGCAGCATTCCCATCGGGATCGATAGCGCGTCTGCGGATGACAGCACCGCCAAGCACCCCAGCAGGAACAGCTTGGCGCCGAGACCGATGCGCAGCACACGGAACGCGGAATACTTGTCGACCATATGGCCCGCGGGAATGCTTGCGAGCACGAAGGCCAGGGAACCAAGCGCATTGAGCATGCCCATTTGCATGGCGGTTGCCCCAAGGGTGCCAACGAACAACAGGTCAATCGTGATATCCGACAGCGAGCGTCCTGCCGCGTCCGTCGCATTCGACCCGAGGAGCAGACGCTGGGAACGCTCGGCTTTCCCTGGGCTTACCGTGGTCACTTGCCCTCCCTTGCTCCAACTGTTTGATCATACATACTTGCGCTGAAAACACAATCAAACGATTAGCGATACTTCTTGAACGCTACAAGTCGAGTCGATTACTCCGCTTCGCTATTGAAAGAGCTAATTATTGAAACATCAACATACAGGTCAGAGGGCAACTTACCACAACCACGTGCCACTGACGCGAAAATTGAGAAATTTTTCCCTGGGAGTATCCATCGAATTACTCGGCTTGCATTAACTAATTGAAGTGTGTTGTTAATAGATTCTTGTTAGGTGAGCCTGACCAACTATTGATTGTCTCTATCTGAGGAGCATGCTCTTGGGTGCCTCACTGCCTACCCTGCAAATGCCTGATCTGCCGCTGCCGATCTACGACGATGCGCTGCTCTGCGCAGACACCGTCCACGACTACGAAAACGAATCACGTGATGCCATCTCACGTGTGGCCAACCGATTGGCATCGGTCAACGCGCCGACAACCGGACCGACCCCGCAGCAGCTGAAAGCACGCATCGACCTGGTTGATCTGCATCGCCCCTTGGGTTCGACCCAGGACTCGTTCACCGAGTTGAACGAGTTGTACTTCAACGACGCGGTCTACTTCCACGACCCGAAGTATGCTGCGCACTTGAACTGCCCCGTCGTGATCCCTGCAGTCGCCGCCGAAAACTTCGTCACGAGCATCAACACCTCGATGGACACTTTCGACCAGAGCGCCGGAGCCACACTGATCGAACGCAAGCTCATCGAGTTCACCGCCGAGCTGATCGGCTTCGAGGCCGGGCAGGCCGATGGAATCTTCACCTCTGGCGGAACGCAATCCAACCTCCAAGCCATGCTGATCGCGCGGAACACCGCGACCGCGAAGCTGCGCGGAACTTTGCCTGAACGGCTGGCCAACCTGCGGATCTACTGCTCGGAGGACGCGCATTTCTCGATTCGCAACGCCGCGATGCTCCTGGGCCTGGGCTACGACGCAGCCGTGTCCATCCCTACCGACGCCCAGCACCGCATGGATGTACAGGCCTTGCGCGTGCAACTTGACGCGGATCGCGCCGCCGGTCTGGTGCCCATGGCCATCTCCGCCACCAGCGGGAATACCGACTTTGGGGCCATCGATCCGCTGCCCCAGTTGCGTGCCATCGCCACGGAAGTCGGTGCTTGGTTCCACGTCGACGCCGCGTACGGTTGCGGTCTGCTCGTCTCCAGTTCCCACCGCCACCGGCTGGATGGAATTGAACAAGCCGACTCGGTCACCGTCGACTACCACAAATCGTTCTTCCAGCCCATCGGTTCAAGCGCCTTGGTGGTCCGCTCTGCGGCTTCCATGGAATCCATCGCCCACTATGCCGAGTATCTGAACCCGCGTGCGGAGGCCGACGCCACCCCTAACCAGGTGGCGAAGTCGTTGCAGACCACTCGGCGCTTCGATGCGCTGAAGCTGTGGGTCACCTTGCGCTCCTTGGGGGCTCAACGCCTGGGCGACATGTTCGACCAGGTCATTGCGTTGGCCGAGGACGCGCAGCAGGAAGTGGCCATGCGCGCCCAGTTGCATATGGCAGCCGATGTGCAGCTGAGCACGCTGGTCTTCTCCTTTGAAGATCCGCAGCACCCTTTGGACCTGGCCGAGCACAATGCACTGGCCAACCAGATCCGCCAGCGCCTCTATTCCAGCGGCGAGGCAATGATCGCCGCCACCACGGTCAAGGGCAAGCGGCTGCTGAAACTCACGCTGCTGAATCCGAATACGACCCTGGCCGATATCAGCGAGATCCTCGACGCCATCTGCCGCGTTGGTTCCGGCATCCTGGCCGAACGCACCCTTGGAGAGAAGAAATGATTCAACCTGCCGAACACTTTGATGCCATCGCCATTGGAGCTGGCCCCTTCAACCTGGGCTTTGCCGCCTTGACCGATGGCTTGGACGATCTGGAAGTCGCCGTGCTGGAAGCCGGAGAGGAGTTCGTCTGGCACCCCGGGATGATGCTTCCCGGAACCCACCTCCAGGTTCCCTTCATGGCGGATCTGGTGACCATGGCGGACCCGACCAGCAAGCATTCATTCTTGAACTACCTCAAGGAAAAACAGCGGCTTTACCCGTTCTACATCCGCGAAGACTTCTATGCCTTGCGCGAGGAGTATTCCAACTATCTGGCGTGGGCGGCGGAAAATATCCGCAGCGTTCGTTTCGGGCACCGGGTGCTCGAAGCCGACTACCGCGATGGGACCTACCAGCTGTCGGTGCTCACCGCCGCGGGACTGACCCGCTTCACCGCAGACAAATTGGTGCTCGGCACCGGAACCCAGCCTTATCTGCCGCCTGTCATCACGCCGGAAGCGCAAGCCAGCGGCAAGGTGCTGCACTCCAGCGACTACGCGTTCCACCGCGAACGGATCCTTTCGCCCCGGGCCCCAGGTTCAGCTCCGCAGGTAGCAGCTGTGCTGGGCAGCGGCCAGAGTGCCGCAGAAATCTTCCTGGATCTTCTGCGCAGCTTGCCAGCCGAGGACCATCTGGTGTGGGCAACCCGTTCGGAGCGCTATTTCCCGCTGGAATACACCAAGCTCACCTTGGAAATGACTTCTCCGGAGTACATCGACCACTTCCACTCCCTGCCCATGGACCAGCGGGATGTGCTTTCAGCTGAGCAAAAGGGGCTCTACAAGGGCATCAATGCGGATCTGATCAATGAAATCCATGAAGAGCTCTACCAGCGGAGTGTCAATGGAGCCGCGAATGTGCACCTGCGCACCGGTTGCGCTGCCACGAGCGTCGACGCGGACTCGGATTACCTGGCCATCCGCCTGCGCCATGAACGCACGGGAGAAGACCTGGAATTCCTTGCCGACAACCTGGTCATGGCAACCGGCTACCGTGCCAGCACGCCGGACTTCCTGGAAGGCATCAGCCAACGCATCGACTACCTTCCCGATGGGCGATTCAATGTAGACCGCGAGTATTCCATCGGGCTGGACCAGGACATCTTCGTGCAGAACGCCGAATTGCACACCCACGGCTTCACCGCCCCGGACCTCGGCATGGGCGCCTACCGCAATTCGGTCATCATCAACCGCCTGGCTGGACGCGAGGTCTACCCGGTCGAGCAACGGATCGCCTTCCAGAAATTCGGCGCCGCTGAACTCACCGGCCTGCCAACTTCCGCCAACGCCAGCGCACGAGCCTAAGGATTTCCCGATGACCAGCTACACCTTCCGCCCCGTTTCACTGCCCGACGATTCGGCGCTGCTTCATTCGTGGATTGCCACCGAGCACGCCTCGTTCTGGGGCATGCCCAACGCCACCGAAAAGGAGCTCGAAGCGGAATACCGCACCTTGCTCGCTACCGCCGGATACGAAGTGCTCCTCGGCATCGACGCATCAGGAGACGAGAAATTCCTCGTCGAGCTCTACGACCCAGCCGCATCCCCACTGGCCGACGCGTACAACTATGTACGTGGCGACCGCGGATTGCATTTCCTGGCGCCGGCGGCGGCAAACCCCCAGCCCGGGTTCACGCTGGAGGCACTGGCCGCAGCCATGGTCCAGGCGTTCGCCCTGCCTGGAACTGAACGAATCATCGTGGAGCCAGATGTGCGCAACAAAGCCATCCATGCGCTGAATGCCCGCGTCGGCTTCCGCCCGGTACGGCCAGTGGAGCTTTCCGAGGCAGACGGCTCGATCAAGCAGGCTCTGCTGTCCATTTGCACCCGCCAGGATTTCGAGAGCGCAACCGGCCGACGTCTGGAATCCTCGTTCCTCTCCCCCGTGCGTTGGGATATCGCCAATCGCCATGTTCTGGCCAAGGCCTTGGGCGAATTTTCGCATGAGCGCCTGCTGGAACCTGCCGAGCATGGAGAGAAGCGCTATTCAGTCCAGAAGGACGCGCACCGCTACAGCTTCAGCGCCCAGCGCTACCAGCTGAACCACTGGATGGTTTCCCCGCAGTCCGTGGAACACCACGTTTTCGTTGACGGCAGCTGGCAGCCGGCAGACGCGGATGCCATCGAATTCATCACGCTCTTCGCCGAGGAACTCACGCTCTCCCCAGCGCAGCTTCCCACCTATCTGGAGGAGCTCTCCTCCACGCTGAGCAGCCACTGCTACAAGCAGGTCCATGCCACCCATGATTCGGCGCAGCTGGCCGAATTCAATGGCAGCGCCGCACAGTCCTTCCAGCTCATCGAATCCTCGATGACCGAGGGGCACCCGTGCTTCGTCGCCAACAATGGACGCATGGGCATCGGACGCACCGACTACCTCAAGTACGCCCCCGAAACCGGTGCCGCCCTGCACCTTGGCTGGGCGGCAGCCCACAAGTCCAGGGCGCAGTTCGATGCCATCGATTCGCTGGATTACGAAGGCCTGCTGGCCACCGAGCTGGAACCGGCCGAACGCCAGCGCCTGGATGCGGCCTTGGAGGCCGCCTTATTCGGTACCGGCTATGCACCCGAAGACTACCTGTTCATCCCGGTTCACCCCTGGCAGTGGGAGAACCGCCTGTCGATCACATTCGCCAACGACATTGCCCGCAAGCAATTGATCTGGCTGGGCAGCGGCGCCGACGAATACCAGGCGCAGCAGTCGATCCGCACCTTCTTCAACCTGTCCACCCCGCACCGCCACTACGTCAAGACGGCAATGTCGATCTTGAACATGGGCTTCATGCGCGGCTTGAGTGCCGAGTACATGAAGGTGACTCCGGCGATCAACCAGTGGCTGGGCGAGCTGTTTGCAAAGGATCCGGTGCTCTCGACCCAGCCGGTCGCCCTGCTGCGGGAAATCGCGGCCGTCGGCTACCGCAACCCGCAGTTCGAAGCGGCCACGGCCAAGAGCGATCCGCAGCGCAAGATGCTTGCCGCGCTGTGGCGCGAGTCCCCGATCAGCTTGCTCGGCCCGGAAGAGAAGTTGGCCACGATGGCCAGCTTGCTGCACGTCGATGCATCCGGCCGATCCTTTGCCGGCGCCCTTATTCGCCGCAGCGGACTGGCTCCGGCCGAGTGGCTGAGCCGCTATCTGGATGCCTACCTGATTCCGCTGGTGCATTGCCTGGCAGCCTATGATCTGGTGTTCATGCCGCATGGCGAGAACGTGATCATGGTGCTGGAAAACGGTGTCGTGAAGAAGGTGCTGCTCAAGGATTTGGGCGAAGAGATTGCGGTGCTGTCGGATCGGGTGGAACTGCCGGAGGAGATCCGCCGGGTGCGTACCGGAGGAGACCCGGTCTTGTCGGTCTTCACGGATGTCTTCGATTCGTTCTTCCGCTTCCTCGCCCCGCTGCTGGATGCCGAAGGCCTGCTGTCGGAAGCTGGATTCTGGAAGACCGTGGTGGATCGGCTGCTTGATTACCGTGGGCAGCACCCGCAGTTCGCTGGCCGCTTCGACGAGCTGGGGCTCTTTGCACAGAGTTTCCCGCTCTCCTGCCTGAACCGCTTGCAGTTGCGCAACAACCAGCAGATGCTCGACTTGGCCGACCAGTCCGGAGGACTGCTCTACGCGGGAGATCTGGAGAACCCGCTGGCCGCCGTGGCCGCCCCGGTATCCTGACCGATTACTCTCCCCAGTGCCGCCGCGCCCAGATCAGGCGCGGCGGCACTGTCGTTCAATGGCCTAGTCAACGCTCCAATCCACAATTCAAGAAGCAGTACGGCGGCTATTGGTGAAATTTTCTTTGAAAAATTACTTGATGCTTCAATCAATTGCTCCTAGTATTTAGTTAAAGCTTCAACCAACATTTCCAAGGAGTCATCATGGTCAACGTCAGCATCATCGGCAAGGGCAACATGGGCCAGGCCCTCTCGTCGGTCTTCACCAAGGCAGGGGCAACCATCCAGCTGCTCGGCTCGGGCGATTCGGCCACCGCCGCCTACGGCGACATCATTGTTCTCGCCGTCCCGTACCCGGCCATCGAAGGCATCATCGCCGAACGCGGCGAACAGCTGGAGGGCAAGATCATCGTGGACATCACCAACCCGCTGAACTTCGAAACCTTCGATTCGCTGACCGTCCCGGCAGACAGCTCGGCCACCGCAGAAATCAGCAAGGCGCTGCCTAACTCGCGCGTGATCAAGGCCTTCAACACCAACTTCGCTTCCACCATCGCCGAAGGCAAGGTCGGCACCACCCCGACCACCGTGCTGATCGCCGGAGATGACGAGGATGCCAAGTCCCAGCTGGCCTACCTGGTAACCGCCGGCGGCCTGCGCGCCATCGACGCCGGCGCCACCAAGCGCGCCCGCGAGCTGGAAGGCATCGGCTCCATGCAGATCTCCCTGGCTGCCGGCGAGAAGATCGCTTGGACCGGAGGCTTCGGGGTCAACTAATCCCGCCAACCCCTCATGCGCACCATGCCCCGGCGGTGGACAATGTCCACCGCCGGGGCATTGCCGTTCACAAGGCTGCCCGCACTCCCCACCACTGGCTGCCAGTTGCCTATGTCCGCGCTTGCGCTGCGATCCTGCGGTCGAGTTCTTCAACCCCTGCGCCTTCAAGCCGCGGGAGCACCTGTTTCCTGCCGGCCATGGCGAGGAGAAGATCCAGCAATCCGCCGCGAACCTCGGGCCCCTCCCCGCTGCTGAAATCATCATCGGCTGCCGATATCCGCAACCCCTTGACCAGGGTGCTGCTGTTGACCGCGAAATCCCTGGAGGCGAAGAATTCTGCCACAACGCGCAGCGCCTGGGGATCCGGGAACAGCGGCGCATCCAGCGCCTTGGCGATATCTTGCCCATGCACCACCACTTCGCCCAACAAACCGGTCACCGAGTTCAGCGGGGCAATGCTTTTGGCCGCGGAACGGTTGAAGTTCTCCAGTGTTTCCCGGGGACTGGCCCCAAGCTGCTTGCGCAGCAGCCGTTCATTGTGCCGGCCGGTATTGAATCCGGAGCGGGCCATGCTCGCCAGCCAATGGACGGTGGTGGTGGATCCGGCAGCCGCCAGATGCGCTGCCACGTCACGCACCTGCCAGTTCTCGCACAGCGACGGGGCAGTCCACTGCTCAGGGGCCAAGCCGCCCAGCATTTCCGCCAGCTTTGCACGCTCGGCATCAACCAGCTCCCAGTGCCATGTCGCATCTTTCATGGTGGCTCTTCCCATCGGGTCCAGTTCCGGATCAGCTTCAAGGAGCATACCGGATTGGGCGCCTCGTTACCTTGCCACTGGCCATCCCCACTTCCCTGGATCCCCGAAGAAAGTCCCTGAAATCCTTCGGTACTAAGTGATGCTAAATACCGCTACCTAGTTCTACTATCTAGTTGTACTCAATGACGCTAAGTAGAGAGGTGCGCAGCATGGCCTCGCAGATGACCGAGATGCTCAAGGGCACCTTGGAGGGGATCGTCTTGGCGATCCTGGCTGAACGCCCGGCCTACGGATACGAGATCACCACGGAACTGCGCGAACGCGGCTTCACCGATCTGGCCGAGGGGACCATCTACGCACTGCTGGTGCGCATCGAGCAAAAGGGCCTGGTTTCGGTGGAGAAAGTCCCCTCCGAAAAAGGACCTCCACGCAAGGTCTTCACCCTCAACCCCCGAGGCAGGCAGCAGCTCGACGATTTCTGGAGCACCTGGAACCTGCTCGTTTCCCGCATCGACAGCCTCCCCCACCCAACCACTCCGAAAAAAGGGCACTGATCATGGTCGCCAAATGGATTGAAACCTTCACTGGATCGCTGGAACAGAAAAAGCAGTACAAGCATGGCCTGGCGCGCCTCAAGGCGCTGCCGCAGCCCTATGCGAAGGCCGCTGCGGGATTGCAGCGCTACCTGATGAACCAGAGCGGAATTACCGACGCCGAGACAATGATCTCGATGTACTCGGATTTGGCAGACCTCTTCGAAGGGGCGGCCACCAACGGCACCTCGCTGCGCGAACTGCTGGGCGAAGATGCGGCAGAGTTCGCCGACGACTTCGCCCAGGCCTACGGCGGCAAGCGCTGGACCGACAAGGAGCGCGCCCGTCTGGCACAGGCCATTTCCGAAGCGGAAAACGAGACGAAGGAGCAATGACATGAACACCGCACTGGCCCCCGAACCGGCCATCGAGGTCATCGGCTTGGCCAAGTCGTTCAAGAAGCTGCCCGTGCTGCGCTCACTGGACTTCGCCGTGCAGCCTGGCAGCATCTTCGCCTTGCTCGGCTCCAATGGCGCCGGCAAGACGACACTCGTGCGGATCCTGGGCCTGACCGGCCAGTTCGCCGCCGTGGATGAGGTCTTGACCGGACGCGAGAACCTGCTGCTGGTCGCCCGGCTGCTGCGGCTGCCCGATCCGCCAGCGATCGCCAGCGGACTGCTGGAGCGATTCAGCCTCTCGGACGCGGCCGACCGCCCCGCCGGCACCTACTCCGGCGGGATGCGCCGGCGCCTGGATATCGCCATGGGCCTGGCCGGCGACCCGCCAGTGCTCCTGCTCGACGAGCCGACCACGGGACTGGATCCCCAATCTCGCCGGGAGGCCTGGCGGCTGATCCGCGGCTTGGCCGAGTCCGGAACCACAATCCTGCTCACCACGCAGTATTTGGATGAAGCGGAACACCTGGCCGATCACATCGCCATCCTCCACGAGGGCACCATCATCCAGCAGGGCACGCTGGCCGAGCTGCAGGCCCAGCTGCCGCCGGCCACCACCGAGCTGGTCACCAAGCGGCCGAGCCTCGAGGAGATCTTCCTGGAACTGACCGGCAGCAACCAGCGAACCGAAGGGAGCCAGCCATGAGCATCGCAGCACTGCGTGAAACCCGGATCCTCACGGGCCGCTCGATGCGCCACGTGATGCGCAGCCCCGACACGATCATCACCACCGCAATCACCCCGGTAGCCATGATGTTGCTGTTCACCTATGTCTTCGGCGGTGCCCTCGGCACTGGCGCCCCCGGTCCGTACATCAACTACTTGCTGCCGGGCATCCTGGTCATCACCATCGCCTCCGGGGTCGCATACACCTCCTACCGGCTGTTCCTGGATCTGCGCGATGGGCTGGTGCAGCGCCTGTGCGCCATGCCGATCTCCCGTTCCAGCGTGCTCTGGAGCCATGTGGCCACCTCGCTGGCGGCCAATTTGCTCTCGCTGGCGCTGGTGCTGGGGGTGGCCGTGGCCATGGGCTTCCGCTCCTCGGCCTCCGTTGCCTCGTGGATCGCGGTGCTTGGGCTGCTGTGCCTGGTGACCCTGTGCCTGACCTGGATCGCCGTGCTGGCCGGATTGAGCGCGAAATCGGTGGATGGTGCCAGCGCCTTCAGCTACCCGCTGATCTTCCTGCCCTTCATTTCCTCGGCGTTCGTTCCCACCGCGGCCATGCCCGGCCCGGTGGCCTGGTTCGCGCAGCACCAGCCGATCACGGCGATAGCCGATTCCCTGCGCGCCTTGCTATCGCAGGACCCCGTGGGCTCCGAGCTGTGGGCAGCACTGGCGTGGCTGGCGGGCATCACGCTCCTGGCTTGGGCGCTGGCCGCGCGGATCTACCGGGGCAAGACCACCAGCTGAGCAGCAGATGCCGCATGCGGAGCAGTACAAGCCCCTAACTTGAACATTGTTCAAGTTAGGGGCTTTTCGTGCTACATTGAGGCCAGTAATTGAACACCGTTCAGGACTGGCTGATTCTTGGCAGGCAGTCACCCAACCACGCTAAGGACCCCATGAGCATCTCCACGCATCGCATCGGCACCGCAGATTTCACTGAGCTGGCCGTCCGCATCGCCGACGGCCACCAGCTCACCGAGGCAGAAGCCCTCGGCCTGCTGGCAACGCCGGACGGCGACACGACGCGGCTGGTCAACGCGGCCGGGTTGCTGCGGCGCAAGCATTTCGGCAACACGGTGAAGGTCAACTACCTGGTCAATCTGAAGTCCGGCCTGTGCCCCGAGGACTGCACGTATTGCTCGCAGCGTTTGGGCTCCAAAGCGGAAATCCTGAAGTACACCTGGCTCAAACCCGAAGAAGCGGTGCACCAGGCCGGCCTGGGCATCGCCGGCGGCGCCTCGCGGGTCTGCATGGTGGCCTCCGGCAAGGGGCCCACGGACCGCGATGTCGACCGGGTTGCCACGATGATCGGCGCGCTGAAGGAAGACCATCCCGAGGTCGAGGTCTGCGCCTGCCTGGGCATCCTGAAGCAGGGGCAGGCCCAGCGGCTCAAGGAGGCCGGTGCCGATGCCTACAACCACAATCTGAATACTGCCGAATCCCTCTACCCGGAAATCTGCAGCACGCACAGCTTTGACGAGCGCGTCTCCACCGTCCAGCAGTCCCAGGCCGCCGGCCTCTCCCCCTGCTCGGGGCTCATCGTCGGAATGGGCGAAACCCCAGAGCAGCTCGTCGAGGCGATCTTCGCACTGCGCGCGCTGGATGCCGATTCCATCCCGGTGAACTTCCTGATGCCATTCGATGGCACCCCGCTGGAAGGGACCTGGAACCTGACCCCGCTGGCCTGCCTGCGGATCCTGGCCGTGGTGCGCATGGCCTGCCCGGACAAGGAATTGCGGATGGCCGGCGGTCGCGAGATGCACCTGCGCTCCCTGCAGGCCACCGCGCTGGAAGTGGCCAATTCGCTGTTCCTCGGCGACTACCTGACCAGCGAAGGCCAGGATGCGAAAGCCGACCTGGCAATGATTGCCGACGCCGGGTTCGTGGTGCTCGGGCAACAGGGCAAGGACCCGATGCAGCTGGCCGCGGAACTGAGCGAAGCCGCCGGCCATGCTGCCCGCCAGCCATCGGATGCCGGCAATGCCGGATCCTCGGGCTGCGCAGGTTCCTGCTGCTCCGCTGCTGATTCTTCGCCCTGCGGCAGTTCTGCCCCCGGTTGCGGCAGCGGCAACGGAAGCGCCGAACCGGTGCTACGCCGCCGCGGCGCCGGAACCGCGCAGAGCCCTAACGCATGATCGCCACCGGAACGACGCTGCTGGAGCGGGATGCCGGGCTGCTCTGGCACCCCTATGCTTCCCTGGATGCCGGCGCGCACTATGCGGTGCGCGAGGCGCACGGCGCCCAGCTGGTCCTGGAAGACGCCGCAGGAAACCGGCGGGAGGTCATCGACGGGATGTCCTCATGGTGGTCGACGGTGCACGGCTATCGCCACCCGGCTCTGGATGCCGCGGCCCGCGGCCAGCTGGAGCGCTTCAGCCACGTGATGTTCGGCGGCCTGACACACCAGCCGGCCATCGAACTGGCCGAACGCCTGGTCGCGCTGGCCCCGGAGAGCTTGCGCCACGTGTTCCTGGCCGACTCCGGGTCGATCAGCGTCGAAGTCGCGCTGAAGCTCGCCCTGCAATACCAGGAGGCCAAGGGCCGCACCGGACGCCACCGCTTTGCCGCGTTGCGCGGCGGCTACCACGGGGACACCTTCGCCACCATGGGCATCTGCGATCCGGTGGACGGAATGCATGCCGCGTTCGCCCCGCGCTCCTCCGGCGAGCTGTTCCTGCCCAAGCCTCCGGCGGCGCGCCGCGACGCCGCAGGCGGCTGGGAATATTCAGCCGCCGAATTGGCGCAATGGGAACAGGAAACGCACGAGCTGATCGCGGCCCACGCCACCACGCTGGCCGGGATCGTCTTCGAGCCGGTGCTGCAGGGAGCCGGCGGGATGCACATCTATCCCCCTGCGGTGCTGCGCACCCTGCGCGAGCTGGCAGACCGCCACGGACTGGTGCTGATCGCCGACGAAATCGCCACCGGCTTCGGTCGCACCGGGCAGCTGTTCGCGGTGCAGCATGCCGGCATCGAACCGGACATCATGTGCGTGGGCAAGGCGCTGACCGGCGGGTATCTGACCCTGGCGGCGATGCTGTGCTCTTCGCGGATCGCTTCTGCCCTGTCCGGCAGCGGGGGCTCGGCGGGCGCGGCATTGCTGCACGGCCCGACGTTCATGGGCAACCCGCTGGCCTGCGCGGTGGCTTGCGCTTCGCTGGATCTGCTCGCCGGGGAACCGGGCACCGCACCCGGCCGCGCTCCGTGGCGGCAGCAGCTCGCCACCTTGGAATCCGGGTTGCGCACCCACCTGGCACCGGCCGCTGATCTGGCCTCGGTCCAGGAGGTGCGGGTGCTGGGCGGGGTGGGAGCCATCGCGCTCGCCTCCCCGGTGAAGGTGGCCGCGGTGACCGAAGCTGCCGTCCAGCGCGGGGTCTGGGTCCGTCCCTTCCGGAACCTGGTCTACGTGATGCCGCCGTATATCAGCACCCCCGAACAGCTCGCGGTCCTGGGCTGCGGCGTGGTGGGCGCCGTGGAGCAGGTCCATGGCTGAGCCGGGTTGGGACTCCTGGCTGGCCACGCGCGCCACGGTGCGCCAGCGGCGGGGGCTGCAACGCAAGGACTCGTCCGCGGCGGGGCTCTTCGACTTGTCTTCCAACGACTATCTGGGGCTGTCCGGACACCGCGATATCCGGCAGGCCGCCGCTCAGGCCGCCCTGGATTACGGCGCGGGAGCTTCGGCCAGCCGGGTGGCCGCCGGAACCCTGCCGGTGCATCGCGAGCTGGAAGCCGGACTCTGCGACTACGCCCAGCGCCAAGCCGCCTTGGTGTTCTCCAGCGGCTACACCGCCAACCTCGGGGTGCTCGCCGCCCTCGGCGGTCCGGGGAGCCTGTTCATCCTCGACGCGCATGCCCACGCCAGCCTGATCGACGGCGCCCGGCTTTCAGGTGCCGAGGTCGCCACCGCAGCGCATAACGACCTGGCTGATTTCACCCGCCTGCTGGAAGCCAACCGCAGCGCCCAGCGCCCCAAGCCCCGCGTGCTGCTGGTGGTCGAATCCGTCTATTCGGTATTCGGCGACGCCGCGCCGCTGCCTCAGCTGGCGGCCCTGTGCGCCAAGTTCGACGCTTTGCTGCTGGTTGACGAAGCGCATTCGCTGGCCGCCACCGGCCAAGGCTCCGCAGTGCTGGCCGCCGGACTGGCCGGCCACGGACGGGTAGTGTCCACGGCGACCTTGTCCAAGGCCCTGGGGTCGCAGGGCGGCGCGGTGCTCATGGGCGGGCCTGGCGCGGCGGCACTGCGCGATCATCTGGTCAACACTGCCCGCACCTTCATCTTCGATACCGCGCTATCCCCTGCCGCGGCAGCCGGAGCACTGGCAGCCCTGCGCTTGGCCGGGCCACAACGCCGTGGCGCACTGGCGGAGAACGCCCTGCTGATCCGCGACCAGCTGCAAGCCCACCCGGCCCTGGCCGGCCGCGTGGAAGCCGGAGCCGGAGCCGTGCTCTCGGTGAAGATGCCCAGTGCCGGCGCCGCAGCACGGGCCGCAGTCGCGCTGGCCGTCCAGGGCATCTCGGTAGCCTGCTTCCGCCCGCCCAGCGTGCCCGATGGCATCTCCCGCATCCGGCTCACCGCCCATGCCCACCACCGGCACACGGAATTATCTGCAGCTATCCACGCGGTAGCCCGCGCCATCATCCAGGAGGATTCATGAACTGCCCTTTCGCCGCGACGGCGAGCGCCTTGGATCTGGCACCGCTCGCCGGGCCGCTGTCCGAGGCCTACCCGGACGTTGTCAACGCGCGCTACCGGAGCATCGAGGATCCGGACACCGTCCGCGCCATCCTGGCGCGGCCCGATGAGTTCTCGCCGGCCAATGCCCTGTCCACTGCGGTGGAGCCGGAACCTGCGGCGCTGCGGGTCCTTGCCCGGGCGCGCTTCGCGCTTCCCGAGGTGCTGGCCAGCGCTTCGGGCCCAGCGCATCTGGAAGTGCGCAGGATTGTCGCTGGATTCTTCAGCCCCGCCAAGGTCCGTGCCCAGCGCGAGCCGATCCTCGACCGGGTGCGCGGGATCTGCGCGGACCTCGAACCCAGGCTGCGCAACGGGGAATCGGCGGATCTGGCCACCGAATTGGCAGCCGTGATCCCGGTGGAAGCAATGGCCCGGCTCACCGGGGTGCCGGTGCCCGACCTGGGGACGCTCAAGGCCTGGAGCCGGGACTCGCTGGAGCTGTTCTGGGGTTGGCCCGATGCGCAGCGGCAGCTGGTGCTTGCCCGCAGCGCGGCAGAATACTTCGGCTGGCTGGATGCATCGGTGCACCAAGCAGTGCAACGCGACGATGGGAATCTCTACGCCGCATTGCACCGGGCCGGGGTATCCGAACCCCAGATCCGCTCGCTGGCTTATTTCCTGGGCATCGCCGGACAGGAAACCACTTCGATGCTCATCCAGACCGCGTTGCATGCGGCGTTGCACGAACATCGCTGGGAAGCCCTGGCCCAGGCGGGCACGGAAGAGGCCGCGGCCCAGGGGCTGGTGCGCGAGGTGCTGGCCCGGGCCTCCTCGGTGCCGACCTGGCGGCGCATTGCCCTCAAGGACACACGGATCGGGGACCTGGAATTCGCCACCGGGGAGCAGCTGGTGCTGCGCTTGGCCGGTGGCGAGCTCGGCGCCGCCGGCGATGATTCACTGGCTTTCGGCTACGGGATCCACCGGTGCCTGGGCGCTTCCCTGGCCAGGATGGAAACCGAGCTGGTGCTTTCCGAAACCGCACGCTGCCTGCCGCTGGCCGTCGCCGATGGGCCGCCCGTGCCCTTCGGCCATCTGCTGTCATTCCAGGCACCACCCGCAGTGCCCATCACCTACCCTGCAGAGAGGATGCTGGAATGATCCATGCAATGACCGGAACCGATACCGAGGTCGGAAAGACCGTAGCCACCGCGGTGCTGGCCGCCCGCTCACTGTCCCACGGGCACAGCGTCGCCATCTACAAGCCGACGCAGACCGGTCTGGGTAAGTCAGAACCCGGGGACGCCCAGGATGTGGCACGCTGGCTGGGCAATCCCGGCCAGCTCTCGGCCTTCGAAGGGGTGCGCCTGCGCCACCCGATGGCACCGGTGGATGCAGCGCTGTGCGCTGGGCTGGATCCGGATGCTGTGCTGCCCACCTTGGCCCACCACGTGCAGCAGGTCGGCGAGCTCACTGCCACGCATGATGTGGTGATCATCGAAGGGGCCGGCGGATTGCTCGTGGAACTGACAGCGGCCGGGGAAACCATCGCCGATCTGGCGCAGGCCGTGGCGGCCAGCCTCGTCGTGGCCGCCCGCCCGGATCTGGGAACGCTGAACCATACGGCATTGACCCTGGAGGCCTGCAGTACCCGCGGTTTCACCCGGGGCACGCTGCTGCTGGGCGGCTATCCGGAACACCCCGAGCCGCTGCATCAACGAAATCTGGCGAATCTGCGGAACATGGCCGCCGGCCACGGCTGGGATTTTGCCGGGGCGCTGCCAGCTGGCCTAGTCCGCGATCCTAGCCGGTGCCGCTCCGCCCTGCATGAAGCGGCCGCGACACTGGCCTGGCCTTACCCTGGACCCTGCTAGTTCTTTGGCAGGGTGAGGATCTCGGCTCCGGTATCCGTGATCGCGATGGTGTGCTCGGTATGCGCGGTGCGGCAGCCGGTGGAGCTGCGCAGAGTCCACCCATCCTTATCAGTGACCAGCTTGCTGGTGTCTTCCATGATCCAGGGTTCAAGCGCGAGCAGCAGGCCCGGGCGCAGCGTGTAGCCCCGGCCTGCACGGCCGTCATTGGACACGTGCGGGTCCTGGTGCATCGTGCTGCCGATGCCGTGGCCGCCGAATTCCAGGTTCACCGGATAACCTTCGGCGGTGAGCACCGAGCCAATGGCGAAGGAAATATCGCCAATCTTGGCTCCCGGGACCGCAGCTGCGATACCTGCGGCCAAGGCGCGCTGGGTTACCTCGATCATCTTGAGATCTTCTGCCCGCTGCTTCTCTCCCACAATGAAGCTGATGGCCGCGTCCGAAGCGATGCCGCGCAGCTTCACCGCCAAATCCAAGGTCAGCAGGTCGCCATCGGCGAGCGCATAGTCGTAAGGTAAGCCATGCAGCACCGCGTCGTTGACACCGGTGCAGATGTAGTGGCCGAAGGGACCATTGCCGAAGGCGGGGGCGTAATCGACATAGCAGGATTCCGCGTCGGCTTCCTCGATCATTTCCTTGGTCCAGGCATCGATTTCCAGGAGGTTGGTGCCGACCTTGACCCGGTTCTTGAGCGTTTGCAGGATGGTGCCAACAAGGCGTCCGGTGTCCCGGGCGCGGTCCAGTTCGCTGGGGGTGAGTATCTCAATCATTCCAATTATTATACCGGTCAAACATTACCGGTACTATAATTTTCCCATGGTCAGATTGCCGCTTACTCCCCGCGAAATCGAGCAGGGAAAGAACCTTGGTGCACTGCTTCGGCGGGCGCGCGGGGAACGCACCATCCTCGATATCGCGCTCGAGGCCGGGCTTTCCCCTGAAACATTGCGGAAAATCGAGACCGGACGGGTAGCCACTCCCGCGTTCTCAACCATCGCCGCAATTGCAGCAGTGCTGGACCTCTCCCTGGACAGCATCTGGTCCAGCATGAACGACGCGGAGCCGGATAGGGCCGCAGGGCTTTCGGATAGGCGGCTGCTGCGCCGCTAGCCATGCTGGTCCGCCGCGGAATAACGGGATGCGGCCGCTTGTTGCCCCAAGCATGAAGAACATCGGTTTTTTGTCCTTCGGCCACTGGACCGACCATCCGCAATCCGGCACCCGCTCAGCATCCGACGCACTGCTGCAGGCCATCGACCTGGCAGTCGCAGCCGAGGAGCTCGGCGCGGACGGCGCCTACTTCCGCGTGCACCATTTCGCGCAGCAATACGCTTCCCCGTTCCCGCTGCTCGCCGCCATCGGCGCACGGACCAGCCGCATTGAGATCGGCACCGGCGTGATCGACATGCGCTACGAGAACCCGTTGTACATGGCCGAGGATGCAGGTTCAGCCGACCTGATTTCCAATCGCCGGCTGCAGCTGGGCATCAGCCGCGGCTCGCCCGAGCAGGTTATCGACGGTTGGCGGCATTTCGGTTTCGAGCCCCGCGAGGGCGAATCGGATGCCGACATGGGCCGCCGCCATGCCGAGCGGCTGCTCGAAGTGCTCTCCGGCGAGGGCTTCGCCGAACCCAGCCCCAAGCCGATGTTCCCCAACCCTCCCGGATTGCTGCGCATCGAACCGCACTCCAGCACCTTGCGAGAGCGCATCTGGTGGGGTTCGGGCTCCAATGCCACCGCAGTGTGGGCGGCGAAGCTGGGCATGAACCTGCAAAGCTCCACGCTGAAGGACGATGAATCCGGCAAGCCTTTCCACGTCCAGCAGGCCGAGCAGATCGCGCTCTACCGCCAGGCGTGGAAGGATGCCGGCCATGTCCGCGAGCCACGGGTTTCGGTCAGCCGCAGCATTTTCGCGCTGACCGACGAGCGCGACTGGCAGTACTTTGGCCGCGACCGCTACAGCTCCGACCAGGTGGGCAACATCGATGCGAAGACCCGGGCGGTCTTCGGCAAGTCCTATGCCGGGGAACCCGATGAGCTGGCCAAGAAGCTGGCCGAGGACGAAGCCATCGCCGCAGCCGACACGCTGCTGCTGACCGTTCCGAACCAGTTGGGCGTCGATTACAACGCGCATGTCATCGAATCGGTGCTCAAGCACGTGGCCCCGCAATTGGGTTGGCGATGAACCGGCCGAATCGTTACGCGGAATCCTTTCCCAGTTATTCCATTGAGACCTGCGCCACTAGGGTGGATCCAGAGAACAGGAAAATTGCACGCAGATACAGGGAGCAACTCATGAGCAAGCCATTGAACGTCGCCTTCATCAAGGCCAGCTGGCACGCGGACATCGTTGACCAGGCGCTTGCCGGGTTCAAGGCCGAGATGGAAGCTTCCGGGCAAGAATGCTCCATCAACGTCGTTGCCGTGCCCGGTGCCTATGAAATGCCGCTGCAGGCGATGCGCCTGGCGAAGACCGGGAAGTACGATGCCGTGGTGGCCGCGGCCCTGGTGGTTGATGGCGGCATCTACCGCCACGATTTCGTAGCCCAAGCTGTCGTCGATGGCCTGATGCGTGTGCAGCTGGACACCGATGTGCCGACCTTCTCAGTCAGCCTGACCCCGCACCACTTCCACTCGAGCGATGAGCACCAGGCCTTCTATTTCGAGCATTTCCTGAAGAAGGGTGCGGAAGCTGCCCGCGCAGTGCGGGCAGTGGCAGCTATCGAACTCTAGCGAATTCGCGAAAACAGGAGTGCCGCCTTGGCCAAGATTTCACCGGCCAAGGCGGCACACCTGCGTTGTTTCGAAATGCTATACCTGCCACGGATCTACAATGGTCATTTTTCACGCTTACCTTGCTTCCACAAGGCAATGTCCAAAACTCGCAATAGCGACAAATGATGTTGGCCTGCTGCAAGCCTGATCGCTCTGAGCATGTCTACGAATTCGGCTGCTTCAGGCGAACCGTCGTGGAACGCGGAATACCAAGCGTTCCACTGTTCTCCGCTACCCTTGATGCCGACAACTGCTTTGACAACCGAATCATAAACCGGAATTAAATCTGGCCGTTTACGAGCCATAATTTTGCTCACCTTGGTTTGGCCGAGGTCCCAAGGATCGTCATACTGCCGCAGAATCTTCCACAATTTATCTGCAGGCGATCCCGGGGCGAGATATTTCTCGAATAGCTCAGGCGTCAGATTCTCAAACTTCAAGTCCTGCGGAATTTGTGACAGCAATTCACTGATTTGCTCGGCTAGTGTTTCAAGGATTCCCAAGGAAGCCTGCGCTGGCACTTCCACGGACAGCATCGACACTGCCACCAAGTCGATCGCAGTGATCTGATTTGGATCAATGTCGACATCTTCGCCGAGAGTTTCAAAGCGGGATCCAGAATATTTTGGCCGGCCGTTTTCCATGGTCGCAAAATAGTCCTGTATATCGGTTACCGCAGAGTCGAAGTCGACTTTTGATCGAAGTTGCATTTATGCCGATCCCATCCTTGGTTGAATCTCTGATCATTACAACATATCCGAGAATACCGACGCTTTGGACTGGCAATCTTGATTTAGGAAATTAGGCGTCACGTAGTTTGTCCGCCGCACTCGATACGCTCGATGCATGATCGATTTCAATAATTCTTCCGTCTTCAAATTGGGTCCCTGGGACCTGTCGCAGGTAGCTCCTGAAATCATGCCCATGCTGGTTGCTGGCGAAGAGCTGCAGGCCGCCTTCAAGGGCGCCCGCGACTACGTGGTGTTCACCAATAAGCGGCTCATCGCCGTCAATGTGCAAGGCATGACCGGCAAGAAGCGGGACTACACCTCGTTGCCGTATTCTAAGGTCCAGTCGTTCTCGGTTGAAACGGCTGGAACCTTCGATCTGGATGCTGAACTGGATCTCTGGTTCAGCTCACTGGGCAAGGTCCGCTTGGAGTTCAAGGGCAAAGTGGATATCCGTGCCCTGTCCCAGCTGGTCGCCGGCTACGTCTTGTAGCGGAATCTTTTACCAGGCACGCGCGGGCTCAGCCGTGCCGCCGCCATCGACGCGCCCAGGATGATGGTGCGCATGAAGCGTTCGGCCGCTTCGATGAGCAGCCGTTCCCCGTCATCCACTGCTTCCTGCAATGTCATGGGAATGGGCATGATCGAGGCAATGGCATCGATGCCGATATCATGCACGTCGCGGCAGCCGCGGCCCAGCGTTCCTGCCAAGGCCACCACCGGCACCCCATGCAGCGAGGCGCGCCGCGCAACTTCCGCCGGCACCTTGCCCTTGGGCGTCTGGAAGTCGATGGCGCCTTCTGCGGTGATGACCAGGTCCGCTCCGCGCAGCATCGAATCCAGATCGATGCCGGCCAAGCCCGAGTCCAGGATCGCCTCGAAGCGGGGCAAGAGCACCGCCCCGACTGCGGCCAGCCCGGCACCCAGTCCGCCCGAAGCACCGGATCCGGGGGCCAAGGCGAAATCGGTGGAGCGCGCGGACTCCAGCGCATCGCGGCGCAGGATCGAAGCCCAGCGTTCAAAGCCTGCCGACATGCTTTCCACCTGTTCCTCGGTGGCACCCTTCTGCGGGCCGAATACGCGCGCCACACCGCGCGGTCCGGTCAGCACATTGTGCTGGTTCAACGCCATCGTGATCTGCACCTGCCCGGCGGCCAATGCCGGGTGCAGGCCGGAAAGATCCAGCCGGTCCACGCGTCCGAGGTAATTTCCGCCGGCTTTGACCTCGCGGCCCTTGGCATCGAGCATCCGTGCTCCCAGTGCCTGCAATGCGCCCATACCGCCATCGGAGGTGCCCGAGTCGCCGCAGCCCACCAGGATCTTCGAAGCCCCCGCATCGATCGCGGCCGCGATCAGCTCCCCCACTCCGTAACTGGTCGTGGTTCCCGGATCCCGCTGGTCGCGGGGAACCAGCCGCAGGCCGGCCGCGGCTGCCATTTCCACGACCGCGGTTCCTGCCGCCTCGCCGCCGAGCATCGCATAGTGCGACTGGACCTGCTGGCCGACCGGACCGGTGACCGTGACCGGGACCAGCTGGCCGCCGGTAGCGCAGGCCAGGGTTTCTGCGGTGCCTTCGCCGCCATCGGCGATGGGCACGGCCTTGACTGCCGCTCCGGGCAATGCCCGGCGGACGCCGGCGCCGATGGCTGCCGCCACGGCTGCCGCGTCGAGGGATTCCTTGAAACCCGATGGTGCAACCAGGATGCGTTGTGGAAGTGAGTGTGCCATGATTCTTTGTCCTTTTCAGTGAGGATGGATGCGTTGGAAATGAAGCTTTGAAGTGAGTCAGAGGAACAGCGGCAGTCCCATGGCCGGCCAGATCCAGAAGGCGAAGGCCAGGACCAGCAGGACCATGAGCGGTCCGAGCACCGCGCTCAGGCGCAGCAGGTCTGCTGGCCGATAGGTTTCGATGCCTTCGATCTCGGAGAACAGGTTCACCGGTTTCGCGCTGCTGGTCAGGGTGTGGCAGAAACCGGCCGCGGCGGTGGACGCCAGCGCAATGGCCACCGCATTGACCCCGACGCCCGGGGCGAGGGACACCACCAGCGGGATCAGCACCGCTGAGCGGGCCGAGCGGGACTGGATGACCAGGTGCGCCGCGGCGGAGATCACCACCACCAGAATGGTGAAGACCCAGGCGGCGGCAGCTCCGAGCTGCTCTACCGGGCCAAGCACCCGGCGGGCCAGCCAGTCGGCGGCCCCTGTTCCGGCGAGCGCGGTCCCCAAGGTCAGGGTCGCTGCCATGAAGATCAGCATCGATCACGGCACCCCCTTCAAGGCCTTGGCCAAGCCGACCGAGCCGTATCCCGGACTGGCGACCAGCAACGAGCCGAGCAGGGCCACGATGGCTGGGTGGAGCTGGTGCAGCGGCTCGGTGCACCAGAGCGCCACCACCGCCGCGACCAGCAGCGCTGCCCTGGATTGCCCTACCGTGAGCGGACCGGTGAGCGGCACCGGCGAATGCTCCTGCAGCCGTTCGATGCTCACGGCCAGCGGCTGGGCACGATCTTCGGCGCGGGTGAACATCCACAGCACCAGTTCGGCGCACAGATGCGAGGAAACGAACGCCAACGGCAAGCCGTAGACCAGCCAGCCGGCGAAGGAGAAACCTTCATGCCCTGAGGCCGTGAGGATCTGGCTGGTGATCAGGTGCGCTCCCGCACCCAGGTAGGATGCCACCGCCGAAAGCAGGATGACCGAGGGGAAAACCAGGGCCAGGGCCAAGACGACACGGCGGCGATCTGCCAGGGCCTCGGCCAGGGCGATGAACACCGGGATGGCCAGGGCCGCGCGCCCGGAGGTGGAGGGCACCGCGAAAGCGGTGGCAACCAGCACCCCGGTGCTCAGGTGGATCAGCTGCCGCGGGGTGTTCGCGCCCGCGGCGATCCAGGCCGCGGCACGGGTCGCCAGTCCGGTGGCGGTGATCCCCGCCGCGATCACGAAGGCGGCCAGCAGCAGCCAGATGGTGTCTTCGCCCAGCGAGGAGAACAGTTCGGCTTCGGGCAGCACCCCCATGAGCACCAGCACCACCGCTGCACCCAGGGCGATGAAGGTATCGCCGACCGGCGAGAAGATCCAGAGCCAGATGGCCACGGCGAAAACCGCCAAGGTCAGGGCTCCTTGCGCCGGCAGTGCCTGCGCTGTCCCGGCCGCCGGGCCGAAGGCTCCGTAGGCGCACCAGGCAAGGAAGGCCAGCAGGAGCAGCGCGGCGATGATCCGCGCGAAGTTCTGCCTGCTCCACCGGCTTGGTGCCGCGCCGGCCTTGCCCGGTTCGGCGCTCTGGCCCATGGGCCGCTGGGCGGTGTAGCGGAATCCCGCGCGGGGCGCGGTTGGCTTGATGCTCATGACTCGCCTCCAAGGCTGCTGGCCATGGATTGGGCGAAGTCTTCCTCGCAGCTGCTGCCTTGCCCGGCGTCGGCCAGCGGCAAGGAGAATCCGAAGCTGGTCCCGTTGCCCTGCCCTGATTCCACCCAAGCCGTGCCGCCTGGGCTTCGGCGACCGCTTTCACCACGGCCAGTCCGAGACCCATGCCGGATCCCTGCTCGCCGGTACCCGGTGCGCTGCGGTAGTTCTCCAGCAGGGCACGGGCCTCTTCCGGATCCAAGGCCGGTCCATCATTGGCAACCCAGAAGCTGGCCATGCCATCGGCTGCGGCAGAACCGATCCGGATGCTTTGACCGTCTTCGGTATGCGCGACCGCATTCTGGATCAGCTGGTGCATTCCCTGGGCTACGCGTAGCGGATCCAGCCATGCCTGGGCCTTGGCGGACTCGGCGATCCTGAATCGGCGGTCCGGGTAGGCTCCCGGACGGGAAGCCGCCGCGGCGACATCCGCCGTGACTTCGCCAACGGAGATCATCTGCCGATGGATGAAGTTCGGGGTGGAGCTTTGCGCCAGCAGGTCCAGGTCGGCAAGGGTCTGCCCTATCTGCGAAATATGGGCGTGCGCGGTGCTGATGATGGCGTTGCGTTGCTTGCGCGGAAGATCTTCCTCATTCAGCTTCTGCAGGGCGGAGGCCAGCTGGCGTTGCGGGCCGCCTAGGTGCTCGCGTGCTTCGGAGATGAAGTGGAGTTGGGCCAGATGCGAAGCTTCAACCCGGTCGAGCATCGCGTTCAGCGTGCTGGCCAGCTGCGCCGGGTCGTCCCGTCCTTCCACCGGAACGCGGGCCGAAAGGTCATTGGCGGTAATCGATGCGGCGGTTTCGCTCATGGTGCGGATGGGGCGCATGATCTGGCCGGCTGCCAGCCAGGCGATGCCCGCCGTCAGGGCCAGTCCCCCGGCTGCTACGCCAAAGAGCATCGTTGCTTGCCGGTTGGCTTCGTCCTGGGCACCGCCGATAAAGTGCGCAACGACCAGGTGCGCCTGGTGGCCTTCGCCGTTGGCCCCGGAGGCATCTTTCGCCTCGGCTTTCGCCCAGTGGACCGTCCCGTGGTTGCTTTCCAGGATTCCAGAGGTCTTCGCGTCATTGAGAATCCGTCCCAGGAGCACCGGGTCTTCAGCCAGCCAGCTCCCGGCCTGGTTTGCGGCGGTTCCTGCGGCGAGCACCCGCCCGTCGGCCTGGCCGATGATCGCTTCGCCGGCCATTGGCTGCTGGCGGGCCAGATAGCGTTCCATCAATTCGCCCATGGAGGAAAACGGCCGGGCAGTCTTCGGGTCCAGCCCCTCAGCCGCGAATGTCCGGAACTCCTCGATTTCCTGCGCGATGCCCACGTTGGCTGCCTCGGCGACCTGGCCGGAGGATGAGAAGTATGCGACGAATCATGTTTTGAACATTAAAAAACCCTTGTGAGGAGCTCATTAGGCACTTGTTAGAAGATCATGGCTCGCCCATGAGAAGTAAATGAGAACGTTCGGAAAACCGCGATTTCCAGCGCTTTTCCGGGACTCTGGCTTGGGGAAAATCCCATGAAAATTTCTTCAATCCCACCGGTTTCCGTGTTCCTAGTGCTGTAACAATCGCCGGCTGGCCTACGGCCGATCCAGCGGGCGGCAGGGATTCGTCGAAGTCGGCGGACGGCCGGCTCCGGCTCCGCCGGCGCGAATGAAAAGCGGCACAAAAAGAGGCTCCGCCATCCTTGATTGGATGGCGGAGCCTCTTCGAATGCGAGCTACTTGGTGGCCCAGAGCACCGATTCGTCCGAGAACGAGATCGTCTCGCTCACACGGATTTTCGCATCTTCCACGGCCTCGGCCGGCACGTCGAAGACTACCTGGTAGCTTCCCTTGCCGCCGTTGGCCAGGGTAGGCAGATCGGTGCCCGGCTTCGCGGGGACTGCGAACGAGCTGGTCGTGCTGTAGATGCTGGCATCCGATCCCACGAGTTCTGGATTCAGATCCAACCAGGCATCTCCCTCTTCGTCTCCGTTGTAGACAACCGAAAGATCCACAAGGACGTACTGCCCTTCGGCCTTCTCATTGAACTCGTTGGCCTTGGCGATCTCTGCTCCGGCATCCAGATTCACTGCGCTGACGTTCACCGAATACTCGCCAACGGTAGCCGCCTGTCCCAAGGCCAGTACCTGTGATTCATCTTCGGCCTGCTCGATGACCTCCGCCGGGGCTGCCACCTCGCCGTCCGAGGCGTCGGCAATATCGTTGGCAACCTCGTCGATCGCCTTCACGTAGGCTGCCTGGGTGGCAAACACGAGGATGATGGCGACGATGGAGATGATGCTCGATGCGATGCCCAAGCCCTTGCTGCCATGGCGCTTGGAGGCGACGACGAGCGAGATGATGCCGAGCACCAGGGCAACGAAGCCGAGCACCGCGGCGATGTTGTTGACGATCGGCACCCAGCACAGAACCAAGGCAACGATGCCTACAACCAGGGCTGCGATGCCCAGGCCCTTGCCAGCAGAGGTCTTGGCCTGGGGCACCGGCGGCACCACATTCGGGTCGAGCGGATTTTGTACAGACATGAAAGCTTCTTTCGAGTGAAGACGGCGCCCAGCTGGCACCGAGTCGGCGATCGGCTCAAGCGGATGACTGCTTCAGCCGATTCGGAGTCTTTGTTGACTCTTCAAAAGCTTGTCATTGCGCACCGACAATTTAGCTTCCCGCAATTCATTGCCTGCAATTCTGCCGGGAATTTTCCTTCCCTTGGCGGGCCGTTCGCACAACCCGGGCGATTAATTACAGAATGCAGTCATGGCCACTTCAATCGAACGTTCTCCGGGCCGGAGCACGCTGCGCTATGTGCGCCTGATGCTGCTCGTGGTGCCCCTGCTCCTCGTCGTCGCGATTGTCATCTATGGCATTGCCAACCAGCGCATCGAAGACTCGCTGAGTTCCTACTACCTGGGACCGGCACGAGACCTCTTCGTCGCAATGCTGGTGACTACCGGGGTGCTGCTGGTGGTCTATACCGGAGAAGAGCTGGAAGATTTTGCCCTGAATTTAGCCGGCTTCTACGCCATGTTCGTTGCAGTGGTCCCGACCAGGCTGGGAGAAACGCTAGCAAGCCTGCCAATCGGCGAGCAGCAGCGGCTGATCTTCTCCGTGCAGGTATCGGTCATTGCGGTACTCGTCGTCAGCGTGGTTTTCATCTGGCTGGGAATCCGGACCAGCAACGCTCCGCACCGCGCGCTGTTCCAGAGCAACTTGACCAAAATCCTGGGATTGCTCAGCACCCTGCTCCTGATCGCCTTTGTCCTTCTGCTGTTGTGGCGGACCATCGAAGGCAGGCAGTTCGCCGGAGTGCATGCCAGCGCCGCGTTCCTGCTGATTTTCTCCATGGGCATCGCCATCGCCAGCCATCTGGATCATAGGCCGCTGTGCTCCATGGATACCAGCGGCGGCAAGAAGACCCACTATGCAATCCTCTTGGTACTGATGCTGCTCGGACTGATTGCCTGGCCGATTCTGCTGGCACTGGGTATTGAGGAAGCACTGTTCATTGTCGAATGGTTCGAGATCGGCCTGTTCTCGTACTTCTGGTATCTGGAATCCCGGCGCTTGTGGAACCTGGCGGACTGACTGCTGCAGGAAAAATTGCACCGGCGTGCCCGGCCAATGTCCCCGATAAACGCCTCGTGGATTCCGGGCTTCTCAGGCGAAAATAAAAAGTTCCGGCTCGCAGATGCGAGCCGGAACTTTTCTGTAAGCTCCTCCAACTGGACTTGAACCAGTAACCCTTCGATTAACAGTCGAATGCTCTGCCAATTGAGCTATGGAGGATTGCAACGAGATATAACTTTACCCAAGAATCCCGTGATTGCAAAATCGGGATCCTAGGTCCCGCGCAAGATCCTCCGGCGCATTTCCAGTTCCATCAATTCTCGGTTGATCTGGGCATATTCTTCACCCTCAGGTTCCATTTCCGCACGCTGAAGCCGGCCGATGAGCTCAGCCTTGCGGTGTGTGATTTGAAGCTCAATCAATCCGTTGATGATGTCGGCGCAGTAGCGGTTCAGGCTGTGCTCATCCGATGCCGGAATGCTGGTCACGGCAAGTTCCGAAACGAAGCTGCGCAATTGCTCGGGAACTTCGTTGCGGATCACTTCAACCCAGGAGGTCGCCGAGGCACCCGCGCTGGAAGCGGCAACGATCCCGTCATGGACAGCCGAATGGGCCGGGGCCAGGAATCGGGCCTCGTAGAACGCCTGCCACTGCTCATCCTTCAGCCGTTGCGGCTGCTGGATGACAACTTCCAGTGCCTGCCGCTCAAGGCGCATCACCGGGTCTCGGTGATCCGGGCGTTCGAAGGCCGGCGCGGCCGGGATGGCCGGTCCGGCTTCGCCTGGCTGCGGGCGCGGTGCCTGCAGCTCGGCGTTTTTCGGCAACCGGGCGCGCTTGATGGAGGCGCCGACCGAGCGGTTGACGTCCTCGTTGTTCATTCCCAGCCAACCGGCCAGCTCGCGGGCATACGCCGGACGAATGGCGGAGTCGCGGATCTGGGCAACGATGGGGGCGGTCTGGCGCAAGGCCTGGACTCGTCCTTCAACGGTGTTCAGATTGAATTTCTTCAGTTCCGCACGGATGGCGAATTCGAACAGCGGACGCTTGAGCTCAATGAGCTCGCGTACCGCTTCATCCCCGCGGTGCAAGCGCAAATCGCAGGGGTCGGCACCGGTTGGCTCAACGCACACGTAGGTCTGGGCGATGAACCGCTGGTCTTCTTCGAACGCGCGCAACGCGGCCTTCTGGCCCGCGGCGTCGCCGTCAAAGGTGAAGACCACTTCGCCTCCGGTGCCGTCATCCTGCAGCAGGCGGCGGGCAATCTTGATGTGGTCGGTGCCGAACGCGGTACCGCAGGTGGCCACCGCGGTGGTGATGCCAGCCAGATGGCAGGCCATCACGTCGGTGTAGCCTTCCACCACGACAATCTGCCGGCTCTTGGAGATCTGCTTCTTGGCCAGGTCGATGCCGTAAAGCACCTGGGACTTCTTGTAGAGCTGGGTCTCCGGGGTGTTCAGGTACTTCGGCCCCTGGTCGTCCTCGTAGAGCTTGCGCGCACCGAAGCCGATGGTTGCACCTGACAGGTCGCGGATCGGCCACATGACTCGTCCGCGGAACCGGTCGTAGATGCCGCGGTTGCCTTCGGAGAACATGCCGGTGAGCTTCAGCTCGTCATCGACGAAGCCCTTGGAACGCAGGTGCTTGAGCAGCGAATCCCAGCCCTTGGGCGCATAGCCTACCGAGAATTGGGCGGCGACTTCCGCGTCGAAGCCGCGGCCGGCGAGGAACTCGCGGCCCGCGGCGCCTTCATCGGTGGCCAGCTGCGCGCGGAAGAATTCCTCGGCGACCTTGTGCGCGTCGACCAGGCGCTGGCGCTTGCCGTAGTCCTCGCGGCGCGGTCCCGGTCCCCCGTCCTCGTAGTGCAGCTCGTAGTTGATCCGGGCGGCGAGCAGTTCCACGGTTTCGGTGAACGAGGAGTGGTCCATTTTCTGGATGAAGGCGATGACATCGCCGGACTCGCCGCAGCCGAAGCAATGGAAGGTGCCCAGCTGCGGGCGGATATGGAAGGACGGGCTGCGTTCATCGTGGAAAGGGCACAGGCCCTTGTACGAGCCGATGCCCGCGGATTTGAGCGTGACATAGGATTCGACGACCTCGCGCAGGTCGGTGCGGTTGCGCACCTCGTCGATATCTTCACGCTTGATCAGCCCTGCCATGATTCCCTTCTAGAACAACTTTGCGTCAGGGGCTTCGCCCTTGACCAGATACGAGTGCCATTCGGTGGCCGATACGTCGGTGAGCGAGGCGACCTGGTCAATCACCACGCGCAGCTGCGCGGCCTCATCAGCGGCGTCCTCCCAGTCGGCTGCGAAGATCGGCTCCAGGTTATCCCGGCCGGTCTCGAAGAGCAGCTGAACCAGTTCGGCCAGCAGCGTGCGCTGGTCCTCGTAGAGCGGCTGGCGCACTTCGGAGGTCATCACGTAGCTGGCGGCGATGCCCTTCATCACGGCAATCTCGTGTTCGGTTTCCTCGGGCACGATCAGGCTCGCGTTGTAGCGGGTGAGCTTGCCGTCCCCGTAGCGGGCACGGGTGGCATCCATGGCAGCGGCGGCGAAACGGCCTATGAACTGGCTGGTCATGTCCTTCAGCGCGGCCATGGAACGCCGCGAGCCGTCGAAGTGGGCAACCCATTCCTCGCTGGCTTCCAGGCGGCGCAGCGCAGCATCGATATCGGCCTCGTCGGTCATCGGCAGGTACCAGTCCTTGGTCACCTGCAGCGCGCGCTCGCGCTGCATATTCTGCTTGAGCCAGCGCAGCTGCAGCTTGCCACCGACAATTGCGTCTTCCACGTCATGCACGGAGTAGGAGATGTCGTCCGCAAGGTCCATGACCTGGCCTTCCATGCAGACTGCTCCCGCGGTGGCCTCCGGAACATTGCGCAGCCAAGCGAAAATCGTCGCGTCGTCTTCATAGACGCCGAACTTCTTGGTCTTCTTGCCGTTGACTTCCGGGGCATCTGCCTTCAGCCACGGGTACTTGCATGCCGCGTCCAGCGAGGCGCGCGAGAGATTCAGCCCGGCCGAATGCCCATTGTGCCTGAAGGTCTTCGTTTCCAGGCGGGTCAGCAAGCGCAGCGTCTGCGCATTGCCCTCGAACCCGCCGATGTCCTTGGCGACCTTGTCCAGGGCTTTTTCCCCATTGTGGCCGAAGGGCGGATGGCCCAGATCATGCGCCAGGCAGGCGGTATCGACGACATCCGGATCGCAGCCCAGGGCTGCACCGAGCTCGCGGCCCACCTGGGCCACTTCCAATGAGTGCGTCAGCCGATTGCGTACGAAGTCATTCTGGTTCGGTGCCACGACCTGGGTCTTGGCACTCAAACGGCGCAATGCCGAGGAATGCAGCACGCGGGCACGGTCCCGCTCAAACGCGGTGCGGTACGACTTCTTTGCTGGTTCAGGCACCCACCGTTGCTGGTCGGCTTCGGTATATCCGGGGATCTGAGTCATGGTTCCCAGTCTAGTGAGTCTTTGCCTGCAATTATGAGTTATCCACTAGTGGCGTAGCCGTGGCCAGCGAATGGGACCTAGCCGCCGGAGATATCCAGTTCGGCGGCCTTGATCATTTCGCGGTGGGCGTCGCTCATCACGCGGTTATCCAGCCAGCCGTCAGGCACGTGGGTCTTCTTCGGGTGGCCGGCACGGCCACGGGTGCCCTCGGCGCCTTCGCCGGGGTACGGCAAATCCAGATCCAGCTGGTCCAGCAGTTCGCGCAGGCGGGCCAGGGATGGCACCTGGGCCAGCTGCGAGCGGATCTCGCCGCCGACCGGGTAGCCCTTGAAATACCAGGCGATGTGCTTGCGGATATCGCGCATGCCCTTGCCCTCGTCCTCGAAGAATTCGGTGAGCAGCTCGCCGTGGCGGTACACGGTCTCAGCCACCTTGCGCACCCCGGGGCGGAAACGGTCCTCGCGGCCTTCGAAGGCAGCCTGCAGGTCGCCGAAGATCCATGGGCGGCCCTGGCAGCCTCGGCCCACCATGATGCCGGCGGCACCGGTCTGCTCCACCATTGCGATGGCGTCCTCGGCGCTGAAGATGTCGCCGTTGCCCAGTACCGGCATATCGTCCATGGTCTCGCGCAAGGTGGCAATGGCCGACCAGTCGGAGTGGCCGGCGTAGTACTGGCCCGCGGTGCGCGCATGCAGGGTCACCGCTGCGGCGCCGTGGTCGCGGGCGATCTTGGCGGACTCCAGGTAGGTCACGTGGTCCTTGTCGATGCCGATGCGCATCTTCACGGTCAGCGGGATATCGCCCTTGGCGGCCTCGGACGTGGCTGCTTCAATGATCGAGGTGTAGAGGTCGGTCTTCCAGGGCAGCGCCGAGCCTCCGCCCTTGCGGGTGACCTTGGGGACCGGGCAGCCGAAGTTCAAATCGACGTGGTCCGCCAGGTTCTCGTCAACCACCATGCGCACGGCGGCACGCACGGTTGCCGGATCCACGCCGTAGATCTGGATGGAGCGGATCTCTTCGTCGGGGTCGTGCGAAATAATGCGCAGGGATTCGGGGTTGCGTTCCACCAGCGCGCGGGCGGTGACCATCTCGGTGACATACAGCCCGCCGCCGTATTCACGGCAGAGGCGGCGGAAGGCGCGGTTGGTCACGCCAGCCATCGGAGCAAGGACCACCGGAGTATCAATGGTCAGCTTGCCCAGCTGCAGCGGTGGCAGCTTGAGGGTCGGAGTGTTGGTTGGCGCATCAGTCAGGGTCGTCACCACTCCATTATCGCCCATGGGGGCAAATCCGGTGGTGAGATCTTGATCAAACCGCAATGTCACAGTACTGGTTTATCAATCCGCGGTAGTAGAAAATTGGGCTATGACAAGTATTTCCGTGCCTGCGAAGGGCGCATTGATCGCCCTGGCAACGCTCAGTGTGGGCTTGATTATAGCCGCCCTGATTGTTGTTTCCCTGCGCCCCGCCCCTCCGCTGCGCGATGCTGACACCCCTGCCGGGGTGGTCCAGCGCTACGTGCTCGCGTTCCAGTCCTCGGACCTGTCCGCGGCGCAGAAGCTTGTCGAGGACGGCGGCGACAAGCAGGTCTGCGACCCCTACTCCAGCGAGGGTGAGACCGCACAGGTCAGCCTGGTTCGCGAGGCCACCACCGAACAGACGTCGACCATTACCGTATCCATGGCCTACGGGATCGAAGGAGGGTTGTTCTTCGAATCCTACGAATCGCAGGACGTCTTCCAACTGAAGAAGGTCAACGGCACCTGGCTGATCACCGCCACACCGTGGCAGATGGGCCTGTGCACCGCCGAAGAAATGGGGCTCTAGCCATGAGCTCACCGTCTAAATCCGCCACCGGGCAGACCGTCAACGCCCTGCGCGGCCTGATCCTGCACGGCCTGCTGCTGGTCCTGCTGATCCTGCTGGGCACGGGGCTGTCGTTGCTCGTCGGCATGGCCCTGCGCGGCCTGGTCGTCGACGACGACCGGCAGCTGGTCCTGGCCACCGCCTTGGCCTTCACCGTCATCCCCGGGCCGTTGGCCTGGCTGCTGTGGGTATGGATCCGCAAGAAGCTAATCGACGCGCACCCCACCGACGCGGCCATCTGGTCCCTGCAGGGGGCGGCCGTCTACCTGATCGCGTTGGTGATGTCCTCGGTCGCGCTGCTGCGTCTGCTTTCCGGGCTGGTCGACGGCATTGCCTCGAATTCCTGGCAGGAGTTGACCGGCACCGTCGTGGGCTGGGGCTTGGTGGCCTTCTGGCAATTCCGGATGCTGAATTCAGTGAAGTACGCGCCGCGCGAGCTGCCGCACCTTGCGGCCTGCCTGGGCAACGCCTATGCGCTGGGCCTGACCGCATTCGCCCTGGCCGCGGCACTGCGCACCGCGCTGGATCTGCTGTTCGTTCCGTCCGTGATCCTGGTGGGCCAGAGCCCGCTGCCGCGCCTGCTGGGCTCGGTGATCTGGGTCTTGGGCGCCGCCTTATTGTGGTTCTGGCACTGGAAGCTGCAACGGGTCCAGGCCCTGCGCGATATCTTCAGCTCCTTCGTGGTGATGCTGGTCGGCGTCTGCCTGGCCGCGCTGGCCACGCTGCTGGCGGCCGCGGCAACGTTGAACATCGTCATCCCGCTGCCGTGGGATTTCACCGAGATGGGCCGGCGTTTCGCGGACTCGGGGCCGCTGGCGATCTCCGCGCTGCTGTCCGGCGCCATTTTCTGGACCTACCACCACTGGCAGCTCGCCGGCCGCGGCCTGCTGGTGGTAACGGTGTCGCGGCAGATCATCAGCGGCATTTCGCTCGCGTTGCTGGCCAGCGGCTTGGGCATGGTCGTGAACGCGCTGCTCGCTTCGGTCTCCTCGCCGCTGAATTCCGACACCGCGCCGTCGGTGCTGCGCACCGGCATCGCGCTGGCAGTGGTCGGTGTGGTGTTCTGGGCGTTGTACTTCCGTCCGGGGGTCCCGGCAGATCCCGAGTCCCGGCGCGTGTACCTGGTGCTCTTCTTCGGCGTCAGCGCCGTGGTCGCCCTGGTTGCGTTGTTGATTGTCGGTTACCGCGTCTTCGAGATCCTGGTGGCCGGCACGTCTGCTGCGCTGAACCTGTTGGACTACATCCGCGCCCCGCTGGGATGGCTGCTCGCCACCGCGGGGGTGTCGGCCTATCATTTCGCCCTGTGGAAGTCGGACCGGGAACGGCTGGCCTCCCAGCGGCCGCAAGCCCCGGCGGCCCCGTCCGCAGGCTCCCCGGTTCCGGCCGAGCCGGCCCCGGCAGCAGCACGGACGGTAATCGTGGTGGCGCCGCATGGCAGCGACCATCTGCTCGCCACGCTGCAGCTCACCGAAGGACTGGTGGTGCGCTGGATCGCTTCCAGCGGCCCGCGCCTGCCCGAGGAAATCACCCAGCAGCTGGTCAACCGGATCACCGAAACCCTGGCCACCCGGCCCGGCTCGCTGCTGGCCGTGGCCGGCGCCGACGGACAGGTGAGTTTCACGGAACTGGCGGACTGATCCCGGGCACCGCCGCAAGGGGTGTGGCAAGGTAAGGCGCGCTCCTGGCCGGAGACGACGCGGGATCCCACGGCGGACAACAACAGGGCAGGGCGCCTTCGCCTCTTGCCATTGGGCTCGAAGCCTGCAGGGGTTGATCGGTAGTGAACCCGCGGGCATCAAAGGGCGAAGGAATCTGACCGGGACTCAACCGAAACGGAGAATTGACGAATGGACCACGTGCGCTTGAGCGGCCGGCTGCTGTGCAAAAACACGGCGGAAGCCGAACTGGTGACGGCTTATCTCCCCGGGCATATCGAGCTCACCCGCAAGGAGCAGGGCTGCATCTTTTTCGAGGTCGCGCCGACGCAGGATCCGCTGATCTGGTCGGTCGAGGAACGTTTCACCGATCCAGCGGCGTTCAGGGCCCACCAAGAACGCGGGGCTTCGAGCTTATGGGGACGGATGACCCGCGCAATCACCCGCGACTACACGATCAGCGGACTGGACTGAAAACGCCGCAAGCCATGGCAGGCCCTCCAAAGCCGTGTTAGCGTACAGCCATGGCGGCCGCGCAGGAGTCGACCAGGCCCGCTTTGTGGAGTCGGGTTCTGGCCTCGCTCGTGGATTACCTGGTGATCCTCGGGTGGATGCTGGCGCTCGCGGCCACCGTCGCTCTGCTCCGGTTGAGCACCGGCAAGTTCTGCAACTGGCTTGTGCTGGGCCCGGCCGGCGCCCAGCTGCTGGGTTTCGCGGTCTTGGTGCTGCCCGTGGGCATCTACCTGTTTCTCACCGAGTCCTCCGCCGCCCAAGCGACACTGGGCAAACGCCGGCTGCAGCTGCAGGTCGTCGACGGGCGCACCGGCGAACGGGCCTCCACGCCGCGGATCCTGCTGCGCACCGCGGTCAAGCTGCTGCCGTGGGAGATTGCGCATTTCTCCGTCTGGAATTTCGCGGCCATCGCTTCCACCGGCAGCACCACGTTTCCGGTCTGGCTGTACACGGCGGCGGTTGTCGCCAACGTGCTGCCGGCGGTCTACCTGCTGATGCTCGGGGTGCAGCGCGAGGGCCGCGGACCGCATGACCTGGCGGCCGGCACCAAGGTCGTCAGGCTCCGGCCAGCGCCAGCAGAACTCCTCCCAGGGCTCCGATAACCACCACGCTCCACGGCGGAAGCTTCCAGGACACCAGCAGCACGAAGCACAGCAGACCCAGGGCGAACTGCCCGGGCCCGGTGACCGCGCTGGTGAACACCGGGCTGTACAACGCGGCGGCCAGGATCCCCACCACCGCGGCGTTGGCGCCGCGCATGATGGCCTGCGCCCGCGGGCGGCGAGAAATCACGTTCCAGAACGGCAGCACCCCCACCAGCAGCAGGAATCCGGGAAGGAAGATGGCCGTCAAGGCGATCGCGGCGCCGAGCATGCCGCCGGGACCCACCGTGGAAATGGTTCCCAGATAGGCTGCGACGGTGAACAGCGGTCCCGGGACGGCCTGCGCCGCACCGTAGCCGGCCAGGAAGTCCTGGTTCGAGACCCAGCCGGTGTCCACCACCGCCCCCTGCAGCAGCGGCAGGACGACATGCCCGCCGCCGAAGACCAGTGCGCCCGAACGGTAGAACGCGTCAAACAGCGAGAGCGCTCCCCACCCGGTGGCGGCCGCGGCCAGCGGGACGCCCACCAGCAGCAGGGCCAGCGCGCCCAGGCTGAAAACGCCGGCACGGCGGCTGACGGTGAACCGCAGCGGCGCCTCGTCACTGCTTGTCTTCGCGGACGGGGGTGTGAGGCAAAGGAAGTAGCCGGCCGCCAGCCCCAGCACGATCGCCAGCACCTGTCCCAGGCTTCCGCCCAGCAGCAAGGCTGCCATCGCCGCCGCCACCGCAATCGAGGCGCGGGTGGCATCCGGGGTCAGTGTCTTGGCCATGCCCAGCACCGCCTGGGCGATGATGGCCACCGCCACGATTTTCAGCCCGGACAGCAGCCCCGCCCCCACGGTTCCTGTGAACAGCGAGGCGCCGTAGGCGAACAGGGCCAGCAGCACCGCTGAGGGCAGGGTGAAGGCGGCAAAGGCGGCCAAAGCCCCGCGCAGCCCGGCCCGGTGCAGGCCGAGCGCGAAACCCACCTGGCTGGAGGCGGGTCCGGGGATGAACTGGCACAGCGCCACCAGCTGCGCATACTGGGTGTCGGTGACCCACCGGCGGCGTTCGCTCAGCTCGGTCCTGAAATACCCCAGGTGCGCTATCGGGCCGCCGAAGGAGGTTAAACCAAGCTTCAGGAAGACGCGGAACACTTCGCCTGCCGATCCCCTGCGGGTGTGCTGCTCGCTGTTCATGCGGCCAGCCTACGCGGGCAAGGAAAACGCCAGGTAAACAGCGCTTCCGGTGCCGCTAGCGGCGGATCTTCTGCCGGGTTTCCACCGCCGCCGCGGTGCCGCGCGCCCCGGACACCGAGGCCAGCGCCACCGCCAGCAGGGTCAGCGCGGTGCCCAGCACCGTCGCGGTGCTCAGGCGGCTTCCGGCCGCGGGTACCACGATGTCCAGGACCAGCGAGCCCACCAGCTGCCCGCCCACCGCGGCCAGGCTGGTGACCAGCACTCCCAGCCGCTTGATCACGGTGGCGGTCAGGCCCACGAAGATGCAGCCCAGCAGCCCGCCGATGTAGTACCAGGGCTCCGCCGGCAGCGGCGCAAGCCGTGCCCCGCCGGCCAGCCGCGCCAGCATCACCGCGCCCAGCACCGCGAAGCCCACGACGAAGTTCACTAAGGTGGCGGCGATCGCGCTGCCGTAGGCCGCGGACTGCGCCCCGTTGGCCGCGCCCTGGAACCCCATCAGCATGCCCACCAGCACGGCGAAGCCCATGGGCAGCAGCTGCCCAGACAGCCCGGTGCCGGCGGCGCCGGGGTCCACCGCCCAGATGACGCCCACGATGGTCAGCGCCACGCCGATGATGCGCGGAATGCTGATCCTGCGCGGCGCCGCCCCGCCGAAGCCCACGCGGTCCATGGCCATGGAGCCGATGGACTGGCCGGTGACAAGGCAGACGGTGAACAGCGCCACCCCGATCAGCGGGACCGTGGCGGACTGGCTGAACACGATCAGCGCGCCGACCGCTCCGGCGGCCAGGTACCACCACGGGACACGGCGCCCGCGCAGCACCGCGGGGATCCGCCGCACGCCCCGGCGGGCCGTGGGAGCTGCCAGCGCGGTGAGCGCCAACGCCAGCAAGCCCACCCCGAAGCTGAAGGCGGCCGCGGCGATCGGATCGCCCAGGGCCGTGGCCAGTGCGCCGTTAATCCTCGACTGGAGGGAGAGCAGCAGCCCGGAGGCCGCGCCGAGCAGGATGAAAAGCAGGGTGCCGCCGGCGTGAACCGGCGGCGGGGTGGTACGGGAGGTCAAAAGCTGGCTTTCGTGCAGAAGGTTTCCGGTTCAGAAAACCGCAACGGGACCTGCAGTGCAGGTCCCGTTGCGGTGTGCCAGGGCTAGCGAACGGCGTCGGACGCCATGATGTGGGTCGTGGAGATGACGGTGGCCTGCTCAACCGCTGCCAACGCGTCGATCAGCGAGGAGAGGACAAACATCGACGAGTCGACTTCCAGCTTCACCGGGTACTGGTGGATCAGCATGGCGACCATGTCGCGCACCGCTTCGGCCACCTCGTCATCGCTGAAGGCCGGATTATGGCCCACCAGCACGTCGGTCGGGGCGTTCTCGCGGGCCGGCACGTAGCTCACCGCGAAGGCCAGCGGAACGCCGCCCTCGCGCTTGGGCTTGTCGCGCAGCACCAGTGCGCCCTGCGCGCCGGTGTGCTCATCGAGCAGCATGCGCTGCGCCGAGCCTACGGTCATCTTGGCCGGATCCCAATCGGTGTGCACCGCGTTGTAGAAGTCCATCACCAGCTTGGTCAGCTCGACGCTGCCGGTGGACAAGTCCTCGATCACCCGGTCGTTGGTGTCGAACACCGGCTCGGCCAGCGCTCCCGGTTCCAGCACGACATCGCGCGAGACCTGGATTTCGCCCAGGCCCAGCGACTGGCAGAAGCCGGCCGCCGCGGTGGCCGGGTCTCCGGCCGTAACGGTATAGCGGGCCTTGAGCTCCTGCGCCTGGCCTGCAGGGATCTGCTGGCGCAGCTGCTGCACCAGCGCGGTGCCCACGCCGGAACGGCGCTGCTCGGCAGCCACCTCGACATAGAGCCAGAGCCGCTGCGGGTGCAGCGAGGAGGCGAATACCACGCCGGCGCCGATGGCCACACCGTCAACCGTGGCCACCAGCGTGCGCGAGAACGGCGCATCGCTGTTCTCGCGCAGCATGGTGCGGTCCTGGTGGGCCTGCGGCGAACGCGGGTCCCCGAAGATCTGCAGCAGCTCCAGGTCGTCGCCGGAACGCCAGGGACGGAATTCCAGTTCGTTCATCGGGCTCTAGGCTCCGTTCAGGCGCTCGGAAAGGTAGGCGGTGACCTGGTCCAGGGACACGCGTTCCTGGGACATGGTGTCGCGTTCGCGGATGGTCACTGCCTGGTCTTCGAGGGTGTCGAAGTCCACGGTGATGCAGAACGGGGTGCCGATTTCGTCCTGGCGGCGGTAGCGGCGGCCGATGGCTCCAGCGTCGTCGAAGTCGATGTTCCAGCGCTTGCGCAGCTCGTTGGCCAGGTCCTTTGCCTTCGGCGAGAGGTTCTCGTTGCGGCTCAGCGGCAGCACGGCGGCCTTGACCGGGGCCAGGCGCGGATCGAGCTTGAGCACGGTGCGCTTGTCCACCCCGCCCTTGGTGTTCGGTGCCTCGTCCTCGGTGTAGGCGTCGACCAGGAACGCCATCATCGAACGGGTCAGGCCGAAGGACGGCTCGATCACGTACGGGGTGTAGCGTTCCCCGGTGGCCTGGTTGAAGTAGGACAGCTCGGAGCCCGAAGCCTTGGCGTGGCTGGACAGGTCGTAGTCGGTGCGGTTGGCGACGCCCATCAGCTCGCCCCACTCCGAGCCGGCGAAGCCGAAGCGGTATTCGAAGTCGATGGTGCCTGCCGAATAGTGGGCGCGCTCGTCTTCCGGCACGTCGAACTGGCGCAGGTTCTCTTCCTTGATGCCCAGGTCGATGAACCATGCCCAGCAATCCTTGACCCACTGGTCGAAGAACTTCGGTGCGTCTTCAGGTGCGGTGAAGAACTCGATTTCCATCTGCTCGAACTCGCGGGTGCGGAAGATGAAGTTGCCCGGGGTGATTTCGTTGCGGAAGGCCTTGCCGATCTGGCCGATGCCGAATGGCGGCTTCTTGCGGCTGGCGGTGAGCACGTTGGCGAAGTTCACGAAGATGCCCTGGGCGGTCTCCGGACGCATGTAGGCCAGGCCGGCTTCGGAATCAACTGGGCCCAGGAAGGTCTTCATCAGCCCGGAGAACATCTGCGGCTCGGTGAACTGGCCCTTGGTGCCGCAGTCGGGGCAGGCGATCTCGCTCATGCCGTCCTTGGGCGCACGGCCCTTCTTGGCTTCGAAGGCCTCGATCAGGTGGTCCTGGCGGTGGCGCTTGTGGCACTGGATGCATTCGACCAGCGGGTCGGTGAAGGTGGCTACGTGGCCCGATGCTTCCCAGACGGCCTTGGGCAGGATGATCGAGGAGTCCAGGCCCACCATGTCCTCGCGGCCGCGAACGAAGTTCTGCCACCACTCGCGCTTGATGTTTTCCTTCAGTTCGGTGCCCAGGGGTCCGTAATCCCATGCGGAACGGGAACCACCGTAGATCTCACCGGCCTGGAAAACGAATCCTCGACGCTTTGCGAGGGAAATAACCTGGTCTAGCTTGGACTGTGGCGCCATATCAACTCCAATGGGACTTACGAGGCCGCTGGTTGCGGTCCGTAGAAAAATACATACATTTCAAGGGTATCGTTTCAACGCCCTGCGCACGAAGCCGAATCAGGTAACGCTGGCGTGAACTTCCACGCCTTTGGGCCATATCCACGGTGCAGGCCGGTTATATAGGGAAGAATGGAAGCCATGAGTGCCAATGAAGCTTTTGACCTAGAAATCCGTGACGAGTCCATCCGCTTGGGCCAGCTGCTCAAACTCGCCTCGCTGGCAGAGGACGGCATCCACGCCAAGGAAATGATTTCCGAGGGAATTGTCACCGTCAACGGCGAGGTGGACACCCGCCGCGGGGCGCAGATCCGCCCCGGCGACGTGGTGTGCGTGAACGGCGAATGCGTGCGCGTCACCGCCCAGCCGTAGCTAGCCCTTCTTCAGGACGACCTTGGTGAGGAAGCCGGCAACGTCCTGGATTTCTTCCATGCACACCGAGTGGCCGATCTGCGGGTAGGTTTCGCTGGTCAACACGGTATGCCCCGGGACCCAGCCCAAGGTGTATTCGATCTTGTCCCGGGTGATCACCGGGTCAGCCAGGTCGCGGCCCCAGAACATCGGCAGCGGCTTGTCCGCCAGCTTCGCGTCATCGAAGATGTCCAAGGTCTTGGGATCCACGGCAAAGCCGGAGAGACCCACGACTGCCTCAATGGCATCGCGCTGGTAGCGGGCCAGCGAGGTGGCCATGGCCATGCCCTGGGAGAAACCGAGCAGGGTGATCGACGAGTGCTGCTGGGACAGCGGTTCCAGCAGTGCCCACAGCGCTTCGACGCTGCCGGCCACCGACTCGATGGAGTAGTCGATTTCCTGGGTCAGCGGGAACCAGCTGTATCCCGGGCCTGCCGGCAGCGGTGCGCGCACGGAGAGGTAGGTGAATTCTTCGGGCAGGTGCTGCGAGAGCCCCATGAGGTCTTGCTCGTTGGAGCCGTAGCCGTGCAGGAACACCAGCAGCGGAGTTCCTAGGCGGGATTCGTCGTTGCGGGAGATGATGGCTACCGGAGCCTGGTCTTGGTATGTCATAGTTCCCCAAGACTATCGAACAGCGCCGCGCCGATTCGACGGTTCCGCAGAGCCCTGCCATCGTTTCCCCGGGTATCGCGATCCGCAGCGCCAGGATGCAGGTGAAAGTCCGGTGTTTGGCCGACGGGCGGTCCGATGGAGCGGTCGCCAGCGGCATGGAAAACCAGTTTCTCCACCTCCATAAAGCCACATGGCATGTAACAAGATAATAAAACTCCAAAATTATCTTAGGCATTCAAGCGCTTTTCGTGTTCAACTGGATTCACTGCTTCACGGCCATCTGACTTGGGGATCCCACCGGTAGAAGCTGCAACCGGCAAAGGACAAGGGCATCATGGGCGAAATCGAATACAGCGAGGAAATTTCAGAACTGGCACCCGAGGATCTTGCTGAACTCGGCTACGTCGATTTGGATCCCGGCACCTCGTCGTCGCTCTTCGATACCGTCGACACGATGTTGTCATTCGGCCTTCCCTTGTTCTCCGTGCTTTTCATTGCCTTTGCCGGACTCATCATCTTCGTCATTGTGCGCAACTTCCGCAAAGCCAAGAGCGCCGGCTTCGATCCGTTGACCATGGAAACCGACCTGATGGCCAGAGCAGCGAATTCAGCTTTGCTAGCGCCGAAGAAATCCATTGAAGACAAGCTGTCCGAACTCGACTCACTGCACTCGCGTGGAGTCATTACCCGCGACGAGTACCTGCAAGCACGCAGGGATGCTCTGGGCGGGTAGAGTGGTGCCCACCGAATCATCCTCTTGAATGATTGACTAGAAGTTACCCTTTGGTAACAATGGATTCGTGCCCAACAATATTGCTTCTGAACCGTCAAACACCGCCGACTCCCCGCTCCACCCATGGCGCCGCTATGTAGCCATCGGGGACTCGTTCACCGAAGGCATCGGCGACCCCGATCCATCGAGCGCAGGACGGCACCTAGGCTGGGCCGACCGCTTGGCTCAGGAGCTCAGCCGCACCGTCCCGGACTTCTCCTATGCCAACCTGGCCATCCGCGGCCGGCTCATCGGCCAGATCGTTGCCGAACAGCTCGATCCCTGCATCGATCTGAAGCCGGATCTGATCTCGCTGTGCGCGGGCGGCAACGACGTGCTGCGCCCGGGCGGCGATCCAGACAAGATTGCCGACATCCTAGACGACGCGGTAGCCAAGCTCACCGCAACCGGTGCCACGCTCCTGCTCTTCAACGGACCCGATATCCGCGATACCCCGGTCCTTGGAAGCATCCGCGGCAAGGTGGCGATCTACAACGAGAACGTGCGCACCGTCGCCGCCCGGCATGACGCCATCGTTGCCGACATGTGGGCGTTGCAGGAATTGCACCAGTCCCAGATGTGGGCGCCTGACCGCCTGCACTTCTCCCCCATCGGCCACCAGCGCATTGCCGCCATGGCACTGGACTCGCTGAACGTCCCGCATCAGCTGGATACCGACATCGTTCCGGTCGTGGATGAGCGCAGCTGGCGCGAAGCACGCAAGGAGGATCTGCAGTGGGCCCGCGAGCATCTGGCGCCCTGGGTGCTGCGCCGCCTGCGCCACCAGTCCTCCGGCGACGGCATCACCCCGAAACGGCCTTCGGCTACGCCGTTCGCAGATGCCAAGCCCAACGACTCGCTCGGTGCCGGAGACAGCGCCAAATAGCAAGAAAGACTGAAGCGGTTCCGCCGATTACTGGCGGAACCGCTTCAGGCTTTAAAGACTTGCCAAACTTTGTCCAGATCCTAGTCTCCGAAGACCAAGGTCCGAAGCACCCCATCCAGCTGCGTCGCATCGGTCAAGAACCCATCATGGCCAATGGGCGAATCGATGTAGTGCACCGGCTTCGGCCTGGCCAGCGACGAGGCCAGCTTCACCGACTGCTCGGGGAAGTACAAGCGGTCGGTGGTAACCGCGGCAACCACCACGTTGACCTTCTCCAGGCGCGCCAGGGCTGCCTCCAGGGATTCATGGCCACGGGCAACATCGTGGCTCATCAGCGCCTCGGTGAGCACCAGATAGCTGTTGGCATCGAAGCGATTCACCAGCTTGCTGGCCTGATGGTCGAGGTAGCTTTCCACCTGGTAGCGCCCGCGCGGCCCGTCCAGCTGGCCCGTCGGCTTCTCGCCATCTTGCGGATTGCGCGAGAAACGGGTTTCCAGCTCGGCCTCGGAACGGTAGGTGATGTGGGCCAGGCGGCGAGCCAGGCCGAGACCGGCATCAGGACGGGAATCGTTGCCGTAGTAATCGCCATTGCAGAAGTGCGGATCCAAGCGGATGGATTGGGTTTGCACCTGCGCAAAGGCAATTTGCTCGGCAGTCGCCTGGGCACTAGAGGCCATCACGACCAGGTTCTTGACCTGCTCGGGGAACTCGACAGCGTATTCCAGCGCGCGGGCACCGCCCATCGAGCCGCCGATGACCGCATGCCAGGAATCGATTCCCAGCTGCTTGGCCAGCCGCGCTTCGAGGCGCACCGAGTCCTTGATGGTGACGAAAGGGAATCTGGAGCCGTAAGGCAGGCCCTGCTCGTCCAAGGACGAGGGGCCGGTGGATCCATTGCAACCACCCACCATGTTGATGGACACGACAAAGTACTCATTGGTGTCAACCGTGGCGCCGGGGCCAACGAAGCCTTCCCACCAGCCGGCGCTGTGCGAATCGCCTTGCGCGACGTGGGCGTCACCGGTGAGTGCATGCATCACCAGCACCGCGTTGGAGCCATCAGCTGCTAGCTTCCCCCACGTCTCGTAGGCCAGCACCACGTCGGGAAGGTATCCACCGAATTCAAAGTGGTACTCCCCCACGGAACTACGGCGCAAAATGCCGTCTTGTCCGCCAGCGAGCTCTTCGGCGCGCAGAGTATCTTCAGTAGTCACAATGGATGGCATGCCTAGAGGGTTTCCTGCAATTCCTTGTTTTCAAGGGCCGCAACAGCTTCGAAGCCCAGCTCAAGATCGGCCAGGATGTCCTTGATGTTTTCCAGCCCGACGCTCAGCCGCACCAGTCCCGGGCTCACACCGGCGGCAATCTGCTCCGCTTCGGAGAGCTGGGCGTGGGTGGTGGAGGCCGGATGGATGACCAGCGAGCGCACGTCGCCGATGTTCGCGACGTTGGAGTGCAAGACCAGTGCGTCCACGAAAGCCTGTCCGGCTTCCGCGCCGCCCTCCAGCTCGAAGGCGATGATCGAGCCAGCACCGTGATCGCTGTACTTCTGCGCGCGCTCATGCCACGGAGAGGACTGCAGGCCGGCGTAGGCGACCTTCTGCACTTCCTCGCGGGCTTCGAGCCAGTTGGCAACTTCCACTGCGTTCTGGCCGTGGCGCTCAATGCGCAGCGACAGGGTTTCCAGACCCTGGGCGATCAAGAACGCGTTGAACGGCGCCACTGATGAACCCAGATCGCGCAGCAGCTGCACGCGTGCCTTGAGGATGTAGGCCAGATTCGCGCCGAGGATGCCGTTGACGCCCAGGTCGCGGGCGAAGACCAGGCCGTTGTAGGACTCGTCCGGGGTGTTGAATCCCGGGAAGCGTTCGGCGTCCTTGGCGAAGTCGAAGTTGCCCGAGTCCACGATGACCCCGGCGATGGCATTGCCGTGGCCGCCAAGGAACTTGGTGGCCGAATGGATCACGATATCGGCGCCCCACTCGATAGGGCGGATCAGGTATGGCGTGGCCAGGGTGTTGTCCACCAGCAGCGGCACGCCGGCTTCGTGGGCGATCTCCGAGATGCCCTCGATATCCAGCACGTCCTGCCGAGGATTGGAGATGCTTTCGCCGAAGAAGGCCTTGGTGTTCGGGCGCACCGCGGCACGCCATTCGTCCAGGTTGTCCGGGTCGGAGACGAAGCTGACTTCGATGCCCAAGCGCTTGAGCGTGTGCTTGAGCAGGTTCTGGGTTCCGCCGTACAGGCTCGGGCTGGCTACCAGATGGTCGCCGGCTTCGGCCAGGTTCAGGATGGCGAAGGTGGTGGCTGCCTGTCCCGAGGACAGCAGCAGCGCGCCAACGCCGCCTTCCAGATCAGCGATGCGGGTTTCCACGGCGTCGGTGGTCGGGTTGCCGATACGGGTGTAGATCGGTTCCAGTTCCTGCAACGCGAAACGGGCAGCGGCACTCTCGGCGCTCGGGAAGACAAAGGAAGTGGTTTGGAAAATCGGGAGAGCTCGCGCTCCGGTCGTCGGATCCGGGGTCTGGCCGGAATGGATCTGACGGGTTTCAAATGACCAGTTGTTGCTCATGGTTTCCTCCAAATAGCGTTTCATGACTATGGGGGTACGCCGCTGAAAAGACACCGACAGGAAGCACCGTATCGAAACGACTTCCAGGGGGTAACCCGCGCTTGTCCTTGATGCCTTGTGCATTCAAGGGCCAGGTCTTCACCCGGGGCACCCCACCGCGGTTGGAGGGTTGCCGCCCAGTAAGCCGGGGCTTGTTACTGAGACTCATGACCTGCTATCAGTTTGCCCGAAAACCGAAGATCTTTGCAACGCAGTGGACCGGCATTGGACTCAATCGGTCATATTTCGCGAATTCCGCAGATTTTCCGCAGAGTATTCGATAACATCAGCGCACTTAGGGGAGCCTAAGTAGAGACTCGCATCACATGTTGCCATGATGGGCACATGATGAGGCTAGATCACGTAAGTTATGCTTGCGGCCCAGACGGGCTGCTGCCAACCGCTGAAAGAATCTCCGAGTCCCTGGGACTGGAATTCGTCAAGGGCGGCGTGCATCCACGATTCGGAACACGCAATGTCATCTTCCCGCTCAAGCATGGCCAGTACCTGGAAGTGGTTGAAGTCCTGAACCACCCGGCCAGCGACAAGGCTCCCTTCGGCCAGGCCGTGCGCGCCCGCTCGGAGCTCGGCGGCGGATGGATGGGATGGTGCGTCTCGGTGGAGGATCTATCCAGTGCCGAAGACCGCTTGGGCCGCAAGTCCGTGCCGGGGAACCGCAAGTTCCCGGATGGCCGCGAACTTACCTGGCAGCAAATCGGCATCAAGGGCCTGATCGCTGATCCGCAGGTCCCGTACCTGATTTCCTGGGATGAAGACTCCGAGCCGTTGCATCCGTCCAAGGCGCTGGAGCCTGTCGGCGAGATCAGCCAGATCTCCATCGCCGGCTCACGCGATCGGGTGCTGGATTGGCTGGGCCAGCCGCAGAACGTCAATTTGGGCGCCGTCACCATGCAATATGAAGCGCCGAATGGCACTCCGGGCATCATGTCGGTAACCTTTGAAACCGAGTCCGGCACCGTGGTGCTGTAGGAAACTCGGAAACGAACGCAGGTAGGCGGGGACAATGGCGTCCCCACCTACCTTTTTCGTTAATGGCGTTTCAGTCGCTGGCGCAGGCCTTCGGGCACTACTGGCCGATTCCGATGGCAGGCCCAATCAGCGCGTAGCCGACGAAGCCGATAGCATCGAGCAGGAAGTGCGCGATGACCAGCGGCATCACCCGGCCGTACTTCTGGTACACCCAGCCGAAGACGATGCCCATGAGCATATTGCCGATCATCGGCCCCACGCCCTGGTAGAGGTGGTAGCTGCCGCGGAGCACTGCAGAACCGATAATGGTGCTCCACAATCCCAGCTTCAGCTTCTTGGCATAGGTGAACAGGAAGCCGAGCATCAGCACTTCTTCGAGCACTGCATGGCGTACAGCCGACAGCAGCAGCACGGGGACGCTCCACCAATAATCACCGAGATTGGCTGCTGACAGTGCTGTGGTGACGCCCAGTGCCCGTCCGGCAGCATAGACGCCCAGCGTCCCCACGCCCATGGCCAGGAACAGCCCCGCCCCGAGCATCGTGTCCTTGCCCGGACGTCGCATGTCGAAGCCGATGTCACGGATGGTTCGGCCGGTCGTGCGCTTCATCAGGTAGAGTGCCAGCACCACGGGTACCAGCGCGAAGATAATGTCCAGAAGCTGGTAGGTGAAATCAAAGAACTCGCGTGTGCTCAGCGGGTTGTTCAGCGATGTCGTCTGATCACGCAACGGTGCCCTGGTGACTTTATCCGCAAAGCTCAGCAGCGAGTAGACCGCGCTCTGCCCCAAGGACAGGGCGAGAACCAAAATGATCTCGAACCTGAGGGTTCTGCGGGTTGCCGTCTGCTCAATTTGTTCAGCGTTCACGTTCTCGATCATAGGCTGATCTGGCTGTGCGCGTACTGAGTAGCCACGTGGCAAACCTGCGATAGCCTGAAGGTGAGACCACCAGCGAGCTGAACGAGAAGGGTACGAATGAGTCGTCCTGCCACCAGTGGAGAACTGCAAATCGCCCGCCAGCTCTGCCCCGATCTTTCGTGGGAAGATGCGGCCGTGAATGAAGGCGGACAATTCCACAAGGTGGTCATTGGCAATCCGCAGGCGGTGATTCGCATGGCGCGCACGCCAGCGGCGACCGAACAGATGCCGCGAACCGTCGAGCTGCTGTCTTTGCTGGAAAGCCAGCTCAACTATCAGATCCCGGTGGCGGTCTCCGAGATCCTGCATGTCGACGGGCTCAGCTCAGTTGCCATGTCCTTCATCCCCGGAAGCGCGCATGAGCCTCATTACGGGGATCCAAAGGTGCTGGGCCAGCTGGTGAAGGAATTGGCCGAGGTACCGCTGGAACAGATCAGCGCTCATCTGGCCAAACCGTTTTCATTCCGTGGCGAATGGACCCAAGCCCGGCAGCAGCAATGCTTCGATGCGCTGCCCGAGGAACTTCGAGCTCCTGCAACCGCACTTTGGGATCAGCTCGATATTCTGGCGCAGGTTCCAGCGGGACTGGTGCATGGTGATTTGGCTGGCCACAACATGCACTGGATTGACGAGAAGTTGATTGGCATCTTGGATTGGGACCTCGCAGCAGCGTGGGACCCTGCCTTGAACACCGCGTACCTGAGCCTGTGGCATGGTTTGGAAATGGTGGATTTGATTGCTCCCAACTCTGAGGAAGCGCACCGGGCCAAAATCTGGTTGGGTCTCATGAGCCTTGAACGGTTATCGGATGCGCTCTCGCGCTCGGACAACCCGAAGATGGGCAAGCTCATGCGCAAGATTGGTCCGCGCATCCTCACTGCAGCGCAATCAATCAATGGATAGGAAGCAATTTGGCCTGACCCGCCGATGAGCAAGCCATCTGGAGCGTAAAGAAAGCCCGCCTGAATGTTGTCAGGCGGGCTCTCATGCACCGTATCGGGTGCAATGCTTGCTTAGCTCAGGGCTGCGATAGCTGCATCGTAGTCAGGCTCGGTGGTGATCTCCGGGACGATCTGATTGTAAACAACCTTGCCTTCCTCATCCAGCACAACAACCGAACGGGCCAGCAGGCCAGCCAGTGGTCCGTCAATCTGGGTGACTCCGTAGTCCGAACCGAAGTCGGAACGAAAGACTGAACCAGCGGTAACATTCTCGATGCCTTCGGCACCGCAGAAGCGGCCCAGTGCGAATGGCAGGTCAGCAGAAACGCACACGACGGTGGTGTTCTCCAGGCCGGCAGCCAGTTCGTTGAAGCGACGCACGCTGGCAGCGCAAACGCCGGTATCAACCGACGGGAAGATGTTCAGGACAACGCGACGGCCAGCCAGCGATTCGCTGGTGACATCTGCAAGGCCGGTGTCGGTGAGAGTGAAAGCTGGAGCCTGCGAGCCAACGGCCGGCAGATCACCAATAGTCTGTACAGGGGTTCCCTTGAAAGCAGTATTAGCCATAGGTCTTGTCTATCATGAATGCCTAATTCGGAGCTATCTTTTCAGCCTAGTAGCGCAAACAAGTCGTTCGGATCCTGTTTCCATGCAAAACTGTGGATATGGGCCCCGACTACGATTCATACGCGGCGAAAATGCGTGCTCAAACAATGGACGGGATTGATCTGGAGGTAGTTGCCCGTTTCGCGGACATGCTCTGTCCTCGTAATTCACGAATTCTCGATATCGGTTGCGGGATTGGCAATACCGTCAATGCGTTGCGTCGCTGCGGACATGATGCCTATGGCGTAGATCCAACCCCCCAAGTTCTGGATGTAGCAAAAGACCTATTCGATGGAAGCTGGTTCAGACAGTTATCAGCCGACCAACTGAGCTTGGGTACACTCAACGAGCATTCGCTGCCGGAACAGTACGACGCCATACTGATGACCGGAAATGTGCCTGCCTTCATTTCACGTGGCGAACTGCGAAGCGTATTCGATTTTGCCGATCGGGTGATCCGTTCAAATGGAGTACTCATCGTTGGGACCACCAGCAACGCCCATGGCGGCCCCACGGACCAGACCGATATTCTCAAAGGAACCTCGCTGCCGCTCGTACAACGATTTGCGGACTGGCATTTAGGCCCCTACGGTTCAGACTCTCTGTGGTCCGTGAGTGTGTATGCGCGGACTGCGCAACGGTCCGGGTTCGGGATGCCTGACGGAATATTCGTCCTGCCTTCCTAACCTCGTATTTCCCTTCGAAACTCTAGCCGCTACCGGATTGGGCACAAGCTCTGCAACTCCGGAAATCGTTTCCTGAAATCGAACGGTACTTCGTAGCCAACTACATTAAAAATCGAGATGATCGCTCTATCTCACCGGATGGCCGAATCATGTCTCCTTTGGAAGAACAGCTTCCGAGGAATCACGTAAGTCGATCAACTAGTTCGCCCGCCCGATACACACTATGCGTCAGGTTCATTCCGGGGCGGTACGCCAGATGCGCAGCAACCGGCGCGTCAAGCACATGCAGGTCTGCGCGCTTGCCGATCTCGATGGATCCCACCTGGTCGGCAACCCCGAGTGCAAGCGCCCCTCCGTAGGTTGCCGCCTCGATGGCTTCAGCCAGGGACAGGTTCATCTGGAGCACCGCCGTAGCCACGCAGAAGTTCATGTTGCTCGTGTAGCTGGTCCCCGGATTGCAGTTGCTGGCCAGCGCGATTCGCACCCCTGCATCAAGCAGTTCGCGGCCCGGCGCAAGCGGCTGCCGGGTGGACAGGTCGCAGGCGGGCAAGCAGGTAGCTACCGTGCCCGGCTCACCCGTACGCGCCGAGGCATCCCAGCCGGCCCAGCTGCCGGCGAGCGCCTTGAAGTCCCCTTCATCCAGGTAATTCACGTGGTCCACCGAATGGCTGCCGAATTCTACGGCCAGCTTCACTCCGGGGCCAGGGCCCAGCTGGTTTCCATGGACCTTGGTCGACAGCCCTTTGCGCTGCGCGGCTTCCAGGACCCGGCGCGATTGCTCTTCGGTGAATGCACCGCGTTCGCAGAAGACATCGACGAAGTCGACGTTGCCTGCCACGGCATCAAGCATCGGTCCGGTGACCAAATCCGTATAGGCGTCGGCATCCCAGCCTTCCGGTACCAGGTGGGCGCCAAGGAAGGTCAGTGAATCCACCAGCGGCTTGCCGAGCACGGAATGCCGGGTCTCTTCTTCCAGTGTCAACCCATAGCCGGTCTTGGTTTCCATCCAGGTGGTGCCCATGGCCAGGGCTTCACGGCGGCGTTCGCCCACAACGCCGGCCAGCTCCGTGTCGGAGAGCTGCCCGGTGGCCGAGGTGGTGACCGCGATGCCTCCGGCGGCGTAGGTCTGGCCTGCCATGCGGGCCACGAATTCTTCGGCGCGGTCGCCGCCGAAAATCAGATGGCTATGGGAATCAACCCAGCCGGGCAGCACCGCACGGCCGCCCAAATCGATCTCGTGCGCCGTTGCTGGCGCCAGCGCCATGTGGCCGACCCATGCAACAATCCCATCTTCGATTAGCACCGCGGCGTCTTCCAGCACGCTGCCTTTCGCGTCAACCGTCGTCAGCTGTCCGATGTTGGTAAGCAACAAGGTTGCCATGAGCGCTCCGCCTTCGTGGTAATTCCAATCCTTCAGGCACGAGCCTACCTATGGCCGGCCGCCCGCGGGGGAGAACAAAAGGGTGCCCGTCTGAAATTTCAGACGGGCACCCTTGTGCCTTGTTTCAGGGCCGGTTTATCCCTTGGTGGCGCCTGCCAGCAAGCCGCGCACGAAGAACCGCTGCAGCGCGAAGAACACCGCCAGCGGAATGATCATCGAGATGAAAGCACCTGCGGTAAGCAGCTCCCAGGATTGCCCATAGGTACCCGAGAGGTCCTGGAGCGCCTTGGTAATCGGCAATTCCCCACCCGAGGTGAAGACGGTTGCCACCAGCAGGTCATTCCAGACCCAGAGGAACTGGAAGATTCCGAAGGAAGCAATGGCCGGCATCGACAAGGGCAGGACGATTTTCGAGAAGATCTTCCCGTGCCCGGCTCCGTCAACGCGCGCGGCCTCGATGACCTCATCCGGGATCTCCGAAATGAAGTTGTGCAGCATGAAGATCGCCAAGGGCAAGGCGAAGATCGTGTGCGCAATCCAGACCTTGGCGTAGGCGCCATCCAATCCGTTGACGCCCAAGCCTGGCAGGATATACAGCCCGCCAATTTTCACTCCGTCCGAGAAGAGCTGGAGCAGCGGCACCAGCGCCATCTGGATCGGAACGATCTGCAGGGCGAAAATGAGCACGAAGAGCGTATTGCGTCCCTTGAAGTTGATCCAGGCGAACGCGTAGGCAGCCAAGCTGGCAATCAGGATCGGCACAATCGCCGCCGGAATGGTGATGACCAGCGAATTCAGGAAGGCCTTGGACAGCGGAAGGCTGTCGCCGGAGGCGAAGGCCTGCACATAGTTGTCCAGCGTGAACGACGGGTTGGACAGGGCCGTCCACCAGCCCGTGGTCTTGATGTCATCAGCCTGCCGGAAGGAGGAGACGAACAGCCCGAAGGTGGGGATGGTCCACACTGCGGCAATGATGAACGCCGCAATGGTGGCGCCGCGGGAGGTCGTGGCCTTGCGCAGTTTCCCGCTGGTTTTCTCGGTGGCCGCCATCAGGCGCCGAGTGGATTCGCCGACGGTGCTCATCGCATGACCCCCTGCTTCTTATGCTGCCTGACGTTGTAGATGATGATCGGCAGCACCAGGATGAACAGGATGACGGCCAGGGCCGAGCTGTAGCCGGTACGGGCCCCAAGCTGGAACTGGCGCACCATTTCGTAGGCCAGGACCGTCGTATCCGAGCGGCCGCCGGTCATCGAGGAGACGATGTCGAAGACCTTGAGCGAGGCAATGGAAATCGTGGTCAAGACAACGATGACCGTGGAGCGGATCCCCGGCAGGGTGACATTGGCGAAACGCTGCCACGGGCTGGCTCCGTCCAGGGCCGCCGCCTCCAGCTGCTCTGCGGGCACGCCCTTGATGGCAGCGGAGAGGATCACCATGGCGAATCCCGCCTGTGTCCAGATCAGGATGACCACCAGGAACAACGTGTTCCACGGTTCGAGCCCGAGCCAGTCGACCGGCTTGGCGCCGAATGCCGTGATGATCGCATTGAGCACGCCGATCTGGTCGCCTTGGCGAATGTCGTAGAAGAATTTGAAGATGATCGATGCGCCCACGAAGGAAATTGCCATGGGCATGAACACGAGCAGCTTGAAGAACTTCTCGCCGCGGCTCTTGTCGATGAACACTGCATAGGCCAAGCCGATGATGGTGGAAACCACCGGCGCCACCAGAACCCAGACCAGGGTGTTGAGCAGGGCTGTCAGGCCATCGGGGCTGGTGAATACCCAGCGGAAGTTCCCCAGGCCCACGAAGCCCGACCCGTCATTGGCCATGAAGGCGCTGATGGCGGTGCGGATCGTCGGGTAGATCAACCCGATGGCGAGCAGCAGCATGGCCGGAGCAAGGAACCCTGTCAGCTGCAGCAGCGAGCCGGCACCGTGCCGCGAGCGCCGGTCCGCGAAGAACAGCACCGCGCCGAGCACGGCGGCCAGCGCGGCCACCCACATCACCGAGTTGTACAGCCCCAGGACCAGCAGGATCGCTGCCGGAACCACGACCGCGGCTACAAATCGCACCACGGCAAATGCGCGTCCGCCATTGGTCGCTATCTCGACAAAGCCGAGGATCGCCGCGATCAGGATCGCGAAGGCAAGCAGCACCACCGGCACCTGGATCAGCGGCGGGACGCCGGCAAGCCATTGGAAGAATTCGGACATGGCCTCAGGCTCCTGTCATCTCGCCAACGGCCGGGATTCCCGGCCGTTGGCGGCTTGCAAGGTGGTGGCTAGGAGTCATAACCGGACTGGATGTTCTCCAGCACTTCCTCGGTCGGCTTGCCGTCGATCCAGTCCACCAGTCCCTTCCAGAAGGAGTCGGAACCCACGCTCTTGGGCATCAGATCAGACCCGTCGAAGCGGAAGGTGGTGTTCGGATCCTGCAGCAGTTCAACGGCGGAGCGCAGCAGGTCGCTGCTGGCGTTCGCTGGATCCAGCCCGGAGTTGGCCGAGATCACGCCGCCGAGCGAGACCCGGCTATTGGCCCAATCCGCGCTGGCCAGGTATTCCTGGACCTTGGCGGTCTCCTCGTCGTTGGAGAAGGCTGCGACGAATTCGCCGCCGCCGACGACGGATACCGGGTCATCGGCCTTGGCTGGAGGTGCGACGAAGGCCCAGACATCTCCGTCAGGTGCCACGGTGGCCTTCTCGCCATCGGCATTCTTGGAATCGAGGACATAGCCTTCCAGGAAGGAGGCCTGGTGGGTCAGCGGGCAGGTTCCCTTGGCCACTGCCGTACCGACATCGCCGAAGGCGGTGGCGTTGATCGACTTCACATCGCCATATCCGGCGTTGACTTGTTCGGGGTCGAGCAGGATCTTCCCGACGGACTCGAAGGCGCTGGTGATTTCAGGCGAGGTGAATTCCAGGTCGCCGGAAACCCACTTGTCGTAGGCCTCGGGCCCGGACTGGCGCAGCACCGCGTCCTCGATCCAGTCGGTGCCCGGCCACCCCGATGCCTCGCCTGATGCGAATCCGGCACACCAGGCCGGTTCATCGGTCTTCTTCGAGATTTCGGTGCCCAGGGCGATCATTTCATCCCAGGTTTCAGGCACGCTCACGCCCCACTCCTCGAACTGCTTGGGCGAATACCAGATGTAGCCCTTGACGCTGGCCATCAGCGGCACCCCGTACTGCACGCCATCGACCTTGCCGTAGTTCTGCCAGTCCTCGGACCAGTTGCTCTGCAGCTGGGCCTGCACTGCTTCGGGCAGCTGCTGCACCTTGCCCTGGGCCACGGTGGCCTGCAGCAGGCCGGGCTGCGGGAAGACTGCCAAATCCGGGGTGTCTCCGCCCTGGACCTTGATTCCGATCTGGGATTCGAAGTTCTTGTCTCCGGTGTAGCGGATCTTGATGCCGTTTTCCTCGGACCACTTGGCCCACGACTTTTCCAGCAGTTCCGCTTCGAGGCCGGTGACCGGACCATAGATGTCCACGACGCCGTCGGCTTCGCCCACCTGGGCTGCGCCGCCTCCGGAGGCGTTGGGGTCATTGGGGTCTGCCCCGCCGGAGCAGCCGGCCAGGAGCATGCCGATAGCTGCCATCGAGATAACCGGCGCGAGCTTCAGCCTGCGTTGTGCTTTCTTCATGATGCCCTCCACGTTGACTAGTACCTTGCCGAGTGAAGCGGCCTGGCACGAATGATCCTCTCCATAGTGACGCAGGTCATCGACGCGCGTCAACACCTATGGAAGAAGATCGTCCAGAGATTGTCGTGGGATGCTCAGCGCGGAGCCGGGCCGGTGCTGTCGCGGACCGTCATCAGCGGCGCGATAAGCTGCTGCATGGCACCCTGGGAACGGCCTTCGATTTTCTGCACCAGTGCGTCCACCGCCGCATGGGAGACCGCCTCGCCCGGTGGGGCGACCGTGGTCAGTGCCGGGGCTACCATTTCGGCCGAGCGATCGCCGACACCCAATGCAATTACCGAGAGGTCTTCTGGGATGCGCAACGACGCCATGCCAGCGGCGTTGACGAAACCGGCAGTGGCGAATTCCTTGAGCGCCAGCACCGCCGTGGGGCGCGGGTGCAGGTCCCGGTAGGCATCCAGCGCCGTCCGTCCGCCGCGCGCGTTGTTTTCTACCGGGACTTCCTGCATCGACATGCCGCGGAGGCGCGCGGCTTCAGAGATGGCGCGGGCCGTGCGGATGGCCGGACCGTTGCCGGCCTCCTGGTCTTCCACGGAGACGTTGATGTACATGATGGATTGGTGGCCGAGACTTGCCAGGTAGTCCACCGCGATGCGCCCGGCCTGGGCGAAATCATTATCGACATAGGACAGGTCGGCATTGTCATCGGGGCGGCCAATGGAAGCGAAAGGTATGCCCGCGCGCCGCAGGACATCGAAGCGCGGGTCATTGATCGATACTTCCATCAGCAGCACCCCGGCCACCAGTTTCTGCCCGACCAGGCTTTCCAATCCCATGACATCGGTCATCGGATTGGACCATAAGAGCATGTGGTAGCCCAGCGCGCGGGCACGCTCCATGGCGGCGGTGACGTATTCGAACTCGGTGGAGGAATACCCGTCCACGCTGGTGGGAAAGTGCAGGGCAAGGATCCCCCGGCGGGATCCGGCCAGGCCCTGGGCAAAGGCATCCGGGGTGTAGTTCAGCTCCCGCATGGCCGCCAGGACCCTGGTCTTGGTCGCCTCGGAAATGGTGCGCCTGCCGCTGATCACGTAGGACACGGTACTGGGAGATACGCCGGCCAAGCGCGCCACATCATCCCTGGTAGCCATGAGCCCTCCGCCTTTGGTTATGCCAACTCGTCATCCCTATTGAAACACGGCGCCGGGCCAACCGAGCTGGTCAGCGGCTGGCGACGAAGGCCTGCACGCAAGCCTCGATGTCCTCGGCCGAATGCGCGGCGGAGAGCTGCACGCGGATGCGCGCGGCGCCCTTGGGCACCACCGGGAAGCTGAAGGCGGTCACGAAGACGCCCTGTTCCAGCATCTTGCCTGCCACCTCTGCGGCCTTGACCGCGTCGCCGAACATCACCGGGATGATGGCGTGCTCGCCGTCGAGCAGCTCGAAGCCCTCTTCGGTCATGCGGCGGCGGAAGTGAGCGGCGTTCTCGAAGAGCTTCTCGCGCAGGTCACCGGAATCCACCACCAGGTCCAGCGCCTTGAGGGTCGCGGCGACAATCGACGGGGCCAGCGAGTTGGAGAACAGGTACGGGCGGGCCTTCTGGCGCAGCATCGCGACGATTTCGCCGCGGCCGGAGACGTAGCCGCCCGAGGCTCCTCCCAGGGCCTTGCCGAAGGTGCCGGTGTAGATGTCCACGCGGTCCGAGACCCCTGCATGCTCGGGAGTGCCGGCACCGGTGGCGCCCATGAAGCCCACCGCGTGGGAGTCGTCGACCATGACCAGCGCGTTGTACTTGTCGGCCAAATCGCAGATGGCTTCGAGCGGTGCCAGGTAGCCGTCCATGGAGAAGACGCCGTCGGTGACGATGATGGTGCGGCGTGCACCGGCCCCGTCGTTGAGCTGCGCGGCGGCCTGCAGCTGGGTTTCCAAATCGGCCATGTCCTGGTTGGCATAGCGGAAGCGCGCGGCCTTGGACAGGCGGATGCCGTCGATGATCGATGCGTGGTTCAGCGCATCGGAGATGATGGCGTCTTCCTTGCCGAACAGCGACTCGAAAACGCCGCCGTTGGCATCGAAGCAGCTGGAGAACAGGATGGTGTCGTCGGTGCCCAGGAACTTCGAGAGCCGGGATTCCAATTCCAGGTGCAGGTCCTGGGTGCCGCAGATGAAGCGGACCGAGGCCATGCCGAAGCCGCGCTCGTCCATGGCGGACTTGGCGGCGTCGATGATCTGCTGGTTATCGGCCAGCCCCAGGTAGTTGTTGGCGCAGAAATTCAGCACCTTCCGTGCATCGTCACCCAGCGAGCCGGCCAGGATGGACGCGGACTGGGCCGAGTCGATGTGGCGTTCTGCCTTGAACAGGCCGGAGGACTTCAGCTCGTCCAGTTCGGCGGCAAGCTGGTCTTTGAGATCCGTGTACATTGCAAATGCTCCTTGTTGATCCGGAAAATTCTTAGCCTGGGAAAACGGTCCAGTCGAGCACGACCTTGCCGCCGTGGCCGCTGCGGGCAGCTTCGAAGCCCTGCTGCCATTCGGTGGCCGGCAGGAAGTCGGTCACCACCGAGGCAATGCGCTCGCGCATGACCTCTGAAGAGGTCAGCATGGCGCTCATGGCGTACCAGGTCTCGAACATCTCGCGGCCGTAGATGCCGCGCAGGGTCAGCATGTGGGTGACCACCTTGCCCCAGTTGATATCGATGGAGGTGCTGGGCAGCCCGAGCATGCAGATCTTGCCGCCGTGGTTCATGTTCTCGATCATTTCCGGCAAGGCGGTCTTGTGCCCGGACATTTCCATGCCGTAGTCGAAGCCTTCGACCATGCCCAGCTGCTGCTGCGCTTCCTTAATGCGCGTGTCCGCTACATTCACGGCCAGGTCGATGCCCATGGTCTTTGCCAGTTCCAAGCGCTGCTCGGAAACATCGGTGATGGCGATGTTGCGTGCACCTACGTGGCGGGCCACTGCCGCGGCCATCAGGCCGATAGGGCCAGCACCGGTAATCAGCACGTCTTCGCCAACCATGGGGAACTGCAGTGCGGTGTGCACGGCATTGCCGAACGGATCGAAGATCGCGCCGAGCAGCGGGGTGATGCGCTCGTCGCGGTGGATGTAGACATTGCTTTCGGGAATGACGACGAATTCTGCGAAGGCGCCGTCGCGCTGCACGCCGACCGAGTCGACATTGATGCACATCTGCTTGCGTCCTGCGCGGCAGTTGCGGCACAGGCCGCACACGACGTGGCCTTCACCGGAAACACGGTCGCCAACCTTGACGCCATGGACGAAGCTGCCGACCTCCACGACCTCGCCATAGAATTCGTGCCCGGGAACCAGCGGGGTGTTGATCATGGCCTTGGCGGCGTCGTCGAAGGCTTCGATGTGCAGGTCGGTGCCGCAGATGCCAGCAGTCATGACGCGGATCTTCACGTCATGGGCCCCGGTTTCCGGTTCTGGGCGATCAACGAGTTCCAGTCCCGCGTGCGGACCGGACTTGTACAGTGCTTTCATGCTGGTTCCTTAGGATTGGGCACCTGCTGTGCGCAAGACAGACATGGGGTCGCTTCAAGTGTCGCACCCAACAGCACGAGGCGACACCTTAGAAGATCACTGATTTACTGATCCAACGATTTAGTATTTACTTCATGGAATTGCATCAGTTGAGGATTCTGCGTGAACTCGCGGATCTGGGCAGCGTCAACGCCGTGGCGAAGGCCCTTTTCGTCTCGCCCTCGGCGGTCTCGCAGCATTTGGCGCAACTGCAACGCAATTTCCCTGTGCCACTGACACAGAAGGACGGACGCAGGCTGGTCCTGACAACCGAGGGAAAACTGTTGGCCTCGGCCGCGGCGTCAGTCGCTTCGACCCTGGCCGAGGTGTCGGCGAGGATCCGCACCCAGGAGCAAGAGCGGGACACACCCATTCGCATCGCGGGATTCCATTCCATTGGGCAGACCATTTTCGCCCCGTTGCTAACCTACCCGGAAGGCCAATTGCCCCCGCTGCGCTTTTCCGACGAGGATGTCTCGCAGCAGGATTTTCCGGCGCTGACCTCGACGTACGATTTGGTGCTGGCGCACCGGATGCCGCACACGGCCCCATGGCCCGAAGACCGAATCAGTGTTATACCTCTGGCTTTCGAACCGCTGGATGTCGCGATCCACAAAGATCATCCACTGGCCGAATTCGAGCAGCTCTCCCCCGAACAGGTCATCGACGAGCCCTGGGTAGTTTCGCGCTCCGGCTACTCCCCGGCCGACGTCCTTGAAACCATCGCTGCACTGGCCGGCCAAGCCCCGCGAATCGAGCACCGGGTCAATGACTATGCCACCGCCGGAGCCCTGGTTGAAGCCAGCGGCTGCCTCGGGATCCTTCCCCGCTATACCGCACGGAAATCGCTGGACAACAAGGTGACTTTACGACCAATCAAAGGCCTATCAGCCGGTCGACAAATCGACGTTCTGGTGCGTGCGGAGCACCTCCACCGAGAACCAGTCATGGACGTCATCGAGGCCATCCGGCAGACCATTCGGGGGCTTGTCGGCGCCTAGCCGTGAACTTCCTGCCTACGCACCGAAGCCGCCACTGAATCAATCCTGGCTGCCTGAAAATCTGCAAGGAACGCGTACCGGAGCCAACCTCCGAAATATGCACGCAGAATGGCCATCTCCACGAGTCTCGCAGTTAAGCTGGGGGCGTGGTTGATCAGAAACGCGGCATGGGTCCGCTGTACTTGGCAGGATTCACGACGGCTTTCGGCTCCCACGGCGTCGCTGCCGCCCTGGGCACCTAAACCGATAATCTCGGCATGACTTTTGCCGCCTTTGGCCTCATCCTGGCGACCACGACATCGCCGAGGTCATCTCGAAACCGGTCTTCGGCGCGCTGAGCGACCGGATCGGGGTGAAGCCGGTAATCGTGGGCGGGCTGCTGGTATTTGCGGCGGCCTCGCTGCTCGGTGCCTTCGCCGCTTCCCCTCTGCTGCTCGCCATCGCGCGTCTGGCCCAGGGAGCCGCAGCAGCAGGCTTCTCCCCCGCTTCCTCTTCCGCCGTAGCCCGGATGGTCGGGCCGTCCTTGGCCGGACGCTACTTCGGCAAATATGGTTCCTGGAAGGGGCTCGGGCACGCCGGCGGTCCGCTGCTGGGAGCAGCCCTCATCACCTGGGCTGGCCTGCCAGCGCTCTTCCTGGTTCTGGCAGTGCTCTCGCTGGGCGCTGCGCTGTGGACCGCCCTGCACATGCCTTCCATACCGGTACTGCCCAAGCAGCGTGCCACGCTAGCTGACATGGTGAAGCAATCCACCGCGCCAGCTTTCCTCGGACCGGTACTCCTGCTGGCCGTTGCCACCGCGATCCTGGGGGTCGCGGTGGGCTTCATCTCGTTGCTCGCAGGCCGCCTCGGTGCCGACCCGATCCTCGGTATGGGAGCTGTCAGCATCCTGGCCGTCATCTCGGCCGTGGTGCAGCCGCGGATCGGGCGGATCCACGATGCCGCCCCGCAACGGGCCAATACCCTGATGCTGGCTGGTGCGGTCCTGCTGATTGCGGCGGTGGTGCTTTTCGCGGCTGTTCCGTCACTGCCGGTGATCTTGCTGGGCGCGGCGGCAATCGGCCTGGGAGTCGGCCTGATCACCCCGCTCGGATTCGCACGCTTGGCCGCTACCACGCCTCCAGAACGCATGGGCCGCACCATGGGCAGCGCCGAGCTCGGACGCGAGGTGGGAGATGCCGGCGGACCGATCCTCGTGGGTCTGGTGGCCGGTGTGGCCACCCTGTCGCTGGGGCTGGGAGCACTGGCTGTTGCCTGCGCCGTGGCGGCGGCAGGCGGTGCCAGCATGATGCGTTCCAGGGCTTCATCCGCGGAACGTCCGCAGAACGCCGGCTAATCGGTTCCCGGATCCTGCAGTGCCATCCCACCACAGAAACTGGCGGCAGCGCAGGGGTGCCGCGATGATATTTCGGCGCGTACAGTGTTCGCATGAATGCCCTTGAGCCACCCACCCTGCGTGGTGTACATGTCACCCTTGAACCGTTGTCCATGGAATTCCAAGACGGTCTGGTGCAGGCTGCCAGCGACGTCGAGTTGTGGAACCTCTGGTCCACCTCGGTGCCACGTCCTGAGAACATGTGCGAAGAAATCCGCAGGCGCCTTGCGTTGCAGGCGGAAGGGTCGTTGCTGGCCTTCACCACCCCGCTCAATGATCCCGTTAGCGGACTGCCTGGCCGGATCATCGGCATGACCACCTACTGCGGCATTGACCGCGTGCTGCCCCGGGTGGAGATCGGCTACACCTGGAACGCCGCCAGCAGCCACGGTTCAGGCACCAATGCCGAAAGCAAGCGCCTGTTTCTGGGCCATGCCTTCGAAACGCTGGATGAATCTCCGTTCGCGCATGGCCGTCAGCCGCTTGGGTGACAAGCAGGACGGCGTGCTGCGCGCCCATTCGCGGATGCCGGACGGATCGTTGCGGGACACGGTAATGTTCTCAATCCTGAGAGCCGAATGGCCGCAGGTGCGCAACGAACTGGATCGCCGCAATGGCGCCAGGCACTGACTGCAGCATGTGCGCAGGCCGCCCGCCCCATGCAAGGACGGACGGCCTGATGGAAACCGCCGCTAGCCGTTGAACGTCTCCGGGTGCGGGCCGGTGCGCCCTTCGCTATCCAGTGCGTCGATTGAAGCCAATTCCGCGGCGGACAGCTCGAAACCGAACAGGTCCAGGTTCGCGGCGATGCGTGACGGGGTCACCGACTTCGGGATGATCACCCGGCCCTGCTGCAGGTGCCAGCGCAGGATCACCTGGGCGGCGGTCACCTGATGGGCCTGCGCGATCTCCAGGATGGTCTCGTCGGCGAGCAGCGCTCCCTGAGCGAGCGGGCTCCAGGCTTCGGTGGCAATTCCGTGCTGCCCGTTGGCGGCAATCACCTCGCGGTTCTGCAACGCCGGATGCAATTCCACCTGGTTCACGGCAGGAACGATAGTTCCCTCGGTGATCAGCTTGTCCAGGTGATCCGGCTGGAAGTTCGAAACGCCAATGGCCCGGACCTTGTTCTCTGCGTACAGCTTTTCCAAGGCCTTCCACGTCTCAACGTAGAGGTCCTTTTCGGGAGCTGGCCAATGGATCAAGAACAGGTCCAGGTAGTCCAGGCCCAAGCGCCGCAGGCTTGCGTCAAAGGCTTCAAGTGTCTGTTCGTACCCCATGTCGGCGATCCAGACCTTGGAGGTGATGAACAGTTCTTCGCGAGCAATGCCCGACTCGGCCAAAGCCTTGCCGACGCCCTCTTCGTTGCCGTAAATCGCGGCAGTATCGATGCTGCGGTAGCCAGCCTTGAGAGCTGACCTCACTGCGTAGGTGGCTTCCTGGTTGGGGACCTGGAAGACGCCAAATCCTACTTGGGGCATTTCAACGCCGTTGTTCAGGGTGATGGTTTGAATGGCGGTAACCATGCCTAGCTCCTAAAAATTGGTTGTGGGAGAGGGGAAAACTGCGGATTAGCCGGCTGCGACCAGATGGGGCGATGCGACTGAAGCCTTCTTGGCCAAGATCATGGCCAGAACGATAACGAGCAACGCAACGAGGGTGATCAGTGCACCAATCCAGATCGGAGAGGTGTATCCGAGTCCTGCCGCGATGCCGAGTCCTCCGGCCCATGCACCTAGGGCGTTGCCCACATTGAAGGCACCGATGTTGGCGCCTGAGGCCAAGGTGGGCGCGTCGCCGGCGTAATGCATGATGCGGCTTTGCAGGCCCGGAACGGTGCCGAAACCGAAACCGCCCATGAACAGCAAAGCGAGTACGGTGGCGACCTGATTGTCTGCAAAGAATCCGAAGAGGACAAGCACCACCAGCAGCGCGGAGATGAAGAAAAGCAGTGTGCGGTCGATGCTCTTATCGGCCATGCGCCCGCCGATCCAGTTGCCTGCGAAGAGGCCAACTCCGAAGAGCATCAGCAGCCAAGGCACGGTGGTTGCGTTGAAACCGGTAATTTCGGTCAAGGTGTAGGCGATGTAGGTGAAGGCACCGAACATGCCACCGTAGCCCAGGATGGTGACGCCCAGGGACAGCCAGACCTGCAGCGAGGTGAATGCGCCAATTTCCTGGCGCAGCGAGATTCCCTCGGCGACGTGCCTGATGGCCGGAACCAGTGCAAGAATCCCAACGAGCGCCAGAACGCCGATGCCGGAGATTGCCCAGAAGGTCGAGCGCCACCCTGAGTGCTGGCCGAGCAGGGTTCCAAAGGGTACGCCCAAAACGTTGGCCGCGGTCAGCCCGGTGAACATGATGGCAATGGCGCCAGCCTTCTTGTTGGCCGGGACCAGCTCGGCTGCCACGACCGCGCCGATACCGAAGAAGGCACCGTGGCACAGGGCGGCGATGACGCGGCCGATCATGGCCACTTCGTACGTTGCGGCCATCGCGGTAAGCGAGTTGCCGATGATGAAAAGCACCAGCAAACCGACGAGCACCGGCTTGCGCGGCCAGCGGACGGTGGCTGCGGTCAGGCCGAGCGCGCCGACCACCACGCTCAATGCGTATCCGGAAATGAGCCAGCCAGCTGCGGCCTCGCTGACGCCGAAGTCGGCCGCCACATCCGGCAACAAGCCCATGATGACAAATTCGGTAAGCCCGATGCCGAAGGCACCGATGGCCAACGCAATAAGACCGAGCGGCATAGCGTTACTCCTGATAGACTAGATAAATTAGTTGCACACGCTTGTTATTGCGCGATGAACACAATCGTTGCACACGCAACTAACCAGCGCAAGCAAGTACTTTTGGAGGAACCGATGGGAATCGCAGATGATGCTGTCGAAATCCGTGCTCGCGGATGGCGCACTTTGGCGTCATTGCACGGATTAATCGATGCCGCACTGGAAAAGGATCTGACTGCCCAGGTAGGCCTTTCTGTGGTCGAGTACACATTATTGGACGCCTTGAATCGGCAGGATGGGTGGCATATGCGCATGGCTCAGCTCGCCCGCGCCACCGCCTTGAGCCCGAGTGCAACCACGCGCTTGGTCACCCGGCTCGAAGACCGCAACCTGCTTTCGCGAGTTCTGTGCGCCGATGACCGTCGTGGAATCTATACCGAGCTGACCCCCGCAGGCCACGAACTGTATCAAAAAGCCAAGCCCATTCACGATGCCACGTTGGAACGCGTACTGAAACAGGCCGAAGAACGGCCTGAGCTGGCGCCGCTGGCCCGCATTCTTCACGAATTCTCCGCAGTCTAGCGAATCGCACATTTGAAGGAAGAGTCAGCCATGTCCTTGTCGCGTCCAAAATTCTCCGCCGCCCTGTTCGATTGCGATGGCGTGTTGGTCGATTCCGAATCCATCACCAACGCAGTGCTCCGCGAAATGCTCATTGAGTTGGGATGGAACATCAGCCAGGAAGAATGCATCAGCATCTTCATCGGCAAGGCCCTGAAAGACCAGTGGGAACCCATCTTTGTGAATACGGGTGTACGAATTGATGAGCAGTGGATCGCTGGCTTCAGGCAGCGTCGAGATATTGCCCTACGTGAAGGCTTGCAGGCCATACCTGGTGCCCTGGATGCGGTGAAGCACATCTCTGCCAGCTACAACGGCAGAGTTGCATGCGCTACGGGCGCTGACCGCGGGAAAGTCGAGATGCAGTTGTCCCTGACGAAGATGGCACCATTCTTCGGCGAGCATGTTTACAGCGGCATGGAGTGCGCGCAGAGCAAACCTGCTCCGGATGTCTATCTGGCAGCGGCTGCTGGCTTGGGAATCGATCCGAGCCAGGCAGCGGTCATCGAGGACACTGTCACCGGCGTAACTGCAGGCGCCGCGGCCGGAGCTACGGTCTTCGGCTACTGCCCAGGCGGACCTATCAGCAGCACCAGGGAAAAGCTCTTAGCCGCGGGGGCCACCGCCGTGTTCACGGACATGGCTCAGTTGCCAGGACTTCTCACCCAGAATTAACTGAGCTCATGCCTCCCAGACCCGGGCATCACTTCAACCCAGCCCCACGGTTCTCGAGCGAAGTCGTTGCTGCGGCACGAGCGCCAGCTCAACCACGCGAACGGAATCGAGCACTCGGCTCAAAATCACGTTCTTGATAACTGGTCAAGGCTTGGCTGATCCTACCGGTCGATGCTCGCCAGCTGCAAGGGGATACGTGCCGAATTTTGGTACGAATCAGGACGGAAAATCAGGTCTGCCGAGGCTTGGCTCTGTGGCCGTTGTCAGTTATCTATTTCTATTCTCATACTTGCCCCGTGCATGGTCCCGCGTGAACCAGTGAATGTATGAAGAGCTGCTGTCAATTCCGAAAATGCGTACTGTTGGCCACCGGTAAACCCTCTCGGCATTCGAATGCCGTTCAAACCAGCAAGTTCGTGTTCCGTAACCCGCCAATTCACGACGGCCGTGCCGTTGTCGTCGAAATTGGGGTATTCAATATAGATACCCCATGGTGTTACCCGGGCGTCATATCCGTGTTCACCCACCAAGTAATCAACGTACTTTTGGCGCTTGCTGGTCTCCATGAATCAAGTCTAAGGAAACACTCCTGCGGCGTTACCGAAGACCTCCGATTATGAATCCTACGATTGACGTTGAAATCGTTCTATCGTCAAAAGGACCGATCAGGATTCCTTAGGTCATTTGGAACGCAGCTGACGGACTGAGACAGGTCGGATGGATCTGGAGTGCGCCTACACGGAACTACCCAAGAGTGAGTTTAGGGTCTCCCGCCCAACTATGCCCAGAAGATCGTCGGCGCCTAGATTTGCGGTCATCATGGCGTAGCGCAGACCCCAGCCTCGCGCTCGCCTCCACATTGGGCTTCCCACTGCGATGCCGTATGCCTCGAAGGCTTGGCCGATGCCCGCGGAACTGAAATGCATCCAGCACATGCCTAGATCTGATGCCGGGTCGCCGACGCATAAGTCACCGTAGTCAATCAGAGAAACGGTCAGGGATGGCTCTTCGCCGTCTACAACAGTGTTGGATGGATGCGGATCTCCGTGCAACCACACTGGGCTGCCCCCGTACACCTCCGCATCCAGCGCTTCCTGCCAAAGTTCCAATGCCGCGCTCTGCAGTGGCAGATCCAATGTCGAGATTTGCTCTCGAGTCCGCTCATCAACTTGGGACAACGCGCAGCCTCGGAAATCGCTTCGTGGCTCCTTCGAGTTTGCGGGTTGATGGAGAGCCTTCAGCAAACCAGAGAACTCCTGCGCGTATTCATCGCGTTCCTTTCGATTGAGCCGAGCTGCACTTATACCCGGAACGTACGGGCAGATCGAAAAGGTAAAGGGGTAGCTGGAAGTAGGTTGCCCTTCAAAGATCGCCAGGTCGATGTCCACCCCGGAGTCTTGCGCGAGTTGTGGAAGCCAGCGCCGTTCCTTGACTCCGATGTCCTCCCCCACCTGTCGGCGGGGCAAGCGAATCAGCAAGGTATCTCCGAGACGATAGACTTCGTTATCCCAACCGGTAGCCAAGTAATTGATTTCTTCATGGGCCCAATGCGGAGCTTGTACCGCAATCAACTCGCGCACCATTGCCAGATCAATGGACACTTCAGCATCGGGCATGGCAGTCTTCTTAGCCGGTGGCAGGTTCATCGCTCAATCGTAATCGCCCTCATTCGTGGACCTCAACCTTGCACTGCTAGCCACGCTGCCCGAAATGGAGCACAGTCAAGCGCGAATCGAATGCAATCAGAACACTGGTGGAAAGACAACATTCCAATCCACGCAGGTTTTCGGAGATCAGGGGTCCATGCAACTGGTCAGATGCCCAGGGTGAGTGGGGCTGGGAGGCGGGCAATGCTGAAACTGTCTGGAAGCAGCGCCACAGCCTCGATCCGGTCATGCGAATAAGGCAATTCACGCTCGCCGCTGGCGAGATCGTTCTGGAAGCGGTGGCCAACATCCAGCGTCCAGTCCAGTCCTTTATCGTTGGCTGCACCCCGCTGCTCGGCCGGGCGGGCATCGGACTTGGTGCCGTGGAGACGATGTTCGTCAGCAATCCGCTGTCGGGGGCAACCATGCCGTGGCAATTCCTGGCGGCACCATGGGGTGCGATCGGGAAGCACATGGTTCCAGGTGCTTCAAGCTCTCTCATTCGATCACTCAGCTACTTCCCCGAGGCCTCCACCGCCCAGCAGTGGTGGACGCTCGGCGCGTGGGCACTGGGCGGCATGGTGCTGGCCTTGATTGGGCACTTCCGCTCCAAGGAAACCATGCACGTCCCGGAAAGCACGTTGGAGGCTCCTCATGCCGGGAAGCACGCCTCCTAGCAAGATTGCGCAGAAGTGCGTTGATTTCCTGATGAAGTGATTGGCTGCTCAGCAAATTTCCAGGGTATGGAAGAAGATCTTCTTCCATACCCTGGAGCTGCTCGACTGCTCCTGCCGAATTTGAAGCTCGACAGAGACTCCGGAGAGCCTGAACTAGAATCAGGACATGAATTCATCGGTGCCTGGCCAGCGAGTCCTGGTTCAGCTTCTGCTTGAGAAATTCGACCAGCTTGTCGATACCGTTAATGGCATTCCCGATGAGTTGGTCAACTTCACGCTGCCGGCCCAGGCCAGCAACTCCCCTGTTCAGATCCTGGTGCACTGTTGCGGAATGATGCGGCGCTGGTCTTCAACAGTGAACCTGGGCGTTGCCGTTCCCCGCGACAGGGATGCCGAATTCAGCGCGCAGATGGAGAAGCAGGACGGCATTCATCGCCGATCTTTCCCACACCCGGATGCACCTGCCTCCGGCTGCCACCCCTCCGGGCCGCGAGAGTGAATACTGGATGGCCACCTGCGAGGGCGTCCTGCTGCACGTATTCGAGGAGCTCTGCCAGCACTTGGGGCATCTGGAAATCACCCGGGACGTGCTGGTCCTCCCCGCTTCTTGAAACCCTGGGTGTAGAACTCAGATTTACACATCGTTCCAGTCGAAGGCGGTCGTTTCTCCTGACTGCCAGTCCTGGCGGAGAATGGCGTAGGCGACCGAAGCCAATCGTAAGCCGTCTTCAGCTGGCCAGCCCATCCGGTAGTGGGCTTCCTTGAGGAAGCCGGACTTCAGGAACACCTTGCGCATCGCAATGTTGTCTTCCCGGGTTTGCCCTTCGAAGCGCACAGTCTCCGGGTTCTCATTGAAGACCTTGGTGCACAGTTCCTTCAGTATCTGCGTACCCAATCCTTGCCCCCGATAACCCTCCGCAAGGCGGAGGTCGAACATCGGGGTGTCGTCTTCCAGATCTTCAAGAACCACCATGCCCAGGCAATCGCCATTGCCCATGATCCAGAAACCTTGGCTCTCGCTGTTCCAATATCTTCCGCCATCAACCAGTGCCCGCAGCTCCTTCTGCGTCCAGTCTCGACGGACATGGAAGGGGAACTTGTTGCCGAGCAGAAATGCGACAATGCCATCGCTGTCTTCAGGACCCAACGGCGTGAACGAGATATTCATGGCCCAAGCCTATCCAAAACGGCGTTGCCTTCAGCCGACCACCGTGGCAACTTCGTATTGCTCGATGCCAGGGGACCCGGAGCGGCACAGGGATGGCTATGCGGCTTTCCTGTTCATAGAAACGTAGCGCGAAAAGCCAGCACGTTTCGCGAACCTGGCCGGGCGCGAATCCGACTCGCTAAAACCAAGCTTGCGGTACAGCGACAACGCAGCGACATTGGTGTCCTTTATATCGCGGAGCACGAATTCATCGAACGGCAGGGCCAGCAGGTGCTTCATCAACTCCGTGGCCACCCCACGGCCTTGGTATTGGGGTGCGGTAGTCACGAATCCGATTTCCGCCAGTCCGGGCCGAGCCCCCTTGAAAGCTCCCAGGAACTGCGTGCGGACGATGAAATAACTGATCAGCCCGTGCCACGTTCCGAGATGGCGTTGGAATTCACCCCGGTCCGGCGAGAAGCACTCCTGATCGGCTTCGGTGAGGCTCGCGATGGCGGCGGGAACCCTGTCCACCAGCACCACATAAAAACGTTCCGGGATGATCATGTGGGCAAACGCCCGCGCCAACGTTTCCTGATCCTTGGAAAAGTAGGCGAAGTCCTCGGCGAAACCGCCGACGAGCACCGCGGCAATGTCCGATGGCTGAAATCCGGCCAGTGCATCAACCCGTTTGATTTCGATCATTGCGATTCCTTCAGCCTCGGTCAGCTCAATGCATCCGACCCATCCCGGGCGGGCCTGTGCATGTGCTTACGCATACTCTAGCGAACCCGGAGTCCGGGTTCGACCTCTCCGAATCCATCCGCGTGCAGCCGCCAAGCCGCATTCGGCTTGATAACCAGCACTCGGCGTCCCGGCAGTGCCGTGATGCCGGCCCTTCGGCCAGCTTCGATGCAGTGCAAGCAGGGAGCCGATGACGAAGAAGCCCAAACGAGACAGCGGCGGCCCGTACTCCCCACCGGGAATACGGGCCGCCGCTGCAAGAATGCGGACCTTACAGGCCCAGTTTCTCCATCACGATCTCGCGAACGCGGCCGGCATCGGCCTGTCCGCGGGTGGCCTTCATGACAGGGCCCATCAGCGCACCGATGGCCTGCATCTTGCCGCCCTTGATCTTCTCGACCACATCAGGCATGGCGGCCATGGCCTCATCCACTGCCTTGCCCAGGGCATCATCGTCATTCACCACAGCCAAGCCGCGCTTCTCGACGATTTCGCTTGGGGTGCCTTCGCCAGCAATGACGAATTCAAGCACCTGGCGGGCGATCTTGTCGTTGATCTTCTTGCCCTCGATCAACGAGTTCAACTCGACGATGGTTTGAGGGGTGACGCCCAGATCAGCGATCTCCTTGTCCGCGGCCTTGGCCAGGCGCGCGATCTCGCCCATCCACCACTTGCGGGCCACGGCAGCCGATGCGCCGGCAGCCACGGTGGCTTCGATCTCGTCGAGCACGCCGGCGTTGACCACGTCGCGGAATTCCTTGTCCGCGTAGCCCCACTCGGCCTTCAGGCGCTTGCGGCGCTCGGCTGGAGGCTCCGGCAGGCGTGAGCGCAGCTCTTCGACCCACTGCGCGGTGGTAACGATCGGCACCAGGTCAGGCTCCGGGAAGTAGCGGTAGTCATCGGCGTCCGACTTCGGGCGGCCCGAGGTGGTGGAGCGGGTGTCCTCATGCCAGTGGCGGGTTTCCTGGACAATCTTGGCCCCGGAATCCAGCACTGCAGCGTGGCGCTCGATCTCGAAACGCACTGCATGCTCCACAGCGCGCAGGGAGTTCACGTTCTTGGTCTCGGTACGGGTGCCGAACTTGTCCGCGTCCTTTGGCATCAGCGACACGTTGGCGTCGCAGCGCACGTTGCCGCGTTCCATCTTCGCATCCGAGACGCCCAGGTTCTTCACGATCTCGCGGATCGCCGCCACATAGGCGCGGGCCAGCTCCGGGGCGCGCCTGCCAGCGCCCACGATCGGCTTGGTGACGATTTCCACCAGCGGCACGCCGGCGCGGTTGTAGTCCACCAGCGAGTAGTCGGCGCCCTGGATGCGGCCTGCGGCGCCGCCCATGTGGGTCAGCTTTCCGGCGTCCTCCTCCATGTGGGCGCGCTCGATCTCCACGCGGAAGACCTCGCCGTCCTCCAGCTCGATGTCCAGCCAGCCATCGTGGGCGATCGGGTCATCGTACTGGGAGGTCTGGAAGTTCTTCGGGGTGTCCGGGTAGAAGTAGTTCTTCCGGGCGAAGCCGCACTTCTCGGCAATCTGGCAGTTCAGTGCCAGGCCGATCAGGATGGAGTACTCCACAGCGGTCTTGTTGACCACTGGCAGCACGCCGGGCAGGCCCAGGTCCACCGGGGTGACGTTGGTGTTCGGCTCGTCGCCGAAAGCGTTCGGGGCGTCGGAGAACATCTTGGTCTTGGTGTTCAGCTCGACGTGGACCTCGAAGCCCAGGACCGGGTCGTAGCGGTCCAGTGCCGTATCGAAGTCGACCAGTTCATCGGTGTAGTTGCTCATGGTGCCTAGGCCTCCTGCGCGATCGAAGCGGTGTCAATGGCTGGTGCCTGCGAGATCAGCGAGTGGCCCCACTGCTTTTCGAGCAGCGCTTCCAGCGCCGCGCCGGCACGGTACAAGCGGGCGTCCTCGTAGGCCGGAGCCAGGAACTGGATGCCCACCGGCAGGTTCTCGGACAGGCCGCCAGGCACGGTGATGCCCGGGACGCCGGCGAGGTTGGCCGGGATGGTGGCCACGTCGTTGAGGTACATGGCCAGCGGGTCGTTGTCGTTCGCGCCCAGCTCGAAAGCCACGGTCGGCGCGGTCGGCGAGACCAGCACGTCAGCCTGCTCGAAGGCGGCGTCGAAGTCGCGCTGGATCAGCGTGCGGACCTTCTGCGCCGAGCCGTAGTAGGCGTCGTAGTAGCCGGCGGACAGTGCGTAGGTGCCCAGGATGATGCGGCGCTTGACTTCGTCGCCGAAGCCTGCGGCGCGGGTGGCGCCCATGACGCGCTCGATGGTCATCGGGCCGTCTTCCGGCAGCACGCGCTTTCCGTAGCGCACCCCGTCGAACTTGGCCAGGTTGGAGGAGACCTCCGAAGGCATGATCAGGTAGTAGGCGCCCAGCGCGTACTTGAAGTTCGGGCAGGAGACCTCGACGATCTCGGCGCCGGCAGCCTTGAGCAGTTCCAGCGACTCGTTGAAGCGCGCCTGCACGCCTTCCTGGTAGCCCTCTCCGGTCAATTCCTTGATGACGCCGATGCGCAGGCCGTTCAGGTCCCCTGCGGCACCGGATTCGGCGGCGGCCACCAGCCCTTCAAGGGCGTTCGGCAGCGAGGTGGAATCCTTCGGGTCGTGCCCGCCGATCAGTTCCTGCAGGTAGGCCGAGTCCAGCACGGTACGGGAGACCGGGCCGATCTGGTCCAGCGAAGAGGCCATGGCGATCGCGCCGTAGCGCGAGACAGCACCGTAGGTCGGCTTCACGCCGACGGTGCCGGTGACGGCGCCTGGCTGGCGGATGGAGCCGCCGGTGTCGGTGCCCAGGGCCAGCGGTGCCTCGAAGGAGGCCACGGCTGCGGCCGAGCCGCCGCCGGAACCGCCCGGAATGCGGTTCAGGTCCCACGGGTTGCGGGTCACGCCGTAGGCGGAGTGCTCGGTGGAGGAACCCATGGCGAACTCGTCCAGGTTGGTCTTGCCCAGCATCGGCAGCTTGGCGGCACGGATCTTCTCGATCACGGTCGCGTCGTACGGGCTCATCCAGCCCTCGAGCATCTTCGATGCCGCGGTGGTGGGCTGGCCCTTGGTGACGATCAGGTCCTTGATGGCGATCGGCACGCCGGCCAGCGGGTGCAGGGCTTCGGCGTCGGCACCGCCGGCGGCGCGGATCGCGTCCACCTCGGCGGCCACGGCGAGCGCCTCTTCGGCGTTCACGTGCAGGAAGGCGTTCAGGGCGCCGTCGACTTCGGCGATGCGGTCCAGGTGGGCCTGCACGGCGTCGACGGAGGTGACCTCGCCGGCGCGCAGCTTGGCTGCCAGCTCGGTGGCGGAAAGCTTGATCAGTTCATTCACTGGGATTATTCACCATCCAGAATTGCCGGGACCTTGAAGCGGTCCGAGTCCGAATCAGGCGCGTTGAGCAGAACTTCCTCGATGCTCAGCGTCTGCCCCACCGTATCTTCGCGCAACACGTTGGTCAGCGGGATCGGGTGGCTGGTGGCTGGGACGTCGGAGGCGGCGACTTCGCTGACGGACGCGATGGCACCGACGATAGCGTCGAGTTCACCGGTCATTTTGTCCAGCTCCGCGTCGCTCATCTCGATGTGGGCAAGGTGTGCCAGATGCACAACGTCCTCACGGCTGATGGCAGACATGTATCTCCCTAGAATGGCGGTTGGGTTTCATAGACAAGTCTATCCCTTGCGCGCCGGGCCCGAGGCATTATTCCGGGGCATTCATTATGCTGTGCGCAATACCAAACCGCTCAGATCCTGCCCGAGGGCGTTCTCCCACAACCCGATCACCCCGGCTTCGGCCGGTTCGCCGGCCACCGGCTTGCGGATGATCTCCGCCTGCTTGCCGGCGGTCTGCCCGTGGACGCGGATCCGCGGATCTTCGGTGAAGGATTCGGTCCGGTGCTGCGGCACCGAGTTCCCGGCCAGCAGCTCGCGGGCCTGGGCAATGAAGACGGGATCGCCGGCGGCATCGTAGACGTAGCGCAGGCCCAGGATCGCGTGCTCGCTGGTGCCCAGCAGGTGCTGCTCCGCGCCTTCGATAGGGGCATCGCGATAGGTCAATGGAACGTGGTAGACCACGTCGGAGGTGTCGGCGTGATCGGCGTAGAAGCTCAGCTCAATGCCGACCTCGCCCTGCGGGTCCTCGAGGCGGAATCCGCCGATGTTCTCAAGTTTCGGGGCGCCCTGGCCGGTGTAGAACTCCTGCTTGGCCAGCCAGGCGGTCACCAGCTCGGTCTTCGTTGGAGACATGGTGGTGTTGTAGACGATTCCCATGAGCATAGTCTGTCAACAGCTGGTATTAGGCACAAGTGTTGGCGCAATGGTTCTTGGTCCGGGCAAAAGCTCCTACGATGGATCCATGCACACCGATGAGCCGTGGAATGATCTCCAGCGGGCGCAGCAGTACGGCGAGCGCCTGCTGCGCGATGCCGCCGTTGAACTGCGCGCGTCCGAGCCGGAGGACTTCGCGGCCATGGCCCGGTGGTGGAATGACCCGGCTTGGGCGGTGCTGCAGCAGCGGATCATCAAGCCGCGCCCCGAGACTGGGCTCATGGACATGTTCGCCCAGTGGAGCCGCAACGAGCCGAATAGCGGCGATGCCGGTTTCAGCATCTTCGAGCGCGGCACCGGAAGCTTCATCGGCCACATCTCGCTGCATGGCGGGCAGCTGCCGCATCGCGCGGCCGAGCTGGCGGTGATGATCGGCCCGGACTTTGTCGGCCAGGGCTTCGGCACCCGCGCCACGAAGCTGATGTCAGCCTACGGTTTCCGCGAGCTGGGGCTGCACCGGATCAGCCTGTGCGTTGCCGCCTTCAACCAGCGGGCCATCAAGGCCTATGAAAACGCCGGGTACATCCAGGAAGGACGCCAACGCGAGGTGTACTTCCATGACGGGGCATTCCACGACCAGGTGCTGCTGAGCCTGCTCTCCGGCGAATATTTCGCCCAGCAAGGCTGAGCGGCACCCCGCGAAGCTACTTGGCAGCTTCCTGGAGCATGGACTTCACCAGTGGTCCGGCCGATTGGGCACCGCCGTCCCCGTCCTCGACGAATGCGGTAATGGCCAGATCGCCCTGGGCGGCGATGGCCCAGGCATGCGCGTTCTTCTCGCTGTCGTATTCTGCGGTGCCGCTCTTGCCGATGATCTTGCCGCTGCCTGTCCCCTTCAAATCCTTCAGGGTTCCATGGTCCACGACCTCGGCCATCATCGCCGACAGCTGCTCGGCTTCCTTTTCGGTGAGCGTAGAGGCCGGCTTGGCAGCCGCCTCGGGTTCAGGCGAGAGCACCAGTTTGGGTTGCACGGTGGATTTGGCCTGGATAGATGCCATCACGGTGGCCATGCCCAGCGGCGAGGCTTCCACCACGCCCTGGCCAATCATGTTCGCGGCCTGGGTGGTGCCTGTCGAATCCTCGGGCACCGAACCGAACACGGCGCCGGTACCGGTGCCGTCCTCGGCCAGCAAGCCGAGCGAGGTTGCGGCGTCGGCCAGCTTCTTGCCGCTGATCTCCTGCCCCTGGTTCACGAAGACCGTGTTGCAGGATTGGGCAATCGCCTCGGAGAGCGGGATGGTGCCTACCGCGGACGCCGGGTAGCCGTCGTAGTTCTTGAAGCTCTTTCCGTCCACCACCGTGGTTGCCGGGCATTTGACCTCGGTGCCCGGGGTGGCTCCTTCACGCAGCATGGCCAGGGCGCTGATGACCTTGAAGGAGGAGCCTGGCGCATAGGAGGCTTGCAGGGCGGTGTTCAAGCCGGAGGATACCGGGCCGGAAGATGCAGCCAGGACGCTGCCGTCCGAGGGCCGGATAACCACGATGGCCGAGTTCGATTCGGCGTCTTCCAGCAGTTCATCCGCGGCTTGCTGCAGGCTGGTATCAAGGGTGGTCTTCAGATCCTCACCTGGCACCGGGGCGTTGGAGAACAGTTCCGCTACCGCTTCATGCTCAGCATCGTATTGCGACACCGTGACTCCGGCGGTTCCCGAGAGGGTGTCGTTGTAGGCGGCCTGCAATCCCGATTGGCCTACCTGGTCGCCGGCTTTGACCTTGCCCTCGGACTTCTTGATGATTTCCGCAGTGGCCTTTCCTACGCTGCCCAGCAGCGGCCGGGCGAAGGAACGGGTGGGTGCCAATGGCAGCTCGTCGTTCTGGAAGTTTGCCCCAGGGATGGCTTTGATTTCTTCGTCGGTAACCTCACGGGTTGCGTCATCGCGCAAGACGATGGCTTCTACCCATGCCTTATCGCCTGCGGCCATCACGCGTTTCGCAAACGCGTCCTCATCGATGTCCACCAGCTTGGCCAGCTTTTTCGCGGAGCTTTCCCAGTTCTCCTTGCCGGTGTGGGTCTTGTCCATGCCGACGCGGATCACCGGCCGGTCAGCGACAATGCTCTCGCCTTCTGCATTGGTGATGTTTCCTCGTGCTGCCGGCTCGAATACCGCCTTGAGGTAGTCGCCGGTTTCGAATCCAGGGGCGAGGATTGACGGGTCGAAGCGCAGTTTCCAGGCCTCGGCTTCCTTGTCGTATTCCCAGACGGCCCGGGTGTCATAGCTCAGGTCCTTGTCCGATGCGTCGACATCCCACACCGTGGTGATGTTCGCGGTGGCCGTCTTGACTCCGTCTTGTTCCTCTTCGTCCTCTGCTACCGAGCTGACGGTACTCGTGTGCTTGATTTCGCCCATGGTGCCAAAGGCTGTTTCCTGGGCCTTCGCCGCGTCCTGCGGGCTGGTGCCGGTAAATTGCACGCCGGCGAAATCACCGCTGTTCATGGCGGCCACCAGCGCATCGGCTGATGGTGCCGGGTCGGGTGCGCCGGCGCTGCAGGCGCTCAGCGACCCGAGGGCGAGAGCGGCGACGGACAGGGCGGTGACACTTCGGCGAACAGCACTCATGGCGCCATTCTATTCATGCGCTTTGGCAGACCACAATGCGTGTCTGCCTATGTCATGGGCGGTTCAGCTGGAGTGTGGAGGAATCCGCCGTGGCTAGAGGCGGTAGGCGTAGACCACCAATTTGATATCGGTGTTCGGCACCACCCAATCGCGTTCTGGATGGTGGGCGAATCCGAGGGTTTCATACAAACCCCGGGCGGAAGCCCAGGTGCTGCCGGTGGTCAAGGAGACGGCGTTGATTCCCGGAATAAGCCGGGCACGTTCAATGGCGGCCAGCACCATGGCCCGCCCGATCCCGCCGCGTTGCGCGGCGGGATCGACGCTGAGCATGCGGATTTCCAGCTCGTCGTCCCGGGCGATGTCCGCATAGTCGCTGCCCGCGCGGATCAACGTCATGGAACCTACAATTTCACCGGATCGGCGGACCACATAGACTTCGGTCTGCGTTGCCCGCTCGGCAACCTTGCGGACAAAGTTCAGGTATTCGTCCTGCGGGCTGCTGAAATGCCCAGCGGCAAAGTAGGACTCAGCGGTCAGCTCCCCCACCCGCTGGTAATCGGCCGGCGTGGCTAGTTCAATCGACAGATCGCCACTGCAGTATGAAAAAGTTTGCTCGTCAGTCATGATCTTCCAAGTGTGCCACGGCTTCTGGAGGTTTTCCGCAGTTGACCAGACGCTGCGGAAACAATGCATCGCTGAAAACTCTTGCCGCCGACGAATCTCCGATCTGCAGCAATTGACCCAAAAGACGCTTGCCATGCAATGTCCACGGAGCAAAATTGTCCAAAAGTTTGTTAATAGAGTTAACTAACCCTGTGACCTCCCCACGCAAGGACTGGAATGTGCTGTCCCACGGCAGCGCCATCTTGCCGTCCCATGGAAGGGAGCACAACCTGTCGCTGGTTCTGCAAACACTTTCAGACCAAGGTGCACTGAGCCGTGCCGATCTGGCACGCGCAACCGGTCTGACACGTGTCACCGTCTCGGAACTAGTCGCCGAATTGATCAACCGTTCCCACGTGATCGAGACCGGACAGCAAGAAGGCAAACGCCCTGGAAAACCCCCAACCCTCGTCGATTTGAATCGTCCCGGACTCAGGATCATCGGCGTGGATTTATCCGGCATTGTCCCGTTCCGAGCGGCGATCATGGATCTGGATGGTGCCATTCTCCAGAGCTTTTCCTCCCCGAAACGCGGAGCAACTCGGGAAGCGGCGGTAGCCCAGCTCCTTGAACTGATCGACACGGCGTTAGGGCAATGCGACGCACCGGTGCTCGGTATCGGCATCGGTTCCCCCGGGGTAGTGGCTGATAGGGGAATTGTCGTCGTTGCCGAAAAGTTCGATTGGCGCGGTTTCGACTTGGGCGCCGCAGTCGAACAGGCTACAGGTATCAACACCCATATCCTCAATGACGCCGACTGCGCCATACTCTCCGAGCATACGTTTGGCCAAGGCAGCGACCACATGGTCTTGCTGCGCCTAGGGCGCGGTGTGGGGTGCGGCGTCATCACCCACAACACCCTGGTGCGCGGCACGGATTTTGCCGCCGGTGAGCTGGGGCATGTTCGCCAGCGCGCAGAAGACACGGCGTTATGCAGCTGCGGAGAAATCGGCTGTTTGGAAGCCTATGCATCCATTCCTGCAATTTGGAAGTCCTTGGCCGAAGGGGAAGAGAAAGGGCAATTGAACCAGCGGGTCGCGGCCTATCTTGCTGGCGCAGTGGCTCCGCTTCTTTCAATACTGGACATTCGAAATGTCATTTTCACCGGCACCCCAGACGTCGTAGACCAGCATCTCGCACAAGCGTTGCGCGAAGCGCTTGCCCTGCGCTCGCGTACGGCTCGTGCCGACGACTTCAGTCTTTCACTCAGCGAAGATCCAGAGCATCTAGTGCTCCGGGGTTGCGCCGTGAACGTGCGGTTCCACGAACTAGGGATCGCCTAACGGCTCCGTTGCGCTCATTTGCATCTGCCATTCCACTAATCATCAACCCCAAGATCGGAGAGTCCACACCATGCGAGTACTCATTGGTTCATCCCCTGAAGAAGTTGCCAAGATCGCGGCCGACAACGTGCTGGCCGGACTGGCTCACCATAGCGCCGGCTCTGACCCGGTGCTAGGGCTGGCTACGGGCTCCTCCCCGCTGGGACTGTATCGTGAATTGTCCCGCGCAGTTCAGGAAGGACGCGCCGATTTCAGCCGTGCACAGGGATTCGCCCTCGATGAATACATCGGGATCCCCGACACCCATGAACAGTCCTACCGGCAGACGCTGATCAACGAAGTCTGCAACGTCATCGGCTTGCCTGAGCAGTCATTGCATGTTCCGCAGGGCATGGCGGCTTCGGTGGAAGCCATTGAGGCGGCGGCCCGCGCGTACGATGCCTCCATCGCACAGGCCGGGGGCATCGATGTGCAGATCCTCGGCATCGGATCCAACGGGCATCTGGGCTTCAACGAACCAGGCAGCGCTCTGCGCAGCCGCACCCGGATCAAGCGCCTGGCCGCGAACACCCGTGAAGACAATGCGCGCTTTTTCGACGGCATTGCTCATGTCCCAACCCACTGCGTCACCCAGGGTCTCGGCACGATCCTGGATGCAGGCCGCCTGGTCCTGGTGGCCGTGGGCGCCGGCAAGGCGGAAGCCATTGCCGCTGCCGTGGAAGGCCCGGTCTCAGCTTCCTGCCCAGCATCAGTCCTGCAGCTGCATCAGGATGCCGTGGTAGTCGTAGACGAGGCTGCTGCCGAGGGCTTGAAGCTGCGCGACTACTATGATGATGCGGCTGAGGAATTGACCGTTCTGGACCTCACCGTCCGCTAAAACACCCATGCCAGTGGCATACTTTAGCCATGGCCGTCTACTTTGAATGTGTTACGCAAGCCAACCTCAGCCCTGCTGAGCTCTTCGAGAAGTCGTTGAGCATCGACGCGCATACCGGGTCAATGGCCAAGTCGCAGGAGCGGGCAGTGGCTGGGGTGACCAGTGGAACCATTGGCCTGGGCGAACAGGTCACCTGGCGGGCCAAGCATTTCGGCATTCCCCTCCGGATGACCTCCACGATTTCCGCCGTGGATGCCCCGCGCAGCTTCACCGACCAGCAGCTGCGAGGACCGTTCAAGTCCTTCCACCACGTCCATGAATTCCATGCAATGGACCACGGTACGTTGATGATCGACAAGATCCAATTTAGTGCTCCGCTTGGTCCATTGGGGTGGCTGGCCGAACGGCTCGTCCTCGGTTGGTACCTGCCCAAGCTCATCCGGATTCGCAATGACTACCTGGTCAAGGAGCACGGCTAGTCTGCAGCAGGGGCTATCGGAACCGGCTATCAGTGAACTAGTCGCACAGTTTCCTCCGGGTCATCCCGGGTTGTTGACTCATAATTTTCCGCTGTGCCAGGGTCAACCGTCTCAAACCGGCATATTTTCAATAACGACAGTTTTCGGTTATTACACTTTGAAACAAACCAACAGAAAAAACCGCTGCGGTAATGAGCATCCCTCTAGGAATTCCAATCACCGCAGCAGTTCTCATAAAGGTAGCGGAAACTACCTTGTTAGTGATTCAACGAAGTATCACGTGAACGAGCTTTGACATGGGGAATTAGTGAAACCACTGACGATCCAACCCCTAGTACGAGTAGCACCGTTCCCGCCCAAAACACCCTCCACTGTGCGTCCCTGCATTCGTATCCACCATAAGAAGGAGGATTATCCCAGCCTGTAGCGCCAGCTCCCCGACCGCACATCGCACCATTAATGGTGACAGGGTAAACCAACACCGCTAGAGAAGCTGCAATAAGGAGCGTCCCCACAACCGCGAGTGTTTTGCCGCTGCGATTCGACTTAGAGAAAGACCAAAGTAGCGGCCCGACTGAAAGCAACCCAACTCCGCACACTCCAGCGAGGACCCAAAAAGAGAGCGGCTGACTATTCCACAAATCGCTCATTCTGACCGCTTTCTACCGTAGATCCAGTCCGTACCAGGTGTATTTCTTGCCCTGCTACTTGGCTAAGGCTACCGTTGTTTCTAGGGAAATATTCGAGCGGTTCGATGACTTTTGTGAAATTCTTGGGGCATAGTTTGCTCGTCCTGTGACAGCCATTACGTGATCAATATACCCGTCTGGGTAGCCGTTCGGATCCCAATCTACAAAGATCAAGTCTCCTGAACGTGAATTCCAGACGTTCGATAGGAACTTGTACCTACCGGTGTTCAGCGCATAAGAATAGAGATTGCTGGCCTTCGACCAAGTTCTCGTTGCCCCCTGGAATACCGGCAAGGTTGAACGTCCACGGGCCTTGTCGCATGGAGTATCCGTGCAATAGGTTTTCGTAGAAAGTTGAGTCAAAGCGACGTCACACGCATACTGGACACTGGACGTCCATATGCAAGATAGGAACGCCATTCTTCCAATAGAATCTGGAAACCTGGATCGGCTGAAGACTCCACTGGTGAGAAAGCTTGAATCTCAAGGGCCAAATTCACGCGAATGGAATTTGTGCGTTGGTGCATCAAGAATCTTCCATGCTGACTGCCAAGCTGCACAGTGAGCTGCGCAAAAACGGAACCAACCGCGTCATTGACACGATGCTCAAATCACATGCTTTGGCACAGGAAGTCGCGGCTGCTTTGGACAGGCGCGCCTAGATCAAAGATTTTTGAGTGCGCAGGCTGTTTCGAGGAATCCAAGGCCGGATTGTATGGTCGATTGCAAGAAGGCAATGAAGCGCGTTCTGTCAGCAACCCGCTACCCAGATGAAGGCCAATGACCCGAATGCAGCAGACCTCGCAAGCCAACGCCCCGACCGCAGTGCGGAAATTCGCTCTGGTGGTTTCCCACCTGCTCTCCCCTATCATCTTGGCTACCGTGCTGCTGCTGGCCACTCCATGGCGGGATGCTTCGGTGCGCTTCAGCGAGTCGGTCACCGCGGCCCTGTTCACCACGATTATTCCGTGGCTGATCCTGGCCGGCGCGAAACTGCGTGGCAAGGTCACCGACATGCACGTGACCGTAAGGCATCAGCGGCATTGGATCTACGCCTATACCGCCGGATTGATCCTCTGCGGCCTGCTCGTGCTGCGGCTCATGGACGCCGGGACGCGGATGTACCTCGAAGTGCTCAGCATCCTGCTGGGATTGGCAGTCGTCGCTGTAGTCAATATTTGGTGGAAGGTCTCGGTGCACCTGGCCGTGGGCACCTACGTGATCCTGCAGGTGGCCGGGCAGTTGAACGAGCTGATGCCGCTGGTGGTGTTCTTCATTGCGGTGCTGTCCTGGGCACGCATCCGCAGTTTCCAGCACACCGCCACACAGGTGTGTGGCGGTGTCGCCGTGGGCATTGCCATCCACTATGCGCATGAGTGGATGGCAGCCGTTCTGCTTTAGGCGCCAGGCTCCGCGAGCTTTGCCGGGTCCACAAATCCGGCGTACTGCCAGCCCGGATTGCTGCTGGGCCGGCCAACCTGGCATCCTGCTTCCTCGGCAATCAACGCACCGGCGGCCCAGTCATACTCCTGGGTGCCGTATTCGGCGTAGGCGTCCAAAGATCCCTCGGCCACGAGGCACAAATCCAGCGCGGCCGAGCCGAGCCGGCGCACATTCACATAGTCCTCAAGCATCGTCCCGAGCACCTGGGCTTGGAACTGCCGGCGCTCGGAATCATAGCCGAAGCCGGTAGCCAGGATCCTGGTTTCCGATTCAACCGGGCCGCTGAGCTGGGTGAGCTTTCCGGAACGCAGATCATGCTTCCATGCGCCCAATCCCTTCCCGGCAAAGTACTCCACCTGCAAGGCAGGGGCAACGATGGCCGCGGCCACCCAGGTCTCGCTGCCATCATCGTTGCGCTGGCAGACGCCCACCGACGAGCAGTAATAGGCAATGTTGCGCACGAAGTTCGTGGTGCCATCCAGCGGATCAATGCTCCAGCGCAACCCGCTGGGATGCGCCGGCTTGGCGCTGGGATATTCTTCTCCGGTCAATTCGTCGTTGGGCCGGGAGGTCACAACGGCATCGCGAATCGCTTCCTCGGCAGCCCGGTCGAAGTCGGTGACCCAGTCCCCGGCCGCCGACTTGTCGGTGAGGTTGAACTGCGATTCGTCGCGGCGGCCAAGTACTTCAGCGCCGGCGGCGGCAGCCCGGCGGGCCACCATCACCAGCGGATCGTGGGTTACTGCGCGGTCCATGTCTAGCCTTCCGTTGGTGCGGCGAGTGCTGCCTTGCGTGCTGCTTCCGGTCCTTGCTCCAGCAAGATGCCGAATCCGGCTTCGTCCAGTACCGGAACGCCCAGGGACTGGGCCTTGTCCAGCTTCGACCCGGCTGATTCGCCGGCCACCAGGAAGTCGGTCTTCTTCGAGACACTGCCCGTGGCCTTGCCGCCACGGACAATGATCGCTTCCTTGGCGGTATCCCGGGAATAGTTCTCCAAGGTACCGGTCACCACGATGGCCAGGCCTTCGAGGTTCTTGGTGATATTCGCATCCTGCTCGTCTTCCATCTGCACGCCGGAGGCCTGCCAGGAGGAGACGATCTCGCGGTGCCAATCCACCGTGAACCAGTCAACCAGCGCTTCGGCGATGATTGTGCCAACTGAATCGATTTCGGCCAGTTCCGCCACCGCGTTGCCCGAGTCCAGGACCTCAAGCAGCGCATCCATGGAACCGTAGCGGGTGGCAATCGCCCGCGAAGCGTTCGGGCCGACGTGGCGGATGGATAGCGCCACCAGCACCCGCCACAGCGGGTTGCCCTTGGCCTTCTCCAGCTCATCAAGCAGCCTCAGGGTGCTCTTGGTCGGCACCGAAGGCTTCTTGGCGGTGGCCTTGGAATAGAAGTACGGGACGAGCTCGAACTTGCCGGTGCCCTCCCCCTTGGAGCGCTTTTCCCGCCAGACCTTGACCTCGCCAAGCTCCTCGAGCTTGTCCTTGAGGTTGAACAGGTCAGCCTCGTTCTTCAGCGGGCCGGGTCCGGCGGGCAGGATGACGCCGCCCTGGGTGGCCGGGTCCTCGCCCGGACCGCTGGTCAGGGCAGCAGCCGCTTCGTAGCCCAGCGCCTCGATGTCCAGTGCGCTGCGTCCGCCGAGGTAGGCCACGCGCTCGGTGAGCTGTGCCGGGCAGGATTCGGCGTTGAGGCAACGGATATCCACGTCGCCTTCCTTGGCCGGGGCCAGCGGCTGCCCGCAGGAAGGGCATTCGGTGGGCATGACGAAATCACGCAGGTCCACGTTGCCATCGCGCAGCGGAAGCACCGGGCCGACAATCTCCGGAATGACGTCTCCAGCCTTGCGCAAGATGACGGTGTCGCCGATTTTGACGTTTTTCGCCTTGACGACTTCCTGGTTGTGCAGGGTCGCGCGCGCGACGGTGGAGCCGGCGACGAGGACTGGTTCCATCACGCCGAAGGGGGTCACGCGGCCGGTGCGGCCCACCTGGACCTGGATGTCCAGCAGCTTGGTGTGCACTTCTTCGGGCGGGTACTTGTAGGCGACGGCCCAGCGCGGAACCCGCGAGGTGTAGCCCAGCTGTTCCTGGGTGGCCAGGTCATCGACCTTGATGACAATGCCATCGATGTCGTGGATCAAATCATGGCGCTTCTCGCCGTGCTCGGCGATGTAGTCCTTGGCTTCCCGGCGGCTGCCGACCACGCGGCCGTACGGAGAGACCGGCAGGCCCCAGCCGCGCATCAGCTCATAGGCCTGGGACTGCTCGGTCAGGTTGAAATCGCGGCTGCGGCCCAGGCCGTGCACGAACATGCGCAGCGGACGCTTGGCGGTCTGCTCCGGATCCTTCTGGCGCAAGGACCCGGCGGCGGCGTTGCGCGGGTTGGCCAGCGGCGCCTTGCCCTGGGCAATCAGTGCCTCATTGAACTTGTTGAAGTCCTCGGTGGCGATGAAGACTTCGCCGCGGACTTCGAATTCCGCAGGCCAGCCGGAGCCGGACAGCTGTTGCGGGATATCGCTGATGGTCAGCGCATTGTGGGTCACGTCTTCGCCGGTGGTGCCGTCCCCGCGGGTGGCCGCGCGAACCAGCTTGCCCTCGCGGTAGGTCAGGTTCAGTGCCAGGCCGTCGATTTTGACTTCGCACAGCCACTTGACCGGGGTCTGCGGGTGCACGCGTTCGGCGTTGGCCTGGGCACGCTCCAGCCACGCGTCGAGTTCATCAAGCGAGAAAACGTCTTCCAGCGAGTACATCCGGCTGGCGTGGGTGACCGATGCGAACGCTGCGGAGGCTTCGCCGCCGACTTCCTGGGTGGGCGAATCCTGTCCGGCAAGGATGGGATAGTTCGCCTCAAGCAGCTGGAGCTCCTGGAATAACGCGTCGTATTCCGCGTCGGAGACCAGCGGAGCATCATTTTGGTAATAGGCCTCGCGGTGGGCGCGGATCTGCTCGACCAGCTGTTCATAGCGGGTCTTGTCAGCTTCCGGCGGTACGTTGGCGGTCTCGACTGGTGCTGCGTCTTTTTCACTCACGTATTCAATTGTGCCCCACCGGCGGACAGTTTAGCTGGCTTGGAGCCCTAGTTCCCAGGTGCGTCTGCTGGCGCGGGTTCGGCCGCCAGCACGTCAATCACGATCACCGCGATGTTGTCCCGGCCGCCGGCTTCCAGCGCCGCCCCGGTGAGAATCCGGGCCGCTTCGGCGCGGTCCTTGCAGTTCACCAGCAGCGTCTGCAAGATGTCCTCGGTCAATTCGCCCGAGAGCCCGTCGCTGCACAGCATGTAGCGGTCGCCGATGCGTGGCTGCAGGACGGTGACATCCGGCTGGCTTTCGGCGCCTGCGCCCAGCGCGCGGGTAATCAGGTTCCGGTGCGGATGGTTGCGCGCTTCCAGCTCGGTGATCTGCCCGGCATCCACCATTTCCTGCACGGCCGAGTGGTCGCGGGTCAGCTGCTGCAGCGCACCGTCGCGCAGCCGATAGCCGCGCGAATCTCCCACGTTGACCAGCAGCAGGCTCGGGACTTCCTCGGTGACCACCGGCAGCGGCGCGGTAGCCGGCGCCAAGTTGGCGCGGTGGTTCTCCAGCATTTGCGGAGTGATCTTGGAAATCACGTCGGTATTCTGCGTCATTGCGAAGCTGGAGGTCCATGGCGGCACGGCAGCCAGCGGAGCGGTCACGCTGTCCCGGCCCTTGCTGGGGGTCTTGATCTGCACCAGGGCGCACAGGGTCGTGCCGCCGCGCGATTCAAGCGCTTCGCGGATGCGGTCATCGGCCAGCTGCACCTGCCGCTGGACATCCGGCACCGATGGCAGTTTCCGCACCGAGGTCTTATTGGCGAAGGTGCAGATTTCCTCCATGGTTTCCACCGCAAGCTGGCTGGCCACCTCGCCGGCTTCATGCCCGCCCATGCCGTCGGCAACCGCGTACACGATGTCGTGCATCAGGATGCGGTCCTGGTTCTGCGAGCGCTTGCGTCCCACGTCGGTCAGGCCTGCCGCGGCGAGGATGAAGGGAACCGGTGCTGGTTCATTAGCCATCAGTCAATCACCAGTCCTGCTCCCTCGCCTGCCGAGAGTTCGTAGGGTTGGATATCCCCGAAGCCGCGCACCGCGGTAATTTCCTGGGCGGTGAGCACGAAGCGTGCATCATTGCGCAGCGTATTCGCGGTAATCGCATCGGTCAGCACGGTGCCGGGCTCGGCCAGCGAGGTCAGCCGGGCCGCCATGTTCACCGTCGGTCCGTAGATATCGCCCAGGCGCGAGAGCAGCCGGCCCCAGACCACCGCTCCGCGGGTTTGCGGGAAGAGCTCGTCCTTGGCCAGCTCGCGCGAGAGGGACAGCGCGATCTGCGCGCCGGCCTGCGGGGTTTCTGCCACGTAGAGCACTTCATCGCCGATGGTCTTGACCAGGCGGCCGCCGCCCACGGAAATGATTTCCGCGCATTTGGCCTCGAAGCGCTGGACCAGCTGGGCCAGCGTGCGCTCGTTCATGCGCCGCGACAGCGAGGTGTAGGAGACCAGGTCGGCGAAGCCCACCGCGCGGGCCAGCGGCAACGGGGTGCCGCCGTCGTCCTCGCCGCGGTCCTGATTGTAGGCGGCCACGCCGGTTTCCACGCGCAATGCCATGCGATGCACGGCGGAGTTCAGCTGGCGGCGCCACGAGTAGAGCAGCAGGTCCTCGATGGCGGGGATGATTTCAGGCAGCAGGCTGAACAGCTGGCGGCGGGCTTGGCGGTCGGACATGTTCTGGTTGGCGATCATGTCCTCGACCAGTGCCTCGATTTGCCAGACCACCATGCGGTCGGTCATCTGGCCCACCGAGCGCATCAGCGAGATGGCGGTTTCCTCGGTCAGCGTGCCTTCGCGGACCATGCCCACCATGGTGCCCAGGGCTTTCTTGTCGGCCTCGGTGAAGAACACTTCGTCATCGCTGAGTTCCGGGAAGCCCATGGCGCGCCACAGCTTGCGTGCCGAGTGCAGGGAGACCCCTGCCTCGGAGGCGACTTCTCGGCGGCGGAATTCGCGCTGGCCGCCGATGAGCCGTTTTTCCAGCGAGGCGACGGTGTCGCGGACAGCCTCGGGGGTGTGGGCCGGAATGCGCAGCGGGCCTTCCATGGCCTCGGCAAGTTCGAGAATTGGATCCGATTCGGCGGGGGTTGCCGCGGGAGCGTGCTGGCGGGCGCCACGGACAGCCTCGGCGGCGGACTGCGGAGAGTCTGCCCGAGGTGTGTTGGTGTGCTCGGTGCTCATGCCCCCATGCCCTCACTGTTCGTCGTTTCGGTGTGCGCCATACTCTGGCTGCTGCGCAGGTTCGCCATCGCCTCCATGGCCAGGGAACGGAAATACTGTACCGAGGGCACATGCGAGAGCCGCACGTATCCCTGGTTCAGCACGATATCCAAGGTTCCCGCACGCGTCATGGCATTTTTCGCCTTGCTGTGCGCGACCAGGTCGCGAACTGTAAATAATCCTACAGATTGCAGCTTGCCGTCGTTATACGTCGGCCGGAACATGATCCGCTCGGTAGTCAGCACGATGCGGCTGCGCAGCCACCGGGCCCAGGGAATCACGCTCCAGATGAGCACCAGCGCGGCCCAGAGGACTACCGCAACGATCATCCACACATTTGCATTGGAAGCCAGCCAGTCCGAGAGATCATCCCGGGAAAGATAGCCAAGCGAAAACGTGCACAGTGCGGTCAAGACGAGGAAGGCTCCCACGGGCTGGCGCAGCACTCGGGAATGCTCACGAGTTTTGATGATCACTCGTTCCCTTTCATGCAGCGGCAACTTCATCGTGTTGTTCCTCGTCCCTCCTGTTCCCGGCTGAGTGCTTCGGTCGTCTCTTCCAATACTAGTCCCGGGCCAATACCCAAGCCGGGTTAGGCATACTTTCCGTCGGCGCGCCGCACGTGGTGCACGTCGCCTGCCAGCACATGTTCACGCTGCCCGGTGCCGTGTTCCAGCACCAGCGAGCCATCGGTGCCCAGCTCTATGGCAGTGCCCACCAGCGTGGACCCGTCAGGGAATTCCACACGCACGTCATGTCCCAGCGTGGCCAGCTTGGCGCTGACCAGCTGGTGCAAGGATTTCCCGTTGCTTGCCGGCAACGGCATCTGCGCCATGCCACCGACTTGGCGGAATCCCCGGTCCAAAGCCGCAAATTGCTTCAGGTACTCAGCCAGCAATTCGGTGCGGTTCAGGTTCTTCGCACCGGCCAGCCGCAGGGATGTCGCGGTAGCAACCGGAAGTTCCTCCCGGCTCTGGTTCACATTGATTCCGGTCCCGACCACCACGCCGTAGCCGTTGCCGACAGGAACCATTTGCGCCAGGATGCCGCAGACTTTCTGCTCGCCAGCCAACAGGTCGTTGGGCCATTTGATGCCCAGTGGAACGCCGCAGGTATTCTCGGCCGCCCGGCTCCAGGCCAGCGCCGCCAGCATGGTGTACCAGGACAGGGATTCGGGAGGGAAACCAGGTCCGGGCACGGCCAGGACGCTGACGGTGAGGGAAGATCCTGCCGGGGTCACCCATTCACGGCCCAAGCGCCCCTTGCCGGCCTGCTGGTGCTCGGTGTAGTACACGCTGAGATGGCCGGCCTCGCCGGTGCTGGCCAGTTGCGCCAGCTCGGTATTCGTAGAACCGGAGGTTGGCTTGAGATTGACCATCCCCAAATCCAACGGGGCGGTGAGCTCATTGAAGATCCGGGGATCGAGAACAGCGCGGTCGGTGCCATACGGGTTTTCCATATCTCCAACCCTATGGCACCGGCCGCCCATTTTTCCCTGTTTTACCCCGCTTGACCGCCTACAGGAAGATGTCCTGGACCAGCGGGATCTGCGGGTTCAGGGTGTACTTCTCCAGATCCGTTTCCCCGGCCAAGGTCAGCACCTGGCCGTCGGTGAAGAAATTGCCGCTGACGCCCGCGGGCGGGCTGGCAAGAATTGCCATGGCAGCGTCTGCCACGACCGAAGCGTCGCGTGCGCCCTGGACCATTTTCTGCCCGCCTGGCAGGTTGCGGATTGCTGCGGTGTCGATCAGGGTTTCAGGCCAGAGCGAGTTCACCCCGATGCTGTCTTCCTTCAGCTCTTCAGCCAGCCCAAGGGTGGTCAGCGACATCCCGTACTTAGCCATGGTGTAGGCCAGGTGCTGCCCTGCCCACTTGGGGTCTAGGTTCAGCGGCGGGGAGAGGGTCAGGATATGGGCGTGCTCGGAGGCGCGCAGGTACGGGAGCGCGGTCTTGGACAGCAGGAAGGTGCCTCGGACGTTGATGTCCTGCATCAGGTCGTAGCGCTTCATATCGACCTGCTCGGTCTTGGCCAGGTTGATGGCCGAGGCGTTGTTGACCACGATGTCGATGCCGCCGAATTTCGCCACCGCTTCCTCCACGGCGCGCTGCACGTCGGCGTCCACGCGGACATCGCCGACAACGGCTAAGCCCTGGCCGCCGGCTTCCTCGATCTGCGCAACGGCGGTATGAATGGTCCCTTCCAGCGTCGGGTGAGGTGTATCGGTCTTGGAGAGCAGAACCACGTTGGCCCCTTGCCGGGCTGCGGCCAAAGCGATGGCCAGGCCGATGCCGCGGCTGCCGCCGCTCATCAGGATGGTGCGGTTCTTCAGGTTGCCGGGAACGGGCGCGATAAGAGTGCGTGATTCAGTAGTCATGTGATACAGATTACTCGATGATCCACCACTAAGCTACCGACCAGTAACTTATTCTGGCGTGCCACGCACCAGATATCGGACCATTTTGTAAGTTTCCTACAACCGGAAGAGCTGTTTCCCCAGCTAGACTGGCTTGGATGGCATTTTTCTTGTGCCATTCCTACACATTGATGACAACTCAAGGGAGTCGAAGGCATGACGCAGGGCAGAACTGAGGCAGCCGAGTCAATCGACCTGTCCACCACCGCCGGAAAGCTTGCTGAGTTCCGCCGCCGCCAGAAGCTCGCTGAAGCGCCAAGCGGCGAAGCGGCGATCGAAAAGCAGCACTCCCGCGGCAAGCACACTGCCCGCGAACGCATCGAAATGCTCATGGACGAAGACTCCTTCGTCGAGTTCGACGCACTTGCAGTCCACCGCTCCACCGCCTTCGGCATGGAGAAAAAGAAGCCATTGGGCGATGGCCTGGTCTCCGGCTACGGCACCGTGGATGGCCGCTTGGTGGCCGTCTACTCGCAGGACTTCACCGTCTACGGCGGCTCGCTTTCCCAGGTCAACGGCGAGAAAATAGTCAAGGTCCAGGAATTCGCGCTGCGCAACGGCTGCCCGGTTGTCGGCATCCTCGATGGCGGCGGTGCCCGCATCCAGGAGGGCGTCGCGTCCCTGGCCATGTTTGCTGACATCTTCCGCAACAATGTCCACGCTTCGGGCGTTGTCCCGCAGATCTCGCTGATCATGGGACCATCGGCCGGCGGCGCGGCCTACTCCCCCGCACTGACCGATTACGTGATCATGGTCGACAAGACCAGCCACATGTTCATCACCGGCCCGGACGTCATCAAGACGGTCACCGGCGAGGAAATCGACATGGAAACCCTGGGCGGCGCCCGCCAGCACAACGCCAATACCGGCACCGCCACCTATCTCGCCTCCGACGAGGAAGACGCTGTGGAGTTCTGCAAGGAACTGCTGGACTTCCTCCCGTCCTCCAACCTCTCGGATCCGCTGATTGCCGAATTCGATGAAGAACCGGATATCACCGCCGAGGACCTGGAGCTCGATACGCTCATCCCGAATTCGGCAAACCAGCCTTATGACATGCGCACCGTGATCGAGTCGGTTGTCGATGATGAGCACTTCTTCGAGATGCAGTCGCTCTACGCACCGAATGTGATGATTGGCTATGCCCGCATCGAAGGCCGCACCGTGGGCATTGTCGCCAACCAGCCAATGCAGTTCGCCGGCACCTTGGACATTGCCGCCTCGGAAAAGGCCGCCCGCTTCGTGCGCAACTGCGACGCCTTCAATATCCCGATCCTCACCTTCGTGGACGTGCCGGGCTTCCTGCCGGGCAAGGACCAGGAGTTCCAGGGCATCATCCGCCGCGGCGCGAAGCTGCTCTACGCCTACGCCGAGGCCACCGTGCCGAAGCTGACCGTGATCACCCGCAAGGCCTACGGCGGAGCGTACATCGTGATGGGCTCGAAGAAGCTGGGCGCAGACCTGAACCTGGCTTGGCCGACCGCGCAGATCGGCGTGATGGGCGCCCAGGGCGCGGTCAACATCCTCTACCGCCGCGATCTGGCCGCTGTGGAAGCCGAAGGCGGAGATGTCGAGGCTCGCCGCAAGCAGATTATCGACAACTACGAGGCCGAACTGCTCAACCCGTACCAGGCGGCTGAGCTGGGCTACGTGGATGCGGTCATCGCCCCGAGCGAGACCCGCTTCCAGCTGGTTCGCGGCCTGCGTGCGCTGCGCGAGAAGCACGCCACCCTGCCTCCGAAGAAGCACGGCAACATCCCGCTGTAAGCGGCAGATTCTGCCCGACCAGTACCCACCAGAACCACAAAGGAGCACGCCGATGGAACAGAACAGCGCCTTGCCTGCTGCCCCGCAGATCCGTGTCACCAAGGGAAACCCGAGTGACGAGGAATTGGCGGTGGTCACTGCATTGATCGCTGCCATGGGCAACGCTCCAGCGCCTGCACCTGAGGCCGCAGAGGCCAAGAAGCGCGTGGATCGGATTCGCCGGCGCCGCGCACTCGTCCCGCGTTTGGGCTGGACTATCGGACGGCGCTGAGCATTCCAATGGCCAATGGGCTGGACAATTCCGCAAGGAATCGTCCAGCCCATTGGCCATTGGCGTATCAGCCGGGAACCTAGTCTTCGTCGGGTACTTCGGAATCCAAGATGGCCAAATCGGCACGGGTGACCAGATGCGAACTCACCGCGTGCTCCACCAGCCGGGCGCGACGGTTGGTGGCCAGTTTTCCGGGCCCCCCGCGCAGTCCGGCAACGCCAGCCTTGTCCAATTTGTCGCACACGTTATCGAGTTTGCGATTGAACTTCGTAATTCCCCACCCCAGCCGTGCGGCAGCCGCCGCGCTGGTGGGAATCGAGCTCAGCCCGGTGCCTTCGCGGCGCAGCATCGGCTCAGCCAAGACCACGACCAGCGCCCGCTGGGCGCTGGTCAGCAGCACCGGCCCAATGGTGGTTTCGCCGCACGCATCGTATTCCAGGTAGTCTTGCCGGAATGCCGGCTGCGCGACATGAATCGACAGCTCATAGGTGGTGGGACCGGCAGTGAACACCACGCCCACCCGATTGAGCACCAGCGGCAGGCTCGACTCCGGCGACAGCCAGGCTTGCAGGCCGCCGGTTCGATCCGCAATGGTCGCGGTCAGCCGGCTGCCCACGTTGTTGAGCCACCACAGTCCGCTGTGCTTGCTAATTGTCAGGAAGTGCCGGTGCAAGTACGGATTGTCGTCGATTGCGAGATCGCCTTCACGTCCGATGGTGAAGGGTTTGCCATCCTGGACAGGATAGTACTGCCCGCAGTACTCGATAGTTACTTCACTCATCGCTTATGCCTACCTTGCTTAACCTGCGCCGGTGCAGAACCGTGCTCCATCCGAGATACGTCCATCATCGCGCACGAGCTTGACCTCGATACAAGTTTGCCCGCCTTCGCCGATGTCGGTAGTCGCGCTAGGAGACTTCGTCTGCTTGAACTCTCCCGTTTCCGTTGCGGTAATGGGAGCCCAACGGTAATGGTCATCCTTATTCGGTTCCGGGTTGGACCAGCGGAAGGTTACCGTTTCTCCCACCGTAGAGTACTCGAAATTATCCACCTTGGGGACGGTGCCGCCAACTAATGCGTCCTTGGGACCGTCCGTGGCGGTAATGGGCGGGCCGGTACGCTGCGCGGCTTCCTGCTCCGGCAAGAAAATGTTTGCAATGAAGGCGCCGCCAACCAAGATGAACAGCACTATGCCCACCGCGATGAATACCTTCGACAGGCTCTGGCGTTGCTTCGGCTCTGCCGGCTTGGCCGATGGCGTTCCGGATTCGTCTTGCGCTTTGTCTTCTGGGTTCGGAGCCGGCGCAGGTTCCTTCGGCATGTGCAGCCGCGGTATCGGCGCTGACGGTCGTACCCGCCGTGCCTGTTGCCCGGGAACGGAGGAAATCATCGGTGCAGAAGGCAGCGGACGCTGCACGTCGCTGATCGAAATGACATTGCGGACGCGCGTGCTTTCACCGTCCTCCTCCTCAGCCGCTTCGGCAGGTTCTTCGATAACCTCAAAAGGAGTGACCGAGAAGCCCAACTCGATCTGGATTCGCTGCAGGGAGCGGGCAAATTCGGCGGCCGAGCCGAATCGCGAAGCCGGGTTCTTCGCCATGGCTACCGACAACGCCTGGTTCAGCGACTCGGGAACGTCAAGCCGCTCCAACGGCTTCAATGGAGAATTGCAGATCCGCTCAATGAGCACTGGCTGCGCATTATCCTGTCCCGGCCGGACGAACGGCGAATGCCCTGCCAAAACCGTATAGATCGTGGCACCGAGCGAGTATACGTCCATGCGCACGCCCGGAGGCGTGTCGCCGCTGAACGCTTCCGGGGCGGACCATGGCACCGACAGCCCTGCGGTGTGCGATCCGATGGTTCCCGAGATGCCGAAGTCGGTCAGGGCCGGCCGGTTGTAGTCAGTAGTCAGCACGTTTCCCGGCTTGATGTCTCGATGCACGATGCCCGCTAGATGCGCGGTATGGACCGCTGAGCACAATTGGATGGCCAAGGTCAGCGTTTCATCGATGCTCAAGACACCGCGGCGGTAACGGGCTTCCAAGGAAGGCCGGGAGCAATACTCCATGGCCAGATAGGAACGTCCGTCATCGGTGATCTCCGCTTGGTAGATCGTGACGATATAAGGATGGGTGGACAGCTGGGCCATCAAATTGGCCTCGGCCTCGAAACGTTGGCGGGCTTCCTCATCACTGACATCAGCCAGCAGCACCTTGACCGCCACCTTGCGGTTGGGCCGGTGCTGCTCGTAAAGATAGACATCGGAGAATCCGCCGGTTCCCAGTGGCTTGACGTACGCGAATCCCGGTATTTGCGGTGCCGGAGCTGGCGCGCGCTTTGGGCTCACGGCAGATCCTCGAAGCGGATGCTGACGCCATCACCCAAGTCAGCGACGTCGCCGTTGATCAGCATGATCTCCTGGTGGCGGGACAGGCGCCGTGGCCGGTGCCCTTCGCGCAGCAGCACGGTGCCATTGGTCGCACCAAGGTCCACCAGTTGCACATGCCATCCCTCCACACGCACGTGCAGGTGCGAACGGGAGATGTCGCCGCTGGGGCTTTCAACCTTCAGCAGGCGGGGTTCGCTGTCGGATTTGACGGCTCCTGCGCTTGGCTGGCGTCCGAGAACCACCGAGCGGTTCAGCTCGTGGGCGTATTCGCGGGTACCGCCGTGGTCGCTGACAATCATGCGGCCCATGGCAGGCTTGCGAACCTGCTGCGCCTGGGCGGTCAATCGCTCGCCGCATTGCCTGCACGTCGACGCGGTGGGTGGATTGGGGTGCCGCTTGGAGCAAGAGCGCGCCAGGATGAATTCATTCAGGGACACCGAACTTTCTGTACCGTCCTTGGCATCCAACCCTGATGAAGGCCTGGATTTCGGAACACTGGAGCCGCGGATGATCGTGTGCTCGTCGTCAGCTGGTTCGGCGGGAGGCGCAGCGATGGCAAGACCTGCCGGGCGGGGCTTGATAATCGTGTCCTGGTCATCGCCCTGGCCGGTATCGTAAACGGTCTCTGCCGCACCTCTGGCTCCGAGCAGCTGCCCGGCAAGCGATAGTTCCTCCGAGAAAACTTCCTGCTCGTACTGTGCTGGATCCTGGGTTGCTTCTGAGTCAAAGGTCCTGTCGTGCTCGGCGTCCTCTGCCGATGCCTTCGCGGACTTGGCTTCATCGGCCGCCTTGGCAGCGTCGGCTGCCCGTGCCAGCACATCAGCTGGGCCCTTGGGATCTGCAGCTTCCTTGGCTGGTGCAGCGTTCGGTGCAGCAGCAGGCTTGGCCGCCGCCGGTGCCGTGTCCTTTGCTGGCGGTGCAGCTGACTTGGCAGCCGCTGGTGCCGGATTCTTTGCTGGCGCATCAGTTGGTTTGGCCGCATCAGGTGCGGAAGCAGCCTTAGCCGGAGCAGAAGCTGGCTTGGCCGCAGCCGGTCCCGGGTCCTTTGCTGGCGCCTCAGCTGGTTTGGCCGCATCAGACGCAGAAGCAGCCTGAGCCGGAGCAGAAGCTGGCTTGGCCGCAGCCGGTGCCGGATCCTTTGCCGGCTCCGCTGCCGGCTTAGCCGTGGCAGGCGCAGGGGTCTTGACCGCAGCAGGCTTGGCTGCGGCAGGCGCAGGGGTCTTGACCGCAGCAGGCTTGGCTGCGGCAGGCGCAGGGGTCTTTGACGAGGCAACAGCCGGCTTGGCAGCATCTGTCGCAGGGGCAGACTTAGCTTCGGAAGGCGCAGGAGTTTTTGCCTGAGCTACCGCAGGTTTTGCAGCATCGGATGCTGCAGCGGGCTTAGCCGCAGCAGGAGCCGGAGCCTTCGCCGGATCAGCGGCAGGCTTGGCATCAGCCGGTGCCGGGGCTTTAGCCGGTGCCGGGGCTTTAGCCGCGGCTGGGGTCTTTTCCGCAGCGGTGGGGTCCTCTCCTGCGGCCCATTCCAGCTGCGATACGCGTACGATGCCTTCGCCAATTGGCAGCGCGAATGTGGCTTCGGCTTTCGCCGAACCGGTGCTCAGCGTCCACGACTTCGACTCCCTCAGCTTGCGTTCGGCCCAGGTGGCGATGCCTGCGCCGCTCACTTTCTCCTCGCCGGAGGCAGTCCGGGCGATGAATTCCGGGGCACCGCGCAGGATCAGATGCGGTGCGCTGTCACGGGAGATCAAAGCGAAGTTCGGCAGTTCGGCAATGTTCATCTGGTACATCGGCAACAGCTCCGAGAGCAGTGCTTCCACCGTGGTCTTCCCAGCGAGCTTGGCCCACAAGCCATTGACCTGTTCTGCGCTTGCGCTGGAAGGAAGGAGGACAATGTGCTGGCCATTGACCAGGGCGTACCAGTCTCCGGGAAGGTAACGCAGGCTGTTCATGATTTCTCCTCTTGGTGGCTCGTAGTCGATATGCGCGGAATAGTAATGCCAACATCGTCGGGGTGCCCATGCTCCACATCGGCAACGATCACGCTGATATTATCGCGTCCCCCGGCATCCAGGGCCGCTTGGACCAATTCTTCGGAAGCTTGCTGCGGATCTGGGAATCGCGCAAGGATTTCCTGGATTGCGGCATCGCCGACTTCGCTGCTCAGACCGTCTGAGCAGACCAGGATGCGCTCCTGCCCTGCCAGCGGCACCAGCCAGTAGTCCGGTTGGCTGTTGGCGTTGATCCCCAAGGCGCGGGTGATCACATGCCGGCGTGGATAGGTGGCTGCCTGCTCGGCGTCCAGCTCTCCGATATCCATCAATTCCTGCACTTCGGAGTGATCTACGCTGACCTGTTGCAGCACTCCCTGGGTCCACAAGTAGGTGCGCGAATCGCCGACATTGAACACCAGCAGCTGGGGTTCTTCCGCCCGCCCGCTGGCGGCGACTGCATCAATCAGCACGGCCCCGGCCAGGGTGGTGCCGGCTCGACCCGAGCCCGCCTCCACGATGCTGCGATCAGCTTCGACCAGCAAAGTATCCAAGGTCTCCGGATCCAGCTGCGCGCCGGCATCCATGAATCCATCGCCAAGGATCTTGAGGCACAGGGCGCTGGCTATTTCGCCTGCTTCATGCCCGCCCATGCCATCGGCAATGGCCAGCAGCCGTTCAGAGGCCAGCAAGCTGTCCTCGTTCAGGGCGCGGCGCAGTCCACGGTCAGTCGCCTGGCCATGGCTGAATCTGAGGCTTGCCCCAGGGTTGAGATCTGTCACGGACGTTCCACCTGGAAATAGCGGTCGCCAAAGTACACCGTATGGCCTATCATTGCCTGTTCCGGCTTGCCCGGGACAAGTTCGCGCACGTTCCCGTCCTCGTCGACAATGCACGAGCCGTTGCCCGAATCCCGGTCGGTCACCCAGACGCTGCCAACGCCTGGCTGGATCAGCAGATGCGTTTTGGAGACCGTGCGGTCCGGATCATCCAGTGCAACCAGGTGGACACCCACATCGCCATCCGAGTACGTGGGGTTGCGCCCGATCAGGATGCTGCCGGCCAGGTCGAGGCACTGGCTATCGTCGAAGAGCAGATGCACGGCATCCGGGGATTGGGGACGAATTTGCGTATGACCGAGGTCTTCATCCGGATCAGCTGCGGCCTCGGTGGAGGGAACCTCAACGATCTTCGCTTCCGGCTTGGGCCGTGCGGAGGGACGGGGACGAACCGATTCCTGCGCTTCGGGGGCAGCGGCGCGCACAGCACCTGGCACCGAATCGATGACTCCACCAGAAGTGCCCTGCGCATCGTCCGGCTCCCCCACAAAGCGGCGGCCCGGAGCATACTGCTGCGGAGGCGCGAAGGACTGCGGCCCTGCGGCGCCCCCGGTGGTCAGCGGGTCACGTCCAGCCTTGATATCCAGCACCAGCGTCCCGGCCACCTTGTCATGCCAGCCCTGCTTCTTGCCGTTCGCATCGAAGTGATTGGAGATGACCATCAGCACCGATCCAAGAATCGGGACGATGCCTGCCACAGCGATCAGCAAGCGGCGGATGATGGTTTTGCCCCAGCCCGGGCGCTCGCCCTTGAGGGTGGTGGTGCGCAGCCCGAGGAGCACATTGCCCAGGGTCTTGCCCGAGGTAGCTTCCCACCACCACAAGAACACCGTGTAGGCCAGTGCGAGGACGCTGTACAGGATATATGTTCCGGCGATTTCGCCCGCAAGCTGCGGAGCGCTCAGCGAGGCCACCATCTTGGAGGCGATCATCGGCAGGAAAATCACCGACAGGACCAGCACCGGCAGGAAGTCGATCAGCCATGCGAGCAGCCGCTGGGTAGTTCGGGCATCGACCAGATCCATCTTTACCGCCATGGCTTCCTCCGGTTTTTCTGTTGCAGTATTCGTGCCGTCTTGGCTGTCTTCGCAGCCAGCTCATGTATCAGGGATCGTGGGGAGTACTTCACGCGCATCTTGCCGAAGAATCCCAGCGGTTCCTGCATCTTCCGGGTATGCGCAATGACATCTTCCCAATACTTCCGCACCTGTTCCTCGGTCGGCTGCTCATGGGAGAAGTTCGCCGCGTCCGCACGCTGCGCCAGGGAGCGCACCGGATCGGACAGAGCCGGGAAGCCGGCAGCCAGCACGCTGGCGCTTTCCCGCCGGGTCGCGCCGTTGGCCGTAGCGATACGGTGATCCGTGGCATGGCTGAGCAGTTCCTGCCAGCCGCCGCTCATGCGGTCCCCTGTGCTGCCGGACTTCGCCCGCTTCTCGCGGCGGCGCAGCTTCAGCAGGGCAATCAGCAGCAGCGGCGAAAGCAGGAGCAGCAGCGACCCCAGCGAAATGCCGACGACGATGATGACCTGTCCCCAGCGCTCCCAGAAAGTTTCTGGTTCCTCTTCCACTTCCTGCGGCTCCGGTGCAGTTTGCGGCGGCAAGTCGGCTTCTTCCTGCGCCGGTGGCGGAGGCTGCAGCACCTGCGGCTGCGGCACGGCCTTGGGTTCCTGTTCCGGAGGGGTCGGCTGCTCATCCTCGTTGGGCGTCGGGTTGAAAGCAACCCAGCCTACATCTTCAAAGGCGATCTCCACCCATGCGTGGACATCGGAGCCCTTGATTTCGATTGCCTTTTCAGGCGCGTATTCCTCGGGATAGAAGCCCATGACCACGCGCGCAGGAATCCCCTGCTCGCGGGCCATCAGCGCCATCGCAACAGCATACTGCTCGTCATCGCCAATCATCTGCTCGGCATCGAGCAGGCTGGTGATGCGTCCCGCGCCGTGCCCGGACAGCGAGGGCACCTGTCCCTCGGTGCCGTTGGAGAAGAACCCGGTTCCGGAGAGCATCGCTTCGATGCTCCGCACACGCTCCAGGTCCCCGCGGCCCGATCCGGTGAATTCAGCGGCTTTCGCTCCCGCTATGGCTGGCACATTGGCCAGCTCAGGCATGCGGAACTGCGCCAAGTCCAGTTCGTTGAGCTGCTCATCGCTGGGCTTGGCCGGGAACAGCACCTTAGCCGTGTAGGCATCGCCCTCCGCCAGCCCGATGGAGCTCAGCGCGCTCTCGGAGGAATCGCTGTAGAACAGCGAACGGGCCAGTTCATCTTCACGCCCGCCGGTCAGTTCCATGCCCAGCAGCTTGCCACCGGACGGAACCCACACGCCTTGATAGTCCTTGATCGAGAATTCAAGCTCGGCGGCTTCGCGGCCTTCCACCGTGTCGGCCGAACGGATATCGCTGGCATCGCCCACCGGGGCGAAACTGCCACCCGCGGACGGATCCACGTTGATGACCATGCCGTTGTAGGAATCCAGAGCGGCCAGGCGGATGCGCTCGTCCTTGGGCAGGCCCTTGACGGTCATCAGGGTGTCGTCAGCCATCGTTTTCACATATTTACGGAAACGCGTCAGGGGGCTCGGGTAGTCATAGAGGTCCACCGGCGGTTCCAGTGCATCGCGCAGCACCTGGCGCGGGGTTTCCGGGGCCAGCAGCGGCGTGGCCGCCGCGGTCGCGACGCCGGCACCGGCCAGCACCAGGGTTCCGGCAATCACGCGGCGCAGCAGCAGCTGCTTGGAACCCTGGGAGTCAAGCTGTTCGTGGTTCAGCGAACTGAATCCGGCGGAAACGCGCGTGTCGATGAAGCGCCGCCAGGCAAGCCAGCCGACCAGCACCGCGATGAAGGAGACGCCGCGGACGACGGGCATCGGCACATCGCGGGTGCCGAAGACAATGCCCAGCACGAACATCGCCAATAGCGGCAGCAGCGTCCAATACGGCGAGCGCAAATGCCAGGCGGCCAAGCCGGCCAGCAGCGCGGTGAGCAGCGCGGACAGGAAGGCCACAATCAGCACTCCGCCGTAGGAACCTACCGGTGGCGCCACGGTGAGCATGTCTTTCCAGCTAAAAACCAGGCCGGTCAACAAGGTGCGCAGGGATTGGCCGGTGGGCAGGAGGCCAAAGGCTGCCTCGCGCGGGGTCGCCAACGGCGTGCCAAGCACGAGGTACAGCAGCGCGAACAGGCCCAGGGTCCGCCAGGTGCCCAGCTTGAAATGCACATTGGCCCAGGCCAAGGCCAGGCCGGCAACCAGTCCGCCAACGGCAGCGAGGATGAAGTTCAGGCTCGCGCCGTAGGCTTCCAGCAGACCCAGCGCGCCAAGCACCAGCGCCAGGGCGAGGCAGGCCGCGTCGACGCCATAGCGCCAGAGGGGAATCGTCTGTTTCATGCCACGGCCTTTCGCAGCATCACGCCGAGTTCTTCCAGCTTGCCGAGGCTCAATACGGTCAGCTCGCCAATATTCGAGCGCGAAGGTTCAATCCCGGTTTCGCAGCGGATGGCGATGGCGCGCACGCCGGCCGGCACGTGCATCCATGCCTCGCGCAGCGATTTGGCGCTGGTTCTGGTGCCGGTGAGGAAGAAAATCACCGAGGCGCCGGGCACCGTGTCAGCGGTGTGGCGCACCACGTCCACCAGGTTCTCGCGCTGGCCGGTGGCCGCCTCGATGCGGGTCAGCCCGTCCATCATCTGCCGGCCGCTGCCGGTGCGCACCGGGCCCTGCTGGGTCAGGATGGCCAGCTTGCGCTGTTCGGCCACGGCCTGCTGGCCGATGGAGGCCGCCACCGAGATGGCCAATTCGAAATCCTCCTCGGCGTGCGCCTCGGCATACTCGTCCAGGTTGGTGCTCAGCGACAGGGCCAGGTGCGAGCGCCGGGTCTCTTCGAACTGGCGGACCATCAGCTCGCCTGTGCGGGCCGTGGATTTCCAGTGGATGTGCCGGCGGTCATCCCCCGACTGGTATTCGCGCAGTGCGTGGAAGGACACGTCGGAATTCGAGAGGTCGGCGGTGGGCATGCCTTCCAGGTCGCGGATGAACCCGGCCGAGGAACCATCCAATGCGGTGGTGCGCGGATGGATGAACAGCTCGTAGCTCTCGGTCCATTTCACCTGCCGGCGCAGGATCGCAAAGGGGTCCTGGCGGACCGAGCGGACCGGGCCCACGTCCAGTACCTGGCGGCGCTGGGTGGGGATGGTGAACAGGTCCTCATGAGTTTGCTGCGGTTCCAGGCGCGGGATCCGGAACTGGGCGGCGCCGTGGCCCACCGGAAGTTCCATCATCACCGGTGCCGAGCTGCGCGAAGCCTTGTTGGCTACCTGCATGGCTCCCACGGCACGGTCCCCCACTGCCACGCGGGTGCGGTGCAGATCCAGGTCGACGCTGAAGTCGTTGCGGCCCAGGACGAAACCCACCGAGGCGAGCAGCAGCACGGTGGCCATGAAGGCGCCCAGCAGGGCTTCCTGCCAGCCGAAGCTGGCGCCGAGGATCCACAGCAGCACCGCGGTGCCCAGCAGCACGAAGCCCAGCGGGGAGATGACCGTGGCGATCGGCGCGAGGTACCGGGTGGACAGTTCCCTGGCTCGCGCGATGGCAGGGCCCAGGTAGTCGCGCAGCACCGCCATGGCCTCGCTGGCCATGGCCAGCGACGTCTCGGCCCCGCGATTCAGCTTGCTGTTCCGTGCAGGACGCTTAGCTCGTCGGCTCATTAATGCTCGTCCTGGTCCTTGCTCTCGGCTTCGGCGGAGTCCTCGTCGCCACGGCGGGTCGGGGCCGGGACCTTGCGCAGCACCGAGGCGATGACCTGCTCGGCGGTGGTGCCGGTGAACTCGGCTTCCGGGTCCAGCACCAGGCGGTGGGTGAAGACATGCGGCGCCAATTCCTTGATGTCATCGGGCAGCACGTAGTTGCGGCCCTGGCTGGCGGCCCAGACCTTGGCCGCGCGCACCATCGCCAGGGCGCCGCGCACCGAGACGCCCAGCCGGGTATCGGCGGAGTCGCGGGTCGCTTCGCACAGGGCTGCAACGTATTCCAGCACGGCGGTGTCCACGTGCACGGTGGTGGCCAGCTCGGCCATTTCCACCACTGCTTCGGTGGTGATGATGGCGTTCAACGCGGCCGAGCGGTCGCGCTGGGTGCTGCCCGAGAGCAGCGCCACGGTGGCCTCGCGGTCGGGGTAGCCGATGGAGGTCTTGATCAGGAAGCGGTCCAGCTGCGCTTCGGGCAGCCGGTAGGTGCCTGCCTGCTCGATCGGGTTCTGGGTGGCGATCACCATGAACGGGCGGGCCTGCGGGTAGGTGGTGCCATCGACGGTCACCCGGCCTTCTTCCATGACTTCCAGCAGCGCCGACTGGGTCTTGGGCGACGCGCGGTTGATCTCGTCGGCCAGCACGAGGTTGGCGAAGATCGGCCCATGGTGGAAGTCGAATTGGCCGCTGCGCTGGTCGTAGATGGTGATGCCGGTGACATCCGAGGGCAGCAGGTCCGGGGTGAACTGGATGCGCGAGTTGCTGCCGCGCACGGTGGCGGCCAGCGAACGGGCCAGCATGGTCTTGCCGGTGCCCGGTGCGTCCTCCAGCAGCACGTGCCCTTCGCTGAGCATGGCGGTGAGCACCAGCTTGATGGCCTGCTCCTTGCCCAGGACGGACTGGCCGACGTTGGACACCAATTTGGCGAAGGTATCGCAGAACCAGTTGGCCTGCTCGGTGCTCATGGTCATGGCAGTGTTTGTTCTTTCTGTACGTCTTGATGCCCGGTCGATGCCGCGCTTATCTGAAATTAACGTGGTCGGATTCGGTGCCGTCGATGCGTGCGAAGTACGGCTGGGAGTATCCCGGCTCGATCACGCATGGCAGGTCCTTCGAGGCCCGGCCATTACCGTTGACGTTGAAGGTCACGTAGTTATCCGAGAACATCCCGCCGGAGTGGTAGCACTGGGCCAGGTAGGTGTGGGTTCCCGGGGCGAAGTTGTAGAGCTCCACGTGGTACTTGTAGCAGTTCGGCGGGCAGGTCGAGTTCGAGTAGCCGTTGTACATCGGCCCCTCGGACAGCTTCACCGAACGCGCCGGCTTCGGGTTGGTCTTCTCCGTCTTGGACCAGGACCTGGATTGGCCTTCGGTATCCGTTGCCACGATCTTGATGGTGCGGCTGGTGGAGTAGCCCAGGCCGGTGACCTTCTGCGAGCCGTCGTTCTTGGTGCTGTTGCCACCGATCTTCACCGTCTGGGTGACCTTGCGCCCGTTGGATTCCCCGGCGGCGGTATTCCAGCTGAAGGAGATCCAGTCGTTGCCGTGCGAGGAAGAAATCTTCGCGTTGTCGCGCAGCGGACCGTAGGCGCTGGTCTTGTTGCTGGCCGGGCTGGCGGTGCCTGCGCCGGCGGCATTCAAGGCGCGCACGCGCCAGGTGTGCGCGGTGCCGTTGGAACCGGTGTCGATCACCGAGCCGGGTCCGCCGAAGGACTTCCAGCTTCCGCCGTCGGTGGAGTACTGGTAGCCGGTGATCTTCGAACCATTGGCCGCCGGAGCCTGGAAGTCCAGCCGCACCATGCGGTTGGCGCCCGTGGCCTTGGCGCTCACGCTGGATACGGCCTTGGGCCGTCCATACGGGGTCACCGCCACCGACTTGGAGCTCTGTTCCGAGCTGCCCTTGCGGTTGGTGGCGGCAATGGTGAAGGTGTAGGAACCGGAGGTGCTCAGGCCGGTGACCGACTGGCTGGTCTGGTTCGCGGCAATGGAGCCGATGGTCTTCTCCAGGGTTCCGGACTTGAACACGCGCAGGGTGTAGCCGGTGATCGGCGCGCCGTTGGTGCCCGGGGCATTCCATGCCACGTTGACCACGCCGCCATCCACCGCGGAGTCCTTGCGGGCCGCGGTAGGCGCCGATGGCTTGAACGGCTTGCCCGCCGGGGTCACCGCGGCCGAGTAGGCGCTGAAGGCCGATGGCTTGGAGGCCTTGTTCACCGCGCGCACGCGCACCTGGTAGTCGGTGCCGTTCTTCAGGCCCTTCCAGGTGTAGGAGGTGCCGGTGATTCCGGTGACCTGGGTGACGCCATTGGCCGGTGCCGGGGAGATCTCCAGGGTGTAGCTCTGGATGGCCGAACCGCGGCTGACCGGGGCGGTCCATTTGAAGGCAGCCTGCTGGTCGCCGTCGGTGCCGGTGGGGGCGGCCGGCTGCTCGGGTTCCACGTCCGGACGGGCGTCGGCAGATTGCGCCGAGGCCGGGGATTCGCCGATCTCGTTGGTGGCGGTGACGGTGAAGTTGTACACGGTGTCGTTGGCCAGCGGGGTGATGGTGCAGGTGGTGGTGGCGCACTTCTGGGTGTGCCCGCCGCCGCGCACGGTGTAGCCGGTGATGTCCGAGCCGTTATTTGCCGGTGGATCCCACTGCAGCACGACCTTCTGGTCGCCGGTGGACTGGACGCGAGGCAGTCCCGGGGCTTCCGGGGCGCCCTTGACGTTCAGCGTCACGGTGCCGATGACGTTGCGTGCCACGTCTTCGGTGACATCGCCAATGGTGTATTCCACCCGCATGGTGCCCACGAAGTCGTCGTTCGGGGTAATTGCCACCTGGTCGCCGCGCTTTTCCACCGTCCCGGTGTCTTCCAGGGCGCGGGCGTTGATCAGGCGCAGCGGACCTTCATCCGCGTACGGGTTGTGGTCATTGGCCAGCACATCAACCACTTCGGTCTTGCCCTGGGCGGCATCGGCGACGTTGTCGGCCACGGCTACCGGCAGCTCGCGCACCGAGCCGGTGACGGTAATGGCCATGGCGGCCGGGACCGGCGGGTTGACCCCGTCGCTGACCGTGACGGTCACGCTGCCGGTGGTGCCCTTCGGGGTCGATGCTTCGGCGCTGACCTTCAGGTTGTGCCCCTCGACCAGTTCGGCCGTCACGCCCTGGATGTCCACCGAGGCAATGGCGAACTTCAGGTTCGGGACATCCTCTTCATTGGCATCGCCGGCGGCCATGCGCAGGTCCAGGAAAGCAGGCTCCTCGCCCTGGCCCACCGCCAGGGAATTGGCCTGCAGGGTCGGTGCGAAGTTCTCCTCGTCGGGCTGTTCCTCTTCCTCTTCTTCTTCGGGTTCGTCTTCATCCGGCTGGCCTTCCTCATTCTGGTTCTGGCGTTCCTCGGAATCGTTCTGGCGCGGCGCCGGGGTGACGTTGATCGGCAGGGTCAGCTTGGACTTCAGCCCCTTCTCGTCGTCCGGGCCGGTGCCGTCGGTGACTTCGAAGCTGACGGTCGCCGAGCCGTCGAAGTCAACCGGGGCGCGGAAGGACAGCTCGGTGGCGGACTTGACCAGTTCGCCGTCGTTCTGCGGCATCGAGGTCACCGATTCCTCGGTGGTCAGGCGCGGGGTGCGGCCATCGCGCACGAGGACCAGGTCTTCCAAGTTCAGCGGCAGGACTTCTCCCGCCTGGACCTGCAGGTTCAGCCCGCTGCGCAGGATCGGACGGGCGCCGGCGGTGCCCGGCACGTGGACGAAAGCAGTTGAGGTCAGTTCGTCCGGGTCGGTCAGGGTGTAGGCGATGATCTGTGCCTCTTCGGTGGCGGTGACCACCAGGCCGTCCTCGGTCACCTGGGCGGTGGACGGGTTGTCCGGCAAGCTGATTTCCAGTTCGCTGGAGCTGCCGTCCGGGTCCTCGTCGTTGCGCAGGATATCGACGGTCACCTGCTCATCGGCAATGACTTCTTCCAGCGACACACGGTCGTCGCGGGCAATCGGGGCGAGCAGCTGCGCCTCGGGATCGGACTTGACGCTCAGCGTGCCCGCCGCGGTGCCGCCGCGGCCATCGGAAATCATGTAGCGGATCGACACGTTGCCGTCTTCCGGAGGCGAGGTGAGGGTGACGCGGCCGTCAACGACTTCCACTTCGGTGCTGGATTCGGTGGAGACCTCGCTCATCAAGGCGATCGGGTCGCCGTCCGGGTCGGTGTCGTTGTCCATCACGTCCACGGCGACCGGGCGGTCCGGGCGCACGGTCAAGAAATCGTTGACCGCTACCGGGGAATTATTGGATTCGGCCAGCGGCGCCACGCCGATCTTGATCGTGCCGGTGGCGCGGGCACCCAGGCGGTCTTCCACCACGTAGCTGAATTCGTCGGTGCCCGAGGCATCGGGATTAGCCGTGTAATCGATGGAGGCCCCGCGGATCTTCGCGGTGCCCATGCGCGGCGAATCGCCGAATTGCACGAGGGACACCGAGTCGCCATCGGGGTCGATGGCGTCAATCGGGACCAGCACGTTGGTGCTGGATCCGGCGAACACTCGCCCGGTGACCGGTTCAGGGTTCGGCGGGCTGTTCTTCTCCAGGTCGTTGGCTTCCGCTTCGGGCAGCACGTTGAAGGTGACGCTGGCGCTGGTTTCCTGGCCATCGGGTCCGGCCACGGTGTAGACCGCGGACACCTGCTTGGCCTTGCCGCCGAAGTCGCCGGCACGGAAGCGGATCGTCTCATCGGCGACCGAGATCAAGGATCCCTCGCCCAGGTCATCGGCTTCCTCCAGGTCCGGGCGCAGGATCAGCTCTCCGCCGTTGGGGTGGATGTCGTTTTCCAGGACCTTGACGGTGGCCACGTCGTTTTCGCGGACGGTGACGGTGTCGGGGTTGGCCTGCGGCGGATCCATGCGCGGCGGGGCCGGAATCGGGATCACCCGGATGGAGCCGGTCGCTTCGCGGGAGCCGTTGGAGACGGTGTAGCTGATGGTGGTGGGGTCGGTGAGGCCGCGCACGTCGGTGATGCGCACGAACGTATTGCGTTCCACCGAGGTGGAGAATGGCTTGTCGCTGGCGGTCTGCACGCCGGTGACCACCAGCACGCCGCCGGCCGGGTCGGTGTCGTTGCCCAGCACGTTGACCAGCACATCCTGGCCGGCAGGCAGCAGGGCTACATCGCGGACAGCGATCGGGTCCTCGGCCTTTTCCTCCGGCTTCTTGATGTCGATGCGGGCCAGGCCAGGTGCGCTGGCCGGGCCGTTGGTGGCCATGTATTCGACGTAGTAGGTGCCGGCGCGTTCGGCGCGGGCGGTCACGGTTCCGGTCTGCGCATTGGTCTTCAGTTCCAGTCCGGGCACATCGTCCACGCCGGCCAGGCGCAGTCCTTCTCCGGTGGGGTCCGTGTCATTCTCCAGCGGGGTGAAGCTGGCGGATTCATTGATGGTGGCCACCACGTGGTCGGTGGCGGTCACCGGCTTGACCACGGAGTCGGCCAGGACCTCGATCAGCACCCGGCCCTTGGTGCCTTCCTGGCCGTCGGAGACCTGGATGGCCAATTCCTTCTGGCCCAGCTTCTTCCCGTCGTCCTGGAAGGTCAGGGTGCCATCGGGCTGGACCCGGATCACGTCATCGCCCTCGGAGGTGCCGCCGAGCAGGCGCAGGTCATCGCCTTCCGCGTCGGTCCAGTCGGTGAGCACGTTGTGGCTGACCGATTCGCCCTGCTGCACGCGCAGCACGGTGGTGCGCTGCTGTTCCGGGGCCTTGTTGGTGTCTTCATCCACCACGTTCAGCTTGACCCGCGCGGTGTCCTGTCCCCCGCGGCCGTCCTTGGTGGTGTAGGCGAAGCTTGCCCCGCCCTTGGCGTCCTCGGGAACCACAATCTGAAATCCGGTGCCGTCATGGACCGGCTGGACTGCGCCGATCGAAGGCGCAGCGCCCTCCAGGTTGGCAGTCAGCAAGTCGCCGTCCGGGTCCACGTCGTTATAGAGCACCGGGAGCAAGGTGGTGCGGCCGGGGCGCACCGAATAGGTGTCGTCTTCGGCAATCGGCTTCTTGTTTTCTTCGGTGCGGTTGGGCAGCTCGATGGCGTCGGTGATTTCCTTGGTTTCTTCTTCCTTGGCCTCGCCCTCGCCGGCAGGCGGTTCCAGATCGCTCCAGTTGCTGACGATTTCCATGCCTTCATTGGCCAGCCAGACCTGTCCCGAATGCACATCGTTCAACACGACCACGTCGCGGTTGACGCGGAATGCCAGTTCAGCGCCCTCGGTCATTTCCGGGATTTTGGTGCTCTGGTTATCGGCCGGGTTGTCGCAGAAGCGAAGGTATTCGCCGCTGGTCTGCCAGGCCGCGTAGGTGCAGCTTCCCACGCGTACCGGCTGGATCGGGGTGCCAGCGGTTTCCAGCTGCTCGTAGTTGGCGTCCTTGCCGGACAAGCTCACCGTGGCCAGCGACTGGTCCAGCGCGACGGCAATGGTCTCGGCTTCCGGACCCGGGGACTGGATTTTGGCGTTGGCCGGGTTCTCCAGGATCGCGGAGCCGCCTTCGGAGGTGATCAGCTGGCCGCTGGCATCATCGAAGACCACGCCGACCTTGCCCACGGCAGAGAGCTGCGGCTTCTTCATTTCGGCCAGTTCGGGAATTTCGATCTCCTGGCCGAGCTCGGCTGTTCCCTCATCGTCAAGGGTGAAGCTGGACAGGGTTCCGGCGCCAATGTCTGCGGCCCAGATGGTGTCATCGGCGCCAACCACGGCGGCGACTTCGCCCTTGGATTCGATCAGCGGTTCGGCGCCTTCGCCTTTGAATTCCGCGATCTGCTCGAGGTTGCTGGCATGCACGGTACCGTGTTCTGCGTCGGTAACTGCGACAACTGAGGCGCCGAAGGAGAAGGACGAGTTGGCCGGCAGGTGGTTGTCCCCGGCGAATTGCACCATTGCGGGGTCGATGGTGGTCAGCGATGCCTGTTCAAGGTTGCGCACCAGCACGCTTTCCTCATGCTGGACCAAGTCGTAGTTGGCCAGCGGGGTGGCGACGCCGCCGTCAATGGTGCGCGACTGGTAGTTGACATGCCCGATTTTGCCTTCGGACTGATTCACCACCCAGACGCCGCCGTCGTTCAGTTCCACGTCAGCGGTTTCGAAGCCCGGATAGATAATGGCACCGGTTACGGCAAGCGCCGCCACCACTGGAATAGCAGTCACCTTGAAGCCGGTGCTTTTGAGCAGTCCGGTCCATCCGGTCGAAGCGGCTTTTGCCATCTAGAGGTCAGTCCTTGTTTTGCTGGTACGAGTGCGCGCTGGAATCCGGCTTCATTCCCCAAAATCAGATTCGGCGCCCTCCAATTCTAACGAACTGACAAAACCATCACCATGGAGAGTTCTCCCCATGCATGCTGACTAGGCAGTTCGGCAACGCAACACAATCCGGAAGGCCGTTCATGGCTTACCGCGGATCACTGCTTTCCAAGGTGTTGCACACACATCCACCGACGGCAACACTAGCGATGCAGCCCTCACCCTTTGAATGCCAGCTTGGGCGACGGATAAGTAACCGATAAGTAATAGAGAATGAACCACCTGAAAAGTCTTCAACAAATCTTTCATATCAACTACTGTTAGCTACATGACATCCCCCGCACCGCACCGCGAACCCTCGGCCATCGACAAGATCGCCGAAGACTTCTTCGCCAAATCCCTTGAACTGACCCCGGAGTGGGGAGTTTCCCTTGGCATGCCGGGTTACGAAACCGCCTACGGCGACTATTCCCCTGCCGGCACGACCCAGATGATCAGCTTGCTGCGCGAGACCTTGGGCGCATTGGCCAACGCCACCCCGGTCGACGCCATTGACGAGGTCTCCCTCGATGCGATGACCGAGCGGTTGAGCCTGGAATTGGAAATCCTGTTCACCGGGCGCACCGAACTGAACAATATTGCCAGCGCGGCCCAGGAAATCCGCTCGATCATCGACTTGATGCCGCAGGATACCTCCGCGGATTATGCCTTCATCGCCCAGCGGATGTCGAACATCCCTGCCGCGATTGACGGCTACATTGCGTCCCTGCGAGATTCCGCCTCGAACGGCTTGGTCGCGGCGCAGCGACAGGTCTCCATTGTGATCACGCAAACCACCGACTACGCCAAGGACGGCGGCTTCTTCGACCAGCTGGCCGTCTCCGGCACCACGGTGGATGCCGCATTGCAGGAACAGCTTCAAGCCGGTGCAGACGCCGCAAAGACGGCCTACCGCAAGCTCGCCACCTACCTGCAAGATGAACTCCTCCCGCAGGCACCAGCCGAAGACGCGGTGGGCCGGGAGTACTATTCGCTGATGTCCCGCCGCTTCCTGGGCGCAACAGTGGACCTGGAAGAGACCTATGCCTGGGGAGTTGGCGAGCTCGATGCCATCATCGCCGAGCAGCAGCGCGTCGCCGAGCAGATCAAGCCGGGCGCCACGATTGAGGAAGCCAAGAAGATCCTCAACGAGGATCCGGCACGAAAGCTGAAAGGCACCGATGCCTTGCGCGATTGGATGCAGGGCAAGGCGGATCAGGCCATGGCCGATTTGTCGGGCACGCATTTCGAGATCCCGGCACCCATGGACCGCATCGAGTGCATGATTGCGCCCACCCAGGATGGCGGCGTGTACTACACCGGGCCGTCGGAAGACTTCAGCCGTCCGGGCCGGATGTGGTGGTCGGTTCCGCCGGGAGAAGATGAATTCACCACGTGGGCCGAACTGACCACCGTGTACCACGAAGGCGTGCCGGGCCATCACCTGCAGATTGGCACCGCGCAGATGCAGGCAGCTACGCTGAACAGCTGGCGCCGATTGATGTGCTGGGTTTCCGGCCACGGCGAAGGCTGGGCACTGTATTCCGAGCGTCTCATGCACCAGCTGGGCTACCTCGACGACCCAGGAGACTACATGGGCATGCTTGACGCGCAGCGCCTGCGTGCAGCTCGCGTGGTCTTCGACATCGGTGTCCATTTGGGCTTGGAAGTCCCCGCGCCGTGGGGCACCGGCACCTGGAATGCTGAAAACGGCTACGAGTTCCTCCAGAAGAATCTGGACATGTCCAAGGGACAGCTGGACTTCGAATACAACCGCTACCTCGGTTGGCCGGGCCAGGCTCCGTCCTACAAGATCGGCCAGCGCCTCTGGGAGCAGATCCGCGATGATCTCGCAGCGACCCAGGGCGAGAACTTCTCGCTCAAGGATTTCCACACCGCGGCGTTGCAGCTCGGTTCAGTGGGCCTGGATACCTTGAAGCGCGCACTGGTCAAGTAGCTACCAGCAATGCGATTTGGCGGCCCTGCATATTGCAGGGCCGCCAATTTGCATTACGCCTTGTAGCTGGAAATCTGGATCAGATTGCCGCAGGTGTCATCAAAGGTCGCCACCATCACGGGACCTGCGTCCATTGGCTCCTGGGTGAACTCCACCCCCAATGAACCCAAGCGCTCGAATTCCGCCTGGACATCATCAACGGCAAAAGACGTTGCCGGGATGCCATCGGCTTTCAGCGCCGCGCGGTATGGCCCGACCGCTGGATGCGCCGCCGGTTCGAGAAGGACTTCAGGACCTTCTTCCTGGTCGGCAGCGACGAGGGACAGCCAGCTGTACTCCCCGACGGGAATGTCGCGCTTCACCTTGAAGCCCAGCACCTCGGTATAAAACGCCTTGGCTTTCGCCTGGTCATCGACGAAGACACTCGTGATGTATACGCGCATTAGTTTCCTTCTTTCCGCTCCGGAATGGACCAAGGCAATAAATTCGCACCGCTTTGCTGGCTCCTACCTTTCCACAAGACACCGACAGATCAAGACTGGCAGGCCCTGCGTGTGAGATCACCGCCCCGAATCACGGAGTCCAGTAGCGTGAAATCGCGATACACTCGACAGATCCTATTGATAATCGATAGATTATGATTGATAATCAATCATATGACGAATTCTGCCATTGCTCTGCTTCGGGCTTCGCTGATCGCTATCTTCCTCGGCTCACTCTTGGCCCAGACGCTGATTTTGCCGCTGTTTATCGCAGAGTCCGTCAGCATCCATCCCGAAGTTGCCTATCTGGCCACCCCATACCGATGGGTGGTGACGGCGGGAATCATATGCCTGCAGGTTGCCCTGGCCTGCATCTGGATACTGCTGTCAAAGGTTCAACGCCAGAGAATCTTCGAGAATAGTTCACTGCGCTGGGTCACCACCATCATCTGCGCATCCGCGATCGCCACCTTCTTGATCCTGGGATTGGGATTTCACTTGCTGGCGATCGTCGGCGCCGGCGGTCCCGGCGTATTCTTGATGGTCGCTGGCACCGTGGCGTTCGGCAGCGCCGCCACCTGGCTGCTGGTTGTGATGCGCAATCTGCTCGCGTCGGCAATAGGACTGGAAGCCGAGATGCGTGCAGTGATCTGACTTTCCATTGCACAGTCAAGGCAAATAGTCCAGAAGCAATGAACGACACGCAGAAATTCCCAAATGACGAACTTTGTTTCGGTGCCCAAGGAACCCTTCATTTCTTGCGTAATTTCACCGGATTTGTGACCCCGGGCACCGCTTTGGAGTGCAATGAAGCACAAACAGCGAAATATCGTCATGTTCAGTAACATTGACTGCTGGCCGAGCAGATGAGCACCCTAATCTTGAACGCATGTCTACTAACGCACCTGCATCTAAGCTTCCCCGCTGGATGACCAGTTTCGGACCGCAGATCATTGCGGCACTGATTGTCGGTCTCCTTTTGGGCCTCGTGGCCAAGTACACCGGCAGCACCGCCGAAGAGCCCAACGGCCTGGGTGAAGCCCTGTCGATCATTGGATCCAGCTACGTAGCCCTGCTGCGCACCGCGGTAATCCCGCTGATCTTCTTTGCAGTTGTCGCCTCGATTGCCAACCTCGCCAAGGTCACCAATGCAGCACGGCTCGCATGGCAGACCCTGCTGTGGTTCGCCATCACCGCTCTGGTCTCCGTCGTCATCGGCATGGTCCTCGGCACCGTTTTCCGCCCCGGAGCGAATACCGGCCAGGACATGCCGGATGACTACACCGGCAAGACCGGCGACTGGCTAGGCTTCCTCACCGGATTGGTCCCAGCCAATTTCCTGGGCCTGGGCGCCAGCACCAAGCTTGCCGATGATGCCACCGCCACCACCTCGATCAGCTTCAATGTCCTGCAGATCCTGGTGATTGCCATTGCTGTGGGCATCGCCGCACTCAAGGTCGGAAAGGCAGCAGAACCCTTCTTGGCGTTCTCCACTTCTATCTTGGCGATCATCCAGAAGGTCCTCTGGTGGATCATCCGCATTGCACCGATCGGCACGGTTGGCCTGATCGGCAACGCTGTCGCCACCTACGGCTGGGACACCATCGGCGCGCTGGGCAAATTCACCGTAGCGATCTATGTCGGCCTGGCACTGGTGCTGTTCGCGCTGTACCCGGTCCTGGTCCGTGCTCATGGCCTGTCCATCAAGCAGTACTTCTCGGGCGTTTGGCCAGCCGTGCAGCTGGCCTTCGTCTCGCGCTCGTCGATTGGCACGCTGCCATTGACCCAACGCGTCACCGAACGCAACCTCGGCGTGCCTTCGGGCTACGCTTCCTTCGCGGTGCCGTTGGGCGCCACCACCAAGATGGACGGCTGCGCTGCCATCTACCCGGCGATCGCCGCCATCTTCGTTGCCCAGTTCTTCGGCGTCGAGCTCTCGCTCACCGATTACTTCCTGATTGCCCTGGTATCCGTCCTGGGCTCGGCGGCAACCGCAGGCACCACCGGCGCCATCGTGATGCTGACGCTGACCCTGTCCACCCTGGGCCTTCCACTGGCAGGCGTCGGCTTGCTGATGGCCGTTGACCCGATTATCGACATGGGCCGCACCGCGGTGAACGTCGCGGGACAGGCACTGGTTCCAACCATTGTCGCCAAGCGCGAGGGCATCTTGGACATCGACATGTACAACGCACCACGCAATGGCAATCCTTTTGCCGACGAAAGCATCTCGGCTCCAGGTGCTGAGGCAGCCGCGGCCAAGTAGGCATTGCTGGAGACGATCGGCGCACGGGCATTTTCGCCCGTGCGTCGATTTCTTGCTTAAGGTCACATCCATCAATTTTGCACAGGGTGCAACTTTGCACCTAGTGTAATCATGTGACTTCTCCAAGTACCGGCACCCGCCGCGAACTGAACAGGCAGGCGACGAAACAAGCCATCGTCGAAGCCGTCGCGGATCTGCTCCGCCACGGCTCTGGCACAGCGCTCACTGCTACCCAGATCGCCGAGGCGGCAGGAATCTCCCGGCGTACGCTCTTCAACTACTTCCCCTCGGTGGATGCGGTCTATTCCTATCCGCTGCACCAGGTCCTGGGAACCATGGTGGATTCCATCAGCGACCTGACCGATTCCATGCCATTGGTCGAAGCGATCATCGAAGCGCTCAAGTCCGATGATGTCGCGCGGTTGCTCGGACAAGTGGCGCACTTCGGTGCGTTCTTGCGGACCGAAGGTGCCAACTGCGGCTTCCCCGCCATGATGAACGAATGGCAGACAGCCGCCACTGAAGTCATCGAGAAGGTCGCCCGGCGCTATCCGCACGCCAATACCTTCACCGTCAGGGTCTTCACCCATGCGCTGCTCGGCGCAGGCCAAGCCGCCTTCGACGAGTGGATCGAACGTCTGCCCGCCACCGAAACTGTCGGCATGGACATCTCCCCCGAACTCATTTCCGTCTTCCATTCCTTGATTACCCAGGCCATGGAAACCCTTGACGAGGGTTTCAAGGCCTTGCCGCTTTCCAGCACTAGCACCGTGAAGGACATCTAAGCTCATGGCTTCCCTCCTCTACCGCCTCGCGCGATGGGCACACCTGCACCGCTACCGCGTCATTTCGATGTGGCTGGCAGCCTTCATCTTCATTGGGCTGTGCGCCAGCTTGTTCATGGGCCAGCTGTCCAATACCTTTACCCTTCCGGGAACCGAAACCCAGCGCACCCTGGACCGGATGAAGGAAGAACTTCCGGATCTCGCCGGCGGTTCCGGCTCCATCGTGTTCCGCGAAAGCTCGGACCGGCCGCTGAATGAAACCCAGAAGCAGGCCATCGCCGAGTCCTTGGACCAGTTGGGCATGCATTCCCAGGTCATCGAGGCCATGAGCCCCTTCGAATTGCAGGAACAGCTCGAAAAGGCGCAGCCTGAGCTGGACAAGGCGCAGCAGGAACTGGTTGACGGCCAGAAAAAGCTGGACGATGCCAAGGAGCAAATTGCCGATGGCAAGGTGCAGCTCAAGGATGGCCGTGAGGAGCTCACCGAAGGCTGGGCCCAGTACTTCGACGGGCAGAAGGAAATCCAGGATGCTGAACCGCAGATCGCCGCAGCCGAAAAGCAGCTGGCCGATAGCCGCGCACAGCTGGATGCCGGGCAGCGTGAGCTGAACTCCGGCCGCGAGCAGCTGGAGGCTGGCGAAGCGAAGTACGAGGCCGGATTGGCCCAATACAAGGACGGCAAGGCCGAATACGACGCGGGCCGGGAACAGTTCGAGGCTGGCGAGAAGAAGCTCGAAGCCGCCGATGCCAAACTGGCCGCGGGCGAAAAGGAATACCAGGCTGGCATGGACCAGCTGCTCGGCGACTCCTCCCGCAAGGAATTCGAGGCAAACCTGTCCGACGGCAAGAAGGAAGCCACTGCGGGCCTGAAGGCTGCCGAGGACGGACTGGCCAAGGCACAGGCAGGCCTGGCCGAAGCTGAAGCGGCGATCAAGAATCTGCCTGCCCAGATAGAGAACACCCAGCAGCTATTGGCTGAGGCCGAGGCTGCTGGAAACCAAACTGAAATTGATACATACACAGAACAACTAGCGAAACTAGAACGCACTTTGGCTGCTGCGAAAGCAGCGAAGCCCAAGGCCGAAGATGCCATTCGTCAAGCGACCGCCGTCAAGAAGCAGGCCACCGCCGCGCTTGACCAGATTGCCAAGGCCCAGGCCGGGCTGAAGCAGCTTGATGCCGCGCGCAAGGAACTCGACGCCGGCCAGGCCCAGGCCAAAGCCGGCCACAAGGAACTGGAAGCCAACCGCGGCCAGCTTGATGCCGCCAAAACCCAGCTGGATGCAGCCAAAGCGCAGCTGGATGCAGCCAAGAAGGAAATCGCCACCAACAAGGCGAAGCTGAACCAGGGCCAGGCCGAGCTCGATGCCGGCAAGGCCAAACTGGAAGCCGGGCAGCGTGAATTCGATGCCAAGAAGGCCCAATTCCTTGAAGGCAAGGCCGAACTGGCAGCAGCCAAGAAGCAGCTTGAAGACGGCGAAAAGACCATCAAGGAAAAGACCGCCGAGCTCGAGCAGGGCGAAAAGGATGTCGAGCAGGGCCTGAAGGACCTGGAGTCCGGCCGTGCTGAGCTGGAATTCGCTTCCCGACAGGTGGGTGCGAGCTCCGGCATGCGTTTCGTTTCCGAGGACGGAAGCACCGCAGTTTCGCAGGTAAGCTTCAAGGTCCAGACCGATGCCCTGACTCCGGATGACCGCGAGCAGATCAAGGCCATCGCTGCAGGGCCGCAGGCCAATGGGGTTCAGGTGCTGTTCTCCAAGGAGATCATGCAGGACATGTCCCAGGTCTTCGGCGCTTCGGAAATCGTTGGCGTGGTGATCGCCGCCATCGTCCTGTTGGCCATGCTCGGCACCTTGGTTGCCGCCGGCTTGCCGCTGCTGCTGGCGATCCTCGGCGTGGGCGCCGGCGTGGGCACCACCATGGCGTTCTCCTCGCTGATCGACATGGCCTCGATTACCCCTGCCCTGGCGCTCATGCTGGGCCTGGCGGTGGGCATCGACTACGCGCTGTTCATCATCCACCGCCACCGCTCGCAGCTGCTGTCCGGCATGGAGGTCGGAGAATCGATTGCACGCGCAGTGGGAACCAGCGGCAACGCGGTGGTCTTCGCCGGCCTGACCGTGATCATTGCGCTGGCAGCCCTGGCTGTCCCGGGACTGCCGTTCCTGACCGTCCTGGGCCTGTCGGCCGCGTTCACCGTCCTGTGCTCGGTGTTGCTGAACATCACCCTGCTTCCGGCGCTGCTGTCCCTGGCTGGCAACAAGCTGGTATCCAAGCGGGCCCGCAAGAAGGCCGCCGCAGATGCCGAGAATCCGAAAGTCAAGGAATCGATCTCAACCCGCTGGGTGCGCATGGTCACGAAGATCGCTGTCCCAGTGACCTTGCTGGTGGTAGTCGTTCTGGGTGCCATCGCGCTGCCGGCCACGCAGATGCGCACCGCATTGCCCGATGGCAGTGCTGAACCGGCTGATTCGCAGGCCTTCCAGGCCTACGAGCAGACCAGCGACAAGTTCGGCTCGGGCTACAACGGCCCGCTGCTGGTGCTGGCTGACCTGCCTGCGGGGCTAAGCGAACGCGAAGCGGAGGAGAAGAGCCTTGACGTGGCCGACCTGCTGCGCGAATACGACGGTGTCGTGGCCGCCATCCCGGTCACCATGACCGATGACCGCAGCCTGGCCGCCATCCAGGTGATCCCTACCGATGGCCCGTCCTCAGAAGCCACCGAGGCGCTGGTGCACGAGCTGCGCGCAGACTACTCGAAGTTCTCCGAAGCCACCGGCACCGATATTGCCTTGACCGGACAGGTTGCCGCGCAGATTGACGTCTCCGAGAAGGTCACCGCCGCGCTGGTCCCATACCTGAGCATCGTGGTGGGCCTGTCGCTGATCCTGCTGCTGCTGGTCTTCCGCTCGGTGGTGGTTCCGCTGCTGGCTACTGGCGGCTTCCTGCTTTCGCTCGCGGCCGCCTTCGGCGCCAGCGTCATGGTCTACCAGTTCGGCTGGTTCTCCGCGCTGTTCGATGTCAACGTTCCAGGTCCGCTGCTGTCCTTCCTGCCGATCCTGCTCACCGGCATCCTGTTCGGCCTGGCCATGGACTACCAGGTCTTCCTGGTCTCGGCGATGCGCGAACGCTACGCCCACGGCGAGCCTGCCAAGGAGGCGGTCCGTTCCGGCTTCTCGATGGCCGCACCGGTGGTCACCGCGGCCGCGCTGATCATGATTTCGGTCTTCGCCGGCTTCGTGTTCTCGCACCTGGCAATGATCCGGCCGCTCGGTTTCGCGCTGGCCTTCGGTGTGCTCTTCGATGCATTCATCATCCGCATGACCCTGATTCCTGCAGTCATGCACCTGCTGGGCGACAAGGCCTGGTACCTGCCCAAGTGGCTGGACAAGATCTTGCCCGACGTTGATGTGGAAGGATCGAAGCTCAACGAAATGCTGGAATCCGAGGAGAACTCCTCCCATGACGGTTCCAGCCAGGACCAGACCAAGGAGAATGCGGCAGTATGAGCGAACAGCTGAAACCCGAAACCCGGCTGCTCTTGGCGTCGGCTTCCTGGGGGCGCAAGAAGGTCCTGTCCGATGCCGGCATCGCTTTCACCACCCAGGTATCCGAGGTGGATGAAGATGCGGTGCTTGCCGCCGCGGTGGACCGCGATGGCGATCAGTCGCCAGCGCAGACCGCTTTGCTGCTGGCCCGTGCCAAGGCTGAGAATGTGGCGCAGGCCAGGCAGCCGGATGGCACCGTGGTGCTGGGTTGCGATTCGGTCTTCGAGCTTGATGGCGTGGCCTACGGAAAGCCGCACACCGCGCAGGTGGCCCGCGAACGGTGGCAGCAGCTGAGCGGTGCCACCGGCATCCTGCACTCGGGCCATTGGCTGATCGATACCGCCAATCCAGCCCTGGCCCGCGGCCAGGTCTCGTCGACCGTGGTGCATTTCTCCACCGTGAGCGATGCCGAGATCGAGGCCTACGTAGCCAGCGGGGAACCACTGCCCTGTGCCGGAGCCTTCACCATTGATGGGCTGGCTGCGGCCTTCATCGAGTCCATCGAAGGCAACTTCCAGAACGTTGTCGGTTTGGATGTCTTCGTGCTGCGCGGCCTGCTGGCGCAGGCCGGGATCAGCCTCGTGGATCTCTGGAAATAGCCCGGCTCTCGCCGGATGATGGTGCCTTCCGCTGCATGGCGGAAGGCACCTTCTTCATGCCTGGAATTCCTTGCTCAGCAGCATCTGGTCCTCCCCGGCCCCTCGGATGCTGGCCGCCGCAGGCCTCGCCGGGCAGGTTCAGCGAAGCCATAGAGCGAGATTGCCTTGTAGGATTCCTCTAAAAATTTCACCCTAACACCCTCGTTTTAGGCGATAACTACATATAGTTCCCACAAAAACGATAGGCTCATAGCTGAGAAACCCTATTTTTAAAAGACAAGGTTCATGATGAATCCATTGACGAAGGTGCTTATCGCCAACCGTGGCGAGATTGCAGTGCGTATTATCCGTGCCGCCCGCGATGAAGGAATCGAGTCTGTTGCGGTCTATGCCGACTCCGATCGCGATGCGCTGCATGTGCGTCTGGCTGACGAAGCCTACGCACTGGGTGGCACCACCGCCGCTGAATCGTACCTTCGCATTGAGAAGATCCTGGACGCCGCCGAACGCTCCGGTGCCGACGCGATCCACCCTGGCTACGGCTTCCTCTCGGAGAACGCCGAGTTCGCCCAGGCCGTGGTCGACGCCGGCCTGACTTGGATTGGCCCTTCGCCAGAATCCATCGACAAGCTCGGAGACAAAGTCAAGGCCCGCCACATCGCTGAAAAGGTAGGCGCTCCGCTGGTGCCAGGCACCAAAGATCCGGTGGCCTCGGCCGACGAGGTGTACGCCTTCGCCGACGAGCACGGACTTCCATTGGCCATCAAGGCCGCGTACGGCGGTGGCGGACGCGGCATCAAGGTGGTCCGCAACCGGGAAGAAATCGGCGAAATGTACGATTCGGCAGTCCGTGAAGCTGTCGCGGCTTTCGGCCGCGGCGAATGCTTCATCGAGCGCTTCCTGGACGCACCGCGCCACGTGGAAACCCAGTGCCTGGCCGATGTCCACGGCAATGTGGTTGTCGTTTCCACCCGCGACTGCTCGCTGCAGCGCCGCAACCAGAAGCTCGTCGAGGAAGCACCGGCCCCGTTCCTGAGCGACGAGCAGACCGCCCGGCTGTACGAAGCGTCCAAAGCGATCTTGCGCGAGGCAAAGTACAACGGCGCAGGCACCTGCGAATTCCTGGTGGGCCAGGACGGTGTCATTTCCTTCCTCGAGGTCAACACCCGTCTGCAGGTGGAGCACCCGGTCTCCGAGGAAGTCACCGGCTTGGATCTGGTTCGCGAGCAGTTCCGCATCGCCCGCGGCGAAGAGCTGGGCTACACCGACCCCGAGGTGCGCGGCCACTCCTTCGAGTTCCGCATCAATGGCGAGGATGCCGGTCGCAATTTCATGCCGACCCCCGGCACCATCAGCAAGATGAACCTGCCCACAGGCCCCGGCGTCCGCGTGGATTCGGGCATCGAGCAGGGCGAGACCGTTTCGGGGAACTTCGACTCGATGATCGCCAAGCTGATCGTCACCGGTCCGACCCGCGCGATCGCCGCAGCCCGTTCGCGCCGCGCCCTGGAGGAATTCCAGATCGAGGGCATGGCCACCGTGCTGCCATTCCACCGCGCGGTGATGAGCGATCCGGCGTTCGTCCCGGAAGAGGGATCCTTCAAGGTCCACACCCGCTGGATCGAGACCGAATTCGATACCGTCATCGAGCCTCACCCGATGCCAACGGGAGGCGAGGCGGCAACCGAGGAAGAGCGCACCAGCGTGACCGTCGAGGTCGGCGGCAAGCGCCTGGAAGTCACCCTTCCCTCGTCGCTGGGCACCGTATCCTCCAACGGCGCCGAAAAGGCCGCGGGCAAGAAGAAGCGCAAGCCGGGCCGCAAGGCAGCCGGAGCCGCTGGTGGCAACAGCGCCGAACTGCGTTCGCCAATGCAGGGCACCATCGTGAAGGTTGCCGTCGAGAATGGCGACACCGTTTCCCAAGGTGATCTGATTGTCGTGCTTGAAGCGATGAAGATGGAGCAGCCGATTACTGCTCACCGTGATGGCGTGGTCAGCGGCTTGGAAGTTGCTCCGGGCGAGACCCTGTCGTCGGGCGCCGTCATCGCGTCGATCGACGACGCCAAGTAGAACCCGCCAAGCGCACCGGAGGGCCTGGACAGAATTGTCCAGGCCCTCCGGTGTTCTTCTTTCAGCCCATGGCTTCTACTTTGGAACTTGTCCATGTTCGGCCCAATGCACCATCGATGCCCTGAGGTGATCTGGCATGAGCAGGAACTTCGGTTCGAGTTCTTCCCAGTCCGGCATTTTCGCCTGGCGGCTAGCTGCTTCGTGGGTCGCATCGATATCTTGTCGCGTATCGAGCCCGTTGCCGTTCTCGCCCACCAAGCTCAAGTGATAGATCCACACCGAACCATCGGCCTCCACGTGCCTGAATGTCGCTTCCAGCACTGCCCGCTGCGCAGATAAGGATGCCTCGCATTCTTCGTAGCGGTTGTTCAGCGTTTCCATCCATGCGCCGAAGTTCTCATCTTGCCCATCCTTGATTCTCGAACGGCTCAGCTCCAGCCGCATGCCTTGCGGCACTGAAGATGGCATCGTGAAGCCGGGAAAGTCCCGAGGCGTGGGGATATAAGGAACATATGGTTCTTTTTCGTCCATGACGTGATACTTCCAGGATCCGCCACTTTTGTCACGGTTATTTGGCGACTGGAAACTCAGGCTGATCCGGGCTGCTGTCGAGCCAGCCAGGCATCGAAGGTTTCGTGTCCTAGCCTCGCGGAATTGCCGGGCAGCAGTCCCCCATCGCGCATTGCCTTGCCCATGGGACCGGGAACGGGCACTTCAACAATCTTTGGCGACTTGCCGTGGGCTTGCAGGTATTTGGCAATTAAATCGGGAGCGTATTCCTCTTGCGGCCCCGCAAGGTCTTGCACCACGCCCTGTGCCGGTCCCCCAGCAAGGGCGACGAGTGCGGCCGCCACCTCGCTGCCCGCGATGGGTTGCATCCGCATCTTCGGGGCCATCTGCACCGGCCCTGCACCCAGACGGCCGATATTCTGGCCAATGAATTCGTAGAACTGTGTAGTGCGCAACAGGGTGTAGCCGCCGGGAAGCATTTGCAGCATCCGCTCTTGCGCCGCTTTACCGGCGTAGTAGCCAGAATCCACCGTGACGGCACCAATGATCGACAGCGCCACGTGGTTCTGCACCCCGGACTCGCGTCCTGCAATGACGAGGTTGGCCGTCGATTGGGTGAAATACCGCATGGAGGCAGCAGAACTCACCGTGGAGGCGCCGGAAACATCGATGACCGACTCGCAATCGACCAGCCTTTGCTCGACCGCGCTGCGGCTCGTCAGGTCGCATCCTTTGGACCGGGCTAGCACAACTGGTTCGTGGCCTGCATTCTTGAGCTGTTCCACCACCAGCGAGCCGATGGCACCGGTGCCTCCCGCAACTGCGATACGCATGAGCGCTCCCCTTCGGTATTGAACATGTCGTGTCCCATGCTTCCATGCCTTGTATGAAGTTGTATGGGGCGGAGCTCTCTTTCACCTCGCATTCACCTATGGCCGTCGGGAATGGCAAACGGCCCGGCGAATCATCGTTGCCAGATGATTCTCCGAGCCGTTCACTCAGCAATGCCGTCGAATTACTCGACCCACTCTTCCATATCCATGTCCGAGGTATCGCGAGTCATGAACAGCGCAACCAAGGTCAGGACCGCGCCAAGCGCCAGGTACAGGCCAACACCCATGGTGTTGCCGGCACCGGCCTTCCACAGGGCCACAGCCACGAAGGAAGCAGGAGCCGCACCAATTACCGAAGACATGTTGTAGGCAACAGCCGAACCGGTGTAGCGCACGTTCGAGGGGAACAGCTCCGGCAGGTAGGCGGCCATCGGGCCGAAGGTCAGACCCATCAGGGTGAACCCGATGATCAGACCGGCCATGGCAGCGCCTTGGCCTGGACCGAAGAACAAGGTCCAAGCCAGCCCGAAGACCAGGATGCCCGAGGTGACCCAGATCAGGAACTTGCGGCGGCCGAACTTCTCAGCCAATGGACCAGAAACCACGGTGAAGATGCCGAAGAAGACAACGCCGATAATCAGCATGGTCAAGAAGGTTGGGCGTTCAATGCCCAAGCCTGGAACGAAGCCGGCTGCGTCAAAGGTCTTGCCCTTGGCCTCAGCGGCAGCCGTCGCCTGCTCGACGCTAGCTGGCTGCGTGCCGTAGGTCAGGGTGAAGGAAGTCATCAGGTAGAACAGCACGTAGGTTGCCAGCATGATGAAGGTACCGGCCAAAGTTGGGCGCCAGTGCTTCTTCATGGTCACCGCGAATGGCGACTTCACGACCTTCTGCTGATCCAGAACCTTCTGGAAGGAGGAGGATTCGACCAGCTTCAGTCGTACCCACAGGCCGATGATCACCATGACAGCCGAGAAGAAGAACGGAACGCGCCATCCCCAAGCCATGAACTGTTCTGCGGTGCAGAAGGTCTGCAGGGCCACGAACATCAGGTTCGCAATGATGAAGCCGATTGGAGCGCCCAACTGAGGGAACGTGCCGTAGATGGCGCGCTTGTTCTTCGGAGCATTCTCGGTGGCCAGCAGCGCCGCGCCGGACCATTCGCCGCCGAGCGCCAGGCCCTGGGCGAAGCGCAGCAGCACCAGTGCGGTCGGAGCCAATACGGTCCAGTGGCCGGCAGCCGGCGGCAGGAAGCCGATCAGGAAGGTAGCGATACCCATCAGCAGCAGCGAGGCTACCAAGGTGCCCTTGCGGCCGAGCTTGTCGCCGTAGTGGCCGAAGATGATCGAACCCAATGGACGAGCCACGAATGCCACACCGAAGATCGCGAACGAGGAAAGGATCGCGTTGATGGTGGAGGCGTTGGGGAAGAAAAGGGCTGGGAAAACGAGAACCGACGCGGTGGCGTAGGCATAGAAGTCGAAGAATTCGACGGTGGTGCCAATCATGCTGGCGAACAGCACGCGACCGCGGGTGTTTTCCTTCGGCGCCACTGCTTGGTTAGCCTGCGACATGTGAGGCTGCTCCTTAGAGTGAAAGTACGAGTGAGATGTTCAATTTTGCTGTCATAATCGTAAACCTCAGTGACCAGTATTCGGATATTGATGTCCATTATTTGGACACATGCTTAATGGAATCTGAACCACGATCGGCAAATCGCAGGCCTACTAGCGCGAATATGCACTTCCACATATTGAGACGTGACCTGAGAAAACAGTTTTTACACTTATATCAGAGTCGTTCGCCAAAGTGAATGGAGTCACAACATCTTGTATTACGGATGTTGGGAAAACATGTCGCGTTTCAGGACTTCGCTGGCGTTCTCCGACAGGTTCAGCATCGTTAAATGCCAGAGGCGGCATCCGCCCCAATATGAGGACGGATGCCGCCTGGAAAAGTTCGTCAGGACCTACCGATGGCGGTGCAGGCGGCGAGCCGCTTCAGCCAGCGAACCCGACAGCGACGGGTACACGGTGAAAGTTTCAGCCACGTCGTCAACGTGCAGGCTGTTCTGGACTGCCAGTGCCAGTGAGTAGATCAGCTCGCTCGCGCGCGGTGCAACCACGACACCGCCGATGACGGTGCCCGAGCCCTTGCGGGAAACGATTTTCACGAAGCCCTGGTCCACGTTCATCATCTTGGCGCGGGCGTTGGTGTTCAGGTCAACCTTGATGATGTTGGCCTGGTACTTGCCCTCAGCCACCGCACGCTGGGTAACACCCACGGTAGCGATTTCCGGGGAGGTGAAGACGTTGGACGCCACGAGATCCAGATTCAACGGCTTGACCGAGTCGCCAAGCAGGTGCGCCACGGCGATGCGTCCCTGCATGGCTGCCACCGAAGCCAAGGCGAATACGCCAGTGCAGTCGCCGGTTGCATAGATGTTGGTTGCGGTAGTGCGCGAAACGCCATCCACCTTGATGTGACCCGAGTCGGTCAGCTGCACGCCGGCTTCTTCCAGACCCAGGTTGGCGGTATTAGGGATGCCGCCCACGGCAACCAGGCAGTGGCTGCCTTCGAGCACGCGTCCGTCAGCCAAGGTAACCAGCACCTTGTCTCCCTGGCGCTCCACGCCTTCGGCGCGGGCCTGGGAAACAACATTGACGCCGTTTTCCTTGAAGGCGTCTTCCAGCACGCCCGCTGCGTCCGCATCCTCGCCGGGCAGCACGCGGTCGCGCGAGGAAACCAGCGTGACCTTGGCACCGAGCAAGTTGTAGGCCGAAGCGAACTCGGCACCGGTCACGCCAGAACCGACAACGATCAGGTGCTCAGGCACCTCGTTCATGTTGTAGATCTGGGTCCAGTTGAAGATCCGCTCGCCGTCGGGCTTGGCTGTAGGCAGTTCGCGCGGGTGGGCGCCCACTGCTATCAGCATGGCGTCCGCTTCGATTTCCTGCTCGGAACCATCTGGGTGTGATACTGCAACCGTGTGGTCGTCGAGCAGGCGGCCTTCGCCGATCACGATGCGCACGCCGGCGCGTTCAAGGGTGGTGCGGATATCCGAGGACTGCTCCTTGGCAAGGTCCAGCAGTCGGTGGTTCACCACCGAGAAGTCGGTGACGGCCGAGTCGAGTCCGTCAACGTGAACTCCAAAGGTTTCCGCGTGCTTCACGCGGCGCACCGCATCCGCCGTGGCAATCAGGGTCTTGGAAGGCACGACGTCGGTCAGCACCGCCGAACCGCCCATGCCTGCACGTTCCACGACGGTGACATTGGCGCCCAACTGGGCTGCGCCCATGGCGGCTTCGTAGCCGCCTGGTCCTCCGCCGAGAATAACTAAACGGGTTGCTTCATTCCTACGATCTGCGCTCACAATCACCATTGTTCACCATGCCGGGTGATTGCGCACATCGAAGCACAATCCGGGAACGTGATTTTGATTCTGAAGCACTAGTTTCACCTGACAAAGCGCCCCGCTACCGGTAGCGTATTTCACGTGACTGATATGCAAAATGACCCACAGGTCCTGGCAGCGCAGGCTGCCCAGGCAATCGCCGAACAGACCGGCGTCGCAAAACACGACATCGCGCTGGTCCTGGGCTCCGGTTGGGGCCAGGCCGCCGAACTCATCGGCGAAACCACCCACACCCTGGATGCCACCGAAATTCCAGGCTTCCATGCCCCGGCCGTACCGGGCCACAAGGGCAGCATCTCCTCGATCCTGGCCTCCACCGGCAAACGGGTCCTGGTCCTGGGTGCCCGCACCCACTACTACGAAGGACGCGGCCTCCGCGCGGTAGTCCACCCGATCCGCACCGCGGCGGCTGCCGGCTGCGAGCAGCTGGTGCTCACCAACGGCTGCGGCGGCCTGAATCCAGACTGGAATCCAGGCACCCCGGTGATGATCTCGGATCACATCAACCTGACTGCCACCTCACCGCTGGAGGGCGCGACCTTCGTCGACCTGACCGACCTGTACTCCTCGCGCCTGCGCGAGCTTGCGCTCTCCGTTGATCCGACACTGGATCAGGGCGTGTATGCGCAGTTCACCGGCCCGCACTACGAAACCCCTGCCGAAGTGCAGTACGCAAAGACCATCGGCGCGGATCTGGTCGGCATGTCCACCGCACTGGAGGCCATCGCGGCCCGCCACGCAGGCATGGAGATCTTCGGCATGTCCCTGGTGACCAACCTGGCAGCCGGCATCAGCCCGGTTCCGCTGAGCCACGAGGAAGTCATCGAAGCCGGCCAGGCAGCCGGTCCGCGCATCTCCAAGTTGCTGGCGCAGATCATCGCGAAGCTCTAGGCCTCGCATTCTCAGCGCTAAGCAAGCAGCCAGTGTCCTTTGAAGGGAAATCAGTGAACCACACGCAGAAAATCCAGTTGCTTGACGCGGCGGGCCAATGGGCGGCCCAGGATCCCGATCCGCAAACGCAGGAAGAACTGCAACTGCTGATCCAGCGCGTCAATGATGGCGACGCACTGGCCTTCGAGGACATTGCCGACCGCTTCAGCGGCGTGCTGGAATTCGGCACCGCCGGGCTGCGCGCAGAATTGGGCGCCGGCCCGATGCGCATGAACCGCGTGGTAGTCATGCGCACCGCGGCGGGCATCGCCCGCTTCCTGGCCGAGAAGGCCAATGGCCAGTACACGCCCAAGGTGGTCATCGGATTCGATGCCCGGTTCAACTCGGATGTCTTCGCCAGGGATTCGGCCGGCGTCTTCGCCGCGGCCGGGTTCGAGGTGCTGCTGATGCCTTCGGCACTGCCTACCCCGGTGCTGGCTTGGGCCGTGCGCGAATTCAGTGCCGAGGCCGGCGTCATGGTGACGGCCAGCCACAACCCTCCGCGGGACAACGGCTACAAGGTCTACGTCGGCGGGAAGATCACCGATGAATCGGGCCGCGGAGCCCAAATCGTCTCCCCGATCGATGCGCAGATCGCTTCGCTGATCGACCACGGCCAGCCGGTGGCGCAGATCCCGCGCGCCGAAAACGGCTGGGAAGTGCTCCCCGCAGCCGGCGCAGAAGGCGACATCGAAGCAGCCTACCTGGCTTCCATCCGCCCGATTATCGACGCTGGCCAGCCGCAGGACTCGGTACGCAAGAACCTGCGGATCGTGGTTTCGGCCATGCATGGCGTGGGCGGCCACACCATGCGCCAAGCCCTGCTGAACGCCGGGTTCGGCGACGTGCACATGGTCGCCGCGCAGGAGCACCCGGATCCGCTCTTCCCTACCGTGAAGTTCCCCAACCCCGAAGAGCCCGGGGCCATCGACCTGTCGCTCGAGCTGGCCCGCACGGTGGGCGCAGATCTGGTGATTGCCAATGACCCGGATGCCGACCGCTGCGCGGCGGCGATCCTCGATAACGGCAGCTGGCGGATGCTGCGTGGCGATGAGGTGGGCTGGCTGCTCGGTGACCAGGTTTCCAAGACCTTGCCGGAGGGCAAGAAACTGGCCAATTCCATCGTGTCCTCGCGCATGCTGGCAGCCATCGCCAAGGATGCCGGACGCGAGCACGAGGAAACCTTGACCGGTTTCAAGTGGATTTCCCGTGTTGAGAACCTCGGCTTCGGCTACGAAGAAGCCCTTGGCTACTGCGTGGCCCCGGAGCTGGTGCGCGACAAGGACGGAATTTCAGCTGGCATCGTCCTGGCTGATCTCGCAGCGCAATTGAAAGCAGCCGGAAGCACCATTGCCGGCCGCCTCGATGAGCTGGCGGCCAAGCACGGCGTGCACGTCACCGACCAGCTCTCCCTGCGCTTCACCGATCTGGCGCAGATCCCCGCGCTCATGGACAAGATCCGCAATGACGCTCCGGCAACCCTGGGCGGCTCCGAGGTTTCCGAGGTCACCGACCTGTCCCAGGGCACCGAGAAGCTGCCGGCAACCAACGCCATGGTTTTGCATACGTTCTGCGGTTCCCGCGTGATCGTCCGCCCCTCGGGAACGGAACCGAAACTCAAGTGCTACTTGGAAACCATTGAACCGGTCGATGATCCGGCCGAAGTCCCCGAAGCCCGCCAACGCGCAACAGCGAAGGTCCTGGCCATCAAGGAAGAATTGGCAGCTTACCTGAATGCCAACTAGGCTTACCCCTTCGAGACCTTCATTTGAAATGATTGAATTCTTTATTGTTAGAGGAAAAGATGACTGAACTAAGCGCCCGCGAGATCGCCAGCTACATCGACCACACCCTGCTGGCCCAGAATGCTTCCCGCGAACAGGTTGTGCAGATCTGCGACGAAGCCAAGCAGTACGGCTTCAAGTCGGTTTGCGTCAACCCTTTGTGGGTTTCCACCGTTTCGCGTGAGCTGGAAGGCTCTGAAGTGCTGACCTGCTCGGTCATCGGTTTCCCGCTGGGTGCTTCGGCCACCGATACCAAGGTCTTCGAAACCAAGCACGCTGTTGCCGACGGCGCCAACGAAATCGACATGGTCATCGACGTCGCTGCCGCCCTGCGTGGCGATCGCGATGCCCTGGTGAACGAGATCTTCGCCATTGCGCAGGCTGCGCATGAAGGCGGGGCCATCTTGAAGGTCATCATCGAAACCTGCCTGCTCACCGAGGAAGCCAAGGTCCTGGCCTGCGAGGCTGCCAAGGCCGCCGGCGCCGATTTCGTCAAGACATCCACCGGTTTCTCCACCGGTGGCGCAACCGTTGAAGATGTGGCGCTGATGCGCAAGACCGTCGGCCCGGACATGGGCGTCAAGGCCTCGGGCGGCGTGCGCAGCGTTGAAACCGCGCGGGCAATGATTGCAGCCGGCGCAACCCGGCTAGGTTCTAGCTCAGGAGTTGCTATCCTAGAAGGAGAGCAAAGCGGTTCCAGCTACTAGGAATTCGCCCCCATCTGTTTCCCAAGGAGAAAAAGTGTACTCGAACGGCAAGAACACTGCCCATTCCGGTGAAGGCCGCCTTGTCGGCAACCTCGTCAGCTTCGTGATCTTCTTCGTATTGTTCGCGGCTGGCATCTACACCTTGGGCTACTGGACCCTTGAGGTTGCCTGGTGGCCAACCCTGGTCAGCTTCGCTCTGATGTTCTTGGCTTTCGCCATCCCGATGCACCTCATGGGCCGCGCCGACAAGGCCGAGGAATTGGTTGCAGCAGCATCGGAATTCCAGAAGTAAAACACTTCATCACAGCGGGGAGGCCTACGGGCCTCCCCGCTGTTACTTAACCGGCCTTCGGCCCCGGCCCTGGGACCAGATTCCAGCACGGCCGACGTCCCCTGCCTGTAGTGTGGGGGTGCATGAATCCATTAATACCCAACGCGTATGAAGTAGTTGTCTTCTACGTCCTCCCCCTGGTCATCACCGTGGTTCTGGCCATCGTGGTCTATAAGCTGATCAGGAGATCCACGAAGGAAACGGAACTCCACCGGAATAGTGATGATCAGCATCCCGATCATGACTCCTAGGCGGTTCTGAAGAGCTGTTTGAAGTTACCGTCACGACTCCCCTGTTGGACTTCACCGCCAGACGAATCCCGGCTCCGGACCGGCCATCATTGCTATGGTGAGACTATTCGATACACAGGCGCTGACCGGTCGATAGGGAGACATCGTGATACTGGGACAACTGATTCGACGCTATCCGCTGTTGGCCGCGGCGGTCATCGCCCTGCTCGCCACGGGAGCCGCCGCCTTGGCCGGCATGGACGCCGCCAGCCGGTGGATCGCATGGATTGCCATCGCTGGCGCCGTGCTATGGATCGGCGCCGGGATGGTCAAGGACCTGCTGCGCGGCCACTACGGACTGGATATCCTGGCGCTGGTGGCGATTATCGCCTGTCTGCTGGTCGGCGAGTACCTGGCGTCCCTGATCATCGTGCTGATGCTTTCCGGCGGCGAAGCCCTGGAGGACTTCGCCCAGCGCCGGGCCACCAGCGAGCTCTCCGCGCTGCTGAACCGCTCCCCACTGCAGGCCCACCTCGCCGCGGATGAGTCCGGTCAGGATGTCGCCGACGTCCCGGTGGAACAGGTGGAGGTCGGCGACCTTTTGCTGGTGCGTCCCGGCGAGCTGGTTCCCGTCGACGGCCTGATGCGTTCCGAGGCTGGAAGCTTCGATGAATCCTCGCTGACCGGCGAACCGCTTCCGGTGATCCATGCCAGGGGGTCCGAGGTGATGTCGGGGTCGGTCAACGGATCGCAGGCCGTCTACCTGCAGGCGCTGCGACGCAGCAGCGACAGCCAGTACCAGCAGATCATCGCGCTGGTACGGCAGGCACAGGACTCCAAGGCACCGGTGGTGCGGCTGGCCGACAAGTTCGCGATTCCCTTCACCCTGCTGTCCCTGCTGATTGCGGGCATCGCCTGGGCGGTGTCCGGAGACCCGGTGCGCTTCGCCCAGGTCCTGGTGCTCGCCACCCCCTGTCCCCTGCTGATTGCCGTGCCGGTCGCCTTCCTGGGCGGCATGTCCCGCGCGTCCAAGGAAGGTGTGGTGGTCAAGGGCGGGGCCGTACTTGAGCAGCTCGCCAAGGTCCGCAGCGCCGCCTTCGACAAAACCGGCACCCTGACCGCAGGCCGGCCCGCGCTGGTCGGCATCCAGACGCAGCTGGATCCGGACGAACTGCTGCAGCTGGTAGCCTCCGCTGAGCAGTTCTCCACCCATGTCATGGCCGCGGGCCTGACGGCTGCGCTTGCCGACCGGGGGCTGCCGCTGCTTCCTGCCGAAGACGCGCAGGAAGTGGCCACCAACGGCGTCAGCGCCCTGGTCGACGGGCGCCGGGTAGCCGTGGGCAAGCCGTCGTTCATCGCCGCCATGGACCCTGCCCTGGAGCGGGTCGAGCTTGAGCCAGGGCAGTCCGCGGCCTACGTCGCGGTGGACAACAGCTTCGCCGGCGTGATCCTGATGGCCGACGCACCGCGCCCTGAAGCCTCCGCGGTGCTGCGCTGGATGCGCGACCACGGCGTGGAAAACCAGGTCATGCTCACCGGCGACGTGGAACAGACCGCGCTGGGCGTCGCCGCCCAGGTGGGCATCGGCAAGGTCGAAGCGGAGCTTCGCCCGGGGCAGAAAGTCCAGCTGCTCAAGGACATGCAGCCCCGGCCGGTCCTGATGCTGGGCGACGGCACCAACGACGCCCCGGCACTGGCCGCCGCGGACATCGGCATGGCCATGGGCTCGCGCGGCTCCACCGCTGCCGGGCAGGCCGCCGACGCCGTGGTCCTGCGTGATTCGCTCGGACCGGTGGCCCAGGTGATGGCCATCAGCCGCTACACCCTGAGCGTGGCGCACAGCGCCATCTGGATCGGCATCGGGCTGAGCGTTGGGCTCATGCTGGTCGCCACCACCGGTGTGATTCCGGCGGTGACCGGAGCCCTGCTGCAGGAGGTCGTGGATCTGGTGGTCATCGTCTATGCGCTGCGCACGCTGCGCGGGCCCCGCCCCGCCGACTTCCACGGTGCGCTGCCGACCCCCTCGACCGTCGCCTTGGCGCAGCATGTGCGCAGCAGGGATTGAGATGGGCATGGACTATTGGCAACAACGGATCGATGATTTTTGGGAATCGGCCCAGGGCAAGGATGCCGCGGCATTGCGTGCGGAGCTGGGTATTCTCTTGGAGCCCGCGATTCCCGCAGGGCACGCGGCATTCGAACTGGCCAGCCTGCACGACTACCTCGGCGAGGAAGTACAGGCAATACCGCTGTACAAAACGGCGCTGGACAGCGGGACGCTGAGCAGGGCCAAGCGCAGCGAGGCGAGTATCCAGCTCGGCAGCAGCCTGAGGAATATCGGTGAACCGGCACTAGCAGCCAAGGCTCTCAACGAGGTCGACCCCGATGACCCGCTGTATGCCGATGCGCAGGCGTTCCTGGCCCTCGCGCTCTTCGACGCCGGGGAAGAGTCGGCGGCATTGAAAACCGTGCTGGCGGCACTCGCACCGACCCTGCAACAATATGCAGGACCGGTACGCCGCTACGCGCAGGATCTAGAGGACTGCCGGCCGCCCAAGAACCGCTGAGGGTTCGCCCCGGCCCCCAGATGCGGCCAGGCAGACGACGCCCGGCAACAGAAGGTATCGACAGTTAAGGGGCAGGATATTTTGCTGTCGCCTGTGCATCAGCCTCACGCGATGGACACATTAGCTGGGCTGGCGAATGCCGTGAGCAGGCATGCGATGATTATTCGCTGAGTCGACCCCGCAAACGCTTCGTGAATTGGCCATCCGCCATAGCCGCGATATTCGTTGATTCGCTATTGATATGGCTACCGGCGTGGGGAGCGCTCTTCCTGGACACCGGCAACGATCTGGTGTTGGCCATCGCCTGGGTTTCACTTGTTTCGATCGTCAATTTCGCGTCGCATGTCAAGGGAACCAGTGTGGGATCGCTTGCGGCAGGGATCCGGTTCGAACGAAACCAAGGTCAAGCCCCAGGAAAAGGTTACGCGCGCTTGTTGTCATTTCTGAGCTTGTTTTCCATTCCCGTACTGGCCGTGATCATTTTGATCGACTACCTCGGAAACGATATCCCCTCGAAGCCCCTGTCCAAATACCAGCTCATCGGTATTCGGACCGCCAAGCGTCGCGTGCTGGAAGCTTGCGACAAGCTCTGGGGGTGATCGCCAGTTCTCAGTGCATGCACGGCGGCCATAGCCTCGATGGTCAGGTAACTCTACGGTCGATGCCACGCCATTTTGTGGTCAGCGGGGCCAGAAATGGATGGATTGCATGGTGTTCATCGCCCGTCTTTTTACCCATCAATCCGTGGCGAATGGCGGTTGCTGACGCCAAAAATGGCAGGGGGCACCAGTTCCAGGAGAATTCAGCCCTGCCGGTGCCGCCGGCTGGCTTCGCAACGAAGCATCGGGAGCTGCGGACAACTCCCGATGCTTCGTTCTGCTAGTTCCTGCGTTTGCCGACGCAAGACGCCGAGCGTACGCTACCCCTTCGCCGCAGCCACCGGGGTGGGTTCGAAGATCGCGTAGAGCAGCTTCTCTGCCCATTCAAGGATCTCCCCGTCGGCCAGATCCCTGCCGCCGATTGGCGAGGTCTTCGGCTTCGGAATGAAGATCGAATTCAGCGCCGGCTTGTTCGCAGCCCCCGGGTACAGGCGTTCCAAGCGCACCTGTCGCGAAGCAGGCAGGTCCTCGATCTTTGCCGGGGCCAGCTTGATGTGGTTGCCGATCTGCTGGATATCATGCAGTCCCACGGCACGCGCACGGATGCGCAGGGCCGCCACCCGCATCAGGTTCTCCACCGGAACCGGCAGCTTGCCATAGCGGTCCACCAGCTCATCACGGACCTCGGCGAGCGCCTCGTCGGTCTCGGCCTGCGCAATGTTGCGGTACGCTTCCAGGCGCAACCGCTCGCCTGGCACGTAATCGTGCGGCAGGTGGGCATTGACCGGCAGGTCGATCTTCATTTCGGTGGCTTCTTCCTCGCCTTCCCCCTTGTAGTCGGCCACGGCCTCGCCGACCAGGCGCAGGTACAAGTCGAAGCCCACCCCGGCGATATGCCCGGACTGCTCGCCGCCGAGCAGGTTGCCGGCTCCACGCAGTTCCAGGTCCTTCATGGCCAGCTGGTAGCCCGAACCCAGCTCGTTGTGCGCGGCCACAGCCTTCAGCCGCTCCAGGGCGATCTCGCCCAGCGGCTTCTCCGCATCCCATAGGAAGTAGGCGTAGGCGCGCTCGCGGCCACGGCCCACGCGGCCGCGCAGCTGGTGCAGCTGGGACAGGCCGTAATTATTCGCCCGGTCGACGATCAGCGTGTTCGCGTTGGAGATATCCAGGCCGGTTTCGATGATCGTGGTGGAGACCAGCACATCGAATTTCTTTTCCCAGAAGTCCTGGATGATCCGTTCAAGCCTTGATTCGCTCATCTTGCCGTGGGCCACCTCCACGCGGGCTTCGGGAGCCAGTTCGCGCAGTTCGGCCGCCACCCGTTCAATGGAGCTGACCCGGTTGTGCACGAAGAACACCTGGCCATCGCGCATCAGCTCGCGCTTGATGGCAGCGGAAATCTGCTTGTCGCTGCGCGGACCCACATAGGTCAGCACCGGGTGCCGTTCTTCTGGCGGGGTGGCCAGGGTGGAGGTTTCGCGGATGCCGGTCAGCGACATCTCCAAGGTGCGCGGGATCGGGGTGGCGCTCATCGCCAGCACGTCCACGTTCGTGCGCATCTTCTTGAGCTCTTCCTTGTGCTCCACGCCGAAGCGCTGTTCCTCGTCGATGATCACCAGGCCCAGGTTCTTGAATTCCACGTTCTTGCTCAGCAGGCGGTGGGTGCCGATGACGATATCCACACTGCCGTCCTTCAGCCCGGCCAGGATCTCCTTGGATTCCTTGGCAGTCTGGAAGCGCGAGAGCGTCTTCACGCGCACCGGGAACCCGGAGTAGCGTTCGGTGAAGGTCTGGTAGTGCTGGGAGGCCAGCAGCGTGGTGGGCACCAGCACGGCCACCTGCTTGGAGTCCTGGACCGCCTTGAACGCGGCGCGGACCGCGATCTCGGTTTTGCCGAAGCCCACGTCGCCGGAGATCAGCCGGTCCATCGGGATTTCCTTCTCCATATCGGACTTCACCTCGTTGATGGCGGTGAGCTGATCCGGAGTCTCGATGAAGGCAAAGGCTTCCTCCAGCTCGTTCTGCCACGGGGTGTCCTGGGCGAAAGCGTGGCCGCGGCTGGCCATGCGAGCCGAGTACAACTTGATCAGGTCGCCGGCGATCTCCTTGACCGCCTTGCGCGCCTTGGATTTGGTGCTGGCCCAGTCCGAGCCGCCCATCTTGGACAGGGTCGGCGCTTCGCCGCCGACATACCGGGTGACCATATGCAGCTGGTCCATCGGGACGAAGAGCCGGTCCCCCGGCGCGCCGCGCTTGGAGGAGGCGTATTCCACCACGAGGTATTCGCGCTTGGCGTCCTTGCCCGAGCCGTTGACCTTGCGGGCCATGAGCTCAACGAACTTGCCGATGCCGTGCTGCTCGTGGACGATGAAGTCCCCCGCTTCCAGGCTCAGCGGGTCAACCGCATTGCGCTTGCGCTTGACGGTGAGCTTGCGGCCCTTGCGGTTAGGGTAGGCGCTGGAGCGGCCCAGCAGGTCTGCTTCGGTGAGCAGGCCCAGCTTGAGCTCCTCGAAGACGAACCCTCGGCCGGCGGTGGCCTGGGTGATCTCGATCAGACCGGCGGTTGGCTCGGCGGACAGGTCATCCACGCGGTGCGCTGGGATCTTGAATTCGGCAAAGAGCTCGGAGAGGCGGGCAGCCGGGCCCGGGCCCTCGGTCGCCACGACAAAGCGCCATTGGTCCTTGACCCGCCCGGCAATGAATTCCATCATCGCTTCGATGTCGCCTTGGTAGCCATGCGGTTCGCGGGCCGGCACGCGGATGGTCGCGGCACCCAGATCCAGTTCTTCATCGGCGCCCAGTGAGGTGATGGCCCACCAGGAGACCTTGGCGGCGCATGCGTGCTCCACCGTTTCGGCCAGCGAGGCGAAGTCGCCGGTGGCCAGCTTGCGTTCAGACCCGGCGGTGGCCAGATCCAGCGGGGCGCTGGCCCCATCCGAGGCCGAGGCCCACGCGGCTGCCAGGAACTCGGCGTTGGTGGCATTCAGGTCCTGGGCTCGGGCGCGCACCCGCTCTGGTTCCATGACCAGCGCGATGGAGGATTCGGGCAGCAGCGAGAGCAGCGGCACCATCTTGTCCACCAGCAGCGGAGCCAGGGATTCCATGCCTTCCACGGCGATGCCGCCGGCAATCTTGGTGAGCATTTCCTGGGCGGCCGGGAACTGGTTCTTCAGGTTCGCGGCCCGGCTCATCACCTGCGGGGTGATGAGCATTTCGCGGCAGGGCGTGGCGATGATCCGCGTAGGCCCGGGGTCATCGGTGGAGCGCTGGTCTGCGATGGCGAAGTAGCGCATCGAGTCGATCTGGTCGCCGAAGAAGTCGATGCGTACCGGATGGTCCAGCGTCGGAGGGAAAACGTCAATGATGCCACCGCGCACAGCGAACTCGCCGCGGTGCGTCACCATGTCCACGCGGGCGTAGGCGGCGGCCGCCAGGTCCTTGATGACGTTGTCGAATCCCGGCTCGGCATCCAGTTCCAGTACCACCGGGCGCAGTTCGCCCAGGCCTGCGACCAAGGGCTGCAGCACAGCACGGATTGGCGCGATGATGATATTCAGGCTCTCGTCCCGGTCGTGCAGCCGGCGCAGCACTTCCAGCCGGCGGCCCACGGTATCGCTGCGTGGCGAAAGGCGTTCATGGGGCAGGGTTTCCCACGAAGGGAATTCGGCGATCTGCCCCGCCGGGAGGAAAGCGCCCAGGGAGCTGGAGACCTCTTCCGCTTCGCGGCCGGTCGCGGTGACGATCAGCGTCACGCCCGGATGCTCGCTGCGGCTCAGTGCCTGGCTAATGTGCGCCGAGAGGATGGGGCGCATGCCCTGCGGGGCGGCGATTTCCAGTTCTTCGCTGCGTGCATGGTAGTCATGAGCGGCGCTTTGCCCAATGCGCCTGAAGGAAGGTTCTTCGCGCAGGAAATCATGAAGTCCGCTTAGGCTCATGGGGTTCGGGTCCTCTCATGCAGACGCTTGGCTCGGTGCTTTCGTGCGGCGGTGCGCCGATATGACACCACGAGTGCCGGCCGTCGATGATTATCCACGGCCGAAACGTCAATATGTTGTTTTGGGTGCAGTCCTAGCCTACCCAATGCGCCTTTGCAGATAGGGTTAATACTGTCCGTCGCCGGGCCTGCACTTTTGCTGCCCGGCCACCTAGATTTCCAGATTGGGATTAGCTTTCATGGCATTGAACGCAAGCACTCAGATCGCCCACCCTGCAGACCAGGTCATCGCAACGCTCAGTGATCGCGGCTTTGCCGAGCACCTGACCAAGGTGGCCAACGGTTCCTTGACCGACTTCTCCGTGAACGGCGACACCGCCGGCGCCTTCACCGTGACCACCGTTCGTTCGGTCCCCACCGATCGCGTTCCGGATATCGCCCGCAAGTTCGTTGGCGCAACCATCGAGATCACCCAGGTCGATGAGTGGACCGCCCCTGATGCCGCCGGCAACCGCTCGGCCACCGTGAAGATCTCTGTTGCCGGCGTTCCGGTGAACGTCAGCGGCACCGAGCAGCTCACGGCGCAGGGCGAAACCTCCGAGTTCTCCATCGATGCGAAGGTTTCTTCCTCGATTCCCTTCATCGGCGGCAAGCTCGCTTCGGCCGCTGAGCCATACCTGGGCAAGGCACTGAATCTGCAGGCTGCCCAGGTCGATGCCTGGCTCTCGAAGCAGGCCTAGCGAATAGTTACGCAACACCTCAGTCCCCGGACGTGCGATATCTCGCAATACGTCCGGGGATTTGTGCTCTGGAGCACTGTTCGCGCTAGTGTTGAATGCAGGTGTGCCGGGAAGTCTGGTCGGCGAGAAATATTCATTTAACGAAGTAAGCGAGTTAAACGCATGAGCCAAACTCCGTCTTCGGGTTCCGGCAAGAACCTGTTTTCGCGCCCCAGCTATAACGAATCAGTCCGTATCGGCGACATCCTGCGCAAGGAAACCGTCGGCGGCATGGTTCTCATCGCCGGCGCCCTGCTGGCCTTGGTCTGGGCCAACACCCCGCTGCGCGATTCCTATTTCGCACTGCGTGATTTCCACTTCGGCCCAACCCTGTTCGGCGTGGACCTAAATCTGTCCGTCGGCCACTGGGCCGCCGATGCGCTGCTGGCGGTGTTCTTCTTCCTGACCGGCCTGGAGCTGAAGAAAGAATTCGTCATTGGCGATCTGCGCAATGTGAAGACTGCGGCCGTTCCGGTAGCAGCCGCTTTCGGCGGCGTGCTGGTGCCGGCGTTGATCTTCGTCGCCATCGCGTCCATGTCCGGTGGCGGCGAGCTGCTGCGCGGCTGGGCCATCCCGACCGCAACCGACATTGCCTTCGCCGTGGCGGTGCTCGCGGTGATCGGCTCGGCGCTTCCCGCGGCACTGCGAATCTTCCTGCTGACCCTGGCCGTCGTCGATGACCTGATCGCCATTGTCATCATCGCCGTCGTGTTCACCGACGATCTGAACCTGTCCTATCTGGGCCTGTCGCTGATCCCCATCATCCTGTTCACGGTGCTTGCCCGTTCCCTGGGCAAATTCTTCGCCAAGCGGGCGTGGGCCGCGTGGGTCATCCTGCTGCCTCTGGGCATCATCACCTGGATCTTCGTCTTCGGCTCCGGCATCCATGCCACCATCGCCGGTGTGATTCTGGGCTTCTGCGTCCCGGTCAAGCGCACCGACGGCCGCGAAGGCATCGGCCTGGCCGAACAATTCGAGCACCGATTCCGCCCGCTGTCCTCCGGCTTCTGCATCCCCATCTTCGCCTTCTTCGCCGCAGGCGTGACCGTCATTTCCCCGGAGCAGGGCAGCGGCGGCTTGCTCACCGATCCGGTGTTCTGGGGCATCGTGCTGGGTCTGGTGCTCGGCAAGCCGATTGGCATCATGGGCTCGACCTGGGTAGTGACCAAATTCACCAAGGCCTCGCTGGACAAGGATGCCCGCTGGGGCGATCTCTTGGGCGTCACGTTGCTGGCAGGCATCGGTTTCACTGTTTCCCTGCTGGTTTCCGAACTGTCCTTCGGGCTGGAGTCCGCGCACTACGAGCACGCCAAGGTAGCGATCCTCGCCGGATCGTTCCTTGCCGCGATCCTCGGCGCCCTGTGGCTGATTCCGCGCAACCGCCGCTACAAGGTCCTGCACGAGCAAGAGACCCGCGACGACGACAAGGATGGCATCCCCGACGTATACCAGCAGGATGACGGGGCGAACTAGTCTTTTGAACTGCTGAGGATACAGCTCGGGCGCCGGCTCTCAGATGTGAAAGCCGGCGCCCGAGCTATTTGGTTGTGCTGCTACTTGCGCGCTTCATGCATGGCGACCTCGGCGGCCACCCAGGCGAGCATGGCGCACTTAACGCGTGCGGGGAATTTGGAGACACCGACAAAGGCGGCGGCGTCTTCCAGCACATCTTCATCCGGTTCGAAGTTTCCCTTGGAGCGCATCATCTCGCGGAAATAGTCCCGCTTTCCAAGGAACTCTTCCTTGGTCAGTTCCGGCAGCATCTCGGCCAGCACCGAGGCCGAGGCCATGGAGATGGAGCAGCCATCTCCTTCCCAGCTCATCGAGGTGAAATGCTCCTGGTCATCGAGCTCGACGCGGACCCGGATCTGGTCGCCGCAGATCGGGTTGTGCTGGTGCGATTCGCCGTGCAGCAGCCCTTCGGTGTGCTCTACCAGTGGCGAACCGATCCGGCGCTTCGAGTGGTCCAGGATGACCTGCTGGTAGAGCTGATCCAATTCGTTCATTTAGACTCCAAAGTATTCGCGCACGGAGCCCAAGGCCTCAAGCAGGGCCTTGATGTCTGCTTCCGTGTTGTACAGGTAGGTGCTGGCGCGGGTCGTGGAATTCACGCCCAGGGCGCGGTGCAGCGGCTGCGCGCAGTGGTGGCCCACGCGCACCGCGATGCCGCGCGAATCCAGGTACTGGCCCACATCGTGCGGGTGCACACCGATTACTTCAAACGGGACAGTGCCGATGCGCTGGGCGTCGGCCGGGCCGAAGACGCGCACGCCGTCGATCTTGGAGATGCCCTCGTAGAGCATCGCTCCGAGGTGCTCTTCCCAGGCGGCGATCCGGCCCATGCCGATTTCGTCCAGGTAGGCAACTGCGGTGGCCAGACCGTGGGTCTGGGCAATGCGCTGGGTACCGGCTTCGAAGCGCTGCGGCGATGGCATGTACTGCGCATGCTCCATGTCCACCACGGTGATCATGGATCCACCGGTCAGGAATGGCGGCATGGCGTTGAGCAGTTCTTCGCGTCCGTAGAGTGCGCCAATGCCGGTTGGGCCGAGCATCTTGTGGCCCGAGAAGGCCATGAAGTCCACGTCCAGGGCCTTCACGTCGACCGGCAGATGGGGCACGGACTGGCATCCGTCCAACACCGTCAAGGCGCCGACCTTGCGGGCGGCATCAACGAATTTCTGGGTATCGGTGATGGTTCCCAGCACGTTGGACACGTGGGTGAAGGCCACCAGCTTGGTGCGTTCGGTGACCAGTTCATCGAGCAGGTCGTAGCGCAGCGCTCCGTCTTCGGTGATGGGCACGTAGCGCAAGGTGGCACCGGTTCGGAAGGCCAGTTCCTGCCATGGGATCAGGTTCGCGTGGTGTTCCAGTTCGGTGGTGAGGATTTCATCGCCCGGACCCAGACGGAAGCGGGCTGCAGCTTCTCCCCCGCGGCCCAGGGAGGCATTGGACATCGAGTAGCTGATCAGGTTCAGCGCTTCGGTGGCGTTCGCGGTCCAGACCAGTTCGTTGGTGCGTGCACCGATGAACTTGGCCACCGTCTCGCGTGCCTGCTCATAGATTTCGGTCGCTTCAACTGCCAGGGAATGCGCACCGCGGTGCACCGCGGCATTGGCGTTCTCGTAGTAGTGCTGCTCGGCTTCGTAGACGCAGCGCGGCTTCTGGCTGGTGGCGCCGGAGTCCAGGTACACCACGTCAACGCCGTTGACTTGGTGCTCCAGAATTTCAAAGTCGGCCTTGATGCGCTCAACTTCTCCAGCTGTCAACGCTTCAAGTGCTTCTGGCTGACCGGTCATCGTGTGCACGTGGTCCTCCGAATAATTGTCTTGGATGCCTGGCAGAACGCGGAATCAAGTAATCGGCGACCTATTAGGCAAGGGGTACATTGGGTAATTATTCCATTCTGGGCCTCGAAGCACATCTAAGTCAGGCCTTAGTAAGGAACGCCTCGCTACATGGCATTCCTAATTTTTAACGAGAGGAGGACCGCTGCGAACTGGTCCAGTCCGCAGCGGTCCCCCGCTTCACCGCTCCCGCCAGGGGCAGCGATCAGCTGATATGGAATTTTGCCTGGGCGGCTTCCAGTCCCGAGGTCATCAGCAATTCCACTGCGTCAGCGCAATTGTCGATCAGGAACGGAAGATCCGTTTTCTCGGTCTTTGAGAAGTCCTGCAAAACCCATTTGGCGGTATCCATGCGGCCCGGAGGACGTCCAACGCCTGCGCGCACGCGCAGATAATCCTTGGAACCCATGGCCTTCGAGATATCGCGCAATCCGTTATGCCCGCCTTCGCCGCCACCGCGCTTGAGCTTGATGGTGTCGAACGGAATATCGATCTCGTCATGCACGACGATCAAGCGGTCCACTCCGATGCCGAAGAACTTCGCGGCATTTGCTACTGGCCCGCCCGAAAGATTCATGTACACCATGGGCTTGGCCAGCACGATGCGCGGACCGCCAACCCCCATGCGCCCCTCGACCACTTGGGAACGCGAAGAGTGGGTCTTGAATTTTGAGCCGACGCGATTGGCCAGCTCGTCGAGCACCATCTGCCCGATATTGTGTCTATTGCCAGCGTAGCCGGACCCGGGGTTCCCGAGTCCGGCTACGAGCCAAGTTCCATCACTCATGATGCTCAGCTGAAACCTAGGTCGCTGGAATTAGGCAGCGATGATCAGGTCCAGGTGATCAACGGTGCGGTTCAGCGCGTGGATCTGGATGTCCTTGATGGTGGTCTTGACGGTCTTGCCTTCGATGTTCAGAACCAGCTCAACACCGCGGTCGCGAACGGCCAGGGTGGTTTCGCGACCTGGCAGCAGGACGTGCTGCGGCTCGGAGCCTGCGCCGTAGACTACAGCTGGGATCTGGCCGTCGCGGCGAGCCTGGCGGGCAGCGCCCTTACCGAAATCGGTGCGTACAACGGCGTCAAGGTTGACAGATGCCATAATGATTCTCCTTAGGAAATGGTTGCTTCGTTCAGGCCCTTGCGTGGACTCGGGAAGCAACCAACATCTAGGAGATGAAAGAGCTTTTCCGGCCTTGTCGATAACGGTCCCACCATTGCTGGTGTTTCCCTCGCCTGGGCACAGTCAATTATTCTAGCAGTCCCACGCCCCTGGACGAAAATCTGTCACCCAGAACACAGCGGGCCCTTGAGCTGGCGGGTAGCGTTGAGGCAAGTCCCCGCAAGCCGCTGCAGCCGACGAACGCTGCAGGAAGGAATTCCATGGCCAGCAAGCAGCCCGCAATGTCCCCTTCCGATCTTCCGATTGCACCGGTATTGGACCGGGCCACCGGTCCCCGGCGTGCCGAAGCAGATGAGCTGCTGGCGCTGTTCAAGGAAATTTCCGGTGACGAACCGGTAGTCTGGGCCCGGCGGATCCTCGGCTTCGGCCAGTACGAGTACCGCTACGAGTCAGGGCACGGCGGCATCGCTCCGCTGCTGGCCTTTGCTCCCGGCCCGAGCAACCACACCATCTATCTGGCTACCGGCTTTGCCGAACGCTGGCCGGAGCTGCTGGAGAAGCTCGGCAAGCACCGGAGCAGCAAAGCCTGCCTGTATCTGACCCGGCTTGCATCGGTGGACCGGGCCATCCTGCGCGAACTGGTCGAGAACTCGCTGCAGGCAACGCTGTCCGACGACACGACCATGAACAGCTGATTTAACTGCCTTCGGCCGGCACCCGCAGGGGTACCGGCCGAAGGCTTGCGAAACGAGGGCTGCTAGGCGCGGCCGTCAAACAGGTTCGTAACCGAACCGTCGTGGAACACCTCGGAGATCGCGCGGGCGATCGTCGGTGCGATCGAGAGCACGGTCAGGTTCTCGAAGCGCTTCTCTTCAGGGATCGGCAGGGTGTTGGTGACCACGACCTCGCGGGCACCGCACTCGGCCAGGCGCTGCGCGGCCGGATCCGAGAATACGGCGTGGGTCGCAGCGATGATGACATCCTTGGCACCGGCTTCCTTCAGCACACGCACGGCGCCGGCGATGGTTCCACCGGTGTCGATCATGTCGTCGATCAGGATCGCGGTGCGGCCCTCGACCTGGCCCACCACGGTCTTGGACTCGGCCTGGTTCGGCACGGTCAGATCGCGGGACTTGTGCACGAAGGCCAGCGGAGCGCCACCCAGGCGGTCAGCCCACTGCTCGGCCACGCGCACGCGTCCGGTATCCGGGGACACCACGGTCACTTGGCTGACATCCACCTTGGACTTGATGTAGTCGGCCAGCAGCGGGAAGCCGAACAGGTGATCCACCGGACCGTCGAAGAAGCCCTGGATCTGCGCGGTGTGCAGGTCGCAGGAGATCACGCGGTCGGCGCCGGCGGTCTTGAACAGGTCGGCAACCAGGCGGGCCGAGATCGGCTCGCGGCCGCGGCCCTTCTTGTCCTGGCGGGCGTACGGGTAGAACGGCGCCACGACGGTGATGCGGCGAGCCGAAGCGCGCTTCATCGAGTCGATCATGATCAGCTGTTCCATCAGCCAGTTGTTCAACGGGGCTGGGTAGGACTGCAGCAGGAACACGTCCTTGCCGCGCACCGACTCGTCCGAGCGCACGTAGATCTCGCCGTTGGCGAAGTCGTAGGCGTTCAAAGGCAGCAGTTCGGTGTCGAGTTCCTTGGCTACTTCTGCGGCAAGTTCCGGGTGCGCGCGCCCGGTGGCCAGCACCAGCTCTTTGTCGACGTTATGGCGGATTTCACTCATGGGGTTTGCTTTCTCGCTCGCTTCGCTATCACGTATGAGGTTGTTGTCGAGGAAATGTAGTCCGTAGCTGGATTACTCGGAAGCCGAGGAGTTCAGCGAGGACTTGAATGCTGCGTCAGCCGAAGGGGTGCCTGGGCGCTTTTCCAGCGTCCATCCCTCGGAGTTGCGCTGCGGTGCCACAGACAGTGCCAAGGCACCGGCCGGGACGTTCTTGCGGACGATGGCTCCGGCTCCGGTGTATGCGCCGTCCCCGATTTCCACCGGGGCGACGAATACGGTGTTGGAGCTGGTGCGCACATGCGACCCGATCTTGGTGCGGTGCTTCTTCTCGCCATCATAGTTTGCGGTGATGTTGCCGCAGCCGATGTTGGTGAATTCACCGATTTCAGCATCTCCGGCGTAGCCGAGGTGCGAGAGCTTGGAGCCACGGCCAATCGTGACATTCTTGGTTTCGTAGAAAGCGCCGATCTTGCCATCTGCACCGAGGTCGGTGCCCGGGCGCAGGTAGGCGAACGGGCCAACCGAGGCGCCGTCGGCGATGCGCGAGTCGGTGGCGTCGGTGCGCTTGACGGTAGCGCGCTGGCCAACCACCACGTTGGTCAACGTCGTGTCCGGGCCGACGGTAGCGTTGGCGCCGATGACGGTCTCGCCGTGCAGCTGGGTTCCCGGCTTGATCGTTGCGTCCTGGCCGATCATGACGTCGGCGCCGATCCAGGTGGTCGCCGGATCAACGATGGTCACGCCCTGGCGCATCCAGAATTCGGTCTTGCGCTGGTTGTAGATGCGGGCCAGGTTGGACACCTGCACGCGGTCGTTGGCACCCTCGATCTGCCAGCGGTCGGCGATCTGCGAGGAAGCGACGCGGCCGCCGCGTTCACGGGCGATGGCGAGCACGTCGGTCAGGTACATCTCGCCCTGTGCGTTGTCGGTGGTGACCTCGGTCAGTGCCGAACGCAGCATCTGGGCATCGAATGCGTAGATGCCGGAGTTGATTTCCTTGACTGCCAATTCCTCCGGCGAGGCGTCCTTCTGTTCGCGGATGCCGGAGACATCCCCGTTGGCGTCGCGCAGGATGCGGCCGTAGCCGGAAGGGTCATCCAATTCGGTGGTCAGCACGGTCACCGAGTTGCCGTTCGACTCGTGGGTTGCCACCAGTTCCTGGAGCACCTCGCTGGTGAGCAACGGCACATCTCCGTAGGTCACCACAACGGTGCCCTCAAGCGACGGGTCGACAACTTCCAAACCCTGCTGCACGGCGCGGCCGGTGCCCGGGATCTCATCCTGGTCGGCAATGGTGATGGAAGGGAACTGCGTCAGGATGTGCTCTGCGACCAGATCGCGCTGGTGGCGCACAACTGCTACCAGGTTCTGCGGCTGCAATGCCGATGCCGCGTGGAGTGCATGGCCAATCATCGACCGACCTGCAATTTCATGCATGATCTTCGGCTTCGCCGATTTCATGCGGGTACCGGCGCCAGCGGCGAGGACGATGACAGCTACTGGTGCATTGACCTGATCACTCAAGTGCATTCTCCTGCAAATTGGTTTCAAGGTTTTGGGCAGAGAAGTAAAACCTCAGAGCAAGTCTATCGCGAGCGCCGGGATGTGCTGAATTGATTAAAAAATAACGGCGCCACATCCGTGGCGCCTTATCAATGGTTCCGCCCCTAGGATTCGAACCTAGAATGCACAGCTCCAAAGGCTGGCGTGTTGCCATTACACCAGGGCGGAAAATCGCTTGCGCAGGGCATGCCCGACAAGCACGGTAATTATTCTGCCATGATCGGCCCGTTGTGCGAAATCGCAAAACACCGTAGCTAAACTCACTTTTGTTCTCTGCTTGAAACAACCCGGGACAGCCTGCAATGACCTCGATTTGCCCTCGGAACGTAAAATGGGAATCGTGGCTCATTTACTCGGGGGCGAAGCCCTGCATCTGGAATATCCCACCCACGTCGTTTTCGACTCGGTCACCATCGGCATCTCCGACGGCGACCGCATCGGCTTGGTGGGTCGCAACGGCGAAGGCAAGTCCTCGCTGCTCGGCATGCTCTCCAACAGGATCGAGCCCAACTCCGGGCGGGTGACCAAGCGCAACGGACTGCGCGTGGGCGTGCTGGACCAGTCCGATACCCTGGATCCCGAAGCAACCGTGCACTTCAGCGTGGTGGGCGAGATGGACGACCACGAATGGGCCGGCCAGGCCCGGATCCGCGACATCATCTCCGGGCTGGTCGCAGACCTGGACTGGGAAGCGAAGGTCGGCACCCTTTCCGGCGGCCAGCGCCGCCGCGTGGCCCTGGCCGCGTTGCTGGTTCAGGACTGGGATGTCATCATCTTGGACGAGCCGACCAACCATTTGGACGTCGAGGGCATCTCCTGGCTCGCCGAGCACATCAACAACCGCTGGTCCAAGAACTCCGGCGGCCTGATGGTCGTCACCCACGACCGCTGGTTCCTCGACGCGGTCTGCACCACCACCTGGGAAGTGCACGACCGCCTGGTCGAGCCGTTCGAGGGCGGCTACGCCGCCTACGTGCTGCAGCGTGTGGAACGCGACCGCATCGCCGCGGTCACCGAATCCAAGCGGCAGAACATGATGAAGAAGGAGCTGGCCTGGCTGCGCCGCGGCGCACCGGCCCGCACCTCCAAGCCGAAGTTCCGCATCGAGGCGGCCAACCAGCTGATCGCCGACGTACCGCCGGTGCGCAACCCGCTGGAACTCAAGCAGATGGCCACCAGCCGGCTGGGCAAGGACGTCATCGACCTGCTGGACACCGAGGTCTCCTTCGGGGACAAGCAGGTTCTCAAGCCCTTCACCTGGCGCATCGGGCCGGGTGAGCGCACCGGCCTGCTGGGGGCCAATGGCGCCGGCAAGTCCACCCTGCTGGGCCTGATTGCCGGCACCGTGGCGCCCACCGGCGGCAAGATCAAGCGCGGCCAGACGGTCAAGCTGGCGGTGCTTGACCAGCAGTTCCGCGAACTGGAGCAGATCGGCGAGGACCTGGTCCGCGAGGTGCTCGGCCGCTTCAAGACCACCTTCAATGTGGACGGCAAGGACCTGACCCCGGCACAGCTGCTCGAGCGCCTGGGCTTCTCCTCCGCGCACCTGTCCACCAAGGTCCGCGAGCTCTCCGGCGGCCAGCGCCGCCGCCTGCAGCTGCTGATGATCCTCATGGGCGAACCGAACGTAATGATCCTCGATGAGCCGACCAACGACGTCGATACCGACATGCTGGCCGCACTGGAAGATCTGCTGGACTCCTGGCCGGGCACGCTGATCGTGGTCTCCCACGACCGCTACCTGCTCGAACGCGTCACCGACCAGCAGTACGCCATCCTGAATGGCATCTTCCGCCACGTGCCTGGCGGTGTGGACGAGTACCTGAAGCTGAGGGCCGCCCAGGGATCGACCGGCGGATCGAATCCCACCCAGGCTTCTGCCCAGGCTGGCGAGAAGCCTGCCGGCCCGTCGGGGGCCGAGCTGCGTGCCGCGCAGAAGGAACTGAATGCCAATGAACGCAAGGTAGGCCAGCTGGAGGAAAAGATCGCCAAGGTCCATGCCAAGATGGCCGATCATGACCAGAGCGACTACGAGGGCCTGGCCAAGTTCACTGCCGAGATCAACGACTACCAGTCGCAGATCGATGAGCTGGAAGAGCGCTGGCTGGAACTGTCCGAGCTGCTCGGATAGCTTCTGCGCACTGCGATCGAGCTGGCGGGCCCGGAAACTTTTCGTTTCCGGGCCCTCCAGCTTCTCCGGTAATTTTTCTCCCAGTCTGCCACCGATCGTGGCAAACTTGCTGGCATGGGAACCGTGATCTTGGAGGGCCGGCTGCTGTGCAAGGATGCGGCCGAAGCTGAGGTAGTGAAGAAATCGCTGCCGAAGCATATCCGCCTGACCAAGGCCGAGCCCGGCTGCGTCTCCTTTTCTGTCACGCCAACCGAAGATCCCTGGGTGTGGCTGGTCCACGAGGAATTCGAAGACAGCGACGCCTTTGAAGCCCACCAGCAGCGGGCCGCGGCAAGCAAGTGGGGCCAGGCAACCAAAGACATGCAGCGGATCTACAAGATCAAGGGTTTATAGGCAGCCGCATCTTGAAGCCCACATGCGACGCGGAGAAGCCCAGCGCCTCGTAGAATCGGTGCGCGTCGTTGCGCTGCGCATCACTGGTCATTTGGACCAGCTGGACATTTTCGTTCTCTGCTTCGGAAATGGCCCAGCGGATCATTGCAGTTCCCAGTCCCCTGCCGCGCACAGCAGAAGTCACGCGCACTGCCTCGATCTGCATCCGCGTTGCTCCCCTGCGTGCAAGTCCCGGCAAGATGGTCAACTGCATCGTGCCGACCAGAGTTCCGTCCTGGGCCTCCACCACGATCAGCGAATGCGCCGGGTCCGCATCAATTTGGTTGAACGCGTGGAGATACTGTTCCGTATCCTCCTCGGCACCTTGATGCCCCGCTCGGCGAATGTCATCGTCTGCCATCAAGGCAATGATCTGATCGAGATCCGCTGCTTTCGCTTCGCGCAGCAGGTAGTCCTGGCCGCCGGCCCACAAGCTTCCGCGCTTTGCCGTTTTCATGGCCACAGCCTAGGCCTTGCAAGGCCAAGCCCTCAAGGCTTCCCGGTGATCTTGTCGGCCAGTACTGCCAGTGGAGACGAGCTGGCACGCCCCTTCAACTCGCTTCGATCTGCCGCGCCATAGGCCGCATACAGGCCCTTGGTTGCCAGCCAGCGCAACGGTTCCGGCTCCCATTTGCGCACCTGGTGGTTGACCCACGGCAGGCTGGTCAATTCAGTGGTTTCCCCGAGGATCAAGTCGCGCAGGGTGCGTCCGGCAAGATTCGTCGTGCTGACCCCGGTGCCGACGTAGCCACCGGCCCAGCCAATACCGGTCGCCGGGTCCAGTCCCACGGTAGCCGCCCAGTCGCGAGGCACGCCAAGCACCCCGGACCATACGTGGTCGATTCTTGCGCCACGGGTCTGCGGGAACATGCGGTGCAGGATTTCCTGCAATCCCTGGACGGTGCTGTGCGGCGTCACGCCGTCGGTATCCGTGCGCGAACCGTACTTGTATGGGACGCCCCGACCACCAATGGTGATGCGATCATCCGCGGTGCGCTGGGCATACATGTACACGTGGGCGTAGTCCCCCAGCACCTCGCCGTGATTCCATCCCAATTCATCCCACACGGACTGCGCCAGCGGTTCGGTGGCGATCAGCGAAGAATTCATCGGCAGCCACAAGCGCTTGTGCCCGGCCAGCCCGGCGGTGAACCCTTCGGTGGCACGGACAATGTATTCGGCGTCCAGCGTGCCGCCGTCGAATTCGACGCGGTGCGGGCGCAACGCGGTGGCACGGGTGTTTTCATGGATCGTCACGCCGAGCCGCTCCACCGCGACGGCGAGACCGCGGACCAGTTTGGCCGGGTGGATCCGGGCGGCATGCGGATGCCACACCCCTGCCCGGGCGTTGGCCACGTTGACCTTGCGGCGCACCGCGTCGGCTTCCAGCAGCTCGGTGTCCGAGTGCTGCCATTGCGCAGCTGCCACAGCGTCGGCACGCAGCCGTCTCTCCTGGGCCGGGGTGTAGGCAACTTCGAGCTCTCCGCCTTGCAGGATATCTGCGTCAATCCCTTCGGCGGCACACACCTCGATGACCTCGGCAACGGTACGGTTCATTGCCAGCTGGAAGTCGTTGACCGCCTGCCTTCCATGGGATTTCAGGTAGCGTTCGCGACCGGCGGTGATGGTGTTGGTGAGCCATCCCCCGTTGCGTCCCGAGGCGCCGTAGCCTGCGTGCCGGGCTTCGAGGATCGTGATGCTCAGCTCCGGGTTGGCCTTGGCCAGGTAGTAGGCGGTCCATAGGCCGGTGAATCCGGCACCTATGATGGCCACGTCTGCGCTGCCATGGCCGCGCAGCTGCTGGCGTGGCTCTGGCAGTCCGATCTCTTCCCACCAGTGTGAGACGCGTCCGTTGAGCATGTTGTGTTCCGCCCCAGAGTCATAAATGAATAGTCTTCAATATTTGCTTTGGGATTCAGCCTAGGGCCATGCCGAAGTCGCAACAAGGGGTCGGGAGCAAATGATGAAAGAACTCCCTGCCCGGCTCAAGGCCAGACAGGGATTTTTCGGAGGATTATTCTGCGAGGGTGATGTGCGCTCCGGGTGCTGGTGCGGTCACCGGGATGGTAGCCACACCCACTTCGTCGCCCAGCTGGGCCATGACCTCATCAGCATGCTCGGCGTCCTTGACCAGCAATGCCAAGGTCGGGCCTGAGCCGGATACCATGGCGCGCAGCGCGCCGGCTCCTTCTGCCATATCGCGCATAGTGCCCAGCTCCGGGGCCAAAGCCAGGGAAGCCTGGGTCAGGTCATTGGCCAGCACCCGGGCCAAGGCTGGCGCGTCCGAGGCCATCAGCGCCTCGATCACCGCAGGATCGATTTCCTGCGGAACTTCGATTTCCATGCCCGCGCGCAAGCGATCGAGCATGCCATAGACGCGCGGAGTCGACAGGCCATAGCTGGCCGGAATCAGCACCCAGTGGGTCTTGGCGCGGGTCAGCAATGGGGCCAGCTTGTCGCCGATGCCCAGTCCAATGGCGGCCCCGCCCATCAAGGCGAAAGGCACGTCGGCACCGAGCCGTGCGCCCAGGCGGCCGAGTTCCTCGCGGTCCAGCCCGGTGCCCCACAATTCGTTGCAGGCCACCAAGGTGGCCGCGGCGTCGGCGGAGCCGCCGCCCATGCCGCCGGCTATGGGAACGCGCTTGGTGATGTGCAGGTCCGCGCCGAGGCTGCAACCGGTGTGCTCGCGCAGCAGCTGGGCCGCCCGGTGCACCAGGTTACCGGCGCCCAATGGGAAATTCTCCGGTTCGGAAACTACCGGGGAATTCGGTTCCAGGCTCAGCTGCAGCTCGCCGTCGGTGCGCAGCCTCGCTTCGATCTGCTCGGTCAAGGACACCGCGACGTAGAGGCTGGCCACCTCGTGGTAGCCGTCTTCGCGCGGAGGGCCGACCTTGAAGTAGCAGTTGATCTTGCCCGGTGCGGTTGCAATGACGCGCTGCTTGGACATGCCTAGGCCTCGCTCGCCGGAGCTTCAGCCGGAACATCCTGAGCGGCCCTGGCAATGTCGATGTATTGCTCGATGTCCAGTTTCTCGCCGCGTTCCTTCGGATCGATGCCGGCGGCCACCAGGATCTGTTCTGCGCGCGCACCGGATCCGGCCCAGCCTGACAGGGCCGCGCGTAAGGTCTTGCGGCGCTGGGCGAAAGCCGCATCGATGATGGCGAAGACTTCTTCGCGGTCCGGGGCATCGCTGCGGTCCTTGTCGCGGGTGAAGCCCACCAGGCCGGAATGGATCTTCGGAGCTGGCCAGAAAACATTCATGCCGATCACGCCGGCCTTGCGCATGGTTCCGTACCAGGCGCCCTTCACCGAAGGTACGCCGTAGATCTTGCTGCCTGGGGTGGCGGCCATCCGGTCGGCCACTTCGTCTTGCACCATGACCAGGCCGTTGCGGATGGACGGGAAGTGCTCCAGCAGGTGCAGCACCACCGGGACGGCGACGTTGTAGGGCAGGTTGGCGACCAGCGAGGTGGGTTCGCCAGGAAGTTCGGTGACCTTCATGGCGTCGGAAAGGATCACGGTCAGGTCGTCTTCGCGGCCCGGGCGGAATTCGGCCATGGTCTGCGGGAGGCGCTTGGCCAATGGCGGATCAATTTCCACGGCCACGACCTTGGCGGCGGCGTCCATGATGCCCAGGGTCAGGGAGCCTAGGCCCGGGCCTACTTCCAGCACCGTTTCTGAGGGGTCGACTTTGGCGGCGGCGACGATGCGGCGGATGGTGTTCCCATCAATCACAAAGTTCTGCCCCAGCGTCTTGGTAGGGCGGATTCCCAGCTCTTGGGCCAGACGACGGATTTCGGTGGCCCCAAGCAGCGGCAAAGATTCCTTAGACATCACAGATCCAATTCTAGTTCAGCTAGATTCATCCAAACATAACAACGCGACGCGTCCACCGTGATGGTGGACGCGTCGCGTTGCTGCTTGGCTTATGTCTTTAGCGCAGGCCCAGCTTGGCCGAGCATGCTGGCCAGTGGCCCCAGCCACCGGAACGGCGCAGTACCTCAGCCGCGGCGATCTGCTCCTGCGGGGTTGCCTGGTGCGGCAGCGGTGCGTACTGGGTGCCGCCGACTGCACGCCATGAGGAAGCGGAGAACTGCAGGCCGCCGTAGTAGCCGTTGCCGGTGTTGATCGACCAGTTGCCACCGGATTCGCATTTGGCCAGTGCTGCCCAGGTTGCGGAGATGCCGCCCGGGGTTGGCGTGTTCTTGGAGGAGGAGGATTCCTTCTTCTCTTCCTTGGTGCCCACGCGGATTTCCTCGGCCACTGGCTTCTTGGTGACCTTGGACTTGAGGACTTCTTCCTCGCCCTTCTTGCCGTTGCGGGTTTCCTGGCGCAGGGTCAGCTGGCGCTCGCCCTTCTTGCCTTCGGTCTTGACCTCGGTGTCGCCCTTGTCCAGCGAGCTGTCCTTGATCTTCTTGGTCTCGAAGTCGATGTCGCGGGTTTCGTCCCAGGTCTTCACGGTGACGTCGATGACCTCGACGGTAATGCCGGCTTCCAGCTTGACGCTGTCCTTGACGTTCTTGTCGGTTTCGCCCTTGATCTTGACGTTGATCTCGTCGTTGCCGTCGACCTCGATCTTTTCCTCGGCAAGCAGTTCCTTGACGGTCGAAGCGGTCGTTGCGACCTTCTTCTTCTTATCCTTGACGACCAGGGTCATTTCCTTGGGCGTGATGACTTCCAGGTCATCGCTCAAGGCGGCCAACTGCATGTCCTCGTCCAGGGATACCTCGGAACCCTTTTCCAGGTCGAGCTGCTCGACAACGTCGGCAACGGTCATGCCGGTGGTGTGCACTACACGCTCGGTGCCATCCACGGTGACTTCAATCGACTTGTTGCGCTTGATGTCAACCAGCTGCTGGTCGACAAGTTCGGAATCCAGTGCTGCGGAGATCTCATCGCGCTCAGCCAAGGTGACATCCTGCTGTTCCAGCAGTGCGCCGACGGTGGCGGCACGGGTAGTGATTTCCTGGCGCTGTCCATCAACCGACATGACAACTGACTTCTGTCCGGAAATGTAGAAAACAGCGCCGGCGATAACCACGGCTACGGCGAGCGCCTGCGCCAGGTATTTCACCCAGGTCTTCTTGAGCAAGTGAGTCACGGTAATGAGATCCCCATCGTTTGTAGGCCCGCTTCCGCCGATTCCGTCCAGAATCATCGGTGGGCCCGGCAGTGTTCGCTGTCTGTCCTTCAATCAAAATTGCGCCGTGTTTCCACCTGCTGCAAAGCGTTGAGGATCAGGCTGTCCCGAACACGCCTTGCCGAAAACAGGCAGGGGCGGTACCGGACATCTCATCCACCGTAACCGAATTGTTATATTTGTGGCAAGTGTCCTGTAACGAGACACACAACCGGCGGGTCTAGAATTCTCCGTACACTTCCCGGGTATTCGCATCGATCAGGGTGCAGAATTCCGCCAGCTCGATTCCCTTGTTTTCCGCCAAGAACCTAGTCGTGTAGGGAATCATGTAACTGGCGTTCGGGCGGCCGCGGAAGGGGTGTGGGGTCAAGAACGGCGCATCGGTTTCCACGAGCAGCAATTGCGGATCCGCCAGCGACAAAGCCTCGCGGAGATCGTGGGAATTCTTGAACGTCACGGTTCCGGAGAACGACATGTACCAGCCGTTGTCGTTGCAGACCCGGGCCAGCCGGGCATCACCCGAGAAGCAATGGAAGACCACTTTCCCAGGCAATGGCGCATCCTTGAGCACCCGCACCACATCCTCGTGGGCATCACGGTCATGGATCTGCAGCGCCTTGCCCTGCTCCACCGCAATGCGCAGGTGCTCGCGGAAGGAATATTCCTGGGCGCCTTGTCCGTCTTCGCCGGTGCGGAAGTAGTCCAACCCGGTTTCGCCAATGGCACGTACCCGCGAATCCGCGGCGAGCTCCTCGATCCGGGCAATTGCCGCTTCCAGCTCTCCGCGCTCGGCCAGGCGCGCGGCATCGTTGGGGTGGATGGCCACCGCGGCCAGGATATTCGGGTACTGGTTGGCGACCTCGACCGCGTACTCGGATGATTCCACGTCGCAGCCGACTTGGATCAGCCCCTTGACACCAACGGAGGCCGCCGCGGCCAGCGCATCGGCAGCCTCGACCTTCACGGTTCCATCCAGGAAATCCAGATGCGTATGGTTATCGACCACGGGCACCGGCAGCGGCTCGGGCGCTGGCGGGTAGTGCAGGTTGCGCTGGCTTCCGCCATTTTCGTTGCCCGTGGCGCGCGCCCGCTCCCCCTGGCCTGCTGCTGTAGCTTGCTCCGCGGGGCGGTAGGCCTCGGGAACCAAGGTGGGATCAGTGTGCTTCTTCTTGGACACGATAATCCTTTGCGCGTGGGTACTGGGATGGAATCTGTGGTTAATTGTGGCACCACTAGGCGCATTGGCAACAATCAGGCGCTCATCCCGCGGCAGTTAGGCTCTGTTACTGGATAAAAGAACCCCATATGATGTGATGCAAGACCCAATTGAATGCATCCCGGGACGGTGGATCTTGTCCCTGGTTCATTCTCCAGGAGGAACTGCGCATGAGTGCTAACCGAACAGTGCCGTCGCTCGATTCGGCATTCCAGTCCAATTGCCAGCGCATTTTCGACGCTGTCCAAAGCGTCATCACCGGAAAGCCCGAGGCTGTGACCAGCGCGTTGACGGTCCTGCTGGCACAGGGCCATCTGTTGCTGGAAGACGTTCCCGGTGTCGGCAAAACCATGCTGGCCAAGTCATTGGCCCGCAGTGTCAACGGTTCGGTGCACCGCATCCAGTTCACCCCGGATCTCTTGCCCAGCGATGTCACCGGCGTCTCGGTGTACTCCCCGCAGACCCACGAATTCACTTTCCATCCCGGGCCGGTCTTCGCCAATATCGTCATCGCCGATGAAATCAACCGCGCGAACGCCAAAACCCAGTCGGCACTGCTCGAATGCATGGAAGAGCAGCAAGTCACCGTCGATTCGATCACCCATCGGCTGGAGCAGCCATTCATGGTCGTGGCCACGCAGAACCCGGTGGAGTCCGAAGGCACTTTCGCTTTGCCCGAGGCGCAGCGCGACCGATTCATGGCACGGCTGTCACTGGGCTACCCGCAACGCGACGCCGAAATCACCATACTGACCGGCCGGCATGAATTCGACCCCTTGGAAGCGCTGCAGGCAGTGGTGCAGCTGGAGGATCTGGGGCACATGATCGAGCAGGTGAAAGCGGTAACGGTCACCGAACGGCTGGGTGCCTACGTGGTGGACCTGGGCCGGGCCACCCGCGAGCATCCGCAGATAGCGCTCGGCGCTTCGCCCCGCGCGCTGATCCAGTGGGTTCGCGCTGCCAAGGCCCACGCAGCGATCCATGGGCGCGACCATGTCTTGCCGGAAGACGTCCGCAGCGTCGCCGAGATGGTGCTGAACCACCGGTTGATCCTGACCCGGCGAGCGGTGGCGGACGGGTTGGGTGCCAGTGCGGTAATCCAGGAGCTGGTTGCCAGCACCCCGGTGAACTAGCGCCGCAACCATGGAGAAGATCCCCCGCTATGATTCGCGCGATGCGCTGTCCTGGACGCGCACCGAAAGCGCGGATACTGCATTGCGCCGCTGGCACCTTGACCTGTTCACGGTGCGCGGCTGGTGCACCGCCGGGGCAGGCGGGCTTCTGCTCTTCCTGGCCTATCTGCTAGGCCGGCACGAAATGATGGCCTTGGGCATGGGCCTTCTGGCCTTGGCTTTGGCCAGCTGGGGTTTGGCCATGCGCCTGCGCGGACGCACCAATATCCACCGCGAGCTGCTCTCGGAGGTTCCCACAGTCGGCGAGGTCAGCAAGTTCCGCTTGTCCTGTGCTGAGCGGTCCACCATCCAGGAGCGATTGCCCGAAGATTTCGGTCCCGGCCCACGGCTCCAAGCTCCGGGATCCATAGAGTACGAATTGGTGTTCCGCACCCGCGGGATCCATCTCATGGGCCCAGCCCAGCAGATCGTCGTTGACCCGCTGGGGCTGATCCAGGGCATGGTGCGTACCGGTGAGTCATTGCAGGTTCCGGTGCGCGCGCAATTGCATGAGCTGGATCGTTTCGCCTCGCTCGGAGAGCGAACGCTCACCGGCGATGCGAAGTTCTCCCGGAGCACCACCGCCGATTACTACGATGTCGCGACCCGCGACTACCAGCAGGGCGACTCCATCCGCCAGGTGCATTGGAAGGCCAGCGCCCGCCACGCCAAGCTCATGGTCCGCCAGGAGAACCATGTGGCAACCGCCCAAGCCCTCCTGGTCTTGGATACCTCCTTCGAGCATTGGAACCACAGCGGATCGGATCTGCGGATCTCCCTGCCGCAGGCTCACGCTGAAGCGCTGACCAGCAGCCGCCGCTTTGAAAACGCGTTGTCCTTGGCCAGCAGCATCGGCCTGAGATACGCCACCAGCGGCTACCAGCTCGCCTTCCGCAACCTCGCCGGGACCTCCTTGGCCCAACGGGACCCGCATAGCATCTCCGAGCTTGGCGCACTGAACAGTTTCGAGGATTTCCATGCCGCGACCACGGAGCTGTCCTTGGACAACGGCAGCGTTGAAGCCAACGGTCCCGAGATCCTGGGCAGCACCCTGCACAAGGAGCTGCTGGGATTCCGCGAAGAACCGGTCATCATGATCCTCGGCGAACTCGATGCCCCGCAGGCAGCCTGGCTGGCGACGCTCTCACGCACCGTACCCCATGTTGAAATTTTCCTGCTGGTCAGCCACCCTGAACGCTATCTGGCGATCCAGCATGAACTGGCACGCACCAGCTGGAAGGTGCATATCCTTCCCGGCAATATGGCAATAGACGAGATGTGGGGATGATGAGCGCTGGCCTTGCTGTGGCTCCCGGTCAATCCCTGGAGCCCGAAAATCACGTTCCGCGCCCCGGTCCTGCGGCCGCGATGCGGCTCTTGCTGCTGCGTGTGGCCGCTACCTGCTGCCTTGCAGTCGCAGTCTTGGCCGGGACCGCCTCGCTGTCCGGGGTCATCGAAGGTTCCGGCTGGTTCCCGGCCCTAGTCGTACCGGTCTTCGCCGTGCACCTGTGCGCCGGGCTGCTGCGCGCAGTCCGCGGCGTGCGCTGGGCCGCCCTCCCGGCCGCCGCTGGCATAGCCGTGGCATCCCTCGCGCTCAGCCCTGCCAGCGAAATCAACATCTACGGGTTGCCGTTCGCCCAATGGGTCTGGTCTGCGCTGGCTGAAGCGGGCATGCAATTCGCTACGCAGGTTCCTCCGGTAGCCAATTCCCGCTATGTGGCGTTCAGCATCTTGTGCTTTACCCTGGCTATCAGCCTGCTCGTCGAGCTGCTGGCCAGCTTCCGGCGCACCTCCATGCTGATCATCATGCCCTTGTCCCTGGCACCTGTCATTGCCTCGCTGTTCAAGCAGGAAGGTGCGGGAATCGGCTATCTCTCGCTGCTGGTGCTGGGAGTTCTCGGCTACATAGCGCTGATTCCCTATCTTTTCGCCCCTGCATCGTCCAAGCACTCTCAGCCGAAGCTCCCCGCGCCCAGGTCGCTAGGCATTCTCGGCATCAGCGCGATGACCTGTGTCGGTGTGCTCTTGGCAGCCAGCTTCTGGATGCCTGGTTTCCGCAGCGGCATGTTCCCCGAGGGGCAACGGCCATCCGGCGACCTGCTGGCCAGCAATGTCGATCCGCTGATCAACCTCGGAAGAGACCTCCGCTCTAACAGCGGAGCTCCCATCCTGGACTACTACACCACCGCTGAGGAAGCACCCTACCTGCGCACGCAAGTGATCAAGGATCTTTCCACGGACCGCTGGGAACCAACTGAGGGCCTGATGCAGCACACGCTTGATGGCACGTCAGCGGTGACACGGAATTTCAGCACGTTCAACAGCACCAGCGAAGTACTGCGCATGAGTTGGCCCGAAGGCATCAGCAATCCCGTGCTCCCCCTGCCCAACCAGTCCTATTTCGTGCAGGGCATCGTCGGAGACTGGAACTGGACCTACGAAACCTCGGTGGCCAGGCTCACTGGCGACGCCATGGCAGCCACCAACGACATTTCAGTGGCCTACTCGGATCTGGACATCAGCACGCAAATGGTCCGCAATATCGGGCACTTCGGAATTGATGCCGGGGACCAGCTGGCCGATGAATACCTGCGTCTTCCGCAAGATCCGGACAACACCCTGGAACCGCTGTTGCAGCAAACCCTCGATGAGGCCTTCGGCGACGAGGGGAAGCCGGCAAATGACATCGATGCCGCCGTGGCCTTGCAGCATTTCTTCCGTTCCGGGAATTTCGTGTATTCCGAACGCACTCCCCTGCGCGAAGGCTACGACGGGGCCAATCGCCGCGTCGTTGAAGCGTTCCTGACCCGGCGCCAGGGGTACTGCGTGCACTTCGCCTCGGCCATGGCCCTGCTGGCCCGTGAAGCCGGCATCCCATCGCGCATTGCTGTGGGGTACGCACCGGGCGAAGCCAACGGGGAAACCCTCGAAATCACCGGGGACACAGCCCAGAGCACGCCGGAACGCCGTCTGGCAGAAGGTACCGAGCTCACCGGCTACACCGTCAGCGGAAAGCAGTCCCACGCTTGGCCAGAACTGTATCTGAACGGGCTGGGCTGGATTCCCTTCGAACCCACACCTGGGCGTGGCTATGCCCCGAGCTACGCGCCGGAACCAACGCGCACCGCGGCCCCGCAGGAAAGCACGGCACCGGATGTCCCCACTGAGCGCAGCAACCCTAGCCTGCCTGCCAGTGACAGCCCTTCCGCCCAGGCGCAGCCCGCAGAGCCCGTGGAACAAGGCGCGCAGGCTGCGTGGCTGGTGCCGACCATCGTGCTGCTGGCCGCCGTGGCGCTGGGGATTGCCCCGTGGCGTCGCCATCGCCTCCGCGAAGAAAGGCTGGGACGCGTGCGCCAAGGCGGGGATGACGCCGCGCCAGCGCTGCTGGCCGAGCTGCAGGCCATCGGGGCCGATTACCGGGAACCAGCCGGCAACCACGAGTCAGCCGGCGACTACACCACCCGGCTGGGCGAAGACCACCCCCAGATCGCCAGGGAATTGCAGTCCTTGAAAACTGTCATCCAGGAAAGCTTCTACGCCAACCGGCATCTGGGCGCTGATGATGCCGCCAGGTTGCTGGATGCCTTGCATGCGGTCCAAGCCAATTTGCGTGGCGAGCTGACGGTGTTGCAGCGAATCTCGGCGTTCTTGTTCCCTGCTTCGGTGCACCCGCGTCCTGCCCGCACGCGCAGCTCCCGTCGAATCCAGCTGTAGCACCCGGGTCCTAACGGCCAAAGCCCAACCGGAACGTTCCGGTTGGGCTTTGGCAGGAGCTGGAGAATCTACTTCTTGGCTGCGTATGGATCGGCAATGCCGATGTACTGCACGGTGGTGTATTCCTCCAGGCCTTCGGCGCCGCCTTCGCGGCCCAGGCCCGACTGCTTCACGCCGCCGAATGGCGCCGCGGCGTTGGAGATCACGCCAGCATTGAACCCGACCAGGCCGAATTCGATCTGCTCGGAAACGCGGAACATGCGGTTCAGGTCCTGCGAGTAGATGTAGGAAGCCAGACCGTATTCGGTGGAGTTGGCCAGCTTGATTGCCTGGGCCTCGTCCTTGAAGGTGGTCACTGGCGCCACTGGGCCGAAGATTTCCTGGGTCAGGATCTTGGCGTCGTTGGCGACATTGGCCAGCACGGTTGGCTGGTAGAAGTAGCCCGGGCCCTCAACTGGGGCACCGCCGGTGACGGCGGTCGCGCCGGCGGCCACGGCGGCCTCGACCAGCGAGTGGACCTCGTCGCGGGCCTTTTCCTCGACCAGCGGGCCTACGGTGGTGTCGGCTTCGGTGCCGCGTCCTGGCTTCAGCGCCTTCATCGCCGCGGCGAACTTTGCGGTGAATTCCTCGGCAACATCCTCGTGGACCAGGAAGCGGTTGGCTGCGGTGCAGGCTTCGCCCATGTTGCGCATCTTGGCGGCCATGGCGCCCTCGACAGCGGCATCCAGATCGGCATCCTCGAAGACGATGAATGGAGCGTTGCCGCCCAGTTCCATTGAGGTGCGCAGGACCTTGTCAGCCGCGTCCTTCATCAGCTGCTTGCCCACTGGGGTCGAGCCGGTGAAGGATACCTTGCGCAGGCGGTCATCGGCCATCAGCGGGCCGGAGATCTTCGAGGCCGAGGCGCCGGAAACCACGTTCAGCACGCCTGCTGGAAGTCCTGCTTCCATCATTGTGGCAGCGAACAGCTGGGAGGTCAGCGGGGTCAGCTTGGCTGGCTTGAGCACCATGGTGCAGCCTGCTGCTACTGCCGGTCCGACCTTGCGGGTAGCCATGGCCAGCGGGAAGTTCCATGGGGTGATCAGCAGGCAGGGGCCAACCGGCTTGTGCTGGACCAGAACCTTGTTCTTGCCCTCTGGGGTGGTGATGTAGCGGCCGTAGTGGCGTACGGTTTCCTCGGAGAACCAGCGCAGGAATTCGGCACCGTAGGTCACTTCGCCGTAGGCCTCGGCCAGCGGCTTGCCCATTTCCAGGCTCATCAGCAGCGCGAAGTCGTCCTTGCGCTCGGTGACCAGGTCGAAAGCGCGGCGCAGGATCTCTGCACGTTCGCGTGGTGCGGTCAGCGCCCATTCGGCCTGGACAGCGTCGGCCGCATCCAGGGCTGCCATGGCGTCTTCGCTCGTAGCACTGGCCAGGGTCAGCAGCTTCTCGCCGGTAGCCGGGTCAAGCACGTCGAAGGTGCCTCCGTCAGAGGCATCTCTCCATTCGCCATTGATCAACAGGCCGGTTGGAACCTTGGCGAGCAGCTCTGCTTCGCGCTGGGCAGTAATCGACATACGAGCATCTCCTGATAGAAAATAATGAAAACTGATCGTCTTTGATGTCTACGCTATTCCGGGCAGATGGCAGCTGTAAATCTCCGTCTGCACCATGGAAGCGAGCATTCATTGTGCATTTAGCCTATGCGGTCACGGCTATTTTTCCGCTTCGTGACGTGCTGCCAGGACCGCCTCGTAGAGCTCGCGTTTCTTCACGCCGGATTTTTCTGCCACTTCGGCCACGGCCTGCTTCATCCGCATGCCTTCCTCAACCAGTGCTGCAACCTTGGGCAGCAGGTCCTCGATGGAGGCGGCCTCGGCTTCCGGGGCTCCGTGGATGACCACGACAATTTCTCCGCGGACGCCGTCTTCCGCCCAGGCGCGCAGTCCCGCCAGCGAATCCCGGCGGACTTCCTCGAACTTCTTGGTCAGCTCGCGGGCCACGGCCGCCTGGCGGTCCGGTCCGAACGCTTCGATGGCAGCGTCAAGGAAATCGTTGAGCCGGTGCGGAGCTTCGAAGAACACCATGGTGCGGTCCTCGGCGAGCAGGGAATCCAAGCGCTTGCGGCGTTCGCCTGCCTTGCGCGGCAGGAAGCCTTCGAAGGTGAAGCGGCCGGTGGGCAATCCGGACAGGGCCAGCGCGGTGAGCACCGCCGAAGGCCCAGGTACCGCGGTGACCCGGATGCCAGCGCTCAGGGCGGCTGCCACCAATGGGTACCCGGGGTCCGAGACCGCCGGCATGCCGGCGTCGGAAACCACCAGCACGGTGGCGCCCTCGGCGGCCAGTTCAATCACCTCGGAGCGCTTGTGCGCCTCGTTGTGCTCATGCAGGCTCATCACCTTCGCGGTGATCTTGATGCCCAAGGCATGGGCGAGGTGGTGGAAGTTTCTGGTGTCCTCGGCGGCGATGATATCGGCGCTGGCCATGATCTCCCGCAGACGCGGGGAAGCATCGGACAAGTTGCCAATCGGGGTGGCGCCCAGGACGATTACGCCCTCATTATCTGAGTTCTGCACGTTCACAACCCTACGCGACGCAGGAAAAGCCCACTTTCTGGACTTTCCACCGGTAGCATGAACTGGTGATGGGCACCTCGGCTTTAGACACTCCGGACACCGGCCACGTACGCTCGGCGCGACAGGCCTTCACTTTCGAGAGCCTGAAACAGCGGCTCCTGCCTGTGGTGGCCCCTGGCGGTCCGCTGATGTGGATTGTTCCGCTCGTCGTGACAGCCATTGCCGGCCTGCTGCGCATGGTCAATCTCGCCCACCCGCACCTGCTGATCTTCGACGAAACCTATTACGTCAAGGATGCTTTCGCGATGCTGCAAAGCGGCTATGAGCGCGAATGGGCCGACGACAGCGACGAGCAGTTCATCGCAGGCAATCCGCAATTGGAAAATGAATCTTCCTTTGTCGTCCACCCGCCGCTGGGCAAGTGGATGATCGGCGTGGGAATGCTCCTGTTCGGCGACTTCAACGGCTTCGGCTGGCGTTTTTCCACGGCCCTGATCGGCACCCTTTCGGTTCTGCTCGTCACCCTGTGCGCCCGCCTGCTCTTCGGTTCCCACCTCCTGGCCGGCATCGCCGGGTTGCTCATGGCCATCGACGGGCATTCAATTGTCATGTCGCGCACCGCATTGCTGGACATCTTCTTGATGTTCTTCGTGCTTGCAGCGTTCTATGCCTTGCTCAAGGACCGGATCCATGGCAGAACCGCGCTGGCGCGGAAGCTCTCGGTGCCCGAGGGCAATCGCCCCGATGATTTCCTGCTCATGCATGGCCCCATGCTCTGGTGGCGTCCTTGGCGGCTGATCGCCGCAATCATGCTCGGCGGTGCCGTTGGCATCAAGTGGTCGGCGCTGTCCTTCGTGGCAGTCTTCTGCCTGATGGCAGTGCTCTGGGATTTCGGCGCGCGGCGCACCGCAGGAATCCACAAGTGGCAATCGGCGGCATTCATCCGCGACGGCGTGTATTCCTTCTTCACCATGATGCCGCTGGTGCTGCTGACCTATTTGTCCACCTGGACCGGATGGCTGGTTACCCAGGGCGGACGCTACCGCCAGTGGGCCGTGGAGAACCCCGGCGAAGGCATCAGCTGGCTGCCAGCTCCACTGCGTTCCTTGTGGCACTATCACCAGGCCGGCTACGAATTCCATACCGGGCTGAATTCCGAGCACGGCTGGCAGTCCTCGCCGTGGACGTGGCCCTTCGCTGGACGTCCCGTGCTGTTCTACTTCGAAGGCTACGACAAGGGCGTCAACGGCTGCGAGCTGGACCGCTGCACCGAGGTCATCACCGACCTTCCCAATCCACTGATGTGGTGGGCCTGCACCATCAGCATGTTCCTGCTGATTCTCTGGTGGATCGGCGCCCGGGACTGGCGCGCCGGAGCGATCCTTTCCTCGGTGGCGGCCGGGTTCCTGCCGTGGCTGATGTACCCGGAACGCACCATGTTCTTCTTCTATACCCTGCCGCTGGTCCCGTTCATGGTGCTCGCATTGACGTATATGATTGGCAGGTTCATTCCACGCCATCCGAATTCCGGTGCCGTGTACCGGTCACGCGTCATCGCGGTCACCGCATTCATGGCGCTGCTCCTAGTCACATCGGCCTTTTTCTGGCCGATCTGGAGTGGGGAAATGATCGCGGATGACTACTGGCGCTTGCACGTGTGGCTCCCCAGCTGGGGCTAGGCCGCCCGTGGCTTGGCCACCTGTTTCCATGAAATAGGCCACTAAGACGACCATCGATTTCCAAAGGATAGTTCCTCAATGCAAGAAGTGACCGTCGAGCTGCTGACTGATCTGGCACCAGAGGTCAACACGACGAACCTGCTCCTTGATCGCGTAGCACGCGGCGCACAACGCCCGCTGTTCAGCGTGCAGCGAGACGGCACCTGGCATGATCTCAGCGCCGGTGATTTCCTCATCGACGTCAAGCGCCTGGCAATGGTGCTGATCAATGATGGATTGCAGCCCGGCGACAAGGTCGCCATTATTTCCCGCACCCGCTACGAGTGGGCCTTGGCCGAGGAAGCCGTGTGGTTCGCCGGCGGCGTGTCGGTGCCAATCTACGAAACCTCCAGCGCTTTCCAGGTCGAATGGATCCTGCGCGACTCCGGTGCGCGCGTGGTGTTCGCCGAAAACCATGAGCTGCGCGCTACCGTCCGCCAGGCGGCGGCTCAGCTCGGCGAACCGGTGCGCACCCATATCTTCGTGGGCTCCGACGCGGACGATACGACGCTCATCCCCTCCGCCGGTCTGCACCAGCTGATGGTTCCGGCCGATCAGATCGACGAGCAGCTGATCGAGTCACGCCGCGCATCCATGGCCCTCAAGGATGTGGCCACGATGGTCTACACCTCGGGCACTACCGGACGCCCCAAGGGTTGCAATATGACCCATTCGAACTTCGCCATGGTGGCGCACAACCTGGCCGGAAACATGCTCGAAGTGCTCGGTGAAGAACGCCGGACGCTGATGTTCCTTCCGCTGGCCCACGTATTGGCTCGTGCCGTCCAGCAAACCTGCATCCACGGCGGATCGGTGATTGCGCACTCCAGCTCGATGGCCAACCTGGTCGAGGACATGTCCGCGGTCAAGCCCGGCTTCCTGCTGGCCGTGCCGCGCGTCTTCGAGAAGATCCGCACCAGCGCCCTTGCCACAGCTGAACGCGGCGGCAAGGCTGACCTCTTCCTCAAAGCCGAGCAGGCGGCCATCGAGGTCTCCAAGATCCGTGATGCGCGGTCGCGTGGCCTCAAGGCGCGCATGCCGTTGGGCTTGCGTGCCCGCCATGCCATCTTCAGCAAGGTGCTCTACCCGAAGTTGCAGGCGGTTTTCGGCGGCCAGTGCGGTTACGCGATCTCCGGAGCCAGTGCGCTGAATCCGGATCTGGCGCACTTCTTCCGCGGCGCCGGCATCCAGCTGCTGGAGGGCTACGGCCTGACCGAAACCACCGCACCGGCCACGGTGAATCAGGCATCGCGAAACCGCGTGGGCACCGTGGGCCGTCCGATTCCCGGCACCTCCATCAAGATCGCGGATGACGGTGAAATCCTGGTCAAGGGGATCGGAGTTTTCGCCAGCTACCACAACAACCCTGTAGCCACGGCCGAGGTTTTCGACGAAGCCGGCTATTTCAAGACCGGCGATACCGGTGTCCTGGATGATGGCGGATTCCTGCAGGTGACCGGTCGCAAGAAGGAACTGATCGTCACCGCCGGGGGCAAGAATGTCTCGCCAGGCCCGCTGGAAGAGATGGTCCGCGCCGGACGCATCGTGGCCCAGTGCGTGCTGGCCGGCGAACAGCGCCCATTCATCACGGCCATGATGACGCTCGATCCCGAAGAGTTGGCAGTGTGGGCCAAGGCCAAGGGCCTTGGGGCAATGACCCTGGCTGAGGCGGCAGTTGATCCTGCGGTGATCGCCGAGGTCCAAGGCTACGTGGATACCGCCAATTTGACCGTTTCCAAGGCCGAGTCCATTCGCAAGTTCGTGGTGCTGGATGAGGAATTCACCGAAGCTTCGGGGCACCTGACGAACTCGCTGAAGCTCAAGCGCCAGAGCGTTCTCGAGGAATTCGAAGATCGGGTGGACGCCCTCTACCGCAAATAATTCTCGCTGGGAATAGCCAAGGGGAGCAGTTCATGGTGAACTGCTCCCCTGCTGTTTATGGCCTGTGCCGGCTAGTTGCCAATGCCGAAGGCGCGGGCCTCCTGGCGCAGCCTGGCTGCCTCGCGACGGCGCCCGGTAGGCCAGCAGCTGATGATCACGGCGATGATGGTGGCCAGCACCAGCACGGCAATGGCGATCGCGCTATCGAGCCAGAACTGCTCCGGGTACAGGCGGATCAGCGTATCGCTGACGTTGAAGGTCCAGGTGCCGTCTGAGAAGAACAACGCGTGGAACTGGGTGAAGAAGTTATCCCATCCCATGATCGCAAAGACTGCCAAGGCTGCAATGCCGACCAAGGCCAAGATGGCTCCGGAGAACAACGCACGGCGTACGCCGCCTGCATAGCGCTTGGCCAGATACCAGATCCCGATAATCAAGATGACCGCGAGCACCGCTCCGAGGATGTAGGCGAACCCGATGAGGTTCTTCACGTCCACCATGTGCTGGACCTCCCCCTCGGTGAACATGCTTGAACCGGTGGAAAGCTTCAGCCCGGACAGGTATTCCGGTTCGGCGAAGTTGTTCAGGTAGTCCACCCCGTAGCTGCCGTAGGTCAGGCGCTCGGCATCGGTGAAGCCGAAGGAATCGCTAGGGAATCCAGGGCGGCCGTAGGACAGGGCAAGGAACGCCGGTGTGGCGACCAAGCGGATCGCGGCAATCAGGGTCAGCAACGGGAAGACCAGCGCCACAATCACCTGCGCCGTGCGCCCGAGGGCAGGCTTCGAGTTCAGCGCCCGTTCACGTGCAACCCGACGCTTCATCGCCGCTTCGGAGGGTTCTGGCTCTGGGGCGTAGCTGCCGAAGACGCGATTGCGCGCTTGGGCGACGGCTGCCTTGGTTGTCGGCAGGGATCCGGTCTTCGGAGCGGCGGACACCGGCGGCACGCTTTGCGCGGTGGATGTCTTCTCGTCGGCTTGCGGCTCTGCGGTCTTTCCGGCTGTTGCCTTGGCTTCGCTCTGCGCACGCTTCTCGGCTTCGATTTCGTGCGGCAGCTTGATGGCACGGATGACATCTTCCACTGGCTCTTTGGCTGCCGGCTTGGCAGCTGGAGCCTTGGCTGCAGGCTTCGCGGCGGCTGGCTTGGCGGCAGCTGGAGCCTTGGCTGCAGGCTTCGCGGCGGCCGGCTTGGCGGCAGCTGGAGCCTTGGCTGCAGGCTCCGCGGCGGCTGGCTTGGCGGCAGCTGGCTTGGCCGCAGCTGGCTTGGCTGCAGGTGCGGCGGCTGGCTTGGCCGCAGCTGGCTTGGCTGCAGGTGCGGCGGCTGGCTTGGCTGACGGGGCCTTGGCTGCGGCTGGCTTTACCGGGGCAGGCTGCGTCTTGTCCGCTGGTGCTGGAGCAGGGTTCTTGGCATCGGCTTCGGTCTTGCCTGACATCGCGCGGCGGATAGCCTCCTTGCGAGCCTTTTCCCGTTGGGCAACGGCGTCGGCTTGGGCCTGGTTCTTGTGCTGTTCCAGGCGCGCAGTGAGCTCTTCAGCTTTTTGGCTCAGGCTGGCCTGTGGGCTTGGCACGTTGCCAGTGGCAGCCGGTGCCGGCTGGCCCGTAGATCCTTGCCCTCCAGTGGGGTTCTTCGCCGCCTCAGCCATGAGGAGTCCTCCTGCAATTCGCGCGATGGTGTGCTGTTTTAGGGTCGCATCATGGGCCGAACACGGCCCATGCGCCTTTAGCATATCCAGCGGGCCCAGTCATCCGGCGGATTACCACACCAAAAACGGGTTTCAGCTAGGACACAAAGCCGTGGGGGCAAATGCCGCCAACGAACGGAGGCAGCTTCAAGAATTCGTGGAGAAGTGGTCTAGGATTCTTCGTCGGCGGCCGGAAGAACAGCTAAGCGGACCCGGGAGTCGAAGCGCTGGGCACTGGTTTCGCGGGTACGGACCGAATCAATGGGCGAATTCGATGCGTGGCGTGGTTGGCGAACCTTCGGTTCCCGATCGCGGACGGCATTCACCAAGGCGTTCAGTTCGTCCTCCGGTTCCAGCACGTCCGGGATGGCTCCACGGATCAGGTTCCAGCCGCTGGGAACCGTCAGGCGGTTGGCATGCTGGGCACACAGGTCATAGCAATGCGGTTCGGGGTATGTCGCCAAAGGTCCAAGAACGGCAGTTGAATCTGCGTATACGTAGGTGAGAGTAGCGCGGGCCGCTTCACGGCAGGCAGGGCGAGAACAAAGACGAAGACCTTCCACGCTTCCCATTCTACTTCGCCGGGCAGCACATCTTTGGGATCTTCGCCCAATTGCGGGCTTATGGGCATCGGCACAGCGCCCGACGCGCTAGGCTGAATCAATGAGCTCCAAGTTGCCTGATCGTCCCAGCGGTCCGCGGCGCGGCCGCCACGGACGCGGGCGGCGTGGCCCGCTGATGCCCATGCATCTTCCCGCCTACCGTTCGCGCCCGGAAAGATTCGATGATGCGGTGATGGCCAGCGCGCAACGGCTGTCGCAACGCTGGCCCGGAGAAATCGAGAAGATAGATTTCCTGATCGATCCGGTGCCCAGCGGAAAGTTGCTGGAACAGGCTGCCGCGCTGGGCGAGCGGGTGCCGCTGGCATCCTCCAAGCCGGCTGCGCCCGGCCGGCCAGCGCGCATCGTCATTTACCGGTTGCCCATCGAGCAGATTGCGGAGAACGCCGGCGAACTCCTGGACCTGGTCCACCAGTGCGTGGTGCATGAGGTCGCACAGCTCTGGATGAAGCCGATCTCGGAAGTCGATCCCATGTATTTCCCTGAGGATCCTGACTTCTAAGCGGACATTTCCCTAGCTGTTTTGGGGCTGGATGCCACGTGCCGTTGCATGGGAGGCCAAGCCAACGCGCACGGCGCCGATCCAGACCAGCGCAGAACCTACCAAGTGGGCCACCACCAGCAGCTCTGGCAAGCTGGTCACTGCCTGGACCACCCCGATCAGCCCCTGCCCGGCCAATACCCAGATGAACAGCTTGGCCTTGTGCGCCACAACCGGAACTTGCTGCTGTCTTGCCTGATGCCACAGCACCAGGGCAACAACCAGCGCGCCGACAGCTGCGGCGGCATGCACGATGGTGATCTGCAGCCAGTCGAAGCCCATCCGCGGGACCTCGGCCGAGTCCCCTGCATGCGGGCCTGATCCGGTCACCCCGGTGCCGATGATGACCAGCAGGGCGCTGATCGCCACGAGCCAGGTTCCCATCGACTTGAGCGAATCGGTGCTGGCCGCCTCGCTGGCAAAGCCCAGATTTTGGACCTTGTCCCAAGTTGCCGCCGCGGCGGTGAGCAGCAAGGTTGCGGCCAGGAAATGCGCGGCCACGACATAGGGGTTCAGCTTCACCCAAACGGTGATTCCGCCGATGACCGCATTGAGCACGACAAGCCAGAATTGGAACCATGCCCATCGGGTGATGCCCGGAACCGGCTCGCGTTGCAGGCGGGCGGCAATGATGACCCAGCCGACGGCCGCGCACAGCACAAAGGTGAGCAGCCGATTCAGGAACTCGATGGTCGCGTGAATTCCCATTTCAGCGGTTGGGGCGATGGAACCGCCGGTGCAGGTTGGCCAGTCCGGGCAACCCAGCCCGGAACCGGTGACGCGCACGACACCGCCGCCGACGATAATCAGGATTGCCGCGATCATCGCCGAGAGCGAGGCCGCCTTGAGCGAGCGCCGCTCCAGCCTGATCCGCTGCGCCAGCCACGCGAAGGGAGTCGTCAAAGTTCCAGTTCCTTAATGGCGCGTTCCTAGCCGCCGATGTTCACCACAATGCCGTCGCGTCCGGCATTCGCCTGCGGCATGGCAGCCCAGGCGATGGAACGGTCGGAACCGAGCACCAGCTGGGCCAGGTAGGCGTTGGCATCCGTCGAGAAGATGACTGCCTGGGCGTCATCGGAGACCGACTTCGGATCAAAGACAATGCTTTGGCCGGCCTTGATCTGCAGCTTCTCTGGGTCCTCCAGCTTGCCGTCCTTGTTGACGACCACTGCTTCCACCGCCGAGTCCGCCGCGACGGCGGCGATGGCGAATTTGCCGGTGCCGTTAGCCGACAGCGGCATGGCTTGCGTCCCGGCGAGCACATTGGAGCTGGCCGCCCACGCAGTGTCCGAGGAATCCTTGGGATCAGCGCCGCGGACCATCTTCACCGCTGCGGTGACCGGGGCATCGGATTCAACGACTACCGTGTAGTACCCGCCAGCCAACTGGTTCAGGTTCACGACCTTCGTGGCGTCCGAATCAACTGCAAGGTTCTCGTCGAAGCTGGCAGCAACTTCACCGTCAGCCCCCAGGACCTTCACCTTGAACCCGGCGCCCGAGGAACCGGTGGCCGAGACATGCAGCTGCGGAACCAGGGACTTGTCGTCCTTGCTGAGCTTGGAAACATTCTCCTTGCTCTCGATCCACACGCCCGGAATCACCTGGCTGTTGGAAGCCGTCGCGTTCGCGCCGACCAGTTCAACACCCGATGGGGTCAAGCCGCGCAAGGCGGCCTGCTGGACCGAGGCGGTGATCTTGCCGCCGAGGCTGGTGACCTCGGCCGAAATGGAATTCAAGTCCTGCGCATAGCCGCCGAGCACGATCGCCCGGCTCTCCCCCGCTGCCAGGACAATGTTCTGCAGCGTGGAGGTGTCGATCAGGCCGTCCGGGCCGCGCAGACGCAGGGACACCTGGGCCGTGGTGTGCGTTGGGTTGGCCAAATGCATCACGCTGGTGGATCCGGTGCTGGTCTGCAGGCCGGTGAAGCGCCAGCTGGACGCCGGAGCCTGGCATGTTGCGGCGGCAAGCCCGGCGAGGTCGCCGTCCTTGGCCTGGTAGCTGCGCAGGGCGCTGCCCTTCGAAGCGAGTTGGCCCAGCGGCTGCAACGTGTAGACCTGGGTGTCATCGATATCGTTGGCAGTTGAGATCTTGCTGGCGCGCCCGGTCAGCCCCTCCTCATCGGCGCCACGGGCCTCGGCAGCTTCATCCTCGGCGATGCGCTCGGTCAGCTGACGCGCATCGCTGCCATCAAGCTTGGTGAAGGATGAGCCGGGAATGCGCTTGGCCAGATCCGACACGGCAATGCTGCGCAGGTTGCTGGAAACGTCCTTGGCGCCGGGAGCGAACTGCGCGTCGGTGCCTTCCACGCCCTTGAGCAGCTGCGGGGTTCCCGGGCAAACGCTGCTGGAGTCGCCAGCAGGCAGGTTCGTCACGGCAGCCGGCAACGACTTCACGGCCGGTGCCGGGGCAAAAATCGATCCGGCGCCCACTACGGCTCCGGCGGCCACCACGGCAACCAGGCTGAGCAGTACCGCGCCGGTTTTCTTCCGCACCGGCGCGGACACCGCATCCTTGGAAGCCGCGGCTCGGGCCTTGTCCAGCTTGTGGCGGCGCTCGGCGACCTTGCCGTCTGCAGGCTCCGCCTCCGGCTCGGCTGCCGGATGAGCAGCCGTGCTGGCAGCCGCAGGGGCAGCTTTCGCGGCTTTCCGTGCGCGGACCTTCTCCAACTTCTGGCGGCGCTTTGCGGCTCTCGGATCTTCCGGTGCTTGTGCCGTCGCGGCTTCTTCTCCGGACTGTGAATCGCCGGCTTTGGCCTTCCCCGCGGCAGCAACGGCTGCCGCGGCGGCACCAGCTTCTGAATCCTGGGCGGAGGAGGTCTTCGGCTCAGCCTCGCGCGCAGGTGCAGAATCGGCATTGCCGGCTACTGCCGTTGCGCCCTCCTCCTTGGCAGGCTCCGCCTTGGCGACGTGATCCGGCTTGGCAGCCGGTTCTGACTTGGCGGCTGCATCGGTCTTGCCGGCTGCGGATTCACCAGCCGTTGCAGGCTTGGCGGTCGCAGCCTCGGCCTGGGCTGAACTATCCTGCACTGGTTCAGGCGTGGGTGCCTGTTCCTGTGCTGCGCGCTTGCCTTCAGCCTGCTCATCGGCCGGAACCGCAGCAGGCGAGGTTACCTTGCTGTCCTTTGCTCCGGATTTCGACTCGGACAGCTGTTCTGCCTTTGGATCTTCCTGCTTAACCGCCTTGGGCTCAGCCTTCGCGGCCTTCGCCGCTTCCTTCGCCTCGGCCTTGGCTCGGGCTTGGGCTTCCTTGGCGCGGGCCTTCTCCAGCTTGGCATCGACCTTGGCCCTGGCCTTGGCGGCCTTGGCTTCGGCACGCGAGAGCGTCGCCGACACCGGGGTGGCGTCCTTGGCTTCTGGCTGTGCCGAGGCCGGCTTCGGGGCCGGGGTCTGTGCAGTTGGCTGGTCAGCAGAGTCCGCTGAGTCCACGTTCTTCTCGTCGCTCACTACTTCTTCTCCTGCTCGGCATCAGCATCCGAAATCCGGTCGCTGAGCTTCGGGGTCAAGTTCTCACGAATCTCGCTGGCGCGTTCGCGTGCCTCTCGGCGGCTCAACGGCATCGTTCCGGTGGCCGTTGCCGGGCTCTGGACTTCGGCCGCGGCCAGAACTGCCGAACCATCGGCAAGTTCTTCATTCTCGCCGCGTGGTTCACGGAAGCGGTATTCGATGTTCCGGTAGTTGGCCAATCGGCGCGAACTTGGCACTGGGATGGCCAGTAGCACCGTGATCAGCAGGACTACTGCACTGAGCAGCAGCACCGGAATGGCCATGGAGTCCTTGTGCGACAAGGTCAGCTTGCCGCCCTCGGCAGGAAGCTCGTAGGCCTGGGCCCAACGGGTTTCCGAATCCTCGGGATAGGCCACCGAACGCAGGGATTCGCCATCGACGCTGGCGCGCAGCTTCGGATCCGACGCGGTAGCCAGGACCAGCGTGCGCTCGGAATCCGCGGCCGGGATCTGGAGATTGGTGATCTTGCCACGCTGGGTCGGCAGGACGGTCACGTCTCCATCGGCGGAGACGATCCGGGCAAAGCCGGCGCTTTGCCGCTCGTCATCGGCTTCGTAGTCCACGCGCCACAGCCAGCCGCTGTCGGTCTGGCCAACCGACGCCAACCCCGTTGCCGCATCCAAGGTGCGTACGGTCGCCGGGACGGATTCGCCGGTTTCGTTCAGCACCACGAAGCCCACGCCCAAGTCGCGCAAGGACTCGCGCGAGTCCAACGCAGATTCGGACAGCAGCATCGCTACGGCATTGCTCTGGACCTTTGCGGTGGCGGAATCTTCATTGCGCTCAGGCTCCAGCAGCGGACCGGCCAGCTGCTTGACCTGCGAGTAGCGGCTGATGCTGTCCAGCGTCTCGCCGGAACCCGACACCAGCTGGCTGTCAATCTCGCCGGAGGACCGCGGGCTGAGCACCAAGGTGCGCTTCTGGAACTCGGAGCGGCCTGCATCGGCTGCGGTTGCCGGCAGGGTGCGCGGCTGCGAGCCGTGGACCTGCTGGGCCGAGTTCATCGCGGTCAGCGTTTCGGATTCGGCTGCCGGATTTAGCTGGGCGCCGAGCAGCACGCAGCCCGAGGCCAGCACGGCAAGCACGCTGAAAGCGGCCATCAGGCTCATCGCCGGACGTGAACCGGCGGCACGCATTGAGCGCTGCTGGTCCTCGTGGCGCAGGGCGGCCAACGCGTTGGCGGCAGCTGCCAGCAGCGCGAACATGGCGAAGGAAACGTACGGGCCGGTGTAGGCGCTCACCGCGGTATGCGAGTCCAGGGTGAAGGGCACAAAGCCGACGGCCCAGCCCGCTGCCAGCGACAGCACCGCGCCCCACAGCAGGCGGCGGGAGTTGCGGCGCATGCTGGCGCTGTGACTGAACGAAGAACTCAAGGTTCCGAAGACCGCCAGCGCGAGGATCGGGGCACCGACCAGCAGGGCTGCGACCAGGGCCCACGGTCCGGCAGGCAGGAAGTCCCAGCCCACCAGCGAGGCGTTGGCGTTGAAGGCTTCCGGGAAGCCCAGCAGCATCTGCCACGGGGCAGCCGGCGTGAACGCATTCGCGGCGCCGGGCTCAGTGAACAGCAGCCGCGCATCGCCCAGGCCGGCGAACAGCAGCGGAAGGTTCCACACGATCGCAGGCAGCGGGATCCACCACAGGCTGCGGGCGCGGCGCACCGAGAAGATGGCCAGCACGTAGACCAGGATGCTCGCGGTCAGGAAGAAGGAGACGGAGCCGGCGGAGATCACCCAGAGCAGCAATGCGGCGCTGGCCGAGGCGGTCCATGCGGAAACCGACTGCTGCTTCGCGGTCTTCGGCTTCGCGCCCTCGATCGCCACATGGGCGTTCATGGCGCGGATAATCGCCAGGAAGAACAGCGGCAGCAAGATGTGGATCAGCACCGAGCCGATGCGTCCGGAGGCCAGCGAAGAAATCAATGACGGCAGCAGCGCCCAGATCAGCGCGGCAAGGAACCGCACCGCGCGCGAGCGGCTGACCGCGCCAATCCCCCACCAGGCGGTGAGTGCTGCCAGCGGCATCGCGGCGAAGAAGAGATAGACGGAGGCTTCATTGGCATGGTTGAAGGTCACCAGCGAGAAAAGCCAGAACAGCAAGTCGGAATTATCCGGCGGGGCGCTCAAGCCGGTGGTGATGTTCTGCCACCAGGACAGGGCGTTGGCGCCGATTTCCCGGCTGCTGTTGGACAGCGGGCGCAGCGCGCCGCCGGACAGTGCGGTGGAGCCGAACAGGCTGCGCCATGCGATCAGGGAGGCCGCCGCGGAGAGCAGCAGAGCCAGGATCAGCGAGAGCACCGCGGTGGTGCGCGGCGGACGGGCAATCCGAACGAAGTCGGAGAAGTTGTCGCCGCTGGGTTCGACCATGGCGTCGGCACCACTGCCATCGCCATAGACTTCGCCATCGGCGCGTCCGGTATTCACATTGCGGCGGTACTCGCGCACCTGGGCACCGGAGACCATCAGCTTGCGGACCAGGCGGCGCGGGATCTCGCGGATCTGGGCGACATTACGGCGTGATGCCGCCAGCTTGCCCGGGGAGAACAGCCCGCGCAGCACCGATCCCAAATGGCCGAACCCGTGGCCCGGATCCTTGGCCAGCAAGGCCACGAGGAAGTGGCCGATGCCGCCGAGCAGCAACCCGATCCACAAGAAGGGCAGCACCGCTGGCGAAGCGAACTTCAGGCGCTGGAAGACCTCGGAGCGCTTGGCTTCGCGCGGACCAGCCAGCGAGTCGACAACTTCGACCTGGTGGTACATCTTGGCGCCGGGCACCACGACCACGCGGTGCCCGGCCAGGCGGTTGCGCCAGCACAGGTCCACGTCGTCGCCGCGGCCCGGGATCGCCGGGTCGAATCCGCCCAGCTGCTCGAAGACCTCGCGGCGGATGAACATGCCGGCGGAGGACACGGCGAAGTAGTCGCTGCGTCCGTCGTATTGGCCCTGGTCGACTTCGTCGATGTCGATCATGGTCAGGCGCTGGGCCTTGCGGTCGACGCTCAGGCCTACCTCCACCAGGTGGCGGGGGTTGTCGATATCCAGCAGCTTGCATCCGGCAATGGAGACGGACTCGGAAGCCTCGACGGTGCGGGTCAGCTGTTCCAGCGCGTCGGGAGCAGGCATGGAGTCATCGTGGATGATCCACAGCCATTCGTCGCGGTCCGCACGCGCTTCGGGCAGCTGCGACACCGCCACTTCCAGCGACAGTCCCAACGACCCCTCATCGGCCACCAGCAGGGCGGCGTTCGACGGCAAGTTCGCCCGCAGGACCTCTAGCGATGCGTCGGAGGACGATGCGTCAACTCCGACAAAGCGTTCGATAGGCCGCGACTGGTTGCGCAGTGCGGCCAAAGTGCGTGGTAAAAAGTCAGCGCCATCGTGCGAAGCAACGATGGCGGTGACGTGAATTGGCGGACGAATTAGATTGCTCGTTTCCGTAGACGGCGACGTTCACGCTCTGAGAGCCCTCCCCAGATTCCGAAGCGCTCATCATTGCTCAAGGCATATTCTAGACATTCCGAACGGACAACACATGCGCCGCAGACACGTTTCGCGTCGCGGGTCGAGCCGCCCTTTTCAGGGAAGAATGCCTCGGGGTCGGTCTGTGCGCACAGGGCACGGGCCTGCCAGCCCAGCTCGCCCTCGTCAACTTCTCCGCCAACACCAAGCCATACTGCCTTGATGGTTTCGCGCACTTCGTCATCTTCGTCGAGCTCAGGCGCCCAGGATCCAACCGAGGAGATTTCTTCGGTGGCGGATAACGTGTCCTGTTCTTTCAAGAAGTTGTCGGCCGCGGTCTCCAGATCGGCTGCAACTGCAACCCGTGCGGACTCACCGGCTTGAGGATCGACAAACCAGTCAGATGGTGCGTCCTCCAGCCCGTATTGAGCCGATGCAACAGCCGAGGTCGAAAATTCGGAGTACCCCTGCTCCAGATTCGCCATGGTGATGTTGACCTTTCGATTGGTTTGAGAAGATCGGGCCATCACTGCTCCCGATCCATCCGGCAGCATTTATTCCATCGAACTAGCGAAAAGTGATGAACCTGCTCGGACTCACCATCTAATTACAGCCGTGTAACTCCGCTAGAGTCAAGTGGGGAGGTCATTCTAAGAAGACTTCTCAGGAAACTCCCGGCACAACACGCCGTCAAAAGATGCAGATGAGACGGGCATGTCCCGTCTTGGCTGAATTCTCGGTGAATTCTCAGTAATTAAATTTAAGGACACCCAATGAGCAACATCCTGCAATCAGGAACCTTTGTGGAGAATCTCCTCGCGCCGCGGCGCGCTTCGGCCTCGCCGTGGCTTACCTGGTACTCCGCCAGCGGGGAACGCATCGAGCTCTCCGGACGGGTATTCGACAATTGGGTCGCGAAAAGCGCCAATCTCCTGGGCGAGGTTTTCGACCTCGAAGAAGACTCGCTCGTGGTGCTTGACCTGCCAGCGCATTGGAAGTCCCTGGTTGTGGCCCTGGCCGCCCTGCATCATGGCGCCACGCTGGTTGATGCCGAGCATGATGATGCCCAGCAGGCAACGCTATGGGTTACCGCCCAGCCGAATGATGAGCGCATCCCCGGCAGCTGTGAAATCCTCGCCGTGAACCCGGCAGCTCTCGCGCTGTCCTTCGGCTCGGATCTCGGCCCGGTCGCAGAAGACTTCAATGCCTCCGTGCGTTCCTATGGGGACCAGTTCTATCCCTCGCCGGTTGCTGGTGATGCAACAGCCATCGCAACCAATGGCGGCGCCCCGCTCAGCCTTGCCACGCTATTCGGTACCGAGGCGAAGAGCCAAGGGACCATTCTCGTGCGTGCCCAGCTGCCTGTGCTCGACCTGCTGCCTTATGCCATCGGCCAGTGGGCGGCAGGAGATGGAATTGTGCTAGTCGAAGATGGGGTGGAAGTGACCGCGCGCCTGCGCGACGGCGAACGCATCAACTTCGACTATTCCCCTCAGGACTAGCGAACCACCGTCGGCACGGTGCCGGTATCGCACTGGCCCGCGGAACCCGCTGGTCCGGTGGCGGTATCGGCCTTGTGCTTGCCCAGAACTTCGTGGTCATGGGCAAATGCTTCTTCCTGGTCCATCTCCTTGCCGAAGACCCAGAAACGGTAGGCGAAGAAACGGAAGATCGTGCCGAGCACCAAGCCGACGACCGAACCTGCGATGAACACCGAGGTCGGATCGGTCAGGCCCAGCCAGTATTTGGTGACCCACACGCAGGCCGCGGCAATGCCCAGGCCGATGGCATTCATGATGATGAACATCACCAGCTCGCGCAGCACATTGGCCTGGCGGCGGTGGCGGAAGGTCCAGTAGCGGTTGGCACCCCAGGAGAACATCGTGGCGACGACACCAGCGACGATCTTCGCCTTGACCTGCGAATCGCTCATGGGACCATGCAGGAGCCAGACGTAGATCCCCGAGTCGATGACGAACGCAACGCCACCGACCACGCCGAACTTCGCCACCTCACGCCACAGCAGCGAGATGAGTCCGGCTATTTTGAGTTTGATGCGCTCGAGCAATTGTCCTCCAGGGAATGAAGTTCCCGTCTGGCTAGCAGTAACAAGGCGCGCTCAGCACTGGGAAAAGCGCGCGATCTTGCCATTTTATCGGCACTTTCTGGAAATTGGCCGATTTCTGAGAGTAATCAGACATCGCGCATGCGATTCTCCACGCCGCTTTCGTTACCCTTGTAATCGTGAGCTTTCCAAAAATTGGTGTGATTGGTGGCGGGCAGCTGGCCCGAATGATGGCCCCCGAGGCCTTGAACCTAGGTTTTGAACTGCATGTTCTCGCCGAAGGTCCGGATGTTTCGGCTGCGCGCTGCGTTCCCGACGCACCGGTAGGCGATTACAAGGACCTCGATACCCTGCGCGAATTCGCCAAGGGCAAGGACGTCGTCACCTTCGACCACGAGCACGTTCCCAATGAATTCCTGACCACCCTGATCAATGAGGGCGTGAACATCCAGCCGCGTCCGGCAGCCCTGATCCATGCCCAGGACAAGCTGGTCATGCGCGAGGCCATCGAGCGCCTCGGCCTGCCCAACCCTGCCTGGGCCAAAGTCGACGACGTCGAGGCGCTGATCGCCTTCGGCGAGCAGACCGGCTGGCCCATTGTGCTCAAGACCCCGCGTGGCGGCTACGACGGCAAGGGCGTGCGCATGCTCGACGGCATCCAGGATGCCAAGGATTCCGCCGACTGGTTCGCCAACGGCCCGCTGCTGGCCGAAGACAAGGTTGACTTCTCCCGGGAGCTGTCCGCATTGGTGGCCCGCACCCCTTCGGGCGAGGCCAAGGCGTGGCCGGTGGTCCACACCATCCAGGTCGATGGGGTCTGCGACGAAGTGATCGCGCCCGCCCAGGACATCGACGAGGCTACCGCTGCCACCGCTGCCGAAGCCGCCCTGCGCATCGCCGAGGAATTCGGCGTCACCGGCGTCATGGCCGCCGAGCTCTTCGAAACCCCGGGCGTCGGCGCCGGGTTCGTGATCAACGAATTGGCCATGCGCCCGCACAATACCGGGCACTGGACCATGAACGGCTCGGTCACCAGCCAGTTCGAGCAGCACCTGCGTGCAGTGCTGGATCTGCCGCTGGGGGAAACCCGCGAGCTGGGTGTGACCGTCATGAAGAACTACCTCGGCGGCGCCAACCAGGACCTCTACTCCGCGTTCCAGGCCGCGCTGGCCGCCGGCCCGGAAGTCAAGGTGCACACCTACGGCAAGTCCGTGCGACCGGGCCGCAAGATCGGCCACGTCAACGTCGTGGCAAACGCAGGGCAAAGCGTAGATGAACTTCGTTCGCAGGCGAACAAGGTGGCCGCGCTGATCCGCGACGGCGCCGGCACCGCCAACTAGCATTTATATTAATCAAGAGCCGCTGCCTGCCGGGCAGCGGCTCTTACTGAAGCACTGCAAGGAAATATCTGATGACTCAAGCACCACTCGTCGGCCTCGTAATGGGTTCTGACTCCGATTGGCCGGTGATGCGCCTGGCCGCGCAGGCGCTGGCCGAATTCGGCATCCCCTTTGAAGCGGATGTCGTTTCGGCGCACCGCATGCCCGAGGAAATGATCGATTACGGCAAGAAGGCCCACGAACGCGGGCTGCGCGCAATCATCGCCGGCGCAGGCGGCGCAGCGCATCTTCCCGGCATGCTCGCAGCCGTTACACCGCTGCCAGTGATCGGAGTTCCAGTTCCACTGGCTAAACTAGATGGAATGGACTCCCTGCTCTCCATCGTCCAGATGCCTGCAGGAGTCCCCGTAGCAACTGTTTCCATTGGCGGAGCACGCAATGCCGGCCTGCTGGCCGTGCGCATGCTCGCAGCGGGAACCGATGAGCTAGCCGAATCGTTACAGGTAAAGTTGCTTCAGTTTGCAGATTCGCTGCGCGAGCAGGCCCATGCCAAGGGCTCGGCTCTGCGCGATGAAGTTGCCAACGAGAATTTCGCCTCCTAGGGAAAGTCCAAAAGTACATGGGTTCTGCCAGTCACCGCGCACCAAGTCCGTTGCGCCAGCCGGAGACCATCAGCTCTCCGCAGCGCAGCAAGCGTGCCCTGATCCTGGTCCTGCTGACCATCTTCTTCCCCGGCGGCGCCCAGCTGGTTGCCGGAAATCGCAAGCTCGGACGGATCGCGGTGTCCATCACCATGCTCTGCTGGGTGGCGGTGCTGGCGCTGGTTGCCCTGTACTTCATTGACCGCTCGATCCTGCTCGGCTGGGCGGCCCACCCGAACTTCCAGCTGTTCCTGATCATCGTGCTCGGCACGCTGGCGCTGGGCTGGCTGATCATGTTCATCAACACCCTGGTGATCATCCGGCCCAAGCTGCTGGCCCCGGGCATGCGTGCCATCGTCACCGTCTTCACCCTGGCAGCCGTGGTGGCCACCAGCGGCCTGTTCGTCTACGGCGCCTCGATGCTGAACACCGGACGCGAAACGATTCAGGCAGTTTTCGACGAGGGCCCGGCCTTCGATCCCATCGACGGCCGCTACAACATCGCGGTGTTCGGTGCCGACTCCGGTGCCAACCGCGACGGTGTGCGCACCGACGTTGCGGCGTTGCTGTCCGTGGATGCCAAGACCGGCAAGAGCCTGCTGATCTCGGTGCCGCGCAACTTCCAGAGCGCACGCTTCGCCCCTGGCTCCCCCATGGAGAAGATCTGGCCAGACGGCTACAACTGCGGTGATGAATGCATTTTCAATTCCATCTACCGCAACGCCGAAATGGAGCATGCCGATGCGTTCCCCGACTCGGTGAAGAACGTCGGCGCGCAGGCGGCCATGGACGCGCTGGAAGGCACCACCGGCCTTCCGGTCCAGGGCTACGTCATGCTCAACATGGCCGGCTTCGAGCAGTTCGTCGACGCCCTGGGCGGCGTCACCATCAACTCCGGCGGCTGGGTTCCGTACAACGGCAAGTACTACGAGAACAGCACCGTGCGCACCCACTGGTTCGCCCCGGGAACCCATGAATTCACCGGCAAGCAGGCCCTGTGGTTTGCCCGCTCGCGCGACTTCACCGATGACTACCACCGCATCAAGCGCCAGCAGTGCTTGCAGCAGGCAATCATCAAGCAGTTCACCCCGCAGACGATCCTGACCAATTTCACCTCCATCATGTCCGCCGGCGAGCAGCTGGTGGAAACAGACATTCCTGCCGGCCAGCTCGGTTCCTTCGTCTCCCTGGCTGAAAAGGTGTCCAAGGAGCCAATGGCCCGGCTGACCCTCGGTGCCCCGGACTTCGAACGCAGCTTCTCCACCTACCCGGACTTCGACAAGCTGCAGGAGCGCATCCAGTCGCTGATCGCGAAGCAGAACGAGCCGAAGAAGGACAAGAAGAAGGACAATTCGGAGAAGAGCGAGGATTCCTCCAAGTCCTCGGCTCCGGAAGAAACCACCGAGGCCTCCGAGGAGGCTGAGGAAACCACCGACGTGAACAATGCTCCGAAGCTGTCCAACAAGGAGGACCGGGAATTCACCCAGCCCGATGGCAGCCCGATCACCGAAGAATACTTGGTGAATCTGGAAATGGCTGGCTACCGCACGTTGATCTCGGAGATCGCGGCAAACAACGACGAATGCTCGGTTCCGTAAACGGTTAAGACCCCCCGACCGCCATGCGACCCATTTACCGCTCTTGAAAGGCTATGGTCAAAAGACGTGTTCGAGTTGAAAAACGCGATTAGGGACTACCACTGGGGATCTGCTTCGCAGATTTCCGATCTGCTGGATCTTCCTGCGGAAATCACCCCGCAGGCCGAAATGTGGCTCGGCGCCCACCCCGGGTGCCCGAGCCGGCTCTCCGATGACGGCACCGCGCTCAACGATTTCATCGCCCAGGACCCGGAGCGCATTTTGGGTTCGGCGGTTGCCGAGCGCTTCGGACGCCTGCCGTACCTGTTCAAGGTGCTCTCGGCGACCCAGCCGCTGTCGATCCAGACGCACCCGACGCTGCAGCAGGCGCAGGAACGCTTCGCCCAGGAAAATGCCCAGGGCAAGCCGTTGGATGCCGCCGACCGCAACTACCGCGATGACAACCACAAGCCGGAAATGCTGTTCGCCTTGACCGACTTCGTGGCGCTCTCCGGGTTCCGCCAGCCAGCGCAGATTGCCGAGGACCTGCAGCTGCTGGCAGCGCACCTGCCGGACTCGGCCCAGGCCCCGGTCAGCCAGCTCGTCGGTCTGCTGCAGGGCAGCGATCCGCTGGCCGCGATTTTCAAGCATGTGCTGACCGCCGGGGACGAAATCTCCCAGCTGGTACGCCAGATCAGCGATGCAGTGGCGGCCAGCGGCGAGCTGCAGCGCAACGTGCATTTCGCCGAACTGGTGTCGATCAGCAAGATCTATCCGGGCGATCCAGGGGTCCTGGTGGCGTTGCTGCTGAACCTGATCTTCCTGGAACCGGGCCAGGCCATCAGCCTGGGTGCGGGCAACGTCCACGCCTACCTGCGCGGCCTGGGCATCGAAGTCATGGCCAATTCGGACAATGTGCTGCGCGGCGGGCTGACCAGCAAGCATATCGATGTTCCCGAGCTGCTCGATGTCACCATCGCCCAGCCCTCCCCTGCCCCGCTGCTGGAGCCGGTCGCACTGGATACCCACGACCGCCTGTACAAGCCGGACTTCGAAGAGTTCCAGCTGCAGGTTCTCGATCCCACCGAACCTGGCCTGGCCGCCGACCTGCAGTTGCACGGTGCCGCCGTCCTGCTGTGCACCGCCGGCGAATTCCTGGTGGCCACCCGCGAAGGCGAGCACCACATCAGCCGCGGGCAGTCGCTGTTCCTCAGCGCGGCCGAGCTACCGGCCACCGCCACGCTGCAGGGCATCGTGCCGGGCCAGCTCTTCGCTGCCAGCGCCCAGATCGACTAGCCGCGCTGCCGCAAGGCCCCAAACGAAAACTGCGAGCCATGGACTTGTTTCAAGTCCATGGCTCGCAGTTTTGCAAGCAGCTAGCGGCTAGCGGGTGTACGCTTCCCACTTGTCCTGGTGGTGCTCGCCATCGACGAAGCGGATGGTGCCGGACTTGGCACGCATCACGATCGACTGGGTGTGGATGCGGCTGTTCTTGTAGCGCACCCCGCGCAGCAGATCGCCATCGGTGATGCCGGTCGCCGCGAAGTAGCAGTTGTCCGAGGTCACCAAGTCGTTGGTGGTCAGCACGCGGCCCAGCTCGTGGCCGGCGTCGATGGCCTTCTGCTTCTCATCGTCGTCGGTTGGCCACAGGCGGCCCTGGATCACGCCGCCCAATGCCTTGATGGCGCAGGCAGTCACGATGCCCTCGGGGGTGCCGCCGATGCCCATCAGCGCGTCAACGCCGGTGCCTTCGCGGGTTGCGGCAATGGCGCCGGCAACGTCGCCGTCCATGATCAGCTTGGTGCGTGCACCAGCCGCGCGGATCTCTTCGATCAACCCGGCGTGGCGCGGGCGGTCAAGGATGGTCACAGTCACCTGGCTGATCTTCTTGCCCTTGGCCTTGGCGATCAGGTGCAGGTTCTGCTTCACCGGCAGGCGGAGGTCGACAAGCTCGGCTGCCTCTGGCCCGGTGACCAGCTTCTCCATGTAGAACACTGCCGAAGGGTCGAACATCGAACCGCGGTCGGCAACAGCCAGCACGGACAGGGCGTTGTTCAGGCCCAGGGCGGTGAGCCGGGTTCCGTCAATCGGGTCAACTGCGACGTCGCACTCGGCGCCGGTTCCATTACCAACCTGTTCGCCGTTGAACAGCATCGGAGCTTCGTCTTTTTCGCCTTCGCCAATCACGACAACGCCATTGAAGTTCACGGTGGACAGCAGGCCGCGCATGGCGTCGACTGCGGCACCGTCTGCGGCGTTCTTGTCACCGAAACCAACCCATGGCGAGGAAGCGATGGCTGCCGCTTCGGTTGCGCGCACCAGCTCCAGTGCCAGGTTGCGGTCCGGCTCCGCGTCGGAAACCGACAGTCGCGGAGAAAGGTGGGCAAAATTGTTCTTTTCGGTCACGAAAGATCCCATCACTGAGTCGTAGTCATTGCGCCTATGCAAACAAGGCCATTCTATCCCCTAGGGTTTTCCCTTTACAGTTCGTGTCGGGCGCGCCTGATCATCGGTGGACGTGCGATTGGGCACTCCAGTTCGAATTACACAGAATCTTCGGGGAGAATGGAAGGCGTGGAACCTGAGAACAACACCGAGAACAACACCCAGGCAGCCGCCAATGCGGCAAGCGGTACGCAGATGCCTGCCACGGCTCGTCGAAGCCTCGACGATCCCAACGCCACCTTCGAGGACCTGCCGTTCAAGCCGCAGCTGACCGAGAAGCAGGCCAAGCGCGCGAACCAGACCTTCAAGGGCATGGTGTTGTCCATCGGTTTCACTATTGCCATCCTCATTCCGGTGCTCATGCTCAACCCTGCGCCCAAAGACGACGCGTTTGAAAGCGACGTCAACCTGCAGGCCACCGCAGAACAGACGGAGAAGATTTCAGGCTTTGAGATCTTCGCCCCGGAATTGGGCGAGAAGGAATACGCGAACTTCGCCCGCTGGCAGGCTAATACCGCACAGGGCGTCCCCTATTGGGAATGCGGACTGGTCTTCGAGAACAAGGACTTCGTGTGGGTTCGCCAAGCCGCTGAAGCCAACCCGACCTGGATTGCCCTGATCACCGATGCTGCGGTGCCAACCGAGACCCGCACCATCGGCGGAGCCCAGTGGGAAGTGCGCACCAAGGACCAGGGCACCTACCTGATCTCCGAGTTCAAGGACTCCACCGTGGTGCTGTCCAGCGACACCTCTGACGAGCAGCTGAGCGTTGTTGCCGAGCAGGTTGCCAGCGAACTGGGTTAAGTCACGTTAACGGGGATAGCCAGTCACATATTCGATATTCGAATACATTCCCGTAGAATCTGAGTCATGCACCCAGAATCAATAAAACCATCCATGACTCCTCAAGAGGCGTGGGAAAAGCTCAGCGCAGGAAATTTCCGTTTCGTCAATGACGATACCCAGCACCCTAACCAGGACAGTGCACGACGCGAGAAGCTGATTTCCGGCCAGGAACCCTTCGCTGTCATCTTCGGCTGCTCGGATTCCCGGCTTGCCGCTGAGATCATTTTCGACGTGGGATTGGGTGACATGTTCGTGGTGCGTACCGCGGGCCACGTCCTGGACCCGGCTAGCCTCGGTTCGCTGGAATTCGCCGTCGACATCCTCAACGTCCCATTGATCGTAATCCTCGGGCACAACTCCTGCGGTGCGGTCACCAGCGCCATCAAGGTCAAGGAATCGGGCAACATGCCCAAGGGCTTCGTGCGCGACCTCGTTGAGCACATCACCCCATCGGTCCAGGCCGCCGAGCGCAAGGGCATCACCGACGTGAACGGCACCGTCGTCGAGCACGTCAAGCAGACCACCGACCGCCTCGTCGATTTGTCCAGCATCATTGCGCTGGCTATCGAAGAAGGCCGGACCGCAGTCGCGGGCGTGTCCTACCACCTGCACGATGGCCGTGCCCAGCTGGTCTCCAGCCTGGGTCTCGACTAAGAACTCGAAGTTCTCGGGAAAAGCCTTGTAAAACGGCTTTTATTCCCATTTCGGCGAAGCGTCACTGTTGGTTGTGATGTTTGCGTCAGAGCCCTGTCTTTTGCTTGCGGTTCGGGCGTACTCTGGGCTCATGACTAACAGTGACGATTTCCGCATCGAACATGACACCATGGGCGAAGTCCGGGTTCCGGCCCAGGCCCTGTACCGTGCGCAAACCCAGCGCGCCGTCGAAAATTTCCCGATCTCGGGCAAGACCCTGGAATCCTCGCATATCAAGGCCCTGGCCCAGGTCAAGAAGGCCGCCGCCCAAGCCAATCTGGCGCTGGGGGTGCTGGATGAAGAACGCGCCACCGCCATCGTGGCCGCGGCCGATCAGGTCGCTACCGGCCAACACGATGAGCACTTCCCGATCGACGTGTTCCAGACCGGATCCGGAACCAGCTCGAACATGAACACCAATGAGGTGCTCGCCGAACTGGCAACCCGTGCCCTGGAAGCCAAGGGCAGCGGCACCGAGGTCCACCCGAACGACCACGTGAACGCGTCGCAGTCCTCCAACGACGTCTTCCCCACCTCCGTGCACGTTGCCGCCACCGGAGCGCTGATCAAGGACCTGGTCCCGGCGTTGGGCACCCTGGCTTCCGCACTGGAAGCGAAGTCTGCCGAGTTCAAGGATGTCGTCAAATCCGGCCGCACCCACCTGATGGATGCCACCCCGGTCACCCTTGGCCAGGAATTCGGCGGCTATGCAGCACAGGTCCGCTACGGCATTGAACGCATCGAAGCCGCGCTGCCGCGAGTTGCCGAAGTTCCCTTGGGCGGCACCGCAGTAGGCACCGGTATCAACACCCCGGATGGCTTCCCCCAGCGGGTCATCGAATTCCTCCGCGAAGACACCGGCCTGCCCATCACCGAAGCTCGCAACCACTTCGAAGCCCAAGCCAACCGCGATGGCCTGGTCGAGGCTTCGGCTGCTTTGCGCACCATCGCGATCTCGTTGATCAAGATCGCCAACGACCTGCGCTGGATGGGCTCCGGCCCGAATACCGGATTGGGCGAAATCGCGATCCCAGACCTGCAGCCCGGTTCCTCCATCATGCCCGGCAAGGTCAACCCGGTCATCTCGGAGGCAGCCATCCAGGTGGCAGCCCAGGTCATCGGCAACGACACGGCCATCGCCTGGGCCGGGACCAACGGCGCCTTCGAGCTGAACGTGGGCATCCCGGTCATGGCCTCGAACCTGCTCGAATCCATTCGCCTGCTGTCCAACACCTCGTCGGTGATGGCTGAGAAGATGATCGACGGCATCAAGGCCAATGTGGAACGCGCGCGCTTCCTGGCCGAGGCTTCCCCATCAATTGTCACCCCGCTGAACAAGCTCATCGGCTACGAGAATGCCGCCAAGATCGCCAAGAAGGCTGTGGCCGAGTCGCTGACCGTCCGCGAGGCAACCATCGCACTGGGCTTCGTCGAGCGCGGCGAAGTCACCGAGGAGCAGCTCGATGAGCTGCTGGATGTTTCCACCATGGTGGGCAAGCACTAGCTCCAGGCTATTGCACCCTCAGCTACCGCGGCCAGTTGCCGGCAACTGGCCGCGGTAGCTTGCTTAATCAGTTGGGGCGCAGCTAAATGAGCCGCCGTGGGGTGCCTCCAGCGAACTAGACCAGTTCAATCCAATAGCGTCGCAGGTCCTCGCGGGAGCCGAAGCGAGGACCGATTTCGGAAACCGGAGCGATGCTTTCGAGGACTCCTCCGCAAGCTTCAATAGTTCTCGCCGAAGCAATATTGGAGTCGTTGCACGTGAGCATGACTCGTGGCAGGCCCAGGTTGCGCGCTTGTTCCAAGGATCCGGCGAGCGCGATTCTGGCCAGGCGGTTTCCGCGGGCGCTCGGGCGTATTCCATAGCCGATGTGCCCGCCAACTTCGCGGAGGAAATCATTGCCCAGCTCGTGACGCAAGCTGGCTGCACCCAAGTATTCATCGCCATGCACTAGCCACAGTGTGCTTTGCGCGACGAAACCTTCTGGTGGCGTGAAGTCCGGCGTTTCCAGATCCTTGAGCAGCTGGACCCATTGAGCGAAGTCGTCCGCGTTGTGCAGATCCCAGCCGTATTTGGCAGCGAAGAAGACCGAGGCGCCGTCTTGATCCGTTCCCGCCCATTCAGCAGTGCTCCGCATGAAAGAAGCGTGGAGTGAGGCAGTTGGTTCAATCAGTTCGATCCCAGTCATGGAACAAGTCTATGCTCATGCCATCGGCAAGTGATTGCAGGACTCATCAGCTGGCGAAGTATCCGCCGGGCCGCGGGTCCAGTGCCCACTGCACAGCCCGCTCATGCAGCGGCGGGAGCTCTGGCCGATCAGCGAGCTCGAAATATCCCACTTCCAGGTTCTCGTCATCGTTGACCCTCGCATCGCCGGAGAGGTGGCGGGCTTTGAAAACCACATCGAGGTACTGGGCGTGATCCCCATTGGGATAAACCGTTGGCGCGGTCACTCCGACACCCAACAGGTCCGTGATTTCGCATTCAACGCCGGTCTCTTCCAGGACTTCGCGATACGCAGTGTGCGATGGTTCTTCGCCAGGGTCGATAATCCCCGCCGGCAGGGTCCATTGCCCATTGTCGGCACGGCGCACCAGCAGCACTCGGCTGTCCCGGAAGACAACAACTTTCACCCCGGAGAGCCACAGCGGTTCATGTCCGATACGTTGCCGAAGATGGGTGATGAATTCAGGAGTTGCCATGATTTCATCGTGCCACAAGCAGTACTGCCAATGCTCCAACCAGCATAAAGGGACCGAAAGGGACAGCTGATTTCAGTGTCAATTTCCGCACTGCCATTCCCCCGATCACCCAGCAGGTCGCCAGCACGAAGGTGAGCACGGTTGCGAAGAACAAGCTGGGCACAGAATAGTAGCCCAGGTTCATTCCCAGCACTCCGGCCAGCTTCACATCTCCCATGCCCATGGCGCCCGCGGAGATCAGCGTAATGATCAGATATCCTCCGCCCAGCAGCAGCAACCCCAGCAGGCCCATGAGCACGCCATGAGCATCAAAACGGAGGGTGCCCAGCAACACGATCACCACGGTGCTGGCGGCCAGCCAGTACGCGATAAGCCGATTGGGCAGGCGATGGGTTGCGATGTCTTCCTTGGCCAGGAGGAACCCGAAGCCGGCAAAGCAGGCCAGCTGGATAACGACTGCTGCCGCGACCGCCGGGCCTTCCTGGGCCACGTTCCAAATTTCTGACATGTGTAGAGCATAGGCATGTCCACGCCTGTACGGCAGAGGGGTATTCCCCTTGTGAATAATTCTGCCGCTTCTACAATTAGTGTATGGACGTTCCAGCAGTTCCACTTCTTTTCCCCGGGCAGTCTGCCCCTGAATCCGCTGCCCGGCGCCGTTTCCGCGCCCTGGCCCGTTCAGCCCCTTGGCTGAGCACCTCGTTGCAGTTCCAGGTCCAGGTCCCGGACGAATACGCCAAGCCGGAAGATGGCCTGGAAGGAACGCTGACCGCCATCATCCGCCAGCGCGAAGCCATTGCCGTGCGTTCGGCAGATGGGCAGCTGGTGTACCAGCAGGAGAAGTTCACCGCGGACCGCAGCCGCGGCTATGTCGCTGCCACGAATTCCTCCTGGAGACTGCCTGCCTCGCTGACCTCGCCGGTGTACACCTCGGACCAGTTGATATTGCGCCGTCCAGATATTTCCGGCTTCAACGGGCTGCTGCCCCTGGAGCATTGGGAATCGATGCTCGATCCCGTGGAGCTTGCCGGAACCGAGCCCGCCTCGCATGACCTGGCATTCGACCACCCCACCTACATCCACGAGCTGACCGAGATCACCCATGGCGGCCGTCCTGCGCTGGCCGCCGTCCTCACTGCGGGGCATACCTACCAGCCCACGCTGGCCAGCGCTCCTCTGGTTCCCGAAGGTGCTCGCACCCTCGTGGTCCTGGATCTGGCAACCGGCGTCTGCCTGAGCCGCCGGGTGCTGTCCGCCCCAACCGGGATGCCGCCGGCCCCGGAGCTCTCGCTCCAGGTTCTCGCCCACAACGAGTACTACATCGATTCGCTGTTCACCGCCCCAGCTCCCACGCTGACCGATGTCCGGGCACCGATTCCGTGGGAGCTGCGCAGCGAACGACGGTCCTAGGCCAGTGTCGGCGTATCGAGCAGGTTGGTGACCAGCGCGGCAATGGCAGAGCGCTCGGAGCGGGTCAGGGTCACATGCCCGAACAGCGAGTGCCCCTTGAGCTGTTCCACCACCGCGGCGACGCCGTCGTAGCGGCCCACATGCAGGTTGTCGCGCTGCGCCACGTCATGGGTGAGCACCACCTTGGAATTCTGCCCGATGCGCGAGAGCACCGTGAGCAGCACATTGCGTTCCAGGGACTGGGCTTCGTCGACGATGACGTAGGAATCATGCAGCGAACGCCCGCGGATGTGGGTCAGCGGCAGCACTTCCAGCATCCCGCGTTCCACCACTTCATCGATGGCGTTCTTGGACACGATCGACCCGAGGGTATCGAAGACCGCTTGGGCCCACGGTCCCATTTTCTCCCCTTCGGATCCGGGCAGGTAGCCCAATTCCTGGCCGCCGACAGCGTACAGGGGACGGAACACGGTGATCTTGCGGTGCTCCCTGCGTTCAAGCACCGCTTCCATGCCGGCGCACAGCGCCAACGCGGACTTGCCGGTGCCGGCATTGCCGCCCAGCGACACGATGCCCACGGAAGGGTCCATTAGCAGGTCCAGGGCAATGCGCTGCTCCGCGCTGCGGCCGTGCAGTCCGAAGGCCTGCTGGTCTCCGCGCACCAGCTTCACGGTGTTCGCATCCACCTTGCGGCCCAGGGCGCTTCCGCGCGGCGAGGTGATCACGAAGCCGGTGTTGATCGGTTCATCGGCTGCCGCAGGGTGGTTCAGCAGCTGCTCGTGCTCGTAGAGCTTGGCCATGGTCTCTTCGTCCAGTTCCAGCTGCTGGATGCCGGTCCACCCGGTTGAGGCGATCAGCTCATTGCGGTACACCTCGGCAAGGATCCCCATGGCCGAGGCCTTGATGCGCATCGGCAGATCCTTGGTCACCAGGGCAACGTCGAGGCCTTCATCCAGCAGGTGCTTGGCGACAGCCAGGATGCGTGAATCGTTATCGCCTGAGCGCATGCCTACCGGGAGGACCTCTGGGGCAATATTATTCAATTCGATGCGCAGCGTTCCACCGGTCTTGGACACCGGTACCGCCTGGGCCAGCCCGCCATGGCTGGCGATCAAGTCATCAAGCAGCCGCAAGGCCTGGCGTGCGAAGAAACCCAGATCCGGGTCCTTGCGCTTGTGTTCCAGCTCGGTGACTACGGTCAGCGGAATCACGACATGGTGCTCATCGAAGTGGAACATGGCTTTCGGATCGGAAAGCAAGACCGACGTATCAATGACGTAGGTTCGTACACCCTGTTCGGCTGTTCGTGTCATGGCAGCGCACCCATTCTCGAATCCGGCGTGGGGACTCTCCCCACGCGTCAGTGGGGAATCCCGGCACCGGATGTCCAAGGCGATTCCGGATAGCAATCCGGCTGGCGCTGCATTTGGTCATCTAGTGTGGAACCCTTCGCTCAGCCAGGGCTTGATGCCCCGGCCTTATGATCACCTTAGACCCCGAAACGCCACCAAGAGACGACGCACACACTACGTTCAGGTAACGATTAGTTGAACAGCCGAGCCTGGCGCAACGCGCTCGGCTCAGGTTCCGAAGCGGCGCTGGCGGTCAGCGAAGTCGCGCAGGGCGCGCAGGAAGTCAACGCGGCGGAAATCCGGCCACAGCGCCTCGCAGAAGTAGAACTCCGAGTAGGCGCTTTGCCAGGTCAGGAAGCCGGACAGGCGCTGCTCGCCGCTGGTGCGGATCACCAGGTCCGGATCCGGCTGGCCCTTGGTGTAGAGGGCCGATTCGATGTCTTCGGTAGACAGGCCCTCGGCTAGCTCCTCGATCGTGCGTCCATCCTCGGCGGCCTTGCACAGCAACGCCTTGAACGCATCGAGGATCTCGCGGCGCCCGCCGTAGCCGATGGCCACGTTCACATGGACGCCGGTGCGGTTGGCAGTCACGGTTTCCAGGGCGGCGAGCTTCTGCGCCAAGTCCTCGGGCAGCAGGTCCTTCGCTCCCACCTGCTGGACCTTGACCCGGTTGGTCTCGCCCAGCCGGTCCAGGGTCGAGCCGATGACCTCCAGTAGGTCGCGCAGCTCGCCGGCTTCCCGGTTGAGGTTGTCGGTGGAGAGCATGTACAAGGTGACCATCTTGATATCCAGGTCCTCGCACCAGTCGAGGAATTCCAGGATCTTGTCGGCACCGGCCTGGTGGCCCGCAACGGTCGGGGTGCCGGCCAGCTTGGCCCACCGGCGGTTGCCGTCGACCATCACGCCAATATGGTGCGGAAGCTTGTCGGCTGGAAGGGACTTCGCCAAGCGCCGTTCGTAGTAACGGTACGCAAGGTTCGGTAGCTGCACCTTGTCCCTTCCCTTCGGTAGATTCCAAAACTCTAGGTTCTAAATCTACCGCTAATTATCACCAAGCGCGGGCATCTGCCCGCCGCACCGCATCCACGGCGGACGCTTCGCCCTGGGCTCAGGCGTCCTTTCCCGAAGCGAACAGCGAGAAGAATCCGTCCATCCCGGCCACTGGCATCTGGCACAATTCCTCGCGGCACGGCTGGATCTGCAGGCCGTTCTCCGCGCCGGGCAGCGACGGATCGTGACGCACATTCATCCCCAGGCTCAACGCCACGGAACGCACGCGCTTGGCTTCTGCCGAATCCCACTGCGACAGCGCAAGATACTGGACGGGGCTGGAAACGATGCATTGCACTTCCAAGGCGGTCGCCACCTGTGTCGGCGCATCGCTGGCCAACGCCAGCGCATGGGCCGAAAGCACGCGGGCGCTGTCCAAGGCCGCCGCATCAGCTTCGCTGTACTCCCCTGCAGCCATGGACTGCAGCGCATGCATTGCCAACGCCTTGGCGTAGAGCGCCCCCGAAGCCGGCAGCGCGTCATCAAGTACCGTGACCGCAGCGATGTTGCCGCGCTGGGCGGCGATCCGCGCATCGGCGCCCACCGCATCGCGCGGCACCCCGGTTTCCGGATCCACGAAGTCCGCTGCACGTCCCAGCAACTTGCTGGCCCTCGCTGCCCACTGCTTCTGGCCGCTGGCCTGGCCCAACGCCAAGAAGCCCAGGGCCAAGGCGGCGTAGTCCTGCAAGGTGCCCTCGTTGCCGTGCTCGGCACGGTTGGAGAAGCTCACCCGAGCCAGCCGTCCGGCACGCTCATCCCACTGCATCTGCCACACAGAATTGGCCGCCTTCTCGGCGAGCTCCAGGGCCCTCGGCTGGTCCAGCAGCAGCGCGGCTTCAGCCAGGGCTTCGATGGCCAAGCCGTTCCAGCCGGCGATCACCTTTTCGTCGCGGACCGGCATGATCCGCGAGCGGCGCAGCGCGCGCATTGCCTCGCGCAGTTCCTGCAGGACGCCAAGTTCGCTCGGCTCGGGCACCCGCAGCAGCGAGAAGCAGAAATTCTGCGGGTCCTCGGCCACCGGCGCGAAACGCAGCAGCCCCTTGGGCAGGCGATGAATCAGCGGGTCGGAGACCAGCGCCATCTCCTCGCGGTTGAAGGTGTAGTACGCACCTTCGATCTGCTTGCCATCACGGGATGAATCGGCATCCAGCGACGCGGCGAAGGCCGGAGCGGCGGACGACGCGGTGAGCAGTTCCTCGTTGAGGAAATCGATGATGCCTTCGGCGCTGCGCCGGGCCAGTCCGGCCAGCGTCTGCGCGCGCTGGGCCACGTCCCCTTCGGAGGTGCGGGAGAATTCGGCGGCCAGCACGCTGGTGCGTGCCGCCAGCGACAGCAGCCCGGCATTGTCGTAGAGCATCTTCTCGAAATGCGGGACCGACCAGTTCTCGTCGACGCAGTAGCGGGCGAAACCGCCCTCAACGTGATCCTGCAAGCCGCCGAGGAACATCGCTTCGAGGTGGGTGGCCGCGGCGGTGAAGGCCTCTTCGGCCCGATCAGGGGTGGTGATTACTGCACGCCACAGTGTTTTCAGGGCCCAGGTCGGAGGGAATTTGGGTGCAGGGGTGAAGCCGCCTTCCGGCTTGGTGCCGGCAATCCACCGGTCCAGCGCTGCCCCGAAGGCCTTGTCCGCTGGTTCCTGGGATTGCAGGGACAACAGCGAGCTTTGCCGGCTTCCGAGTTCGGCCAGATGCCCGGCGAGCATCTGGGCCTGCTCCTCCAGCGATTCGCGCTTGGTTTCCCAGGCTTCATGGACCGCATCGAGCACTTGGCGGAAGCTCGGGGTCTGGCCGCGGGGCTCCTTCGGATAGTACGTGCCGGCATGCACGGTTCTCCCGTCGGGCAGCGCGAAAATGGTCATCGGCCAGCCTCCGGCACCGGTGAGCGCCTGGGTGGCCAGCATGTAGGTGTCGTCGACGAGCGGATGCTCTTCGCGGTCGACCTTGATGGCGACGAAGTTCTCGTTCAGCAGCGCCGCGATCTCGGGATCGTCGAAGGACTCGTGGCTCATCACGTGGCACCAGTGGCAGGCCGCGTAGCCGATGGAAAGCATCACCGGTACGTCGCGCAAACGGGCCTGTTCGAAGGCTTCGTCCCCATAGGGGAACCAGTCGACTAGTTGATGCGAATGCTGTCTGAGGTATTGGCTGGATGAGCCAGCGAGTCGTTGTGCCACGCAATCATGCTATCGCGCAGCTCACAAAGCTCCTACTGCTGCTCGTCGGTCTTCGGGTCGTGCGGCTCATCGGGTTCCTGAAGCTTGCGCTCTTCGCCCTTGGACACCATCTCCTGCTGCTTTGCCTCTGCTTCCGAGGTGTAGCGCACGCGGCGGACACGGCGGATCATGTCGCGGATCAGGAAGATCACGGCAACGACCATGGCTGCGGTGAAAATGAATCCGAGGAATCCTGGACCGTAATCGCTGGCAGTCTCCGTGCCGAAACCCAAGGTCGAGGAAGTCAGAGCCAAGGATTCAAAGATCGTATTCACGATGTAAAGACAACTCATTTCTAGTACTGGAAAAGCGCTTAGTACTATCTTAGTCCGGAGAACAGGTCGGTCTCGGGCAACTCGGTGGCTACCTTGGAGGAGATCAGCGTGTAGTCCTCCCACGGCCAATGCTCCGCGTAGACGTGTTCCGGCACGGCGAAGAAGAAACCTTCCGGATCAATCTGGGTTCTATGCGCCAGCAACGCCTGGTCGCGCTGCGAGAAGAAGTCCGCGCAGTGGATCTGGGTGGTCGTGGTGTGTGGGGAAACCCACTTGAACATCTGGTTGCCTTCGTCCGCTTCCCACTGCGCAACTCGCTCGGTGTACGGGGATTCGTACCCGGCTTCCAGCATCGCGTAGTGCAAGGTGCGGAAGCGATCCGAGGCGAAGGCACGGTCGTAGTACAGCTTGCTGACCGACCACGGGGCGCCCAGCTCCGGGTACATTTCAGGATTGGCCGCATGCTCGAAGGCAAAGGTGGAAACCTTGTGGCAGTGGATATGGTCCGGGTGGGGGTAGCCGCCATTTTCGTCATAGGTCGTGATGACATGTGGACGGAATTCCCGGATCAGCTTGATGATCCCGGCAGCGGCGATTTCAACTGGCTGCAAGGCGAAGGCACCAAAAGGCAGCTCGGGCAGCGGATCGCCTTCTGGCAGGCCGGAGTCGACGTAGCCCAGCCAGCGGTGCTTGACGCCCAGGACCGCGGCGGCCTCGGCCATTTCGGTGCGACGAACGCCCGCGAGGTCGCGGTGCGCATGGGCGAGTTCGCCAGCGGCGGCGTTGAGGATATCTCCGCGCTCGCCGCCGGTGCAGGAAACGACCATGACCTCGGCGCCGGCATCGACATAGGCGGCCATCGTTGCGGCGCCCTTCGAAGATTCGTCATCCGGGTGCGCGTGAATAGCCATGAGCCGCAGCCCCTGCGAAGGAGCAATTTTCTTCACGTCGTGAATCTCCACTTATCTTCTTTCCTTATGCCACGTTTTTGGACAGTCCGAAGCCTCAAATCTGCCCGTCACCCATAACAACTCATAGCCGACCACCGGTTATTCCCCCATGCCGAAAGACGGTAAACTTGAGCAGGGAATCTCTATACGGCATTCCCTATTCAAATTCCGCCAGGCAAGAGAGTGGTGCAAGGCAAATAATGTCTGATCCAAGCTTAACGGCTCGCTACAACAACCCCAAGAAACGCAGTCTTCCTAAGAAAACGCGTAATTGGCTGATTGCTGCCGCGCTCTCCGTCGGCGTTGCCGGGGCCGCTTATTTCGGCTTCAGCAATTACACTGCCATCCAGGCGCAGGACATCGAGTTCGAGGTCGTTTCCGCAACCCAGGCCAAGGCCATTGTCGCGGTTGAATACAACGCCAAGCACCGCGTGCAGTGCGACATTCGAGCGATGAATGAATCCAAGGCGATTGTCGGTTACGAAACCGTCTTGCTTGATCCAGGAGAAGCTACCGGGCACATCACCCAGCGCCTGGATGTCGACCTGCACACCGATAACCTTGCGACCACGGTTGGCGTGGAGTCCTGCTACGAGGTTCCGCAAGAATACAAGGGTTAACATTTCAGCTTGTTCATCCCCTAATAGCTGAATCTATTGGGCTTAAAGCGTTTTGGCGACTACTATCGTTGAAAAGATACGTTTCGCCCCGCATCGGCGCATGGTTCTAGCAAAGCAAAAGGACATGAGCCTAGCGGGGTCTTTGCTTGCATCTCCAATAACGTGCGAGCCCGCAGATCCGTACCGAATCCGACTTCGTCGACGCCACCGTTCCGGTGGCGTTCGGCTTTAGGACCTGTTGCAGGTTCCCAAGGCAGAGCGAAGTCCCTACTGACCAAAGGAAGTACAACGTGAGCACCAACAGCAACGAACCTGTCGTTTGGCTGACTCAGGAAGCCTACGATCGGCTCCAGGACGAACTGACTTTCCTCTCAGGCCCGGGACGTGCCGAGATTGTTGCCCGTATCGAGCAGGCACGTTCGGAAGGTGACCTGAAGGAGAACGGCGGTTACCACGCCGCTCGTGAAGAGCAGGGCAAGGCCGAAGCCCGCATCCTGTACCTGAAGGATCTGCTGCGTCGCGCCGACGTAGGCGAAGCTCCTGCCGATGACGGAGTTGTCGAGCCTGGCATGCTGGTGGTCGCCAACATCGCAGGCGACGAAACCACCTTCCTGTTCGGCTCCCGCGAAGTTGCCGGCGACACCGACCTCGAGGTCTACTCCGAGCAGTCCCCTATCGGCGTTGCCGTGCACGGCGCCAAGGTTGGCGACAAGCTCTCGTACCTGGCACCAAACGGCCGCGACATCAAGGTTGAGATCATCTCCGCGAAGCCTTACCAGGCCTCGTAACAAGATCCACAGAACAGCGCGATGGCCGCCACCCCGCAGGGGTGGCGGCCATCGCGCTTTGCTGCTCCTGGCTAGGCTACCGAACCGCCAGCCGTGTTGGTGACCTGCGGGTCGAAGCCCTCGGCACGCAGGTTGTTCAGCACCGTCTTGGAATGCTCATGGCCCTTGGTTTCCAAATCGATGGTGATCGCGACATCGCCCATGGACAGCGAACCGCCGATGCGGGTGTGGTCCAGGCGGGTGACGTTGGCATCTGATTCGGCGATGATGTTGGAGATCTGCGCCAGCGAACCGGGACGGTCCGGAAGCATCATCCGAATGGTCAGGAAGCGGCCGGCCGCAGACAGGCCACGCTGGATCACCTTAAGCATCAGCAGCGGGTCGATATTGCCTCCGGAAAGGATTACAGCGGTGGTTGCCGGGTTGATCCCGTGCGCCTCCAGCTTGTTCTCCAGCAGGGCCGCGACGCCCACCGCGCCAGCGGGTTCCACCACGAGCTTGTTGCGTTCCAGGAGCACCACTAAAGCACGCGCGAGCGTATCTTCCGATACCGTCACCACGTCGTCGACCAATTCCTTAATGATCGTGAACGGCAGCTGCCCCGGCTTGCCGACGGCGATGCCATCGGCAATGGTGTGCACGTTATCCAGCGGGACCAATGCGTCAGCGGCCAGTGATGGCGGATAGGCCGCGGCGTTTTCCGCCTGGACGCCCACCACCTTGATCTCGCGGCCCAGTTCGCGGGCCTTCTCCTTCAGCGCGATGGCAACGCCGGCCAGCAGGCCGCCGCCGCCCACGCCCATCAGCACGGTGTCGACCTCAGGCAGTTGCTCAAGCAGCTCCAGGCCGATGGTGCCCTGTCCAGCGATGATGTCCGGGTGGTCGAAGGGATGCACGAAGACTGCGCCGGATTCGTCGGCGAAACGCTGCGCCTCGGCCAGCGCCTCATCCACAGTGTTGCCGAACAGCACGACTTCCGCGCCGTGGTCACGCGTTGCGGTCAGCTTCGGCAGGGCTACGCCTAGAGGCATGTAGATCCGCGCCTTGATGCCGAGGTGGCTGGCGGCCTGGGCGACGCCCTGCGCGTGGTTGCCTGCCGATGCGGCGACGACTCCGCGCGCCTTCTCCTCGTCGCTGAGCTTGGACATGCGCACATAGGCGCCGCGGACCTTGAAGGATCCGGCGCGCTGCATATTCTCGCATTTGAGGAAGACTTCGGCGCCAACGTGCTGGGAGAGCACGCGGGAGTGCTCCACCGGGGTGCGGGCAATGACCGGCTTGAGTACTTCGGCCGCGGCTTCGATCTCAGCCAGCGTTACGGGCAACGTAGTTTCAGTGCTCATGGTTTATTCCTCATCTGCTGTGGGCCCAGGGTGCCGGGGCTCCGGCGAAGCTTGTAGGGCGGGGGCGGCGCCTGCAGCCGTTGCGGCTGGGCTTGTCTTCCCCGGGTCGCTGGTTTTGGGACTGTCCGCCGCGATCTGGCTACCGTAGAGCTCAATCACGAATTCATCGGTTTCCCAGGCTCTGCCCGACAGGTATTTCGCGACCGCGTTGATCACTGCCAGCAGCGGTACCGCGAAGAGCGCGCCGGGAATGCCTGCGAGCATCGTGCCGCCGGCGACGGCCAGGACGACTGCCAGCGGGTGCAGGCTGACTGCCTTGCCCATGATCAGCGGCTGCAGGATATTGGATTCGGCTTGCTGGACCAGCAGCACGACGGCCAGCATGATCAGCGCGTTGATCCAGCCATTGGCAACCAGGGCAAGCAAAACTGCCAGGGCGCCGGTAAACAGCGCACCGACGATCGGGATGAAGGAGCCGACGAAGACCAGCACGCCCAGCGGCATCGCCAGCGGCACGCCGAGGAAGAAGGCGCCGAACCCGATGCCGATGGCGTCGATCAGCGCCACCACCATCTGGACGCGCACGTAGCGGACCAGCGAGCCCCAGCCGCGGGTCAGGGCACCGTCCATTGCCGGGCGGGCGCGGCGCGGCAAGAGGTTCACCAGGAACAAGCCGATCTTGCGTCCGTCGAGCAGCAGGAAAATCAGCGCGAAGACTGCCAGCAAAGTGCCGGTCAGGATCTGCCCGATCGCCGAAGTCCAGCTGATGGCCTCGCTCAGGATGTTGGTGGCATTGCCGCGAAGCTGGACCAGGGCGTCGTCCAGCACGTTTTGCAGGTCGTCATTGGTCAGCTTGAGCGGGCCGTTGAACAGCCAATCCTGGACCTGCTCGATGCCCGACAGGGCTTGGGTCCACAGGGCGGTGAATCCGGCTGAGAGCTTTTGCCCTGCAACCGAGAGTCCAGCTGTAACTAGCGCTAGGAAGCCGATGAGCGTAATGCCGACGGCCAACCCGCGGGGCACCGCCAGCTTGCGGTTCATCGTGTTCACGACCGGTGAGAGCAGCCCGGCCAGCAGCGCCGCGACGAGAACGGGGATGACAAGCAGGGAGACTTTTGACAGCGCCCACACCAGTACGCCCACGGCCGCGACGATGATCAAAAAACGCCAGGCCCACGCGGCTGCCATGCGCACTGCGTAGGGCATGTCCTCGGCGCTTTTGAAATCCGTCAGGTCTGGGCTCGGTGCGGCAGGGATTTCCACCGGCTTGCTCGGAAGCGAGACACGAATACGGCGTAGACGTTCCAACCGGCTGCTTTTCATGGAACTACGCTATCGCGTTTGCCAGACAGCGTCTTGATCCATGTCTCAATTGTGACAAATTCCAAAGACCAGTGCCCGATATGGGCACTGGTCCTAGAAATCTAATTCAATATGTGTATTTCACTCCGCCGCAGGTAACCAGATTGCGCAGGCCGCCCAATCCTGGACATGGGGCGTGGAAGCCACGGTTCATCAGGCGTTTCGCGCACCCTTGCTCCGGCGGCGCATGACAGCTTCCAGGACCTTTTCCTCGGCGTCTTCGCCGGGCTTGATTCCGGCTGGCACCTTGAAGAAGTAGATTGCGCCCAAGGCCCACCAGATGGCGAAGATGGCCCATGGTTCCCAGCTCAATGATGCAGGCATGCCCGGCATGTACAGGCTGAAGAGCGCAGCGGTAAGCAGGACCGAAATCCAGCCGATGACCGCTCCAGCATTTCCGGTGCCGCCGACGCGCAACGGCCGGTCCATCTTCGGTTCGCGCTTGCGCAAGACCAGGAAGGTGACCGAGACCAGGAAGTAGGCAACAATGATGCTTGGCGCTCCCGAATCAACGAGCCATCCCAGCATTTCGGCACCGAAGAATGGGGCCAGCATGGAGATCCCGCCGATGAATACCAGGGCGTTGGCCGGGGTGCGGTACTTGGGATGCAGTTTGCCGAACCAGGATGGGAGCATGCCGCTGCGGGCCAGCGAGTAGACCAGCCGGGAGGCTCCGAGCAGCAGCGAGTTCCACGAGGTCAGGATGCCGGCGATGCCGCCGGCGATCAGCACCTTGGCCATCAGATCCGAACCGAACAAGGCTCCGAACGCATCCGCCGTTGCAATGTCGGCTCCGGCCAGTTGCGCTGCAGGCATCGCCGAGGACGTGGTCAGGACGACCATCACATACCAGACGGTGGCCAGGATGACGGAGAGGACCACGAGCTTGCCAATCTGCTTGGCCGGAATCTTCACTTCCTCGGCAGACTGCGGAATCACATCGAAGCCGATGAACAAGAAGGGCACGGCCACCAGCACGGCAAAGAACCCGCTGGTTCCCGGGGTGAAGAACGGCTCCATGTTCTTGGCTTCGCCGCCGGCAAAGGCCCCGGCTATCATCAAGAGGCCGATGGCCACGAGGAATAGCACCACGAAAGTCTGCAGCACCCCGGCTTGCTTCACGCCGCGGATATTGATCCAGGTGATGATGATTGCCGACAGTACGCCGACCAATGCCCAGGTCAGGTTTACTTCAAAACCGGCAATGGTCCACAGGGGAATCTGGCTCATGCCGGGGAAGATGTATTCCACGGTCCGCGGCAAGGCGACCGCTTCGAAAGCCACGATGGTCACGTAGCCGCCGGTGATCGCCCAGGAACCGATAAACGACGGCCGGGCTCCCAAAGCACGCAGAATGAAGTTGTGCTCGCCGCCAGCTTTCGGCATGGCCGCGGTCAGTTCGGCATAGGTCAAGCCGACGACAGCCATGATGCCACCGCCAACGACCATGGCCAGCACAGCGCCCATGGTGCCAGCGTTATCCAGCCATCCACCGGTGAGCACCACCCAGCCGAAGCCGATCATCGCTCCGAACCCCAGGGCCAGGGCATCCAGGTTGCCCAGGGACTTCACCAGACCCGGCGAATTTCCTTCTGCTTGCTCGATTGCCATTGCGCTCTTCCTGTCAAAATAACTGTGAGTTGGATAACTGAATAGCTATAGGGAAATCTAACCAAGGATTCGCGTAACTGCCCAATCAGCTGTCATTTTCCATCGCATTGGCGGTTGCGGCAGTACATATTGGATTCATATTTGAACAGCCGCTTAATGTAGAAAGACCAGCGCCCTGAATGGGCGCTGGTCCTTTCAAGCTGTGCTGCTGCGGCTAGTCGTCGCCGCGCAGGATCGCGAGGATGCGAAGGATCTCGGTGTACAGCCAGATCAGGGTCATGGTCAGGCCGAAGGCACCGCGCCAAGCCATGATGGCCGGAGCGCCCTGGTTGGACAGTTCCTCGATCATGGTGAAGTCGGCAACCAGTGCGTAGGTTGCCAGCAGTACGGCAACGACACCGATAACCAGGCCAAGCACGCCACCGCGCATGCCGAACATGCCGTCGATCACGCCGGTGAGCATCAGGACCATGTTGAGCAGCGAGAAGACGATCAGGCCGACCATGCCGATCATGAACATCTTGTTCAGCTTAGGCGTCATCCGGTACTTGCCCGAGCGGTAGAGAGCCAAGGTTACGCCGGCAACACACAGGGTCGCAAGCACAGCCTGGAGTGCAACTCCTGGGTACAGCCCGTCAAGGAAGCCGGACAGACCGCCGAGGAACAAGCCCTGGGCTGCAGAGTACAGGAGGATCAGCACTGGCGATGGGCGCTTCTTGAAAGCGTTAACCAGGCCGAGGACGAAACCAACCAGGGCGCCTGGCAGCATGAGTGCCGGCATGACCCAACCAATCGCGGCGCCAACGACAACCAAGGCCAGGCAGAACACGGTCTTGTTGATAGTGTCACCGATGGTCATGCGGCCTGTGTCGGCGCTGGTTGCGGCAGGCTGCTGGTACATCTGATTCAGCTGGTCTGCGCTCATGTTTTCGGTGTCGCGGAATCCAACAGGACTTCCAGGCTTGGTTCCCCAAGCATCGGAGCGGCTGCTAGAACCAAAAATTGGATTGCCCAATGTCATTCCCCTATAGATTGCGAATTCGCCAGCCGCTTGGCTAGCTGAAGATCTTTTGCTTAATCCTATTGAGGATTGCTGTGAAATCACTCAGTCGGAAGGATGATATAGGGCAATTTCCCGAGGAAAAACTACTCTCTCAGCGATATTCTTGAAACTTCCAGCATCATGGTTGCGTCAGACGAAAATATGGTCGAGGAACGATGCCGGAGGCTGGACGGCGAACGTGCCCTTGCTGGCGGCAAGAGAAAAGACCGATGCGAACCGGAAAATCCGGAACACGTCGGCCTTACTCTGTACCCCCAGTGGGACTCGAACCCACAAGCCTTTCGGCAGCTGATTTTAAGTCAGCCGTGTATGCCAATTCCACCATAGGGGCAGGACTCTCAAATTTTACGTGATCGGCAAAGCAAATATAAAATTCAACTTTGCTGACGCATGCGAGGAGCCAATCGCTTGGCCCCTCGCATCATCGTCGATCATCTGCGCCCCAAGCCTACTTCTTTGGCTTGGCCGACTCCTCGAAAGCAGTGCGTGGCGCTTCGAGGTTGTTCAGCTGCAGCGCATCGCGCTTGAAGAACAGCGCAACCAGCCAGTCGCCGACAACGCGGAACTTGCGCTCGAAGGTTGGCATGGCCATGCCGTGGTAGCCACGGTGCGCCATCCATGCTGGCCAGCCCTTGAGCTTGATGCCGACAACCTTGGCAACGCCCTTGTTCTTGCCGAAGCCGGCGACCGCGCCGAGGTTCTTGTGCTTGTATTCCTTGATAGTGCCCACACCGTAGCGGGCAGCATACAGGTTCTTCGCCAACAGCTTGGCCTGGCGCACAGCGTGCTGCGCGTTCGGAACACAGGTGCCGTCTGGCAGGCCACCGGTGACGTCCTTGACTGCCGAGATGTCGCCGGCTGCCCAGGCGCCTTCCAGCGGTTCGCCGTTGGCGTCCTTGATGCGCAGGTCGGTGCGGGTCTCGATGCGGCCGCGCTGCTCGATCGGGAAATCGGTGGAGCGGACCATCGGGTTGGCCATGACGCCAGCGGTCCAGATCAGGGTGTCTGCACCGAACTCGCCCGCTGGGGACTTGTCAGCCATGTTGATCAGTTCCAGGTTGCCTTCTTCAGCGTTGTTCAGCGAAGTGTTCAGCAGTACCTCGATGCCGCGGCTGCGCAGGTGCTCGACAACCCACTCGGCCTGCTCGGCGGTGACCTCTGGCATGATGCGGCCCATGGCCTCGACGAGAACGAAGCGTGCTTCCTTTTCGTCAATGCGGTCGTTGAGCTTGATCAGGTGCCGAGCCATGTCTTCGAGCTCGGCGATGGTTTCGATGCCGGCAAAGCCGCCACCGACAACGACGAAGGTCAGTGCGCGCTTGCGGGCCACTGGATCAGTCATGTTCGAAGCGGACTCGATGCGCTCGGCAACCTTGTTGCGCAGGGCGACGGCCTCTTCGATGGTCTTCAGGCCGATGCCGGTTTCAGCCAGGCCGGAGATCGGGAAGGTACGGGTGACCGCGCCGGCGGACATCACGATGTCGGTGTATTCCAGCTCGAACTGCTCGCCGTTGACCGGAGCAATCACGGCCTTCTTGTTGGCGTGGTCGACGCTCAGCACGCGGCCGTTGACCAGCTCGGAGTGCTTCAAGTGCTGGCGGTGCGAGACCACAACGTGGCGTGGCTCGATTTGGCCACCTGCAACTTCTGGCAGGAATGGCTGGTAAGTCATGTATGGGTTCGGGTCGACAACGGTGACGATGCCGCCGTGTGCCTTGACCTTCTTCTGCAACTTCATCGCGACGTACAGGCCTACGTAGCCACCGCCGACGATCAGGATGCGCGGACGCTTCTGGGAGGTTTCGATGATCGACATACTGTTGATTCTACGCGGATTGTCCGAGTTAGTGAAAACATTCACTAACTATTTTCGTTCGGTGCGTCACGTCTTCGCAAGGCTGCGGAGCTTCCTGCCGGCACAGCCTGCATCCAGCGGTCGAATTAACTGCCGGCAAGCGCGCAAAAGCGGGGTGGATCTTCAGGATCCACCCCGCTGGAAACGCTATTTACTTCTCTTCTTCGGGAATCTCGTCGAACAGGTCCCGTCCATCTGACTGGTCCGGGACTTGCAGCGAGCTCAACGACGCCGAACCGAGCTGCGCCGCGGCCTTCTCGCGTCGGCGGCGCACCAGGGTCTGGGTGGAGCCGGCAATGAGCACCAGCAGCAGGAGCACTCCCCCGCCCACGATGAGCACCGGCTGCAGCGCCGGTGCCGAGTCGTCAGGAAGGATCGGCTTGGGCGCCGCGACCTGCTTGAGGTCCGATTTCTCCATCGAAACACCCGGCGCTGGGGTATCGGTGGTCTTCTCGGTGTTGCGGCGATGCACTCGGATCCACTCGCTGATCGTGCCCAGCGGGTTTTCCGAAACTGCAGGGACGGTCGCCGTCACCGCTGCCTGGGCATCGATGATTCCGTATCCGTAGAGGTTGTCCACGCCGGGTGCGCCGGTGTCCTTGGCGGTCTTCAGGATGCGGTTGATGACCTCGGGAGCCTTCATCTCCGGGTACTGCGAGCGGATCAGCGCTGCCACGCCGGCCACCAGCGGGGCCGCGCCGGAGGTGCCCGACCAGCGTGCGTAGCCGTCATCCGGCAAGCCGCCGACCAATTGCTCGGCAGGGGCCGCCACGCCGATGGAGATGCCTTCGGTCGAGGAATCCTGCGACGCCTTGCCGCTGGTATCGACGCCGGCCACGGTCAGCACCCCGGGAATGGTCGCCGGGGCGCCCACCTGGCTCATGCCGCCCGAACGGTTGCCCGCCGCTGCGACAATGACGACGTCATGGTCTTCTGCATACTTGAAGGCGTCATCCCAGCTTTCCGGCCACGCCGGGCTGGTGGAGCCCAGGGACATGTTGATGACCTTGGCTCCGGAATCCACGGCCCACTTCACCGCGCGGGGAATCTGGGTTTCCACCGGAATCTTCGACGGGTTGCCCTCGCCCATCCACAGCGACACTGACAGCAGATCCGCTGCCGGGGCGACGCCGAGCACGCCGTCCTTGCCGCTCTTCAGCTTGGGAACCTTTTCGTATTCAGGCTCCTCGGGAATGTCCTCGTCTTCTTCCTCGGCGTGCTTCTTGGCCTTTTCCCACGCGGCCTTCAAGCGCTCGTTCTCGGATTTGATCCGCTTGATCTCGCCCTTGTTGTTCCCGCGTCCTGCGAGCAGGGTCGCCACCAGGGTGCCGTGCTCGCTCATTACGCCAATCGGCTTGTTGCCTTTTTCGCCGCCCGAGCCGGACATGTCCGCACCGCCGACCACAGCACCCTTCAGATCCGGATGAGTGGTATCGATGCCGGTGTCGATGACCGCGACTTTGACGCCTTCGCCCTTGGTAGTCTTGTGCGCTTCGGTCACGCCCAGGGAATCGAGCCAGTACTCGGACTCGCGCATGTTGTCGGCGCGGGCCGGAGCGCCCACGCTGAGCAGGGTGGCCGCCAGCAGTGCTGCGACGAGCAGAGAGCTGAGCTTGAACAAGCTCGTTCTATTCTTGGCGCGCAAAGCTGAGCTCAAGACAACTCCTTGGGTCGGTGACTCGATGACAGGTTCAGGCCACGGCAGCTGAAGCCGCGATTCCGTCGAGGATATCGTGTTCCGAGGCAATCAGAACCATTTCGCGGTTTCCGCTGGCCTTTTCGAGGTAATGAAGGATGCGTTGGACAATTGCGGCACCGGCCTGGATCACGTCGACACGGCCAGGATGCATGAAGCCCAGCGCGGCGCGCTCGTCCCTGGTGTAGGACAGCATGCTCGCGGTTGCCTGGCGCATCTGGGCGAAACTCAGCTGCGCCCCGTGGATCTTTTCCGACTCGTACTGCTTCAGGCCCAGGGCCTGGGCGGTGAGGGTAGTGAAGGTGCCGGCAACCATGATCACCGCATCCACCTGCGTCACATCCACGGTTCCGGACAGGGTTTCCAAGGTGCTGTCCATGAATTCCAGCGCTTCATCCGAACGCAGTCCCGCCTGGTGGAAGCGCTCGGTGACGCGCACGCACCCCATGTCCAGGCTCTTGGCCGCCAGCGGGCCGGTGGCATCGCCGAGCACGAATTCAGTGGATCCGCCGCCGAGGTCGATCACCAGTGACTTGCCGCTTTGCCCCGCCCGGACCGATGCCGCTCCGGCAAAGGACAGGGAGGCTTCTTCCTCGCCGCTGATCACTTCAGGGGCCACGCCCAGGATCTTGGTGATCCGCTCGGAGAAGACCTCGCGGTTCGATGCATCGCGGGCTGCGGAGGTCGCGGCGAAGCGGATCGCTTCCACGTCGTGCTCATCGCACAGCTTCTTGAACTCGCGGGCGGCTTCGAAAGTGCGTTCCAATGCTTCGGGGGCGAAGGCGCCGGTCGCGTCGACGCCCTGGCCCAGGCGAACGATGCGCATGGTGCGCAGCACGTCGACCAGCTGGCCATCGGCATCGACGTCGGCGATCAGCAGACGGATGGAGTTGGTTCCGCAGTCAATACCGGCAACGCGCATCAGGCATCCCCCTGCTCGGCGGACTCGGCCGCTTGGGCTGCCTCGCGCTCGGCACGCTTGCGGGCACGCTCTGCGCGCTTGGCCTCCGGGTCCTGCTGTTCCTGGGTCTTCACGTGGCGCGAGCGGTCACGGCTCGGCGCCTCGGAGTCGGTGTCCCACGCGCCAACGCAGTAGCACTTGTCCTTGGTCCACCACTCGGCGATGGCGGCCAGCGCCTCGTCGCCCAGCGGGTTCACGCCCTCGCCGGCTGCCAGCGAGTGGCCCACCAGCACGTGCAGGCACTTGACGCGGGTCGGCATGCCGCCGGCGGAGACGCCGGCGATTTCCGGAACGGCACCGGTGCCCGAGCGCTGGCCGATGGCATCGCGGTTGGCCAGGTACGACTCGTGGGCCGCGGCGTAGGCCTGCGCCAGCTGAGCGTCTTCGCCCAGGCGGTCATTCATCTCGTTCATCAGCCCGGCCGCCTCCAGGCGGGAAACAGCCGAAGTGATCACCGGGTGCGCCAGGTAGTAGGTGGTCGGGAACGGGATGCCCGAGGACAGCCGCGGGGCGGTCGTTGCCACCAGCGGATTGCCGCACACGCAGCGCGCACCAATCTCCACCACATCGCGCACCGGGCGGTTCAGCTGGCGGGACAGGGTGTCCAGGTCGGCTTCGCTCGGTACTCGTCCGGCGGCGTCAAGTGCTTCGCGGATTGGCTGTTCAGTCACGGTTATAGGTCTCTTCGCGTTTAAAGTGGTTAGTCGGTGGCAGAACGTCGAACAGAGTCGAGCAGCGCATCAACCCATGGAAGTTCCTGGCGCACCTCGAAGGTGCTTCCATTGCCGTCGGCGGGCGTCTCTTCATCCTTGGGGCGTTCGCCCACCACCATGTAGAGCTTCTCGCCAGGCATGACCAAGTTTATCCGCTCGCGTGCCTGCTGCTTGATGTACAGCGGGTCATCCCAGCGCGCGATTTCCTCCTTGAGGTCATCGCGCTGCGCCTCCAGCGCTTCGATCGAGGCATGCAGCTCGTTCAGTTCCGCCATCTGTGTGCGGTAGAAATTCACCGTCGGCACCAGCATCACTGCGAAGAAGGCCAGGACCACGATCAGCGCGGCGATGCGGCCGGAAAAACGGTGCGCCGCAACGGGTTCGCCCTCGGGGACCTGGTTCTGGTCCACCGGCTTTTCTCCCGGCTTGCGGCGGACCGCGGCGGAGAACTTCAGCCGGTCATCGCGGCGGCGTTCGCTCTGCTTTTCCTTGGCGCGTTCACGCAGCGGCACCTTGGGCTTCTGCGCGTAGTTGCCGGCAAATTTTTTCGGCGCACGTGACGCATCTGACGCTGGGGAGGCACCCTGTTTCGGCTTGGCGGCAGCGCTCTTCGGCTTCGGCGCGGAGGAGGCGTCCTTCACCCGGCGGGGTTTCGCGGGAGCCTGCTTGGCCGCCGGCTGCGGCTCGACAATGCGCAAGGCATCGGTTGGCGGTTCAGCCTGGAAATCCGCGCCGGCGTGTTTTGTCTGGTCAACCGGGGTTGCTGTGGCGTCTTTAGCCGGATCCGGAGTATTACGGCGAGGCATTCGCGGTGGTCGCTGAGCCATACTCCCCCAATTCCCATGGTGCTTGTCGTGCGGTCTTGCCGTGGACTTGGCAAGATAATTCCATTAAATAACGAAAAGCCCGCCGGTATCCACTACCGACGAGCTTATTCGCTATTACTGAATATTAGCTGTTGAAACGCGGGAACGCGCTGCGGCCAGCGTAGACCGCCGAGGCGCCCAGGTCCTCTTCGATGCGCAGCAGCTGGTTGTACTTGGCTACGCGCTCGGAGCGGGCCGGTGCACCGGTCTTGATCTGCCCGGCGTTGGTTGCCACGCAGATGTCAGCGATGGTGACATCCTCGGTCTCGCCCGAACGGTGCGAGGTGATGGTGGTGTAGCCGGCACGCTGCGCCATGGTCACCGCATCGATGGTCTCGGTCAGGGTGCCGATCTGGTTGACCTTCACCAGCAGCGAGTTGGCGGTGCCCTTGGCGATGCCGTCGGCCAGGCGCTGCGGGTTGGTGACGAACAGGTCGTCGCCCACCAGCTGGACCTTGTCGCCGATGGCGTCGGTCAGGGTCTTCCAGCCATCCCAGTCGTCCTCGTCCAGCGGATCCTCAATGGACACCAGCGGGAAGTCGGCCACCAGGCCGGCGTAGTAGTCGCTCATGTCCTTGGCGGACAGCGCCTTGCCTTCGAACTGGTAGGCGCCGTTCTCGTAGAACTCGGAGGAGGCGACGTCCAGCGCCAGGGCGATATCCTGGCCCGGGGTGTAGCCGGCGCGCTTGATCGCTTCGGTGATCAGTTCCAGTGCCGCGCGGTTGCTTGGCAGGTTCGGGGCGAAGCCGCCCTCGTCGCCCAGGCCGGTGGACAGGTTCTTTTCCTTCAGCACGGACTTGAGGCTGTGGTAGACCTCGACGCCCCAGCGCAGGCCCTCGGAGAAGGTCGGCGCGCCGATCGGGGCGATCATGAATTCCTGGATGTCCACGTCGGAGTCGGCGTGGGAGCCGCCGTTGAGGATGTTCATCAGCGGCACGGGGAGCACGTGCGCGTTGGGGCCGCCCAGGTACTTGAACAGCGGCAGGTTGGAGCTGGTTGCTGCGGCGTTGGCGACGGCCAGGGAGACGCCGAGGATGGCGTTGGCGCCGAGCTTGGACTTGTTCGCGGTGCCGTCCAGCTCGATCATGGCGGCGTCGATGGAGCGCTGGTCGGTGGCGTCCAGGCCCTCCAGCTCGTCGGCGATCTCGTCGATGACGGACTCTACAGCGCCCAGTACGCCCTTGCCGAGGTAGCGGTCCTTGTCGCCGTCGCGGCGCTCCGCCGCTTCGAAGGCGCCGGTGGATGCACCGGAAGGAACAGCGGCACGGCCGTGCGAGCCGTCGGAAAGCAGGACCTCGACCTCAACGGTCGGATTGCCGCGGGAATCGAGGATTTCGCGCGCGTGAATGGCGTCAATCAATGCCATGAGTATGGACTCCTTGTAGAAAGGGGTGGTCTTGGGGCAGGTCAACCAGCGGTCGCTGATTAGACCGTGGGCGCCATTGCCTGTCTCTAGCCTAGCGCTTCGATGGTGATTTACGCGATGTTATGTCATCCAGTTCCGCGCCGTACTGCTGGTTCAAGGCCGAGCGCAGCACCGACTCTGCGTCCAGGCCCAGCTCCTCGGCCCGCGCTGACAGGGCCATCAGTTCATTGGCCAAGGACTGCTCATCGGTGATCCGCTGGCGAACCTGCTCGGTGGCAAGCCCGCCAGCAGGCTGCGCCGACCCGGCCCTGGCATGGCGATCAAGCAATTTCTGCGCGAGCGCCAGGGAAGGCAGCCCGGCGGGCAGTCCCGCGTTCTTCCGCTTCTTCGGCTGCCCGGCGCGCTCGGCCTGCTTCGCCGCATCCCAAACCCGGATGATTTCATCGATGTCAGTGATGATGTCTTCGCGGACCTGCCCCTGCTCGTCGAAGATATGCCGGTTGCGGCGCAGCAGCTTCGCATTCAGGGTTTCGGCAACGTCCTCCAGGCCGAAGTGCCCGTGCTCCTCGGCGATCAGCGAGTGCAGCAGGATCTGGAAGTACAAGTCCCCCAGCTCCTCCTTGAGCAAGGCCGGGTTCTGCTCCGCGATGGCGTCGAGAACCTCATAGCTTTCCTCGATCAGGTAGGTGCGCAGCGACTCGTGGGTCAGCGCCTTGGTCCACGCGCATCTGCTGCGCAGGGTCCGGACGGTGGCGGCGAGCTGTTCGAGTTGCGTTCTGTTCTCCGGCATATGGCCATGCTATCGAAGCGGGTGTTCAGCTGGCGGCCGATTCGGTCCCATTCACTGCCTATTCGGGCTAGCATGGCCGTAGTTCATCCCGACGACGCGAAGGATTGCCAATGACCATCCAAGATACCGCCCGGCTCGAATTCCTGGAGCAGGTTCCAGCCAAGCTCTTCATCGGCGGCCGGTGGGTTGAAGGGCGATCCAAAAGCGTGTTGCGCACGGCCAACCCGTTCGATGACTCGCTGCTGGCCGAGATCCGCCAGGCCTCGACCGACGACGTCGACGCCGCCTACCAGGCCGCCGAGCAGGCCCAGGCCGGCTGGGCGGCGCTCTCCCCCGGCAAGCGTTCCAAGATCATGGGCCAGGCCGCAGACTACCTGCAAGCGAACTTCAAGGACATCCTGGCGCTGCTGATTGCCGAGTCCGGTTCCACCCATCTGAAGGCGAACATCGAATTGGGCGGCACCATCGCCGCCATCCGCGAAGCCGCCACCTTCCCCACCCGGGTGCACGGCAAGATCCTTCCCTCGAATGCCGAAGGCAAGGAGAACCGGGTCTACCGCGAACCGGTCGGCGTGGTGGGCATCATCAGCCCCTGGAACTTCCCGATGCTGCTCTCCGCCCGTTCCGTGGCTCCCGCCCTGGCACTGGGCAACGCGGTAGTGCTCAAGCCTGCCTCGGACACCCCATTGGTTGGCGCCCTGGTCCTGGCCAAGGCGTTCTCCGAGGCCGGCCTGCCCGAGGGCGTCTTGAACGCGGTGGTCGGTTCCGGTTCGGAAATCGGCGACTACTTCGTGGCGCACAAGATCCCGTCGCTGGTGTCCTTCACCGGATCGACCCCGGTAGGCAAGAACGTCGGCAAGATCGCGGTCAGCGGCGAGCACATGAAGCGAGTGGCGCTGGAACTTGGCGGCAACGCGCCCTTCGTGGTGCTGGAAGACGCCGACCTCGACGAAGCGGCCAAGGCCGCGACCCTGGGCAAGTTCCTGCACCAGGGGCAGATCTGCATGGCGATCAACCGCATCATCGTCCAGGCCCCGGTCTACGAGGCGTTCATCGAGAAGTTCATCGAGCAGGTCAACAAGCTCGGCTACGGAGATGCCGCGGATCCTGCCAACCTCGTGGGACCGATCATCAACGATGCCCAGCTTGAGTCGGTCAGCGCCAAGATCACCACCGCCCGCGAGCAGGGCGCGCGCGAGGTCCTGGCTGGCTCGATCAATGGCCGGGTGGTCTCTCCCCATGTCTTCGCCGATGTCACCAGCGGCATGGAACTGTTCCGCGAGGAGATTTTCGGTCCGGTCGTGGGCATCGCCAAGGCCGACTCCGAAGAGCATGCGCTTCAACTGGCCAACGACACCGAATTCGGCTTGTCCTCGGCCGTCTTCACGCAGAACCTGGAGAAGGGCGTCGCCTTTGCCCGCGGCATCAAGGCCGGAATGACCCACGTCAATGACATCACGGTCAACGACGAGCCGCATGTGATGTTCGGCGGCGAGAAGAATTCGGGGCTGGGCCGCTTCAACGGCGAGTGGGCCATCGAGGAATTCACCACCGATCATTGGGTCGGCGTGCAGTCCACCAAGAAGCAGTACCCGTTCTAGGCATCCTCCCGGATGCAGCGAAGCCGCCCAGTCCATGGACTGGGCGGCTTCGCTGTTTGGGAATTGAATCCCGGGAACTAGTCGGCGACGTTCTCGTATTCGTCTTCGTCGTAGTCTTCCTCGTCATCCAGCAGGTTGTCGTAGTAGTCGTTGATGTACTCGACCAGCAGCTCGCGCATTTCCAGCGGAACGAAGGCGGCCTCGGCTGCATTCAGCGTCAAATCCAGCAGGTCTTCCAGGTCGTAGTCGAAGGCTTCGACCAGCAACTCGAACTCGTCGGACAAGCTGGTGCCGGACATCAGGCGGTTATCCGGCGAGATGGTGACATTGAAACCGGTCTGTACCAGCAGGTCGATTGGGTGGTTCTCGATGCCTTCGCCGAACTTGGCGGTGGCGCCGGTCTGCAGGTTCGAAGACGGGCAGACTTCCAGCGGGATGCCGCGTTCGCGAACCCAGTTCGCGACCGGGCCCAGGGAGACCAGGCCGGTATCGTCGCTGAGTTCTTCGCCGTTCTCGTCGATCGCGCCGAACTCGATTTCGATGTCCTCGGCAACGCGGACGCCGTGGCCCAGGCGCTGGGCGCGGCCGACCAGGATGGCTTCCTTGATGGAGTCCAGCCCGGCTGCTTCGCCGGCGTGCACGGTGGTCGGGAAGAGGTTCTCGGCCAGCAGGTCGAAGGCTTCCTTCATTGCCGATGGTGGGAACCCGTCTTCGGCGCCGGCGATATCGAAACCGACCACGCCGCGGCCACGGTGGCGCAGGGCCAGCTTGGCGATTTCCACGCCCTGGTCGCCATGGCGCATGGCGACCAGGATCTGGCCGATCTGCATTGGGTGGCCTTCGGCGTTGAGCTGCTCGCAGGCCTGGTCCAGGCCTTCCTGGATCGCGTCGACGACGTCGTCCAGGCTCAGGCCCTCGCGGCGGTGCTGTTCCGGGGCGTAGCGGACTTCGCCGTAGATGACGCCGTCCTCGGCGAGGTCCTCGACGAATTCGCGGGCTACGCGGATCAGCGCATCGCGGGTCTGCATGACCGCGACGGTGTGCTCGAAGGTTTCCAGGTAGCGTGGCAACGAGCCGGAATCGGCTGATTCACGGAACCATTCGCCCAAAGCTTCGGCTTCGGTCTCTGGCAGCTCGTGTCCAATCTCGGCGGCCAGCTCGATGATCGTCTGAGGGCGCAGGCCACCGTCGAGGTGGTCGTGGAGCGAAACTTTAGGCAGATCCCGGAAGTCGAACTCGGGATCGTAGTCAGTATGAATCATTTCTTCAGTCACACCACTGAGCCTAGTCGCATTTTCGCTGAACTGACAGCTCCTGCGGGCAAAGATCTGCAAGCCGCAATGTGACCCTGGTCAATACTGCAGGTTAACCCTCGTCACCGGTTGGCGGCACGGTCTCGCGGACCCGTTCTTCCGCTTGTTCTTCGCGCTTCTCGGCACGGCGATGCAGGCGCCCTAGCACCCAGCTGACGATCCGGTCGATGACGAAGCCGAGCACCACGGCAATGACAATCGAGACGATGATTCCCAGCAGCTTGTTGTCGTGCATCCAGTTGCCGGCCAGTGCGCCGATGCTGATGGAATAGGTGGCCCAGGTCAGCACGCCGATGGTGTCGAAGAGGGTGAAGCGCTTGTGGCTGAACCCGGTGGCGCCGGCGGTCAGGTTGACGGCCACACGGCCAATGGGGATGTACCGGGCGGTGAAAATCAGCAGTGCTCCGGAGGTTTCAAGTTTTTTCTCGGCATAGGCCAGCACCCGCTGCGCGCGTTGCCCGCGCATCCATTTGAAGCCCCGGGATCCGATTTTCCGCCCTATGGCGTAGGTGATCTGGTCGCCGATCAAGGCACCGCCGGCACCCAGCAGGCCGATCAGCACGAGGTTGGGAACGCCGGTGTGGACGCCGACCGCGGCCAAAGAAACCAAAAATGATTCGCTCGGCACGATTGGGAAAATGGCATCGATCATGCAGAACAGAAACAATAACGGCAGGATCCACCATGCGCTGGCTGCCTGCGCAATTGCTTCATTGACTAATTCCATGCGTGCTTACATCTACTTTCCCAATGCGCTCAATGCGCTGAATTTCTATCCATTTTCGCTCGAGAACTCAACCGCCCGCATCCTGCTTAAGTGGCGTTGTGGACAATTCCCACCCGCTACCTAGGTAGGAGATAACTTGTCCAACGTTTGACTAGTCCGTTTTGGTTCCCGGGAAATCTCTGGGAACTTCCATGGGGCATCTCCCGCTGCGCAAGCAACGAAAGAGCCGGGAAACACTGCACAGTGTTTCCCGGCTCTTTGCCATGGATTCTTGTCCGCCTACTTGGCCGCGATGCGATCCAGGATCAGACGAGTGTCCGGACGGTCATCGGCCGAACCGATCATGATGGCCCGCTGGACCAGCTCGATGGCACGCTGCATTTTTTCCGGGGTGTCGGTCAGCAAGGTGGCAATCGGCTCGCCGCGGCGGACCAGGGCACCCGGCTTCACGTGCATGCGCACGCCTGCGCCGGCCTGGACGCTGTCTTCCTTGCGGGCACGTCCCGCACCGAGGGTCCATGCGGCCAGGCCGATGTCCATCGCATCGAGCTTGAGCAGCACGCCCTCGGCCTCAGCCACCACGGTGTGCGACTCCTTGGCTACCGGCAGCTTGGCATCCGGGTCGCCTCCCTGAGCGGCGATCATCCTGCGCCACACATCCATGGCCTTGCCATTTTGCAGCGCGTCGGCGACATCCACGTCCTTGATGCCGGCACCGGCCAGCATCTCGGTGGCCAGGGCCACGGTCAGCTCCACGACATCGCTTGGTCCGCCGCCGGCCAGGACCTCGACGGATTCCTCCACCTCGATGGCGTTGCCTGCGGTCAGGCCCAGCGGGGTTTCCATGTTGGTCAGCAGGGCCACGGTGTTCACCGACGCATCGGTGCCAAGGTTCACCATGGTTTCTGCCAACTCGCGGGCCATGGCCTCGTCCTTCATGAACGCGCCGGAACCGACCTTCACATCCAGCACCAGGGTGCCGGTGCCTTCGGCGATCTTCTTGCTCATGATCGAGGATGCGATCAGCGGGATGGCTTCCACGGTGGCGGTGACGTCGCGCAGGGCGTAGAGCTTCTTGTCCGCCGGAGCCAGCCCGGTGCCGGCGGCGCAGATGACCGCGCCGACGTTGGACAGCTGGGAGAACAGCTCTTCGTTGGACAGATCCGCCTTCCAGCCGGGGATGGCTTCGAGCTTGTCCAGCGTGCCGCCGGTGTGGCCCAGCCCGCGCCCGGAAAGCTGCGGAACGGCCACGCCGAAGCTGGCGACCAGCGGAGCCAGCGGCAAGGTGATCTTGTCCCCCACCCCGCCGGTGGAGTGCTTGTCGGTGGTGGCCAGATTCTTGCCCGACGGGTCGGTGAGGGCGGAGAAGTCCATGCGTTCGCCGGAATTGATCATCGCGGCGGTCCAGCGTGAGATCTCGTTGCGGTTCATGCCCTGGAAGTAGATGGCCATGTTCAGCGCGGACATCTGCTCTTCGGCGATGACCCCGCGGGTGTAGGCATCGATGGTCCAGTCGATCATCTCGTTGCTCAGTTCGCCGCCATCGCGCTTTGCGCGGATGACTTCGACGGCACTGAATTGCTCGGCAGCCATGTAAGGCACCTTCCGTTCTGCTGTTGGCCGGTGTGCTCCGGCGCTAGGCGTTGAGGTTGTTCGGCCCGAACGCGTCAGGCAAGAGGTCGTCGATGCCGAGAATTCCGCGGGCGGTCTTGATCTTCATATCCGCCCCGCGGTGCTCGAAGAGCAGCTGGCGGCAGCGGCCGCACGGGGTGATCAGCTCCAGCTCGCCGTCGCGCAGCTGGCCGAAGCACAGGAAGTATTCAAGGGTGCCCCCGCCGGTGGCGAAGAGCTGGCCCACCATGGCGCATTCGGCACACAGGGTGACCCCGTAGGCGGCATTCTCGATATTGCATCCGGAAACCAGGCGGCCGTCGCTGGCCAGGGCCGCGGCGCCCACCCGGAATTCCGAGTAGGGCGCGTAGGCCTGGGACAGCGCGGCCGTGGCCGCTGCTTCGAGCTGCGGCCACGGCGCGTTGTTGCTATCCATGGGTAATCGCTATTCCTTCACATACGGTTCGCCGGCGGCGGCAGGTCCGCGGGAGCGGCCCACCAGGCCGGCCACCGCGAAGATGGTAACCAGGTACGGCAGCATGGCCATGAACTGGCTCGGTACCGGGGTGCCGATGATGGTCAGGATGACCTGAAGGTTGTCGGCGAATCCGAAGAGCAGGGCGGCCAGGAAGGCGCCGATCGGGTTCCACCGGCCGAAGATCACCGCGGCCAGGGCGATAAAGCCGCGTCCGCCGGAGATTTCCTTCGTGAAGGAGTCGATCGCCACCAGGGTGAAGAAGGAACCGCCGATGCCCGCCACGATGCCGCCGAGGGTGACATTCCAGAAGCGGATCGAGTTGACCTTGATGCCCAGGGTGTCGGCGGCTTTCGGGTGCTCGCCGACCGCGCGCACCCGAAGGCCCCACTTGGTCTTGAACAGTCCGAACCAGACCAGGAACACTGCCAGGTACATCAGGTAGCCGATGACCGACTGCTTGAACAGGATCGGTCCGATGACCGGGATGGCCGAAAGCAGCGGGATCTCGACCACCGGCAGGTGCACCGGCGAGTTGAACAGCTCCGGGTCTTCCTGCATCACGGTGGTGAACAGGAAGCCGGTGATGCCGGAGACCAGCACGTTGAGCACCACGCCGACGATGATCTGGTTGACCACGTACTTGATGGAGAACAGTGCCAGCACCAGGGACACCACGGCGCCGGCCAGGCCGGCGGCGATCAGGCCCGCGAAGGCGTTCTGCGTCACCGAGGCGACGATGGCCGCGGTGAATGCGCCGCCCAGCAGCTGGCCCTCGATGGCGATGTTGACCACGCCGGCGCGTTCGGAGAGCACGCCGGACAGGGAGCCGAAGACCAGCGGCACGGCCAACACCACGCCGCCGGCCAGCAGGCTGGCCAGCGAGATGCTGTTGATGTTGGCGCCGGAGACCACCCACACCAGGAAGCCGAGCACGAAGAGGATGGCCGCGACGGCGATCATCCAGGTGGCCAGCGCCTTGCCCTGCTTGCGCTGCATCCACGAGTAGGCGGCGATGGCCAGCAACAGCACGCCGAACACGATGTTGGTGATCCGGCCCGGGAAGATCAGTTCCGGCAGCTCGAAGGCGTCGCCGGCGCTGTTCAGCGTGAAGTGCGCTGCCTGGTCGTTGCCCAGCAGGCCGAAGCTGAAGAAGGTGATCACGGCGATCACCGTCAGGATGATCGGGGTCTTCTTGCTCGGCAAGACGTTGATTGCTGGTTGCAAGGTGGTTGCGGTCACTTGGCACCTGCCTTAGTAGGTTCGAGCTTGGAGCTGCGCTTCTTCTTGCGGTTCATGCCGAAGATGGCCTTCACCAGCGGAGGTGCGGCGATGAACAGCACGATCAGCGACTGCACCACCGACACGATGTCGATCGGGGTGCCGGTGGTGATCTGCATGTTCACCGCACCGGCCTGGAATGCGCCGAAGAGCAGGCCGGCGAAGAAGGTGCCCCATGGGGTGGAGCGGCCCAGCAGGGCCACGGTGATCGCGTCGAAGCCCAGCGAGCCGGCAATGCCGCCGGTGAGCACCTTTTCGGTGCCCGCCACCTGGGCCACGCCGGCGGCGCCGGCCAGGGCGCCGGCCAGCGCCATCGCGATGATGGTGGTGCGCGCGACGTTGATGCCGGCGGTCTGCGCGGCCTCGGGGTTATGCCCCACGGCACGGAATTCGAAGCCCACGGTGGAGCGCTTGAACATCCAGGCCACTGCCAGCACCAGCAGCACCGCCATCACGAAGCCCAGGTGCAGGCGCGAGCCGGGGATCGCCGGGAAGATGGCCGAGCTGTCGAGGATCGGCGAGATCGGGTTGGTCTCGCCGGGGCGGCGGAAGGCCTGGGTGTTCATCAGGAAGTCGATCAGGTATACAGCCACGTAGTTGAACATGATCGTGAGGATCACTTCGTGGGCGCCGGTCTTGGCCTTGAGCAGGCCCACCAGTCCGCCCCAGATCGCGCCGCCGAGAAGGCCGAAGACGATGACCAGCAGCAGGTGCAGGCCGATCGGCAGGTGCCAGGCGAAGCCGATGTAGGCGGCCAGCACAGAGCCGATGATGATCTGGCCCTGCGCGCCGATGTTGAACAGGCCGGCGCGGAAGGCCACCGCCACGCCCAAACCGGCGCAGATCAGCGGGGTGGAGACGGTCAGCGTCTCGAGGAACGGCTTGAAGCCCTGCGCGGAATTGTAGATCGAGCCGTTGAACAGCGCCACATAGCTTTCGGTGGCGGCACGCCAGAATTCACTGAAGAACGCAGAGGGCTTGGCCAGCAGGTAGCCGGCGGTTTCGCCAACCTTCTCGTCGGTGACCGCGATCAGCAGGCCGCCGATGACCAGCGCGACGATGACGCCGAGGACCGAGACCAGTCCCGGTCCCTGGGTGATCTGGCGCAGCAGGTCGTTGCCCGGCTTGCCGGAGTCGGGAACCACAGGTGCTTTCTCGCTCACTGCGCTTCTCCTTCCTGGTTGTCGTGCTCGCTGGCCGGCTGCGCTTCAACCGGCTCGTTGTCCGCCTTGGCGTATTCGGCCTGGGCGAAGGCCTCTTCCTGGGATACGCCGGCCATCATCAGGCCGAGCACCTCGCGGGAGGTGTCCCCCGGCACGATGCCGTTGATCCTGCCCTTGTAGAGCACGGCGATGCGGTCGGCCAGTTCCATGACCTCGTCCAGCTCGGTGGACACGATCATCACCGGGGTGCCCTTGTCGCGTTCGGCCACGATGCGCCGGTGCAGGAACTCGATGGATCCCACATCCACGCCGCGGGTCGGCTGCGAGGCGATGAACAGTTTCAGATCGCGGCTCAGCTCGCGGGCCATGACGACCTTCTGCTGGTTGCCGCCGGAGAGGCTGGAGGCCGGGTTCAGCGGGTTGTCGGTGCGCACGTCGAAGCCCTCGATCTGCTCCTTGGCGTTCTTCTTGATCGCCTCGAGGTTCATCGAGATGCCCCTGCCGAACGGCGGGCGGTCGTAGAGGTCCAGCACCAGGTTCTCCTCGATGGAGAACTGGGTGACCAGCCCGTGCACCGAACGGTCCTCGGGAACGAAGCCCAGGCCCGAACGCAGGATCGACTTCACCGACTTGCCCACCAGCTCTTCGCCGGCCAGCTTGACCGAGCCGCCGGTCACCGGCTGGGTGCCCAGGATCGCTTCGGTCAACTCGGTCTGGCCGTTGCCCTGCACGCCGGCCACTGCAAGGATTTCGCCCTCGTGGATGGTGAAGGACACCGAGTCCAAGGTGGTGGTGCCTGCCGGGTCGACGACGCTCAGGTCGCGCACTTCCAGGGCGGCGGCGCCAGGGGTGGCGGCCGCCTTGTTCAGGTTCAGCTCCACCGCGCGGCCCACCATCAGGTTGGCCAGCTCGGTGGTGGAGGATTCCGGGAAGACCGAATCGATGACCCGTCCGCGGCGGATCACGGTGATGACATCGGAGACGGCGCGCACTTCGCGCAGCTTGTGCGAGATGAAGACGATGGAGGTGCCGTTGGCCTTGAGCTGGCGCATGATGTCCAGCAGCTCGTCGGTTTCCTGCGGGGTCAGCACCGCCGTCGGCTCATCGAGGATCAGGATGCGCGCATCGCGCACCAGCGCCTTGATGATTTCCACGCGCTGCTGCACGCCCACCGGCAGGTCTTCGACGATCGCATCGGGATCCACGGCGAAGCCGTAGCGGTCCGAGATTTCGCGGATCTTCTTGCGGGTGACCTGAAGGTCCAGCATGCCGCCAGCCTTGGTGGTCTCGGCGCCCAGCGCGATGTTCTCGGCCACCGTGAAGACCGGGACCAGCATGAAGTGCTGGTGCACCATGCCGATGCCGGCGGCCATGGCATCGCCCGGTCCGGAGAACTCGACGGGCTTCCCGTCCAGCAAAATTTGGCCCTCGGTCGGCTGGTACAGGCCGTAGAGCACGTTCATAAGCGTGGACTTTCCAGCACCGTTTTCGCCAAGCAGACAGTGAATCTGGGCGTCGTCGACCGTCAGGTCGATATCTTTGTTGGCGTAGAAAGAACCGAAGGCTTTCGAGATTCCTCGTAGTTCGAGTTTCACGATTCCACCATCTTCATTGTTCGTTTGGCGAAGTTCTTGCTTGCAAGTTGTTTTGGCCCTTAGGCAGGCATAAAGCGCGTCACCTGCCCACCGCTGTGCTGCGGCGAGCGGTGACGCGCTCCATGGCTGATTAGCCTAGTCCTACTTCGGGCTGGAGGCCGATTCGATCTTCAGCTCACCGGAGATGATCTGCTGCTTCAGCGCCTCGATCTCCTTCTTGGTGTCCTCGCCGATCTCTTCGTCGAAGTTGTGGAACGGTGCCAGTGCAACGCCCTCGTTCTCCAGGGTGCCGACGTACGGGGTCGAATCGAAGTTGCCCTCGGCGTCGGTGCGGATGACATCCTCGACTGCGGTGTCCATGGTCTTGACCACCGAGGTCAGCATGACGTCCTTGTAGTCGGGAGCGGTCAGGAAGCCGTCGGAGTCGACCCAGACGAGCTTGGCGTCCTTGCCGCTGTTGTTGGCCTCGACCACGGCAGCGCCAGCGCCCTTGCCCACTGGGCCGGCAACAGGCATGACAACGTCAGCGCCGGAAGCGATGAAGTTCTTGGTGATCTGCTTGCCTTTGTCCTGCTTCTCGAAGTCGCCGGAGAAGGTGCCGTCCTGCTTGTCCTTGTTCCAGCCCAGCAGCTTGACGTCCTTGCCCTTGTCCTCGTTGAACTTGTCAACGCCGTCGGCGAAGCCGTCCATGAAGATGGTCACGGTAGGGATCTTGATGCCGCCGAAGGTGGCAACGGTGCCGGTCTTCGAGGCGGCAGCTGCGGCGTAGCCTGCCAGGTAGGCAGCCTGGGCCGTGTCGTAGATGATCGGCTTGACGTTCTCGATCGGCTTGTCGTACTGGAAGTCGACGATCGCGAAGTGCTTGTCCGAGTTGGCAGCGGCGGCCTCGGCGGTGGCATCGCCCAGCAGGAAGCCGATGGTGACGGTCAGGTCGCAGCCTGCGTTGACCATGCCGTTGAGGTTGGTCGCGAAGTCCGCGTTGGACTTGGATTCCGCGTCCTTGGTCTGGATACCCAGGTCCTTCTCGGCGTTCTTCAGGCCGCGGAAGGAAGATTCGTTGAAGGACTGGTCGTCGAATCCGCCGGAGTCGGACACAATGCAGCCGACGTAGTCCGGGTACTGGCCAGCCGAGCTGCTCTCTTCCGGTGCAGCGCCGCAGGCGCTCAAAGCTAATGCCGAGATGCCGAGCATGGCTGCCGCCACACCGGTCTTGCGCGATACGAAGCGCATCTGTTCCTCCAAAGAATCTTGCGAGATAATGCGGGAGGCAAGACACCTGACCCTCGTGCAAGGCTCCATTGCCTAGGCCTTACGCGAGCACACCAAAAGTCCTAGCGTTCCCATCGTTTCCATAGCCTATCGGAGATACGTCACAGGTAAAGACGAGAAAGATTACAAACAGATAACTTGCAGGCCACAAAACGGCAAGCGCTTAACGTCAATGCCCAAGTCACTGACCGAATTGTTAAAGTGTCAAAGAATTGTTAAAAATTTTTGGGTTTACTGTGGCCAACGCCTTATTTGGCGTTCGCCTCATGCACGGCCTGCAGGGCGGCAGCCACCATGATGCGCACTCCGACGCCGATGCACGATTCGTCCGGGATGTAGTCCCCGCGGTGCAGGTCGTAGGTCTTGCCACCCGGGGTGCGGGTTCCCAGCCGCAGCATCGCGCCGGAAACCTTCTGCGTCATCCAGGCGAAGTCCTCCCCGCCCATGGATTGCGGGGTCAGCTCGATCGCGTCGGCGCCGAACTCGCGGCGCGCGGCATCCTCGATCAGCGCCGTCTGCGCCGGGGCGTTGACCACCGGCGGCACCCCGCGGGTGTGCTGCAACTTGATCTCCACTCCGTAGGGTGCGGCGATCTGGCGTACCGCCGCATCCAGCAGCTCGCCGGCCTCGTACCAGACATCCCCGTCCAGGCAGCGCATGGTCCCGGCCAGGTAGCCGGTGGCGGGAATCGCGTTGGGCACGCTGCCTGCATGGATCTGGCCCCACACCACGGAAACCGCCGAGCGCACGTCGACCTTCCGGCCGAGCACCGCCGGCACCTGGGTGGCGATCTGGCTCATGGCGAAGACGATGTCCTCGGTCAGGTGCGGTCGCGAGGTGTGCCCGCCGCGGCCGTTGACCTCGATGCGGATGGTATCGCTGGCCGAGGTGATCGCGCCGATGCGGGTGCCGATATGCCCGGCGTCGATCCGCGGGTCGCAGTGCAGCGCGAGGATCCGCGGCACGCCATCGAGCAGGCCCTGCCCGATCACCGACTGCGCCCCGCCGGGAAGCTTCTCCTCGGCAGGCTGGAAGATCACCCGCACGCGTCCGTCGAGCTGGCCGGCGGCATGAATCCTGCCCAGCGCCAGCGCCACGCCGAGCATCACGGTGGTGTGGATGTCGTGGCCGCAGGCGTGCGCCACGCCCTCGGTCATCGAGGCGTACTCCAGGCCGGTTTCCTCCACCACCGGTAGCGCGTCGATATCAGCGCGGAACGCAATGCGGATGGGGCCTTCGCCGATGTCCACGAAGGCGCCGGTGTCGGCCATCTTCTGCGGGGCCAGGCCGGCGGCGCGCAATGCTTCGAGGATCCGCTCGGTAGTCTGGTGCTCCGCAAAAGACAGCTCCGGGTTGCGATGCAGCTCGCGGCGGAAGCCGATCAGCTGGTCGATGAGTGGCTCGGTGAAGCCGCTGACGGAAGCCAAATTGCCATTTTCATTCACGGTGGACACCTTTTGACGATACTCGGCACGGCGGCGGAAATGACAGTTTCGCGTAATGTTCACGCGCACCGCGCAACATCGGGAACGCGAAAAAGGGGCGCGCCAGCCTGGTCCAGGCCAGCACGCCCCGTCACACCTAGCGCGATTTCGTCCTAGAGCACCTCGGTGGCGCCGTCGGCCTTGAGCTGCTCCACGGTCTGCTTGACCTTCTGCGCATGCTCCTTGGTGGTCACCAGCAACGCGTCGGCGGTATCCACCACGACCACGTCCTCGATGCCCACCAGCGCCACCACGCGCGGGCGGTCCGAATAGACGACGCCGGTCGCGCTGTCCGCGTACACGCGCACCTCGTCGCCGCCCAGGTTGATGATGCCCTGATCGGCACTGGCCTTGTTCAGCCGGCCGATCGCGGCGAAATCGCCCACGTCATCCCAGTTGAACACGCCAGGGATCACCGCGACGTCCCCGGCCGCGGCGGCCGGCTCGGCCACCGCATAGTCGATGGCGGTCTTGGGCAGATCAGCCCAGACCTCGCGCATCACTTCTTCGCGCTGCCCGGTCTCCCACGCATCGGCGATCTTCATCAGCCCGGCATGCAGCGCCGGCTCGTTGGCTTCCAGGTGCTCGAGCATCAGGCTCACCGGCGCGACGAACATCCCGGCATTCCACAGGAACCCGCCGGAGGCCAGGTACTTGCGGGCGGTGTCCTCATCGGGCTTCTCCACGAACTGCACCACCCCGCGCGCCGAGGGCGCGTTGGGCACCTGCAGCGGCTCGCCGGTCTGGATGTAGCCGAAGCCGGTGGACGGGTGCGTCGGGTGGATGCCGATGGTCACGATCTTGCCGGTGGCGGCGGTGTGGATCGCTTCGCTCAGCGCTGCCTGGAACACCTCGACCGGCTCGATGACCTGGTCCGCTGCGAAGGAGCCCATGATGATGCTCGGGTCGCGGCGGTACAGGATGGCGGCAGCCAGGCCGATGGCGGCGGCCGAGTCGCGCGGCTCCGGCTCGAGGACCAGGTCCTCGTCGCACAGCTCGGGCAGCTGGGAGACGACAGCTCCGCGGTGCGCACGCCCGGTGACCACCATGATGCGTTCGCCGGCCAGCGGGACCAGGCGGTCATAGGTGGCGCGGATCAGCGTGGAGCCGGATCCGGTCAGATCGTGCAAAAACTTCGGAGCGGAGGCCCTTGACAGCGGCCACAATCGGGTGCCGACGCCGCCGGCGGGGATCACGCCGTGGAATCGGGCTAATAGGTCTGCATTCACGCATTCCAGACTAATTCATTCGGTGGATAATCCCGTCCATTGAAACCTGTGCAAGAAATTAAATACGAAACCATCCCATGAGGTATTACGGGCGGAATATCGGCCTTTTAGCGCATAATTACCCCTTTTCGGTGAACATGCTCACAGGAACAAGACACGAAATAGATCGGAGCTGGCTAAGTGGTTTAGACTCGCACAAGGAACGCTCGCACAAGTGCGTCAAATCTCATTGTGTGCAATATACACATGCGCCGTTGCGAGCCTTGGAGGTTTAGTTCAGTGTCGAAGACTTCGTCAGGCACCCTATACCGCGGCCATGAAGGCATGTGGTCCTGGGTGGGACACCGAGTCACCGGTGTCGTTATTTTTCTCTATCTGCTGGTGCACGTGCTCGATACGGCAATGGTTCGTGTCGATGCCGGCGCATACGACGCAATCATTAGCACCTACCAGACTCCGTGGATGGCACTTGGTGAAACCGGTCTGGTTGCAGCAATCCTCTTCCACGCATTCAACGGCCTGCGCTTGATCCTGGTCGACTTCTGGAAGCAGGGCACCAAGTACCAGCGCCAGATGCTCTGGGGCGTCTTGATCCTCTGGGTCATCGTCTTCGCAGGCTTCGCTATCCGTCACCTGTCGATCGCATTTGGGAGCCACTAAGCCATGAGCGTTTCTATTCCTGCTCCGCGCAGCCAGCGCATTGATCCAAAGTACAAGCGCGGACCGAAGTCCCGCGGCAGCTTCGAGATGCTGGCATGGCTGTTCATGCGCCTGTCCGGCGTCGTGCTGATCATCCTGATCTTCGGCCACCTGTTCTCCAACCTGATGGTCGGCGAAGGCATCTCCGGCATCGGCTTCGGCTTCGTCGCCGGCAAGTGGGCCTCGCCGCTGTGGCAGTTCTGGGACCTGGCCATGCTGTGGCTGGCCATGCTGCACGGCACCAACGGCGTGCGCACCATCATCAACGACTACGCAGAGAAGCACGCAACCCGTGCATGGCTCAAGGGCATCCTCTACGTCGCAACGATCTTCATCATCGTGCTTGGCTCCCTGGTGATCTTCACCTTCGATCCATGCGTCACCGGCAGCACCCTGCCGCAGTGCTAAGTGGAACTCCCCTAGTTCCAGCCAATAGCCACAAAGATTTTTAGAAAAGAGAGCATCAAGAATGCAGGTACATAAGTACGACGTAGTCATCGTCGGTGCCGGTGGTGCAGGCATGCGTGCAGCGATCGAATCCGGTCAGCGCGCACGCACCGCAGTGCTAACCAAGCTTTACCCAACCCGCTCGCACACCGGTGCGGCCCAGGGCGGCATGTGCGCAGCACTTGCCAACGTCGAGGAAGACAACTGGGAGTGGCACACCTTCGACACCATCAAGGGTGGCGACTACCTGGTTGACCAGGACGCAGCCGAGGTCATGGCGAAGGAAGCCATCGACGCCGTGCTGGACCTGGAGAAGATGGGCCTGCCGTTCAACCGCACCCCAGAGGGCAAGATCGACCAGCGCCGCTTCGGCGGCCACACCCGCGACCACGGCAAGGCCGCCGTGCGCCGCGCCTGCTACGCAGCTGACCGCACCGGCCACATGATCCTGCAGACCCTGTACCAAAACTGCGTCAAGCACAACGTCGAGTTCTACAACGAGTACTACGTGCTGGACCTGCTGCTGGTCGAGGAGGATGCCTACCGCGAGGACGGCACCGCCTACAAGCAGAAGCGCGTTGCCGGCGTCGTCTCCTACGACCTGGCTACCGGCGAACTGCACGTCTTCCAGGCCAAGTCGGTCATCTTCGCCTCGGGCGGCGCCGGCAAGGTCTTCAAGACCACCTCGAACGCGCACACCCTGACCGGTGACGGCATGGGCATCGCCTTCCGCGCAGGCCTGCCGCTGGAGGACATGGAGTTCTTCCAGTTCCACCCAACGGGCCTGGCCGGCCTGGGCATCCTGCTCACCGAGGGCGCCCGCGGCGAAGGCGCGATCCTGCGCAACTCGGATGGCGAACGCTTCATGGAGCGCTACGCACCGACCATCAAGGATCTGGCCCCACGCGACATCGTCGCTCGCGCCATGGCCAACGAAGTGCGCGAAGGCCGCGGCTGCGGTCCCAACAAGGACTACGTGCTGCTGGATTTGACCCACCTGGAACCAGAGCACATCGAATCCAAGCTGCCGGACATCACCGAATTCGCCCGCACCTACCTGGGCGTGGAGCCATTCACCGATCCGGTTCCGGTCTACCCGACCGCGCACTACGCCATGGGCGGCGTGCCGACCAACATCAACACCGAAGTGCTGCAGGACAATGACACCGTCATTCCTGGCCTGTACGCCGCCGGCGAAGTCGCCTGCGTTTCGGTGCACGGCTCCAACCGCCTGGGCACCAACTCGCTGCTGGACATCAACGTGTTCGGCAAGCGCGCCGGCGTGGCAGCTGCCGAGTATTCCAAGACCGCCGACTTCGTCGAGCTGCCTCAGAACCCGGAAGCCTTCGTGTCCGCACAGCTCGAAGGCGTGCTGAACGGCACCGGCACCGAGCGTGTCGCCGACCTGCGCGCAACCCTGCAGGAGACCATGGACGCCAACGTCCAGGTGTTCCGCGACGAGCGTTCGCTGAAGGAAGCGCGCGACGTGATCGAGGATCTGCGCCGCCGCTACAAGAACATCAGCATCCAGGACAAGGGCAAGCGCTTCAACCTGGATCTGCTCGAAGCCGTCGAGCTGGGCTTCCTGCTCGACTTGGCCGAGGTCATCACCGTTGCCGCATTGCACCGCAAGGAATCCCGCGGCGGCCACTACCGCGAGGACTACCCAGACCGCGACGATGAGAACTTCATGAAGCACTCGATGTCCTACCGCGACGCAGATGCCGTCACCGAGGACATCAAGGGCATCCGCATGGAGACCAAGCCAGTGGTCTTTACCCGTTACCAGCCAATGGAGCGTAAGTACTAATGAGCACCGAACTGCCAGAACCACCGTCAAAGATCGAGCTGAAGCCAGGCGTCGGCGGCGGCGGAGAAGTTCCAAGCTTCGACATCACCCTGCGCGTTCGCCGCTACCTGCCAGAGGCTACCGCGGACGCATACTGGGAAGATTTCAAGCTGACCATGTACGGCACCGACCGCGTGCTGGACGCCCTGCACAAGGTCAAGTGGGACCACGACGGCACCCTGTCCTTCCGCCGTTCCTGCGCCCACGGCGTGTGCGGTTCCGATGCCATGCGCATCAACGGACGCAACCGCCTGGCCTGCAAGACCCTGCTCAAGGACCTGGACACCTCCAAGCCGATCACCGTTGAAGCCATCAAGGGCCTGCCCCTTGAAAAGGACCTCATCGTCGATATGGAACCGTTCTTCCAGTCCTACCGCGAGATCATGCCATTCCTGATCTCCAAGGGCCACGAGCCAACCAAGGAACGCTACCAGTCCGCCGAGGATCGCGAGCGCTTCGACGACACCACCAAGTGCATCCTGTGCGCTGCGTGCACCAGCTCGTGCCCGGTCTTCTGGACCGATGGCCAGTACTTCGGCCCGGCCGCGATCGTCAACGCCCACCGCTTCATCTTCGACTCGCGCGATGATGCAGGCGACATGCGCCTGGAGATCCTGAACGACAAGGAAGGCGTGTGGCGCTGCCGCACCACCTTCAACTGCACCGAAGCATGCCCACGCGGCATCCAGGTGACCAAGGCTATCGCCGAGGTCAAGCAGGCAATTCTGGCGCGCACCGTCTAAGTGCCGGAAAGGGCCCGAACCGCTGCGCGGTTCGGGCCTTTTTGCATCCCTTCAACTCCTGCGCGTGTCGTGGCATGATGGGCAGTACTCGTCCTTTTCCCAATGCACCACAGAGCTGAGGAGCAAACATGGCCAGTGAAGAACCCACCTCGACAACCCAAGCAGGAATCCCGGCAGCCAGCGACCGCAACTCGCTGACCGTGGGCGCCAACGGCCCCATCGTGCTGCACGATCATCATCTGGTCGAGACCCTGCAGCATTTCAACCGGATGAACGTGCCCGAACGCCGCCCGCACGCCAAGGGGGCCGGTGCCTTCGGCGAATTCGAAACCACCGAGGACGTCTCGGCATACACCAAGGCCGCCCTGTTCCAGCCCGGGGTGAAAACTGAAACGCTGCTGCGTTTCTCCACCGTTGCCGGCGAGCTCGGCTCTCCCGATACCTGGCGCGATGTGCGCGGCTTCGCGCTGAAGTTCTACACCACCGAAGGCAATTTCGACCTGGTCGGTAACAACACCCCGGTGTTCTTCGTGCGCGACCCGATGAAGTTCCCGCACTTCATCCGCTCGCAGAAGCGGCTGCCCGATTCCGGGCTGCGCGACGGGACCATGCAGTGGGACTTCTGGACACAGAACCCCGAATCCGCCCACCAGGTCACCTACATCATGGGCCAGCGCGGCCTGCCCAAGACCTGGCGGGAGATGAACGGCTACGGCTCGCACACCTACATGTGGGTCAACGCGGCCGGCGAGAAATTCTGGGTGAAGTACCACTTCTTGAACAAGCAGTCCGAGAAGTTCGAGACTATGCGCGGGGCTCAGGCCGAGGAGCTGGCCGGGGCCGACGCCGACTTCCACCGCCGCGATTTGTTCGAGGCAATCAAGGCCGGCAACTTCCCGCAGTGGGACCTGTACGTGCAGGTCATGCCCTACGAGGAGGCGAAGACCTACCGCTTCAACCCCTTCGACCTGACCAAGGTCTGGTCCAAGAAGGACTATCCGCGGATCAAGGTCGGCACCCTGACGCTGAATAGGAACCCGGAGAACTTCTTCGCGCAGATCGAGCAGGCGGCCTTCTCGCCGGGGAACATGGTTCCGGGCATGGGGATGAGCCCGGACAAGATGCTGCTGGGCCGCAATTTCGCCTATGCGGACGCCCAGCGCTACCGCATCGGCACCAACTTCCAGCAGCTGCCGGTGAACAAGCCCAAGTGCCCGGTGCACTCGTACAACTTCGAAGGCAACATGACCTACGAGCACACCGGCGATCGCAGCGTCTACGCGCCGAACTCCTTCGGTGACTCGTGGAGCGATGAAACCGGGCCGGCGGAGAATTCCTTCGAGTCCGACGGAGAGCTGGTCCGCGAGGCCTACACGCTGCGCAAGGACGACGGGGACTTCGTCCAGCCCGGCATCCTGGTCCGCGAGGTGATGGACGATGCCCAGCGCGCCGAGCTGGTCGAAACCGTCACCGGGGCGCTGGACGGGGTCATCGAGCCGGTGCTGTCCAACGCGATCCAGTACTGGAAGAACATCGACGCGGACACCGGAGCGAAGATCGAAGCGAACGTGCGCGCCAAATAGCGCGCATGAAAAAACGCCAGCCGCATGGCTGGCGTTTTTTCATGCACGGGATCCGCTAGGAACCGAGCGCGATGTCCTCGCTGAAGTTCCACTCCCCGCCACGGGTATCGAACAGCTGGATGCGATCGGCGGTGAAGGACAGCCGCGTCCCGGTCAGCGCTGCCTGCGCAGCGTCCAATTGGGCCGCCGGCACGTTCTGCGCGATGGTCAGGTGCGGATGGTAGGCGAAGGCCGATTCGTGCCTCAGCGCGTCGCCCAGCAGCGCCCGGTGCAGCTCCCAGCACTCGTCCGCGCCGGCATCCAGCGGAAGGAACACGACGTCGCTGGCCGGCCGGAAGGTTTGCGCCGCACCCAGCTCGATGTCGAAGGGCTTTAGCGCGGCGGCCACCCGGCGCACCTGCGCGGCCGCTTTCTCCCAGGAATTCAGGTAGGACCCGGACACCAGGGTGATATGCGGGGCGATCGGCGCGGTGGCCTCTCCCCCGTATTCCTCGCGCCACGCGCGCAGCGTCTCCCGGTGCGGCTGCGGCACCGGGATCACTACGCCCAGGGTGTACTCGAAGACCATTGTTTCAGCTAGATTCCCAGCGGCGGCAGGAAGCCGACCTTCTGGTAGACATCGGACACGGTCTTGGAAGCGACTTCGCGGGCCTTGGCGGCACCGGCCAGCAGCAGCCGGTCCAGCTCCGCCGGGTCATCCAGCAGCTCCAGGGTGCGGGTGCGGATCGGGGCCAGGCGCTCCACGACGGCGTCGGCGACGGCCACCTTCAGGTGGCCGTACATCTTGCCCTCGAACTCTTCGACCAGCTGGGGCACATGCTTGCCGGTCACTGCGGCCAGGATGTCCAGCAGGTTCGAGACCCCTGGCTTCTCGGCCTTGTCGTAGGCCACCACGGAGCCGGCATCGGTCACCGCGGACTTGATGCGCTTGGCGATCAGCTTCGGCTCGTCGAGCACGTTGATCAGGCCGGCCGGGGACTCGGCGGACTTGGACATCTTCGAGGTCGGGTTCTGCAGGTCGTAGATGCGTGCGCCCTCCTTCGGGATGAACGCCTCGGGCACGGTGAAGGTCTCGCCGAAGCGGTGGTTGAAGCGCTTGGCCAGATCGCGGGCCAGCTCCACGTGCTGGCGCTGGTCATCGCCCACCGGAACGCCCTGCGGCTGGTAGAGCAGGATGTCGGCGGCCATCAGGATCGGGTAGGTGAACAGCCCGACGCTGGCGGCGTCCGCGCCGCCCTTGGAGGATTTGTCCTTGAACTGGGTCATGCGGCTGGCTTCGCCGAAGCCGGTGATGCAGTTCAGCACCCAGGCCAGCTGGGCATGCTCGGGCACCTGCGACTGGACGAACAGGGTGGATTTGTCCAGGTCGATGCCGCCGGCGATGAACTGCGCTGCGGTCTTGCGGGTGCGGGCGCGCAGCTCGGCCGGATCCTGGGTCACGGTGATCGCGTGCATGTCCGGGATGAAGAAGAAGGCGTCGTGGTCGTCCTGGGTCTTGACCCAGTTGACCAGTGCGCCCAGGTAGTTGCCCAGGTGCAGGGAGTCGCCCGAAGGCTGCATGCCCGAGAGAACGCGGGGCTTAGTCATGAAAAAATCCTTAGAACTGGTAGTCGACGACCAGCGGTGCATGGTCGGAGAAGCGCAAATCGTAGGCCGAGGCACGGTCCACATGTGACTTGATGGCCTTGCCGGCCAGCGCCGGGGTGGCCATGTGGTAGTCGATGCGCCAACCGGCGTCGTTGTCGAAGGCCTGCCCGCGGAAGGACCACCAGGTGTACGGTCCCTGCACGTCGCCGGCCAGTTCGCGCGCCACATCCTTGTAGCCGATTTCCGGGCCGAAGAAGCCGTCGAAGTAGGCTATTTCCTCGTCCATCACGCCGGCGCGCTTATTGTGGTTCGGTTTCCAGTTCTTGATGTCCTTCTCGGTGTGCACGACGTTCAGATCGCCCACCACCAAAACGTGGTCCTTCTCGTTCTTCAGCTCCACCAGGCGCACGTTCATGCGCTGCAGGAAGCGGTACTTGTCCTCCTGCTTCTGCGTGCCCAGCTCGCCGGAGTGGACGTAGGCGGAGACCACGGTGAAGATCTCGCCGTTGACGTCGAAGTCGGCCTCCACCCAGCGGCCGGATTCGGCGAAGTAGTCCTCGCCGATGTGCTCGCGCACGGCGACCGGCTCGGTGCGCGAGAGCACTGCGACCCCGGCCCGGCCCTTGTCCTTGGCTTCGGCGTGCAGAATATGCCAACCCTCGCCGATCAGCTCGCGCAGGATCTTGTCCGGTGCGCGCACTTCCTGCAGGCACAGGATGTCCACGTCGCGGGCGGCAATCCAGTCGGCCATATTGCGCTTGTAGGCGGCGCGGATGCCGTTGACGTTGACCGACGCGACGCGCAGCGCGCCGACGTCCTTGTTGAGAATTTCCACACTGGTAGGTATCACCATTCCACCTTACAAAACTATGTGTCCTATTACGCGCTGATCTGGCCTGCGCCGAAATACACGCAACGAAAAGGGGCAACGCTTTCGCGTTGCCCGGATCGGTTAGTCGATGATTTCGCCGTCCATCGGCTTGGCCGGCTTGATCATGTCCCGCGCATTCGCCGCGGTCATCTGGATCGTCTCCAGCGCCCGGTCGATCATGCCCTCGTAGTCCTCGCCCTTCGCCTCGCGCTGCTCGGCGATCACCCGGGCTTGGACCTGGACGATCTTGAAGGAGTGGTCCAGCTTCATGTCGCGCTGGCTGGTGGATTCGTCGACGATCACCGAGCCGGACTGGGCGCGCGGGGTGGCCGCCGCGGTCGCTTCACGCAACGAGCTGTTGAGCTTATCCGCGCCGCGCTTGAGGCCGAACATCATGAATGCGGCCAGCAGCAGCCAACCGGCGGAGATGACCACGACAAACCAGCCGACGATCTCATTGGAGTTGGCGGCGAATACAACTGCCACCAGAAGGACGATGACCATTACGGCCATTGCCAGAGTTGATGCGTTCAGGGTGACTTTCTTGCCCTGCTTCGCGCTGCTGCCTAGAGGTTCCATGCCTCCAATTCTCGCACCATCACCCCGCTTCTAGCCAATTTCAACCCTGCCCTTTCGCCCACAGCGTGGCTAGCCGAACAAGCTGTGCAGATCCTGCCCGGAAAGGCTCGCGCGAATCAGCAGGTAGCCGGCGATGCCCACCACCCAGCCGAGAGTTTCCTGGGCGTAGACCGCGGCCTTGGCCCCCATCTTCTGCATCCAGGCTTCGATGCGCGGCCCGGCCAGCGCACGCGCGCCCACCAGCGCCAGGGCGGGCACGATCATCACCAGGCAGTAGCCGATGAGCGCGAGCAGCTGCACGCTGGTGCCCCAGCCGGCAGACTGCATCACCCCGACGGCCGCCAGATAGGGAAGCATGGTGGGCAGTTCCAGCAGTCCGGCGAACAGCGCCAGTGCCACCAGCCCGGTGCGCGTATCCAGAGCGGTGCCCAGGCGTCCGCGCAGCCGCTTCGGCACCTGATCGGTGGCCTCCGTTGCTTCTGGGGCGTGGGCTGCGGATCCCCCGCCGCTATGCACCCCGCCGCTATGCGCGGCGGCTTTCTTCCGCGCGCTGGCCGACTTCTGCGCGTCGGTGCGGTAGGACAGCGCCCAGATGATCATCAGCGCGCCAATCGCCATGCCCGCCAGCCGGAAGAACCGGTGCTCGAAGATGCTGGGGTCGATGAGCAGCAGCCCGCTGCGCAGCAGTACCCCGATGACCCAGTAGAACCCGGCGATGACCATGAGGTAGGCCAGCACCTTGGCGATGGCCTCGCGGCGCCCGCGCAGCAGCAGCCACAGCGGGATGACCAGGGTGCCGATGCTGGTCGAGTCGATCAGCGCCAGGATGACCAGGGAGAGTTCGGGATTGCTCGTGATGATGTCCATGGTTTCCACTTTTCCGTGCCTTGCCGCAATGCGGTATCGGCCAGTGGTCTGCGCTTTCTCCTCCTTAAGGGGGATACCCGGCGGGCAGGGCGTCGGGGATGCTGGAAGCATGAACTTCATTCGGCGGATGGGCAGCGGCGACAAGGAGCCCGAGGTCGTCGGCACCTATCTGGTGCTGACCGTGATCCTGCATCTGTCCGGGCTGACCAACCCGCCATGGGTCGCGATCGGCGGCTACGAGTGGATTGTGCTGCTGCTGATCGGCCTGGCCGCCGTGCTGGTGCGCCGCCGGTTCCTGCTCGCCAGCACGCTGATCGTGCTGCTGTGCGGTGCCGGCCTGCTGGCGGTGGGCAGCATCGGCGGGTATTTCCTGCTCTTCGAGTGCGTCTTCGGCCTGTTCCTGCTCGGCTCATCGAGGCTCCGGACGGCGGCCTTCGCGCTGCTGTGCCTGGCCGCCATCGTGCTGGGCATCGCCGCCTGGCTGGGCAGCGGTGATCCGCAACAGGTGGTGCTGAGCCTGTTCATGGCCGGCTTCATCCTGTTCACCCCGATGCTCTGGGCGCAGAATGTGCGCACGGCCAAGGACCTGGCCACCGCCGAGGCCCAGCGGGTCCAGGCGGTGCAGTCAGCGGCGGCGGCCCGCGAGGACCAGCTGGTGGCGGAGCACGAGTTCTCGCGGGTCGAAGAGCGCACCGCCTTGGCGCGGGAAATGCATGACGTGCTTTCGGCCAGGTTCTCGTCGATCGCCCTGCTGTCCGGCGCGCTGCTGCCCTCGGCGCCGGAAACGGTGCGCGCTCCGCTGCAGAGCATCCGCGACGAGTCGGTGTCCGGGCTGGAGGACATGGCCGAAATGGTGCGGATGCTGCATTCTGGCGGGCCGGCGCTGCAGGCGCGGATCGAGGACCTACCCGAGCTGGTGGCAGGGTTCGGCAGCCCGGTGCGCTGGGAGTACCGGGTGGCACGGCCGCAGCGCTTCTCCCCGGCGGTGCACACCGCCGCGCACCGCACGGTGGCCGAGCTGCTGGTCAACCATGCCAAGCATGCCCCGGGCACCGATCTGAAGCTGAGCGTCATCCAGGAGCGGAACCTGTCCATCACCGCACGCAACCCGCTGGGGCAGGATGCCGGCTCGTCCCCGGGTGCCGGGACCGGGCTGGAGAACATCAAGACCCGCGTTGCCGCGCTGGGCGGGCACGTCGAGGTGCGCAACGGCGCGGATTTCGCGGTGCACGTCGAATTCCCTGAAACAACGGAGGAAGAATGAAAGTGCTGATCGTCGATGACCATGCCACCGTCCGCATGGGCATCCTGCTGGTGCTGCAGGCGGCCGATGACCTGGAGGTCGTCGGCGAGGCGGCGGACGGCCGCTCGGCCATTTCCATGGCCCGGGCCCTGTCCCCGGACGTGATCCTGATGGATCTGCGCATGCCGGTGCTCGATGGCATCGAGGCCACGAAGGCGCTGCATGAGAAGTACCGGGTCGTGGTGCTCACGACCTTCGATGATGACGAATACCTGTTCGGCGCGCTGCAGGCCGGCGCGCACGGGTTCTTGCTCAAGAGCGCGCAGCCGCAGGCGATCATCCTGGGCGTGCGGGCCGCCGCCCGCGGCGAATCGGTGCTGGATCCGCAGGTCACCGCCCGGATCCTGGCCCGGGCGCTGGCGGTGCCCGAGGCCGCGGCGCTGCCGGAGCTGACCGGCCGGGAACACGAGGTGCTGCAGGGCATCGGCGAGGGGCTGAGCAACCCGCAGCTGGCGCAGCGCCTGGGCATCGGGCAGAGCACCGTGAAGACGCATGTCTCCCAGGTGCTGGCCAAGCTCGGGGTGTCAACCAGGCTGCAGGCGGCGAGGATCGCCTACGGGGCTACCAGCTCACCAGGCAGAACGGGTGGTCCTGCGGATCCAGGTACACCCTGAAGGTCTTGGTGCCTTCGCCGGTGGCCTTCGCGCCCAGGTGCAGCACCTGCTCTTCGGCCAGGTCCAGGTCGGCGACCTTCACGTCGATATGCGCCTGCTGCGGGTGCACATGCCCCGGCCATTGCGGCGCCACATAGGGGCTGACCGCCTGGAAGGCGAGCGCAGGATGATCCGGGGCATCGCCAATGGAGACCCAGTCGGGCTCGTTGTCGATGCGCACCATTCCGAGGAGCTGTTCATAGAATCCGGCCAGTGCATCGGGGTCCTCGCAGTCGATGACCATGGCCTGCCATGTGCCAATCATGTGGCCATTATCCGCGCAGCATTGCTCCGCGTCTACCAGGATTCAGCCATTGCGCAGGTGCAGTGGTCGATCAGCGCCTGCACGCGGGCAGGGATCTGCACCCCCTTGGGCGTGATTGCGACGACCGCGTTCGGGTAGTTGGGCGCCTTGAGCTCGCGGAAGGCCAGCGGGCGGCCCTCGATGGAGACCTCGGCGTTGTTCGGGCGGCGCATCAGCAGCCCGTAGCCCAGGCCGCGGCCCACCATCGCGGCGACCAGGATCATCTGCGGGACCGAGGCGGTGATCTTCGGGACCAGGCCCTGGGAGGCGAAGAGCTGCATCTGGTGCTGGGTGCTCGGGTCGGACTCGTAGACGATCAGCGATTCGCTGACCAGGTCCGCAAGTTCCAGCGGCCTGTCGAGGTTGGCCAGCCGGTGCTCGGGGTGCAGCACCACCTGCATCTCGGTCTGGTAGATCGGCTGCTTGTCCATGTCGGCGGGCAGCTGCAGGTCGTAGACGAAGGCGACGTCGATCTCGCCCTCGCGCAGCGCCGGCAGCAGCTCGTCGTGGGTGCCCACGCGCACATCGAGCTGCACCTCGGGGTGGTCGAAGCCTTCCAGCGTGGCGGGGATCAGGTGCGGGGAGAGCGAGGCAAAGCATCCGAAGCGCACCGGCCCGCGCAGCGCACCCTCAGTTTGCGGAAATGTTGCGCGCAGCTCGCCGACCTCTGCGAGGATCTTGCGGGCCATCGCGGCGAAGTGCTGGCCGGAGGCGGTGAGCCGGATCCCGTGGGCCTTGCGGCGCAGGCACAGGGTCTCCCCGGCGAGCCTCTCGATCGCGGTTATGGCCTGCGACAAGGCGGATTCCGAAATCTTCAATTCGCTGGCCGCCGAACCCAGGGTGTCGTGGACGGGCAGTTCGGCCATGATTTCCAGATGCCGCATCGAATACATAAGCCAGCCTTCAGAAGTTTTGCAGATATTTGAAGTTTACCTTACCTATGAGGGGTGCCACACTGGAGTGACCCAAAACTCACCAGCCAGTGATCGATGCCTCGATCGCAGCTCGCAAGGGAAGCACACATGACTTCAACAGCACACGCCGGAAAGGCTACGCAGCGTCGCGTAGCATTCGCGACGGTCATCGGCACCACCGTTGAGTGGTACGACTTCTTCATCTACGCCACCGCCGCTGGCCTGGTCTTCAGCCAGCTGTTCTTCGAGCCGGCCGGCCAGGACATCGCACTGCTGATCTCCTTCGCCTCGGTGGGCCTGTCCTTCCTCTTCCGTCCGCTGGGCGCGTTTTTGGCCGGGCACTTCGGCGACAAGATCGGCCGCCGCGCCATGCTGGTGCTCACCCTGGCCCTGATGGGTGCTTCCACCACGCTGATCGGCGTGCTGCCGACCTTCGAGACCGCAGGCCTGTGGGCACCGGTGCTGCTGTTGCTGCTGCGCATCCTGCAGGGCATCTCCGCCGGCGGCGAATGGGGCGGCGCGGTGCTGATGGCAGTGGAGCACGCTCCGGTCGATGGCCGCGGCCGTGCCGGTTCCTACCCGCAGGTCGGCGTGCCGCTGGGCATGCTGCTGGCCTCGGGCACCATGGCGCTGATGACCGGCGTGATCTCCCCCGGCGAGCAGTTCCTCGAATGGGGCTGGCGCATTCCGTTCCTGGTCTCGATCGTGCTGATCGCCGTGGGCTACTTCGTGCGCCGCTCGGTGGACGAGTCCCCGGTCTTCGAGGAGATCAATGAGCAGAAGGCCCAGACCGCTGTGCCGATCCTGGTGCTGTTCAAGAAGCATTGGCCGCTGGTCATCATCGCGGCCCTGGTCTTCGCCGGCAACAATGCCGCCGGCTACATGACCACCGGCGGCTTCTTCCAGGCCTACACCACCGATCCCGAGGGCCCGGTGGGCCTGGAGCGCACCGACGTGCTGATCGCCGTGGCCTTCGGCGCCACAGTCTGGCTGGTCATGACCCTGGTGGCCGGCTTCCTGGCCGACAAGATCGGGCGCAAGCGCACCTACCAGCTGGGCTTCATCATCCTTGCCGCTTCCCTGTTCCCGGTCTTCGCACTGGTGAACTCGGGCTCGCTGGTCCTGCTGTACGTGGCCTTCGGCCTGTTCTCCATCGGCCTGGGCCTGACCTACGGCCCGCAGGCGGCGCTGTACTCCGAGCTGTTCCCGGCGTCGGTCCGCTTCTCCGGCGTATCGATCTCCTACGCGATCGGCGCGATCGTCGGCGGCGCGTTCGCTCCGACCATCGCCCAGGCGCTGGTGCAGGCCACCGGCGGAACCACCGCGGTTGCCGTCTACCTGCTGGTCGTCGTGGCGATTTCCTTCACCGCGGTGAGCATGATCCGCGACCGTTCGGGCATCGATCTGTCATTCCGCAACCAGGCGGAGCAGGAAGTCGGCGCGCTGGTCTTCGACAAGCGCCGTGCTGATGCGGTGAAGGCGACCCAGGACGCCTAGGCACTGCTGAAAAAAGCCCGATGGTCCACGGCCATCGGGCTTTTTTCTGTTCGCGCCTACTTCAGTTTGGTGCGCAGCACCGTTTCGGCTCCGGCGCTTGGCTGGAAGCGCCGGCTGCGGGCCTGCGGCATCAGCCGGCGGGAGTAGCCGTATGCTCCCCCGGGAGTATTCCAGCGATATCACCGAGTGCCGTTGCGCAAGATGCCGCAGGGATCAAAAACCGGCAGCCCATCTGGGCTGCCGGTTTTCTCGTATCTACTTCGCGGCGTTGCGCTCGGCGGCTTCGACCACGTTGTTCAGCAGCATTGCGCGGGTCATCGGGCCCACGCCGCCCGGGTTGGGCGAAACCCAGCTGGCGGTCTCGTACAGGGCTGGATCGATATCTCCGGTGACCTTGCCGTCCACGCGGGAGACACCCACGTCCAGCAGGATCGCTCCGGGCTTGGCGGTCTTGATCATGTGGGCCGAACCGGCGGCGGCGATGACCACATCGGCCTGCGCCAGCAGCTCGTCCAGGTTGGTGGTGCCGGTGTGCGCCAGGGTCACGGTGGCGTTGATGCTGCGGCGGGTCAGCAGCAGGCCGACCGGGCGGCCAATGGTCACGCCGCGGCCGACCACCAGCACGTGCTTGCCGTTCAGGTCGATGTCGTGGCGGGCCAGCAGGTCCACGCAGCCCAGCGGGGTGCACGGCAGCGGGGAGGTCATCGGGCGGTTGACGTTGGCAACCAGGCGGCCGAGGTTCATCGGGTGCAGGCCGTCGGCGTCCTTGGCCGGGTCCATGGCTTCCAGGATCACGTCCTGGTCGATGTGCTTGGGCAGCGGCAGCTGGACAATGTAGCCGGTGCAGTCAGGGTTCTCATTCAGTTCCTTGACCTTGGCCAGCAGCTCGTCCTGGGTGGTTTCCTCGGGCAGGTCCACGCGGATGGATTCGATGCCCACCTCGGCGCAGTCCTTGTGCTTGCCGCCGACGTACCAGGCCGAGCCCGGGTCATTGCCGACCAGGATGGTGCCCAGTCCGGTGGTGTGCCCGGCAGCCTTGAGCGCGGCAACGCGTTCGGCCAGTTCCTGCTTGATAGCGGCCGCGGTGGCCTTGCCGTCGAGAATGCGTGCGCTCACGCGTATCCTTCCGTAGGTGCCCTGTTCAGGCGGATGGCATGCAAACCCAGGCGCGCGGCTCGCACGATTAGCTCCCTGGTGGTTACCCACCTAACGCCAGTCACGCCCTCCAGTGTAGCGAAAATGGCCTCGGGAATGACTTTGAAGTGTGCAGGGTTACCTTGATTGTGTACTCGACAATCGTGATCGGCGCAGGGCAAGCCGGGCTTGCCGCCGCCTACCATCTGGCCAAGCGCGGCATCGACTTCCTGGTGCTCGATGCGAACCCGGGACCCGGCGGGGCGTGGCAGCATCGCTGGGATGCCCTGACCCTGGGCACCGCGCACCATATCCACCCCTTGCCGGATTTCCCGCTTGAGGTGCAGGATTCAACGCGCCCGGCCTCCCAAGTGGTCTCCGAGTACTATGCGGAATACGAGCGTCGTTTCGCGTTGCCGGTCCGCCACGGCGCACCGGTGACCTCGGTGACGAGGGACGGCGAGAACTTCGTGGTGCACGCCGATGCCGAGTACCGGGCACGGACCATTATCAACGCCACCGGCACCTGGACCAACCCGTTCTGGCCGCTCTACCCCGGGCAGTTCGACGGCCCGCAGGTGCACACCAACGGTTTCCGCTCCCCGCAGCAGTTCGCCGGGCAGCGCGTCCTGGTGGTCGGGGCCGGAGCCAGCGCCACCCAGTTCATCGTGCAGCTGCGCGCTGCCGGGGTGGATACCCTGTGGTCCACGCGCAGCGCCCCGGACTGGCGCGAAGAGCCCACCGGCGCCGAATGGGGGCTGGAGGTGGAACGCCAGGTCAACGAGCGCACCAGTGCGGGGCTGCCTCCGAAATCAGTGGTGGGTACCACCGGGCTGCTGCTCACGCCGGCGATGCGTGCGGGGATCGAATCCGGCGCGCTGGTCTCGCGCGGGAAGATCGAGCATCTGGAATCCGATGCGGTGGTCTTCACCGACGGGTCGCGCGAGAAGATCGATGCGATCTTGTGGGCCACCGGATTCCGCCATGCCCACCGGCATTTGCGCGATTTGAAGCTGCACACCGCGGCCGGTGGCATCCTGCTGGAGGACGGGGTGGCAGCGGTTGAAGTGCCCGGGCTGTTCTTCGTCGGCTATGGCGCATCGGCTTCAACTTTGGGTGCTACCCGGGCCGGGAGAAAGGCCGCGCTGGCGGCCAGCAAATTCCTGTCCGCGGTGGCGGTATAGCCTGCAGAGTTACTTCTTGCTGACCTTGGTGACCACGGTGGTGTAGCCGGGTTTCGAGGCCGTCACCCACACGCCTAAGGTCTTCCGGGCATCGGCTTTGACGACCTTGTAGTTCGGCTTGGTGGCCTTGGGGATGATCTTTCCGGAGCGCGTCCATTGGTAGGAGATCTTCACGTTTTTAGTGTTGTAGCTGCCTGCCGTGGCTTTCAAGGTCTTGCCGGTGGATTTCTTGCCGTTGATCACCGGCTTCTTCATCACCTTGAGCTTGGCTGGTGCGATCTTCCCTGTCGCAGTGCTGGTCACGGTCTTGGTGGTGTAGTTGGTCTTGGCATAGGCCACCGAGACTGAGATCCGTTGGTTCAGATCTGCGGGTTTGAGCGTATATGTTTTTGCCGTGGCACCCTTGATCTTCTTGCCGCCGCGCAGCCACTGGTACTTGGTGGACTGGGCGGCTGGAGCCGGCATAGCGGCGTTGGCGGTGAGTTTCGAACCGACTTTTGCCGTTCCGGAGACCTTTGGCTTGGCAACCGTGATGGTTCCCTTGGCGACTTTCACCGCGCTGCTGGTCGGCAGCCAGACCGATTCTCCATCCGCAGCATGCATTGTTACCCGTACAGAGATCTTGCGATTGGCGTAGGACTGAGGCGGGGTATAGGTTTTCTCGGTAGCCTGCGGAATCTCGAAACCGTCGACTAGCCACTGATAACGGCGTGCGAAGTCCGGGAAGTATGCGGAATCGAGGGAAGCGGTGAGCTTGTGTCCCACGATTTTGCTGCCGCTGATCGTTGGTTTGGCAATCGAGGCCACCGTGGCGGCGATTGGGGCACCATAGTTCATCGTGCCCTGCACCGAGGGGACCCATACTTCGCCGTTTTGACGAACCGCCTTCGTCTCGTAGCTCAGCGCGATGACTTTATCAGTGTCCTCGCGCACCAGCTGGTAGCTCTCCCCCACCGCATCTGGAATTGGTTCCCCGTTGCGGGTCCACTGCAGGGCAGTGTATGGGTAGTTGGTCGTGGGTGCCAGCAAGGAATCGCCGACTACCGCCGCATCATGGCCCGCCAGCGACGGGTTCCTATTCAGTGAGATCCTGCCAAGCTGGACGGTATCGCGCACGCCGATGTGCCAGCTGGCTGCGTAGCTGACAGACTTCAGGTTTTCCTGTCCAGGGATCACCGCCTCGAAGTCGGTGAGTTCTGTCCTCAATCCCGCGTATCCGGCTTTATTCGCGGTGAATCCGGTGGGGCTGATCTGGCCCAGAATTCGTTCGCGGGTATATTCCCACGGCCTGAGCACACGGCCATCCACCGTTATCACCGGTTCAATTTCCGCACTGGCACCGATCTTCAGTTCGATGAACGGCTTGGTGTAGCTGGCGACATCCAATTTTTCCAGATTGGACAGGTCCTTGGCCCACCGGTAATCCGTTGAACTCGTGGCCAGCACTTCAAGCTCCTTCAGTCCCGAAAGCTGGCCTAGCCCCGCCAGTTGCACCTGCTGCCCCTTGGGGAATGTCAGAGACAGGGATTCCAGCACTGGCAGCTGTGCCAATTCCGGGATGATTTCCTGTGGAGCTTTGCTGATCCGAACCGATTTCAACTGGGGGTTAGCCGCCAGGACTTCCAGACCACCGAGCACTTGATCCTTCTGGGTGTCGATGCCGATCCACTGAATATCGCCCGTCATCGGCAGTTCCTGCAACGACGTCACATTCTTGCAGGATAATCCCACGACGACACTGGCGGTCTCATCCGTGTGTTCAAAGCAGTCTGCAGGACTGATAATACCCTGCGCCGGAGGCACGAGCCCGGCGAAAACCAAGGCTGTTGCGCCCACTACCGAAGCAAAACGATGCAACAACCCCATGTGTTTCCCCAAGCGTGAATATGCCAAATTTATAGACATCATGCCATAGCTTTGCCAAGCACCTATCATCGGTTCGTAAGATGCCATTGACGGCGCATCAAGCATGCCTCTGGGTGCGATTGCTGCTGGTGATTGTGTTTTCTCGATGCATGACTATGTAACTCCACCGTGACGAATGTGCGTACAGCGCGCCAGCCGGTTAATCTCAATGCATGAACAATTTCATCGTCACCCTATCTTGCATCGACCGCCCTGGCATCGTCCACGCCATTTCCGGAGGTCTGCTGGGTGCCGGTTGCAATATCACCGAGTCCCAGCAGTTCCTCTCGCCGGAGACCGGCACCTTCTTTATGCGCATCGAGGTGGCCACCGAGCAGTCGCTGGCGCAAATCCGCGCGGGGCTCGCACCGATCCGCGACGACTTCCACATGGCGCTGCGCGTGGATGACGGCACCAAGCGCACCCGCACCATGCTCATGTGCTCCAAGGCCGGGCATGCGCTCAACGACCTGCTGTTCGCCCAGCGTGCCGGCACCTTGCCCATCGACGTGCCGGTGATCGTCTCCAACCACCTGGACTTGAAGCCGATGGCAGACTTCTACGGTGTGGAGTTCGTGCACCTGCCGGTGACCAAGGAGAACAAGTCGCAGGCCGAGGCCGAGCTGCTGTCCATCGCGGACAAGCACGACATCGAACTGGTGGTCCTCGCCCGCTACATGCAGATCCTCTCGGATTCGCTGTGCGAGCGCATGGAAGGCCGAGTCATCAACATCCACCACTCCTTCCTGCCGTCCTTCAAGGGTGCCAAGCCCTACCACCAGGCCTACGCCCGCGGCGTGAAGCTGATCGGCGCCACCGCGCACTACGTTACCGCTGACTTGGACGAGGGCCCGATCATTGATCAGGAAGTCACCCACGTCTCGCATACCCGCACCGCCGAGCAGCTTGTTGAGCTGGGGCGCAGCGTGGAAGGCCGGACGCTGACCCGCGCCGTGCAGTGGCATGCCGAGCACCGGGTAATGCTTGACGGCCAGCGCACCATCGTCTTCTCCTAAGCATGGATTACGCTGCGCTGGCAGTCATCGCCCTGCTGATTGCCGCCTCGGCGTGCTGGCCCTTGCTCAGGTCATCGGGCAAGCGCCGCAAGGCGTTGAACGCCCAGGCTATGCAGCTGCCCGACCAGCATCGGCCGCGCTACCAAAAATCGTTGGCCTGGGATCCGCTATCTTTTCCGCTGGCCATAAGCAGCGGTTATGCGCTGTGCCGAGATGCGGACACCGCACGCTCATTCTGGCGGGCGCAACCGGACAGTGCGCTAGGCTGTGCCCACGACGTGCATCGGACGCAGGTACGCTCCGGCCCTGAGGGTTCTTTCGCGCAGGTGGCTTTCGCCGCACCGGTACCGGCCAGCCAGCTGCTGCTCCTCGATGCCGCGCGGGAACTGGGACTGTCGTTGCGCGCCGACGAGGAGAATCGGGACTGGCAGCGTGCACTGGTGGCCGCAGCCCGCTCGCGGACTTGAGATCTTCGGTAGTGAACTCGCCGTATCAATGCTTGGCCATTACAGTAGGTGAAATGACGCACATTATTACCATTGACGGCGCGACCCCGAAGGTCGGCCAGGACGTTTTCGTAGCCCCTACCGCCACCTTGAGCGGCGATGTCGAGCTGGCTGACCGTGCCAGCGCCTTCTACGGTGTTTCCGTGCGCGGCGATTCGGCGCCGATTCGCGTGGGCGAAGGCACCAACTTGCAGGACAACGTCGTACTGCACGCCGATGAAGGTTTTCCTTGCACCCTGGGCGCCGGCATCTCGGTGGGCCACTCGGCAGTGGTTCACGGTGCCAGCGTGGGTGATGGCTGCCTGATCGGCATGAGCGCCACCGTCATGAACGGTGCCGTCATCGGCGAACAGTCGCTGGTTGCCGCTGGTGCACTGGTGCTGGAAGGCACCCAGGTTCCGCCGCGTTCGTTGGTTGCCGGTGTACCTGCTAAGGTCCGCCGCGAGCTGAGCGAAGAGGAAGTCGCCGGCTTGAAGACCAACGCCGATCACTACCTCGTTCTGGCTGCCAAGCATCTGGAAGCCAACGCCTAGAGTTTTCAAGGAGCTTGTCAGTTTGACTCTTCTATGTCTGTCAAGCCGAAACAGAAACCTCTTCAACCATTGCTGAAGCACTGAAGATTTTGAAGATGCGACGGACGAGATAGCGTTTGATGCAGCGGCGGATCTCGCGATCGGTCTTGCCATCAGCCCGGCGCTTTTCAACATAGGCTCGCGTCTCCTCGTCATGGGTCATGCGCGTGACCGCGGCCAAGTGCAGGGCAGAATTCAATGACCGATCGCCGCCTCGATTAAGCCGGTGCCGGGTCGTGTTCCCCGACGATGCGGGAATTGGATTCACGCCAGCCAGGCAGGAAAATGCCGCTTCATCACGCACTCGTCCTTCATGGGACCACGCGACGAAACACTTCGCTGCCGTGATTGCCTTGAAGCCGGTCTCATGCAGCAAGGGTGCCGCTTCGCTGGCTTTGACCAGCTCGTCCAGCTGCTGCTCATTGGCCATCAGCTGCTGATCCAAGTCCAGAATATGCTTGGCCAGCCGTACCGCTTCAGACCGTGCGATCCTCAGCGAAAGTTCTTCTTCGCGTTCCCGCCACCGGCGGACCTCAGCGATCTGGATTCCGGTCAGCTTTCTGCGGGCGTCGATCCCTAGGACGTTGCTGCGTACCAGCGCGTTGAGGGAGTTCACCGACCTGGTGCGGTCTTTCGTCATCGAGCTGCGTGCCGTGACAAGGATGCGCAATCCTTGCCGGATCCCTTCATGCAACCGTGGATGGCGCAACTTGTTTACCTGTAGTGGCAGGGAAGCCATCGCCATGCGGTGGGCGTCCAAGGCATCGGTTTTTCCTACGCCGCGGTTCTGCTTCTTGCTCATGCGTGGTGCCTCGGTGAGGGGGAATCCGTGGGCGGCGACAGTGCCGGCAAGGATCGCTCCGTACGTCGCAACTCCTTCGATAACCCAGAGGGTGTCTGCGTTGCCTTCAGTGCGCCTCCCGACCCAGCTAATGGCTCGGCTGATGCCGGCCATGGTCACCGGAAAGGACTGAGTATCGAGTAGGGCGCCGTTGCTGGAATCAATGATGGCGTAGACATGATTGCGTGCGTGAGTGTCGACACCGACGACAAACGGATAAGAATGCGCGACGATAGATGCGGCGGTCACCGGATTTTCCTTTCCTGGATTTTCGTGGTTGGCCGTGACCGGCCGGTACCAGTCCGGGTAAGGGTCACTACGGAACAGAACTGTGATGGGTCACGCCCCTAAAAGGGGTGGACATTCTTCTAATGAAGCTACCGTGGTGGGCCGGATTGGTCCCGGCCGACCCACCCCGAGTGGATGGACAAGTCAATCTGATGACACCTTCCGGGTCAGTTGTGTAATGAGCCACATCCAGGGGGTGGGACGGCTGGTTTCTATCCTGCCAGCTAGTCCCAGACCAGCCACTTCAATACTCACAGTTTGTGTAAGCCCCTAGTCACATCCGTTATTCAGGGCTTCGTAACAATCAATTCGAATACGGCTCAATCCGTTCCGGGTAAGCCATCGCCAACTGCTGCAAGGCCTGCTTCCAGCCGCTCGTCCCAGCCCCTTCCACCAGATGCGCTCCAGCACCGGCCCGCGGGGTCCGACCCTTCTTCTTCGCATCCTTGAACCGCTCTCTTGCCCGCTTGTCCTCGATATTGCAGATCGCCAACCACAGCATCATCACCGCCGCCGCATCGATAAGGAAATCGCCTCGGGACTTGGTGACCTTGCGCAGCTGATAGTTCATCGACTCAATCGCATTCGTCGTGTAAATGACCTTCCACAACTCGGGCGGGAACTCCAAAAACGGGGTGAACCGCTCCCACGCGTTGCGCCAGGTGGCCACCGCCGATGGATACTTCCTTCCCAGCTCGGAGGCCTCGAAATCATCCAAGGATTTCAGCGCGGCTTCGATGCTCGGAGCGGTGTAAATCGTCTTCAACTGCTTGCTGACCGCCTTGCGGTCACCGTAGGACACAAACCGGTTCGCCGCCCTGATCAGGTGCACCACACAGGTCTGCACGGTTGCCCGCGCCCAGGTCGCCTCGATCGCCTCGGGGAACCCGGTCAGTCTGTCGCAGCAGGCAATCAGCACGTCCTTGACCCCGCGGTTGGCCAATTGCGCGCAGACTTGCGCCCAGAACTTCGCGCCCTCGTTCTCGGTGACCCAGATGCCCAGCACGTGCTTGATGCCTTCCACGGTGACGCCGATCAGCAAGGGCCACTGCCAAGTGCTCGAGCAGAACGTGCACTTTCAGGCTCCGCGGCGCCTAGGCAAGAATTCGTCGGCACCCTGCCGAGAAGCATAGACCCTCAACGGTCTTGATGATTCAATCCGCGCCTTGCCGATGAGACTGCTTTGCAAGTGCCTTACGCAACGCCTCATTTTCAGATTCCAGCTCCAAGATGATGCCAATGCCCGCCAAATTCACGCCTCGATCAATCAACTCTGAGATTTGCTGCAACCGAGCCAAATCCTTGGCTTGATACCTGCGCGTGCCACCGCTGGTACGTGACGGGGTGATCAAACCACGCAACTCATATAACCGCACTGTTTGCACACTCACTCCCACACTCTGGGCAGCGGTAGCAATCGAATGCGATCCAGCAACAGGAACGGATCGCGGCGAATTTTTTGTCATTTTTTACTTTCAATAGGCTTGCATGAACTCAGAATCCCATGCTATAAAATCTACATCGTTAGACATAGATCTAACGGAAAGTGAATTGCAGCATCTTAGAGAGTCACACCAGAAAGGAATGAGTTCAGATGATGCAGACCGAGGTACTTCGCGATTTCGACCGCTTGGTACAGCGAGCTTTCAACACCCAGCTCAGCTCCGAACCTGTCCACCCAATGCCAATGGAGGCTTGGAAGGACGACACCGGATTTCACGCTGAGTTCGACCTGCCAGGGGTCGACGCCGAGCAGATCGACATGGCAGTGGAAAAGAACATCCTGACCATCCGCGCTGAACGCGCCAAACCAGGAGACCGCCAGCACATCGCCGGCTCGGAACGACTCTGGGGCCATTTCACCCGGGAACTTATCCTTGGGGATCATTTGGACACTGAAAGTATCCAGGCCACCTACGTGGATGGCGTGCTACGTGTCGACATCGCTGTCGCCGATAGTGCCAAACCCCGCCGGATTCAGGTCGCGGTCGGCCAAGGCAAGAAGAACCCCAAGGAAATCACCAGTTAACCCAAGAAAGGCCCCTTGGAGGCCTGTGCGGAGATGATGTGTCATGTCTGCCCACATTGATTCGGAACTTGATCCGCTGGCCGCTGATGACGAGTTGCTTCTGGCCATATACGAGCTCGAGCTATCCACAGCTTCCCGTCAGCATCAGCCGCCTCGATCGCACCTTTGCACCTCGATCGAGGATGTTCCGCGGCCCAGTCAGCGGTGCCCGGAAGGAACCAACGAAGTACGAACAATTCAACGTTCAGTGCGTCGGGCGGGTCCCGTCCGGGTGTATTCACGCTCGCCACCGAACAAGAGATGACTCCCGGGGAAACTTTTAAGGAGTGGTTGATTCGGGGGTGCGTCCGGAACGCACCGGACGCACCCTGGCAACGAAAGGATCAGCACCATGCGTGAATCATTGCTCAACGTCCACCTCAATGACGAGCAAATCGAAGTTCTCAATGCTGCGCTGTGCGCCTACCGAGACCATTTCAGCGAGCTTCTTGAGTTGAACGAAGAAGCAGAAGGACCGCAAGCTCGCGAGAACAACAAGTACTGGCAGAGCAAAGTCCACGCGATTCAAGAAATGATCGATCAAGTCAACGACTCACTGTATGGTTCCCAACCCCGGGAGGGGCCTCAATAACACCCAGACATTCCGCCACCGCACACTATTCACCTATCTGCCTGTTGATCGTCGACCTTCGAGTGTTGGAATAGGCGTTTCGAGGCTAGGTACCGTGTTTAGGAGACTGATCGAATATAGGTCATCGAACCGGCGGCCCGCTGCAGCGCGTGCTCCGCGATCCTGCGAATGTTCTCGCGGACCGTGGAGCACGCGCAAATGAATCAGCATGGTCAGTGCCCCTGCTGCGGCATCGCCCAAAGGCGTGTGCGCCGCGATGTCGGGGAGCGGTTGGGCGAGACTGAGTGCATTAATCCGCGTTTCCCAGCTCGCGGAGCGTTTCAAGGGTACGTTCGGTGCCGGCTATCCGATGTGCCCAGATCACGAGCCTGCTATCGGCCCTCATGTATCTCAGTCATGCTTCCCATCGCGACCGGCTGGCGATGTGGCTCGATTCCCCGCGCTCGGTAAGCACCTTTTCCGCGCCAGCGGCACGCATCTTGGCTTCCTGCGGCGTTGGGGTCCCCTGGTGCCGGCTTACTCGCGCGTATCCGATAATTGCCATAGCAACAACGGGACCTTGAGCCCTTCGACCTATTTTGGTTTTAAACGGCGTTTCTGACATGCAAAGACCCTGCTTATCGTCGGAGCCGGTAAATGTTAGTTGCGACCGGCGGCTAAGACCAGTACCAGACAGAGGTTCTTGGCATGAATTTCCGCTTCAGCCATGGCGCCAGGGCGAAGGATTTTCGGCGGTCTCGGCTGGGGAACTCCTGACGTGGATGTGCCTGCTCAGAGCAGATGGACGTCGCACTGTCATCAGACTGCCGTTGTGCCTCAGTATAGGATACTGGCCGTTCCTCCGGCCCACACCATCCTGCCCCGGAATCTGACGGCGTGCTCGCCGGACCTGCCCATAAGCGTTCTCCGGGAGGCTCGATAGTTCGCAGCTGTCTTCGCAGTATTGGTGAGCCATTGGACGCCCGAGGCGTTCATCGATCCGCATACCTGATCCTCGAACACTTTGGCTTCAGGGGAGAAAGTGTGCAGCTCGAACGCATGCGGCGATCCCCCGGCGTGCGCGCCGACGGCACCGACCTTCGCATTGGGCAAGTCGGGTTCCAAGGCCTGAACCTCCTCGGAGGAGCCCACTGCACCACGGCCCCGTCCTTGCCATCGCCAACTAATGGATTTCGCGGCATAGGCGGCTCCCCGAAAGCAATCGTCGTGAGGGGCACAGATCGCGATGCCGGAGATCATTAGGTCGGAACCCAGTTTTGCAAGCTTGGAGTGCCCCGGAGGCGCGAATCGCTAAGCGGTGCCGACGTCTTGCACGCGGGCCTTCCTGTGCGGGCGGCCCGCGTGCTGCGACGGCAGGTCAGGCGGTAGCCAGGCTGCGGTGCTGGATGCTGTCGGCCTCGGAAGCCTTCGCGGCTGCGGCCAGCCCGCGTTCCAGATCGGCAATCAGGTCCTCGGGCTCCTCGATGCCCACCGAGAGGCGGACCAAGTTCGCTGGAATCTCCAGCGGTGTGCCGATCAGCGACGCGTGGGTCATTTCGCGCGGATAGCAGACCAGGGATTCCACCCCGCCCAGGGACACCGAGAGCTGGAAGTATTCCATGGACTCGGCGAAGGCGCGGGCTGCCGCTTCATCGGAGAGCTGCAGTGAGAGGATGCCTCCGAAACCGCGCTGCTGGCGCTTGGCAAGCTCGTGGCCCGGGTGGCTTTCCAGCCCGGGATAGTAGACGCGGGCGACCTCGGGACGGTCATCGAGCCATTCGGCCAGGGTTGATGCGGTGGCGCAGTGGCGTTCCATGCGCAGGCCCAGGGTCTTCAGCCCGCGGGCGGCCAGGTAGGAATCCTGCGGACCGGAGACCGCTCCCCCGGCGAACTGCTGGTAGCCGACGGCTTCGGCCAGCGCTTGGCCGCGGTGCAGGTGGTCGGCCACGATGACCGCGCCGCCGAGGACGTCGGAGTGCCCCCCAATGTATTTGGTGGTCGAGTGCACCACCGCGTGCGCTCCGAAGTCCAGCGGCCGTTGCAGGTACGGGGTGGCGAAGGTGTTGTCCACGACCAGCAGGGCGCCGTGCTCGGCGGCGATGGCGGCCCAGCCGGCCAGGTCGGCGATGCCCAGCAGCGGGTTGGACGGGGTCTCCACCCAGAGCAGCGCGGTGTTCGGGCGCAGCGCGGCGCGCACCGCATCCAGGTTGGTGATGTCCACCGCCGAGGAGCTGATCCCCCATTTGCCGTGCAGCTTGGAGATCAGCCGGTTGGTGCCGCCGTAGCCGTCGGCCCCCAGCACGATGTGGTCGCCCGGCTCAAGCACTGCGCGCAGCAGCGCGTCTTCGGCCGCGATGCCCGAGGCGAAGGAGAAGCCGGCGGCCCCGCCTTCCAGCGCGGCGAGCTGGGATTCGAAGCCGTTGCGGGTCGGGTTGGAGCCGCGCGAGTACTCGTGCCCGGCGCGCAGCACGTTGATGCCGTCCTGGATGAAGGTGCTGGTCTGGTAGATCGGCGGGATCACCGCACCGGTGTGCGGGTCCTTGTGCTGGCCGGCGTGCACGGCCAGGGTGTTGAAGCCGCTCATGCGAAGCTCACTTCCTTGGTGTCGGCGGTGGCCCGGGTTGCGGCCAGAGCACGATCCAGCGACTGGGTGATATCCGCCAGCAGGTCGGCCGGGTCTTCCAGTCCCACCGACAGGCGCAGGGTCGAGGTGTTCAGCCCGGCGGCTGCCAGCTGCGCTTCGGAGAGCCGGCAGTGCGTCATGGTGGCCGGGTGGGCGACCATGGTGCGGGTATCGCCGACATTCGCGGCCAGGCTGATCAGTTTGAGCCCGTCGATGACCGGGGAAACCAGGGATGGGTGGGCCAGCTCGATGGCCAGCACGCAGCCGGTGCCCTTCGGCGCCAGCGTCCGGGCCAGCTCGTGGCTGGGGTGCTCGGACAGCGCGGGGTGGTGGATGGCGGCAATGCCCGGATACTCGGCAAGCGCGTCGATCAGCCGGGCGACGCTGCGCTGCACGTGGGCCGCGCGCACCGGCAGGGTCTCGATGCCTGCAAGGATGCCCTGGGCGCTGGCCGGGGCGAGGGTCGGGCCCAGATCGTGCAGGAACTTGGAACGAACCAGCATCGCATAGGCCGCCGGCCCGTGGCGTTCAAGCAGCGAAGTGCCATTCAGCCGCTCGCGCGGTGCGGCGATCTGCGGCCAGCGCAGCGGATCGGAGAAGTCGAAAGTTCCCGAATCCACCACTACCCCGCCGAGCACCGAGCCGTGCCCGGCCAATCCCTTGGTGGCCGAGTGCACCACGATGTCCGCACCGAGTTCCAGCGGGCGCACGTTCAGCGGGGTGGCCAAGGTGTTGTCGACTACCACCGGGATGTTGCGCTCGTGCGCGATGGCCGCGATGGCCGGGATGTCGGCCACGGTGCACAGCGGGTTGGAGACCGACTCAAGGAAGAACGCCCGGGTGTCCTCCTCGATGGCCGCGGCCCAGGCGGCCGGATCGGCTTGGTCGACAAAGCTGATCCGGATGCCGAAGTCGGCGAAGGTGTCGGTGAACAGGTCCACGGTGCCTCCGTACAGCGAGGAGGAAGCCACAATGTGCTTGGGCCCCTGGGTCAGGGCCAGCAGGGACAGGGCCACAGCGGCCTGCCCGGTGGCGGTGGCCACCGCGTGGGCTCCGCCTTCCAGGGCTGCGACGCGCTGCTCGAGGATGGACACGGTCGGGTTGCCGGTACGGGAGTAGGTGAAGCCCGCCTGGCGAAGTGCGAACTTCTCCACCGCTTCGGCATGCGATGCGAATTGGTAGGCCGCGGAATTGTGAAGTGGCGGCAGCATCGGGCGGAACTCTCCGCTCGGGCGGTACCCTGCGTGCACCGCGTCGGTTTCCTGGCTCATTGCTCCTCCTCGATTCTCTGCGAGGGAGTGCACCGGACACCGAAGCCACGGGTCCGGAACTGCTCCATCGTTTCTGGCGGTAGCACCTTTCGGTTTCCCGGTGGTTGCTGCGGCGTCGTCGAGCCAGATCTCTCAGCCGCTCTTGATGGTTTGTTCTTCCATGGTTGGGCATCGGCCGCGAACCGGGCAAGCGGCCCGAATCGCTGCGCTTCACAGAAGGCCGCCGCGCTTCATATGTCGCCGAATTGTCATGATGACATGAGGGCCGAAACCCTTATATGACGCGCCGATGAGGAAAGAATCCTTGAAATCCAAAGGATTTCGGACTCGCACATGACAAAGCACCAAACTTCAATGACCGGAGATGACGCTCAGCCCAGGACTTCGACTCCGAATCCAGCAACCACCGCGCGCACCTCGTCCAGGTAGCGCCGGGCCTGCTCGGTCAGCGGGATCGCTGCGTGGTCGATCCAGCCGACATCGATGCGCTCTTCGACATCCAGCGGGATGGAGACGATGGACGGATCCAGCTCGTCGCTGATGATGCCGGTGGAGATGGTGTACCCGCCCAGACCGATCATCAGGTTGAAGATGGTGGCGCGGTCCGAGACCTGGATTTCACGCTGGCTGGAGCGGGTGGAGAGGATCTCCTCGGCGAAGTAGAAGGAGTTGTTCGCACCTTGGTCGAAGGTCAGCCGCGGCAGGTCTTCGAGGTCTTCGAGGGACACCAGGGTGCGGGAGGCCAGCGGGTTGCTCCGGGCGACGAAGATGTGCGGTTGGGAGCGGAAGAGCGGGTGGAACACGAGCCGGGATTCGCGCAGCAGCTTCTCGATGACCTTGCGGTTGAAGTCGTTGAGGTAGAGGATCCCGATTTCGCTGCGCAGCGTGCGAACGTCCTCGATGATCTGCTCGGTGCGGGTCTCGCGCAGCGAGAATTCGTACTCGTCGGCGCCGCTGGCCTGGACCATCCGCACGAAGGCATCCACCGCGAAGGAGTAGTGCTGGGTGGAGACGCCCAGCAGGCGGCGGGCCGACGGACGGCCGAGATAGCGGTGCTCCAGCAGCTCCACCTGCTCCAGCACCTGCCGGGCGTAGCCGAGGAATTCGGCGCCGTCGCTGGTGAGCGTGATACCCCGGGCCGAGCGGATGAGCAACGTGCGCCCCACCCGTGCCTCTAGCTCCTTCATTGCCGCGGACATGCTTGGCTGGGCGACGTACAAAAGGTCGGCGGCAGCCGAGATGGAACCCTCGGCCGCGACCGCGGTGAAGTAGCGCAATTGTTGCAGTGTCAGACCGCTCGTTCCCTGAACCATAGTTTGAGTCTATATTAATCCATAGTTAGACAGAGTTACCTGATATCAAAAATGCCATGCATGATTGACGCATCGACCTTCTTCCGGCCGCTTCCGGCCGCTGACCAACAGATTGGCCGCCATGGCAGACGCATTGACCTTCAGCATTTCGAGCACAGAATTCAACGAAAACTACACCCCGTCGGCGGACTCGCGCCTCACCACGAACTTCGCCAATCTGGCCCGCGGAGAGCACTGCCAGCAGAATTTGCGCAATGCCCTGACGATGATCAATCGGCGCTTCAATTCTCTGGCTCACTGGGACAATCCCGACGGCGAGCGCTATGCACTGGATCTTGAAATCATCTCCGCCAACGTGCACTTCGACTCGGAACAGGGCGCGCAGGACTTCCCGTTGCTGGAGATGCTGGACACCAGCATCCTGGACCGCAAAACCGGTGTGCGCAGCCCCGGCATCATCGGCAACAATTTCTCATCCTATGTGCGCGACTACGACTTCAGCGTTGTGCTGCCGCAGGCCATCGACTCCGATGGCAAGCCGGTGCCACCTAAGGATTTCGGAGAGCTTCACGGCAGGCTTTTCGAGCATTTCCTGAATTCCGCAGCGTACCGCGAGCGCTTCGAGCAGTTGCCGGTCATCTGCATCAGCGTCTCCACTTCCAAGATTTACCGCCGCAACGGTAATCGCCACCCAGTGCTGGGCTGGGAGTACCGCCAGGACGAATACTCGCTGACCGATGCCTACTTCGCGAAGATGGGGCTGCGCGTGCGCTACTTCATGCCTGAAGGATCCGTCGCTCCGCTGGCCTTCTACTTCCGTGGCGACCTGCTGGCCGACTACACCGACCTGCAGCTGATCAGCCTGATCAGCACCATGGAAACCTTCCAGAAGATCTACCGTCCGGAGATCTATAACGCGAATTCACCGGCTCCGGCGATCTACCGGCCGAGCCTCGGAGCGCAGGACTTTTCGCCAACTCGCATTTCCTATGATCGCGAGGAACGCACCCAGCTGGGCAAGATCCAGGGCAAGTTCACCGAGGAGCACTTCATCGCCCCGCACCGCGAGCTGCTCGAAACCTGGGCCTCCAACTGCGCAGTCCCCGCCGCCTAATCAATTATCTTCAGAATCCAAAGGACCAGTTATGACCAATTCCCTGCTTGCCACCTCTATCGTCGGCTCCCTGCCCAAGCCTTCCTGGCTTTCTGAAACCGAGACGTTGTGGTCTCCGTGGAAGTTGGAAGGGGCGGCGCTGACCGAGGGCAAGCAGGACGCGATGCGCTCCGCAGTGCTGGAGCAGACCCGCCGCGGCATCGACATCATTTCCGACGGAGAGCAGACCCGACAGCACTTTGTGACGACCTTCATCGAGCACCTGTCAGGGGTTGACTTCGAGAACAAGCAGACCGTGCTGATCCGCGACCGCTATGAGGCCAGCGTCCCCAGCGTTGTCGGCGCAGTGGAGCGCAAGGCCCCGGTATTCGTAGAGGATGCACAGTTCCTGCGCACGCTGACCGACCGGCAGATCAAGTGGACCCTGCCCGGCCCAATGACCATGGTGGATACCCTGCATGATGGCTACTACGGCAGCCGCGAGAAGCTAGCCTGGGAGTTCGCTGCCATCCTGAACCAGGAGGCCAAGGAACTGGAAGCTGCAGGCGTGGATGTCATCCAATTCGACGAGCCGGCGTTCAACGTCTTCTTTGACGAGGTGGCCGACTGGGGCGTGGCCACGCTGGAGCGCGCCTGCGAAGGGTTGAAAGCTGAGACCGTTGCGCATATTTGCTTCGGTTACGGCATCAAGGCGAACAATGACTGGAAGGCGACCCTGGGCACCCAGTGGCGGCACTATGAGAAATCCTTCCCGCTGCTGCAGCGTTCGTCCATTAACACCATTTCGCTGGAATCACACCACTCGAATGTCCCACTGGAGGTCGTGGAGTTGGTGCGCGGCAAACGAGTCATGCTTGGCGCCATCGACGTGGCCAACCAGCAGATTGAAACCTCTGAAGAGGTCGCAGAAACCCTGCGCAAGGCGCTGGAGTATGTGGATGCCGACAAACTGATTCCGAGCACCAACTGCGGAATGGCGCCCTTCCCCCGCAATGTCGCCTTGGCCAAGCTCAGCGCTCTGAGCGCCGGAGCCGCGGTGCTGCGCGAGGAGCTTGTCGGCGCCAGTGTCTGAGACTGCGCAAGTCAAAGAAGTGCTCGCACAGTCTGGCAACATCACCATTCATTTCTTGAGAGCGCAGGATCTCGATGTGACGAAGCTCGGCTCAGCAGCGTCGACTGATTCCCCAAAATTGGATCAAGTTCACAGCCTGTGCAATCTCCAATGACCGGGCTGGAGTATAGGCGATTTTTAAAATCATCGCATAAACCGTCCTCGGAAGTTTTCTACAGCTGAATGCGACAATGCCTAATTCAATAGACCAGACAACTTTGCTGGGTCTCGATAACCGTCGTTTATGACACACCACTCAACCGGGTTGGCCGGAAATCTTCGACAGTTGAAAAATCAACAGATTCTCAAGGGCAGTTCGTCGCAAAACTCCGTACCACAAACTAGGTGTCGACTCATTACCTATTTCACGAGTATTGATACTTCTTCCGCCATGGGCCGCCTCCGCAGCTTTATTCGAACCGTCTTTGGCAAGCAAGACGTGCGAATTCACCTCAACTGACGCTCCTGAGAGACTTGAAAGGACTCGGGGCTATGGACCACTTCTTAACTTGGCGGCGCGACACCGGCCCTTTTCCATAACGATGCTTCCATTCTGTAGCAACTTACCTACCCATACAGCAAGAGCCTCCCACCATCAGTCGCATTTGTAACACCGAGTTAGACAGCAGAAGCAAAACGATTGCATGAGTGCAAGCCAGAGATTGTGCACTTCAAGTTCACCCACTTAATTCGGCTTTCGTGCGTTTGTCGCCTTCTGAGTTCCCGATCTAGAGACCGATCGATTCCCTGGCCTCAATAATTGGTTGAATCTGATTATCATCAAGCGTGCGCTTCAAGGCAGCAAGTAACTCGTCTAGCTCATGAGTAATACCGTAAATATCCCTCCTTGTATGGCGAATCCGATGCGCATAATGACCGACCAAATCACTCCCATATTCCGAGATAACTGCATCAGGAAAATCCCATCGACAATGCCGAGTATCAAAACCAACCTCGTGAGGCTCATACATCTCAATCGCCTCAGGGACACCGTCCCCCAAATATGGAATCAGGTATCCCCATGAAGAAACCTCATCAGTCCCAGCATCTCTAGGGATGCCTCTTAAACGCCGAGACATATAATCGCGCAACCAACGCTTCCAAACTTCCGTTCGGTCGACACCAGCATCTTCCAAAAAGGTCCCTATTGTTTGAACAAAAGATGAAGCATATTTTCCATTCTCAGCAAGGATACTTTGTTCGAGTAGCTTCTCACGCTGTTCTTCGGAAATACTCGAATACGAAATAAGCGATATGACTAGGCTAAAGAATTGACCCTGGAGATGAACTTCGAGCTCGTGTATAAGCCCCCAAGCAGTGATAAGACGATCGGTGAACCCTGCAGCTAGAAGTTGGTTGTCAATACGCGGGTTATGCAAATATGCCCTCCAGGAAGCCCGTCTGAATCTCTCATCTTCGAATAGCGGAAGTATATGGTCTACGGTGAACTGAGAATCAGCTGCGTGCATGAAGTACAGATTTCCCGCGAAAGCAGGACCAGCTGCATCGCATACATGCTCGGGATCACCTATGAGCCGCTTTATCGCTGCCCGTTCTTCGTCATCCAGCCCAACCCATTCCTCACGATGTTTCCGCCACCTACGATCAACTTCAGAGATCCAGTAATGCGCGAGATCCCCTGGCCAAGAGTTGAGCTCCAACACCGCAATCGAATTCTTAGCAGATTGCCCTGAATGTCGATAACCATCGCTCTGTTTAGCGAAAAGGTCTATGGCTAGATGACGCATCTTGCCCAAGAATTCGGAATCATCCTCATCTATCCGTTTTTGGATCTGTTCCAGAAGAAAACGACTGACTGCCCGGGCCGCTACCTTGGAAGACGTTAGACTTGCAACTCGTTCAAGCATTGCAACTCCTACGTCTTCTTTCATTGCCATAGCCCAGCCTTCAACTATGGAGATGAACAGTTCATTCTTAGAATGGCTAACGTCTGGGTTGGAGGTAATGAGTGACCAAAATTCATATCCAATATCAGGTTGCGATTCCGCGACTTGCCGTACGAGGGAAAGGCAGTCAGACCATTCGGGCTCTTCGACGTTCTCTCTTGAATAGTCCTGGCTAAGGAGATCTTCAACTGTATGCAATGGTTCGCTTCTGAACTTGGAGATAAATTCGTCGACTTCCATGGGAAGTTTTCCGGCCCACGTTCCTCCTGTCATCCATCTGTTCATATCAGGATGCTCACGCTCAAGAAATTCTGGATTACCAGACTTCAGTTCGTCTAGTACTTCCCTCGCTTCAGTCCACCCGGGATCACTTCTGAACAACCAGCTCACAAGATTGAAAACAGCGTACGCATTGCGCCGCTCGTGGTCTGGAATTTCTTCATCCCTCACGGGTCCGATTCGGGTTGCGGCGAGAAGATTCTTGCGACTCGTCTCGGATGACTCCCCTACTGAACTTTTCAGGGCGAGATAAACTTCGTGTTTTAGCTCAGTCTCGAAAAGAACTGATCTTTCAAGCAACCAAGAAATTTTTTCATCTACGGATACTGCTTGGTTCAGTCTAAGAAGATGGATGGACAGTCGACGGAAAAGCGTTAGATCCGTTGACCACCAGGTGTCAATCAAAGTTGAGTTGACAGGAAGGGCTTTCTCGCCATAGTCACGAAGTCCATCGATGATCGCGTCAATGGGTTTGCGATACTGATCCTGTTCATGGGGCTCAATGGCCATACGACCGAAGGTTAAAGGATCCCAATTTCGGTCCCCGTGGTATGTATTGAGCAATTCGTACGCGCTTTGAAGAGCCATCTCCAGCAAATTGCCCAGCGCCCAGTCACCGGGCCTCCTGGATGCGACAGCTTTAGAGACGTGCCGGGCTAGGGTTCTGGAATGAGCTTCCCAATGCACCACAGCGTCAGGCAACTGCATCAGATCTTGCGTTTCATCAAACGTTATCCGGGGCTTCAGCAACAAATATGGGTCGATAACCGCACGAAGTACCGCTCCTGCCTCCTCTTCATCGTGAGGTTCATAGGGTAAGAGTCCGAACTCCAGGGCCGAGGCACCGGTACGCGACACTGAGGATGCCAGAAACGACTTCCAGCGCCGTCCCGCAAATTTGTCTTGCTTGTACAATTCGTTCGCAGCCATACAAGCCATCTCGATGAATGCCGCATCAAATTTTTGACCTAGTCGCTGCACTGTTTGCAAAGCCGCGCCGTGAAGTTCTGGTTTAGCGATAAACGACCAGCAGAACCAGCGCCCCAAAATCGAAGGAATTGAACCGCGCAATCCTGACGAAAAAATACCCTTAAACGAGGGAAAATCTTCAATCCATCGAAGCCACTGTGCTTGAAGAACCGGTTCAACTGTTTCGACGTGTTTCACAAATTCATGTGCACCTTCTTCCGTGGACAATCTGCTAAGCAGATAATCGTGGTCCACAGGAGTGATCTGAGTTCCCCCGGCAATGATTTCCGCCGTCATTGCGCTGTGGTCAGTTCCTCCCATCCTAACTCGCAGGTCCCACGCTTCGAGAGCAGCCACTAAAGCCTTGTGATCGTTGCCGTGGACAGGATATTCAATCGTTTCGATACCAAGGCTCGACCACTTATTGCGCTCTTTATCAGCGTCGGTGTTCGTCCCATCTTGTTCTTTCACCCCCATGAATGCATATCGAGAAGTTCTCGACGGCAGTCCCAAGGCAAGGTAGCGCATGATGGGATCCTCATGACTGTAACCAACAAAAAGAACTGTAAATTTCTGGAACAGTTGCAGCAAAAACCTTGTTGCCCACGCATCAGTAAGGTATGCCCGTCCGAAATCTCTGTCTGTCAGGACTAAATACCGAGGGTTCCTCTCGGTCGAGCCATGTAAGTGAACGATGCCAGTAAAATCATGTCCTAACGGAACGGCCGGGCCAGCCCAAATGTCGAGTTCGTCATTTTTGGATACAGTTGATAAATGTCTATCAAAGTTTGTCGTAACTAAGCGAGGCTGATCCCTAGATAAGGCAATCCTCATCAGCGCAGCATGAGTGCTATTCGGCTTCGATTCTTCGCGTTCAATGAGATCACGTGTATGTCGATGGACGTCGAAGTCGTCAGGCAGGGAGCCCAAGAAGTAGTCTAGTCCGACCTTACTGTTGAATGGTTCTCCCGCTAGCCTTGCGAGTTCTTTAGCCAATGCTTCAAATGAAGGAAGACTCGAAGGTGCACCCATTGAAGCACCCGCACCAATAAAGAGAACTAATTCACCGTTTTCGTGGTCATCAATAACTTTCTGGGGAAGGTTGACCTCGCTCGTGATCCACACTGCCAGTTACTCCTCTTATGTCGTTAGGATGAAACACACGCATAAATTGCTCTGTTTCAGCATGACTCTGAACGATCGTAGCAACTCACTATTAGTTCTCAGTGTCAAAGTCGGTTGATCCTATACAGTCTTTCAACCTATAGGTTGCAAGACGTCTCGTCGCGTGTCTCTCACTTGGCGAAAAATCCGCAGAATCTCAACGGTCCATAATTCTCGCAACTATGTCTCGCAACCAATGGCGTAAAATCAGGTCTACACCATTAGTTGCGAGACACTTTTGAAGGACCAATGACCAAACTGATCGGCTACGCCCGCGTATCAACCAAAGCCCAAGACGCCGACCGGCAAATCCAAGACCTCCTCGCCGCCGGCGTCCGCCGCGATGACCTCTATATCGACCACGGCCAATCCGGAGCACTGGCCAAACGTCCCGGCTTGGATAAAGCACTGACCGCCCTGCATCCGGATGATACCCTCGTGATCACTACCCTGGACCGTCTTGGGCGCTCCACCCAGAAAATGCTCGACCTCGCCGAAGAGCTTCGTAAGCGAAATATTGGTTTACGGGTGCTGAACTTGGGCGGCGGTGACGTCGATACGAAAACGCCCATGGGAGCCATGGTCTTCACCGTCATGGCAGCACTCGCGCAGATGGAGCTCGAGATCAAACGCGAACGCATCAATGATTCGGTCACCAAACGCCGCACCACCGGAGGCGACCTCGGCGGCCGACGCCCCACCTTCACCGAATCCCAAATCCGCACCGCCGCAAAACTCATCCAGGCCGGCGAACCAGCAACCCAAGTCGCCAAGGACATGGGGATGTCTCGCGCAACACTTTACCGAAGGATCAGAGAACAGCGTTCCAACAGCAACACATAGATACTCACACCTACTTGCTGGACTCGTCTTGTCAGTCTGGACTGTTCAAATAGGACCAGAACTATTTCATAGAGACCGGTAAGCTAAAGACTGGCCGAGGGAACGGATTACGACATGGCTCAGCCCGAACGCAACAAGATCAACAAGTTCGCCATAATTTTTTGGTTGTCAGTCATCGGTTCAGTCTTTTACGCTTGCGGTTGAGCATCGCGATCCATACCGAAAAATAAACACGGCCGATACTCTCAGTTCACCGGTCAAATTCCGCTCGAATCCCTCTACCACATGGAATCCACTTGAGAACCCAAATACTTCGCGCATCAAAAGTTCGCGGTCGCGCTATTCGTCGAGTCCGAAGGCCTCTGAAACCTGGTCGATAGTGAACTGGCTGCGCAGCTTAGTCGCCGTGTTCTGATTAGCAAACATCCCGGGCTTCCAAAAACCTTGCTCCCGCGGTACTGCGTGAGTCCATTGAACGGGCACGGACCATTCAGCTAAATCATCATCTTGGTCACCTTCGTGACGGTAAGATCCCACCAGTGGAAGTGCTGTCAGTGCCGTCTCGGTGCCGTCGTAGAGGACAGTGGTCTCATCAAACCGTTTCGCTTCACCCAGTACCGTGCCCACTCCGACGTACCCATTTTTGGGGATACAGGTAAATACACGGGCGCCAGGCGTGAGATTCTTCAACGTACGCGAGAACCACTTCTCACCCCCGGCAGATATGAACCCGTATTTCATTCCGTCAGTCCATTGCCTTCCTTCGGGTGAATCCCCGAAGGAGACATACCAGTCCTGACCATTCCACGGCTCACGAGACTTGCTCTTCCGTGATGTAGCGGCCGAGATGGCGGGTTGCACTTCGTGCTCTACGAGCCAGGTACGGGCAAGGTACGAGGCCCCGTTGTCGTGGAAGTGCCGGAAGAACACCACGTTGATCGGAACACCGAAGTCTTCGTTCAGGAACCGCACGATCCGCTCCGTTGCGGCATCAACAGATGCTGCCACAATAGTGAAGACCTGGGCGGTGTTCACCTCGGCGGCACACTGCCGGACGAGGTGAAGACCTGGGCGGTGTTCACCTCGTCCGGCAGTGTGCCGCCGAACTGCTCGTTGAAGGCTTCTTCCAACGCAATACCGGGCCGATAATTGGCGAAGATCTTGGTGATCTCTGCTCGACCCAGCGTGGCGACCCAGGAGCCGTAATCCAGTGTCTGTGCGGTGACATCGCGCGGTGTCCGATCCCGCTTGAGCTCGATCACATGAACCGCAGCAGTCTCATCGAGCGCCAACAGGTCGATGAAACCTCCATGAGCGGTCGGCACCTGGCGTCCAATAATCAGCAGAGTTTCACCCAGCATTGTCGGATCAGACTCGATATACGATTCCAGCTGGGCTTCCAGCCCAATAGCGGTGGGCGTGATGCGGGTGAGGTGGTCGCCGTCAGCACGCCATAATCCCATCTCCATACCCATTAGGAACGCTCCACCAGCCGCTGCACGGCAGGATCGTACACGTAGTCGGTGATCTCGCCGGACATGATCATGCTGATCGCTTGGTTGATCACGTTCAATGGCACGACAAACCATTCGGAGGGGTCGTAGTTCTTTCCCTCACGATCGATTTGGGTGATATCCAGGCGGACTGAGGCGAAGACTCGGTGCAGCAGATGCTCTAGCGCTGAAGCACGCAAGTTGTATGCCCGATAGTCGGCCACAATTTCCACTGGAGCCATCAAGTATGTGGGGCTGCCTGCCGCGTTCGCGATGCGCTCTTGGACTGTGGTGGTGCTGAACCCGATCTTGTGCAGGTTCTGGATCGAGGAAACCTGCGGATCAATGCTCAACGAGCGAAGCACATAGACATGGCCGGATTCCTGATCAGCATCCCCCACCTCTGAGGCATCATGTCCAGTCCGGACCAGTGTTTGGCCATCATTCTCGAAGAGCCGCTGAGACAACGACTGCCGATACATCGACGATTCAGTCCCATTTTCGAAGACAATACGAAGTCGTTGCTTACGCTTGAACTTGTCTTGGTTCGGAGTCAGGTTATCTTCTCCGACCTCGGCGATGAGGAGCATGACGCCGTTGAGGACGAAGAACTGTCCCTCGGTAATCGTGTGCAAACCTTTGAAAGGAATGAGGCGGAACTCGTTCGCGACTAGCTCAGCATGTTTGGCCTTGAAAAGGTGTTCAAACCGTTCAAAGTCAGTCGCTTTCTTCCGTCGAGCAACTGATTCCGCTTCCCTGCGCGATGCCGACTGCGGCAGATCAGAAACGTCGAGAAGACCCAGATCATCATCCAACAGATCCAACCCATCCGAACTCAGCAACTCGTCCAACGAATCCGGTGTTTCCGGGAACTCAAGCAACCCCAGCTCATCCAGAGGCTTCAACACAGAGATTTTCTCTTCACTGGCCAGAATTCCTTCCAACCGGGCACCGAGCTTACGCTCGGCAATCTCCCGAGTCGTGGAACTGGGTGGACGCCCATGAGACTTGTTGAACTCGACAATCTCCAAGAAAGCGCGTTCCAACCGCCCCTTGGCGGTGATCTTCCTCGGCTTCTCAGGAGTATCAAGCAACCCATCAAGATCAGAATCGATCAGCGACTGAATATCCAACACCGGCTCAGCGGCATCCAGTCCTGGGGTCACGTCTTCTTGTTCGCTCATGCCTCGTTGCCCACCTGTGTTGCTCGCTGGTTCGCCAAATGCTGCTGCTTCTTCCGCTGCAAGAACAGCAGCGCTTCAGCGTATCTCTTCTCCGTCGGGTCCTCGCTACGAACGTCAGGCTTACGCCCATTGACCTTCACCCAGGCCTGGATCTTCGGCCACAGCTGCAACGCTTCTTGCTCCGTAACCTCCACCCGGGTCGCAGTGATGGTATCCGAAATAATACGCAGCACATTCGGAGTCACCGATTTGCTCATCACTTCAAAGGCCCGCTGGAACGGATTAACCGAATCGATCAGGTTGATATCAATGTCATCGATATTGACGAACTTCTCCGCCATCTTGATGAAGCGCTTGTCCCCCACCTCACGCACCTCACCATTCTTGATCACGGAGTCAACCACGACCTGCTGGCGGACTTCCTCGACCTGAGCTTCGGTCAAGTCCGGGTATTTCTCACGGATGATTTTCGGAATCAGAACCTTGTTCGTCGTTTCCGGGTCAAGGCTGCCAGCAGCCGCCTTGGCAAAGGTGTCATCCTGCAGGATCGTAGCCTTCAAATCGTTCAGATCCGTTGTCACGATCTGCCGCACCCGCGCAGTGGAAGGCTCCTTGAAGCCCTTGATTTTCAGTTCGCCTGGTTTCGGTGCATCATCGTTGCCCCGCTTGGTCTTGAACGTGAAGTTCGGCGCCAACACCTGCTCCATCAGCAACGACGCAGTAATTGCCTTCAAGATGTTGTTGACCGACAGTTTCACCTCATCGGTCGCCGCATCAGGCTGGGCAATCAGATTAGTGAACTGGGCATGGGACTTGCCCTCACTATCACGGGTCACCCGCCCAATGATCTGGATAACCTCAGTGAGCGAAGCCCGGTACCCGACAGTCAGGGCATGCTCGGCATAGGGCCAGTCAAACCCTTCCTTCGCCATCCCCAACGCAATTATGATGTCCACCGCATCACGGTTCTTTGAAGCCGTATGCGCTAGGTAGTGCAGGGTATCGCCGCGCTTCTTCTGGTCCGTGTCATCGACCAAATCAGCCACCTGCACCATCTGTCCGGTGTCCCGACGGCGCACGCTAATAATCCCAGTGTCAGGATCGGTGCTTTCAACCTGGCCGATGGCATCGATGATGAACCCGACTTCTTCGATCTTGTCCTTGGTGGACTCCCCCGAGTTCACGTTCGGGATATGCACGATGGTTTTCTTATCCAGGTCGAGGACTTCCTCAATCGCCTCGGTATACCGGCCCTGGTAGAAATGGTGGCCAATACCCAAGGAATGCAGGTACTCGTACCCGTTGAGCTGGTCATAGTAGTTGAACGTTACCGGGGTGAACTTCGCTTCATCCTCCGGGGACAACACCGGAACGGAATCCCCACGGAAGTAGGAGCCGGTCATCGCGACGATGTGAACGTCCGACCCGTTCATCACATCACGCAGCAGCGCACCCAGTCGTGAGTTCTCTGTATCAGCGGAAACATGATGGAACTCATCGATCGCCAACACCGTACCGTTGAACGCTTCGGGAGCGAGTTTCTCGAACGCGAAGCGCAGCGTCGCATGAGTACACACCAGCACCGCATCAGGACCGGTCAGGAACTTGATGAACTCATCAACCTTGCCCGCCGACGAACCGGCATCGCACAGGTTATGCTCGTCCTTGATCTCCCAGTCAGCCCAGAAACCGAACTTAGTCAGGTTCGTAGATGCGAACGAAGCGCCGATAGAGCGTTCAGGGACCGCAACGATAACCTTCTTGCGGCCTTGGTTGTAGAGCTTGTCCAGGGCAACGAACATCAGTGCACGGGATTTGCCTGAGGCCGGAGGAGCCTTCACCAGCAAATGCTGGGCCTCCCGCTGGGCAAAGACCCGTTGCTGCATCTCACGCATCCCCAACGCATCGGTATTCACCGACGCTTTCGTCTGGGCGTAGGAGACGTTGACGATGTTCGCTGGCTTCTTCAACGCGTTCACTGGGCTACTGCTTTCTTCGACGCACGAGACTTCTTGACCGGTGCTTTCGCTGCCTCTTCAGCACTCATCTGCTCATAGAGGGCAAACAAATCAGACAGCCGCTGCTCGTCCGTTTCATAAGGCTTCTTGGAATAGATCGAATCCACCAACACGTCCACCGCAGCGTGCGCGTCGCGGAGGTCTTGCGGCATCAAATCTGGGTCATACAACTCCGCCAGCGTCTTCTCGCAGTGATACTCACGCACATCCAACACTCTCAGAGCCGCAACCGTCAGCTTCTCCTTCATCGCATCGGATAAAGAAGGGACAGGGAAATTGTTGTAAACGATCGTATTCGAGTACTGATAGTCCTCACGCATCCGTCCCGACACTGCATTGACCCATGCCATGTGAATTTTCGACATCAATAATGCAAAGACCCAAGGTTCCGCGTCATAGACGGCGAACCCCTTATTCGATATCACAGTGTCGGGGCCGAGATAACCCATTGGAATATACTCACGACGGCCCGACGAGATACTAGGGACGATGATCGAGTCTGTGGGTTTGTAGCTGATTTGAACGAATCGATGCGGTTGTGAAGCAAATGCCGCGGTACTTGCGGCCTTGCTTTCAGCGCGATTTTCGCCGACTTTCTTCAGTCGCGCTCCAATCGCAGAGATGGCACTGGCTTCAGCGGCCTGTCCATCTTCAATCCAAAGACAGTAACGTTCGCCGTCATTGATGATTTCGGAAGAACCTACATATCTCTTGATGAAAAAATCGGCTCGCGGATCGGCCGCAATCATTTCTGAACGTTCTTCCGCCGAAAGAATCAGGCCACCGCCATCGCGCGGCATCGACCCAAAAGCCATGCTCGGGAGGCTGCGGTTAAGCGGCATACTCCGACGCTCCATGAAGACAATGGGACCATCAGCTAGATACCCGTTAATGTTGTCCGCAGCGATCTTCAGATCATCTGTATAGAGATACTTTTGTTCAGAGGACTCATTCCTCAGTCCAATGACAGCAACGGTCACGCCCGCGTTTCTTCTGGCGTTGTTTTCCCATTTGAATGACGTGTAGGCGAAGCCGATTTCAATTCCTTGAGCGAAAATCATTGGGAACATCAACGAGACATGCTCACCTTGGGATACCGAGTTAGTTGTAACGAACGCCAGCTCAGCATGCTTGTCCCGAATGTAATCAGAGCCTTTCACGAACCATAAGGCAATGTAATCCAAGTTTTTGTTGTAGGGGCGACTACCGAAGACGAATTCGTAGTCTTCTTTTTGTTCCCTGGTTTGTACTTTTGCCCCTACATACGGTGGGTTTCCGATTAGGTAGATCTCACCACCGTCATTCGGACAGACCATATTCCAATCGACGCGTGTCGCGTTGCCCTGGACGATTTGCCCGGCTTCCTTCAACGGGATCAGCTCAATCTTGAGATTGAACTTCTCGTAGAATTCAGCGTTCATCTGGTGCTTGGCAATCCACAGTGACAGGATCGCGACTTCTACAGCGAAGTCGTCGATTTCGATGCCGTAGAAGTTCTCAATATTGATGCGGGACTCCAGGGAGATCCGCTGGTGTTTGACGCTCAAGTCACCGAGGCGTTCAAGGATGGCGTGCTCTAACTGGCGTAATTGCTTGTAGGCGATGACTAGGAAGTTCCCTGACCCACAGGCCGGATCGAAGATCTTAATCTTGCCGATTCGATCCAGCAGCTTCTCCAGTTGAGGCACCGAGTTGTACGCGTTGCCGAACTGCTCCTTTAACTCGTCCATGAACAGCGGTTCAATGGTTTTCAAGATGTTCGGTACCGAGGTGTAATGCTGTCCCAGGTTCGATCGCTTACCAGGGGTGACGATCGCTTGGAACATCGACCCGAAAATATCCGGATTGATCTCACGCCAAATCAACGACCCGGCCTCAAGCAACAGGTCACGTGCTTTCTTCGTGAACTGAGGGACAGTCTGCTCCGCGGTAATTTGGAAAAGCCGGCCATTGACGTACGGGAACGCTGCCAGATGAGCAGGTTTCGCAGAAGCGAACTGCGTATCCAATGCAGTGAACAAGTCCGTCAGGAATTCAGCAACATCCGAACCATCCGTTTGGGTATGTGACCCGACAGCGTTAGTGAACTGGTTCTCGGTAAAAATTCCGGTGTCTTCAGCGAAGAAGCAGAACAGCAACCGCGTGAAGAACGTATTCAGCGCGTGACGCCCCGTGGGATCCTCGAACAGTCCGGGATTGGCTTGGAGAAGCTCATCGAAGAGTTTTCCCATGCGTTCTGCCGCTTTGACATCCGCGTGTGCTTCGGCGACATACTGGGCTTTTTCCATCCCCGCCCAGGGAAGGAAGAATGTAAAGTGCTGATCGATCTCCCGGATGGGGATCATCAGAGTCTCATTGGTCTTGGTATCAATTGCCACCAGCTCGGCGAAGTCGGTAACGATGACGAACCGGGTGTTGTAGCGCACCACTGTCGGGGACGTGCGGAGTTCTTCAATGACCGTCAGAGGGTCCTTGGTGGTTTCCTTGAAGTAGACCACATTCTTCTGGGCCACTTCAGTCGCCGGATCTTCTGCAACGTTCAAAGAGCCATTGCGCAACCGGGTGATATTGCCCTGGGCTCTGCCATAAGCCGCCAGCAGGTCGAAGATGAATTCCCGGGTGTAGGTTTCTTGGCCTCCCAGGGGAGCGACACGTTCCTCGACAGCTTTGAGATTGAGCTTTATCAAAGCAACTCCTTCTACCGAGCCCCCGGCTCCGGCCTCATTACAAACCCTTGCTCGTCACCACGAATGCATTGAACCATGTAGCGGCAAGTTAGTCCTACTCGAATCTTACCGGTGTGCTGGGACAACTTGTTATTCCAGGCTCTTCAAAAAGCCTGCCCAAGCATCCATAATTCCCATGCCCTGGAAAAAATGAATTCATCGATGTTCCAGAAACGCGAATTTGATCGTTGGACCGCCTCAATACCGGTGTCCGGTTCCGCGCTACTGAGTCTAGCGAGATCGTTTCGATCAGTCGCACAGCTCGGGATGGCACGATCCTCCATCCCCAAACTACCTTGTCGTAATCAATCATTCCCGATTCAATTCTCTGAACCTTAGGAATACACATGTTGGCAACGTTGTGGTCAGGGCTATCCGCTTAAACTACGCGACAGAATCAAGCCATGGTGGCTCAGAACCGATTCCAAAGCCCCGAGACTCAACTTCGACAGATTATTCTGCACCGTCGTCTAAAGGATGAACTTTGCGGTGAATAGGCTTCTGTGAGAAGTCGAACCATGCCAGCGCCGCTACTAAGCACCATTCGGAGCATGTCAATGTCATGCCAAGCTGAGCTCACCTAGGAGCTGATTCGACCATAATGAGTCAGTCACGAACGGTGATCAGGGGAAGTCCGGACCGGAAGGAACATGCATCAGCTGTTTCTGTTCTGCTTCCGGTACTTGTCGTTCCTGGTTAGTTTCAGAGCGAGACAGTTCCTCGGTAAATGTTGACGTAGCTTGGAACGACCAATTCAGCTTTTCTATCGTCACTGCAATCGATCGTTCGCGACTACTCTGGCCTCGCAGTACCCGGCACCCAGGTGCGCGGTACGCGATGCGCGGCCTCCAGCTGTAGCTGACCGCGCAATTGCTGGTCTGCCGCCACTGCGGCGGCGGTGCTGAAGGACAACGGCGGCTCGATTGTTAACTTCGGTTCCGGCTCGGCCATGGTTGGCCAGCCGACCCAGGCCGCCTACGCTTCGGCCAAGGAAGCCATCCGCGGCCTGTCCCGCGTGACCGCCAATGAATGGGCGGCCAACAACATCCGCGTCAACGTGGTCTCCCCTATGGCGCTGACCGACGGGGTCAAGGCCTGGAGCCAGGCCTTCCCAGAACTATACGAGCAGTCGCTGACCAAGGTTCCTCTGGGCCGCTTCGGCGATCCGGAATCCGATGTCGCACCGGTTGTCGCCTTCCTGCTCTCGGATGACGCCAAGTACGTCACCGGCCAGACTCTCATGGCAGATGGCGGGGCCAACAAGCTCTACTAAGCCAACAGACTCCCGCACACCCTGGCTCCGCAACGAGCGGAGCCCGGGGCATGATTCGGGAAACAGCGTCAGCGTTGACACAATGTTTTGCCAGCAGCCAGTACGCGGGAAACAATGGCTGCAGGCAAGAGATTGGAAAGCATCGTGGCACTTCGCGTCCTGGTTCCCTGGCAGCATCTTGCAGAGCAACTGCAGCTGCCCGGCATCGAACCGATCCTCTGGCACATCAATGATGACCCCGAGGATGCCCCGCCGGCTGACGTGCTGGTCACCGAACGTCCGAGCAATCCGGAACTGCGCTCACGAGTCTCGCGTATCAAGGGACTGAGGCATGTCCACCTGCTGTCCCTCGGCTACGAGTGGGTACTGGAGCATCTTCCTGAAAAAGTTTCGTTAACCAATTCCAAGGGTGCCGTGGAAGATGCCACCGCCGAACACTGCCTCGCCCTGATTCTGGCATCCCTGCGCCAGCTGCCGCAGGTCGGAAAGCAGCAGCGTGAAAAGAAGTGGACCCGGACCTGGACCAGCTCGCTGCACGGATCAAAGGTAGTACTCCTCGGCGCCGGTGGAGTAGGCAGTGAAATCCGTTCGCGGCTGCTGCCCTTCAAGCCTGCCGAGATCACTGTTATTGCCCGCACCGAACGAGTTCATGAACAGGGCTACAAGATCCATTCCCTCGATCGGCTCTGGGCCTTTCTCCCCCTTGCTGATGTGGTGATAATTGCCCTGCCACACACCAAGGAAACCGAGCAGCTCATTGACACTCAATTCCTCGCTGCAATGAAGAACGGCTCACTGTTGGTCAATGTGGGACGCGGTCCCATCGTCGACACCGAAGCCTTGCTGGCCGAGCTGCAGACAGGCAGGTTGCACGCGGCTTTGGATGTCGCCGATCCCGAGCCGTTGCCGGCAGAACATCCGCTGTGGAATGCTCCGTACTGCATCATCACCCCGCACATGGCAGGCGACACCCATATGTTCCTGGATTTGGTGTCCCAGTTGGCCGTGGAGCAAGTCCAGGCTCTGGCCGCCGGTGATTCCATCGCTGAGCTGCAGGTGCTGCCCTAGCGCATCATCCGGACGCCGATACTGCCGATCATGCCGGAGCCCATGCCAAACGCGCTAAATACCTACTCCTTCCCACCGTTGAATCCACCCGACGTGCCCCGCAGCACGACGGCTGTGCAAGAATGCACAGCCTAAAACACCTTCCTGTGCAGCTTTGCCGTTGACAGTCCAGAGAGGCCCCTCCTACGCTGAAAATGTAACCTGAATCACCTTTCAGGTTTGGGGAATCACACTCAGCACATTCGGGGCCACCACCTTCCAGGACGCGCCCCATGAGGAAAGGCACGTCACGTGAAGCGAACCAGCAAGGTTGCATTGGCCCTGGTGCTCTCGACAGGCATGGCACTCACCGCCTGCGCACCCACCTCCGATCCGGCAGCCGCCGGCGACGGCGACGCCGCGAGCAGCGTCAATATCGGCATTGTCTACTCGAAGACCGGGCCGCTGGCGGCCTACGGCGAGGCCTACTACGAAGGGCTGCAGGCGGGCCTGGACTACGCCACCGAAGGCACCGGCAAGGTCGGGGACACCGAACTGAACATCACCTACCATGATGACGGCGGCGATCCGGACAAGGCTGTCACCGTCGCCAAGGAACTGATCGGCAAGGACTACAAGATCTTGGCCGGCACCGCTTCCTCGGGCATCGCGCTGAAGCTGGTGGAGCAGGCCGAGCAGAACAAGGTGCTCTACATTTCCGGCCCGGCCGCCACCGACTCGATCACCGGCGCCAACAAGTACACCTTCCGCTCCGGCCGCCAGTCCATGCAGGACGTCGCCACCGCCGGCACGTTTGTGGATGATCTGGACGGCAAGAAGGTCACCGTCTTCGCCCAGGACAACGCCTTCGGCCAGGGCAACCTTGCCGCCGTGGACGCACTGCTCGGAGCCCAGGGAGCGAAGGTCGAATCCATCCTGGTGCCAGAAGACGTCACCGAATTCACCCCATTCGCACGCCAGCTGGTTGATGGCGACCCGGACCTGGTCTTCGCGGCCTGGGCCGGCACCACTTCCGGTTCCATGTGGCAGGCTCTGGACCAGCAGGGCGCCTTCGACGTCGCACCAATTGTCACGGGCCTGGGCGATATTGCCACCTACGGCGCCTTCGGCGATGCCGGAGAGAAGATCAGCTTCCTGAACCACTACTTCCCCGGAGCTGCCGGCACCGACGCGGAAAAGGCCATGATCGACTCCATCGAAGAAGCAGGCAAGGAAGCGGACCTGTTCTCCCCTGACGGATTTGTCGCCGGGCAGATGATCGCGCACGCCGTGGAAGAGGGAGGTGCTGACGTGGACTCCATGGTCGGCGCGCTGGAGGGCTGGAGCTTCGAAGGACCGAAGGGCACCACCACGGTGCGCGCCTCGGACCACGCGCTGATCCAGAACATGTACCAGGTCTCGCTCTCCAAGGACGGGGACAAGTGGATTCCGGAACTGGTCGAGACCATTGACGGCGAGCAGGTGGCTCCGCCAGAAGCCAGCAAGTAAACCCGCTGTCCATCCCAATCTTTGGAAAGGAGGCCACGGCATGAGTTCAACGGCACCAGCCCTGGAACTGTCCGGCGTGGGCCTGCAGATCGGCGGAGCAAGGATCCTCGAGGATGTGAGCTTCACGGTGCAGCCCGGGGAGATGATCGGCGTGATCGGCCCGAACGGGGCCGGCAAGACCACGCTGTTCAACCTCATCTCCGGGGTGCTCAAGGCCACCGGCGGAACTATCGCCATGGCCGGACGCACCTTGGACAAGCTGCCCGTCCACCGGCGGGCCGCCGCCGGGCTGGGCCGCACCTTCCAGACCTCCTCCCTGTTCAACGGGCTGGATGTCATGGAAAACGTCAGGCTCGCCGCCCAGGCGAAACTCGGCGGATCGCTCTCCGTGCTGGCCTTCCCGCGGCGCCATGACGAGGCGAGCACCATTGCCGCCGAGTGCCTGGAACAGGTGGGGCTTTCCCACCGGGCCAAAGTGCGCACCGCAGACCTCTCCCATGGGGACAAGCGCAAGGTGGAAATCGCCATGCTGCTGGCCGCAGACCCCACGGTGATCCTGCTCGATGAGCCGATGGCCGGGGTGGGCATGGGAGATGTGCCTTCTCTGGTGGAAATCATCCGGCGGATGCACCGCGAGTCCGGGCGCACCCTGATGATGGTCGAGCACCACATGGATGTGGTGCTCGGCCTGGCCGACCGGGTGGCGGTCATGCACAACGGCACCCTGCTGGCCATCGACTCCCCCGAGGCGATCATCGCCAATGAAACCGTGCAAAGCGCTTATCTGGGACAGGGGGCCGCGTGATGGAGAACAACATTCGCCCGATCCTCAGCGTGGAAGGCCTGCAGGCAGCCATTGACGGCTCCCAGGTGGTGGAATCGGTCAGCTTCCAGGTTCCTGCCACCGGGATCACCGCGGTGCTGGGCCGCAACGGCGTGGGCAAGACCAGCACGCTGAAGGCACTAATCGGATTGATCACCCGCACCGCGGGCACCATCGAGCTGGACGGCGAGCGCATTGAGAAGCTGCCCACGCACAAGATCATCCGCCGCGGCGTGGGCTATGTGCCCGAGGACCGCGAGGTCTTCTCCGCGCTGAGCGTGGCAGAGAACCTGCGTCTGGCCGAACGCGACGACAGTCCGCGCCGCGCCCTGGTGGAACAGCTCTTCCCTGATCTGGTGAAGCGGGCCAACCAGGCTGCCGGCTCGCTGTCCGGCGGGCAGCAGCAGATGGTGTCGCTGGCCCGGGCGCTGCTCAACGAGAACAAGCTGCTGCTGGTGGACGAGCCCACCAAGGGCCTGGCCCCGAAGATCGTGCAGGAGGTGGCCGAGGCGCTGGCCGAAGCGGCGAAGACCGTGCCGATCCTGCTGGTGGAGCAGAACCTGCCGGTGGTGCGGCAACTGGCCGACGGGGCGCTGGTGCTCTCCGCCGGCCAGGTGGTGCACCGCGCCGACTCGGCCCGCGAATTCCTTGATGATCAGACACTGACCCAGCGCTATCTGGGCGTGCAGTCCGAACCTGCGGCCAACAATTCCGGGCATCAGATGCCCGCAGGAGGTGCACGATGAGTACCCTGGTTCTCTTGCTGATCACCGGTGTGGGGCTCGGTGCCCTGTACTTCCTGGTGGCCTCCGGCCTGTCGCTGATCTACGGGCTGATGGGCGTGCTGAACTTCGCCCACGGCGCGTTCCTGACCCTGGGCGCGTTTGTCGCCTGGGAATTCTCCCGCCGCTTCGGCGAGGGGTCTTGGCTGATGTTCCTGCTCTCCTTGCTGATTGGCGCGATTGTGGGCGGGGTCTTCGCGGCCCTGACCGAGGTGGTGCTGATCCGGCCCCTGTACAACCGGCACATCGAGCAGGTGCTGGTCACCGTGGGGCTCTCGCTGGCCGCGGTGGCCATCTTCGAGGGCGTATGGGGCACCGACCCCCAGTACCCGGCGGGACCGGCCTGGCTTTCGGGCACCACCGGGATCCTCGGGGCGCAGATCCCCAATGACCGCTTCGTGACGATCATCATTGCGCTGCTGGTGCTCGCAGGCATCGTGCTGTTCTTGAAGAAGACCCGCTACGGCATGATCATCCGGGCCGGAGTGGAGAACCGCTCCATGGTTACGGCCCTGGGCATCGACGTGCGCAAGGCCTTCACCCTGGTGTTCACGCTCGGCGGCGCTGCCGCCGGCCTGGGCGGGGTGCTGGCCAGCCACTACTTCGGCTACGTCTCCCCCGCACTGGGCGGCTCGCTGCTGATCTTCGCATTCATCGTCACGGTGATCGGCGGGCTGGGCTCGCTGGCCGGCGCGGCCATTGCCTCCGTGGTGGTGGGCGTGCTGCAGCAGCTGGCGAACTTCTACTGGGGCGTGGGCGATTTCGTGGTCATCGTGCTGCTGGCAGTCGTCCTGCTGAGCAAACCGACCGGATTGATGGGGAAGATGGCATGAACACGCAACCAACGAACACCTCGGAAGCCATGGACACGCGTCCTGCGGACCCCGGGACCGGCTCTGCGCCGCTCGAACCGGGCGCTGAACCCCAGACCGGCCAGGCCAGCCAGGCAGGCACTGCCACCAAGCTGGCACGCCGCGTGCGGGTAGCTGACCCAGGCCCACGCACGGCCGGCGGCCGGATCGGTGTCTGGGCTGCGGGCATCGGCGGGATCATCATCCTGGCGCTGCTGCCGCTGCTGAACATCAGTGTTCCCGGCCTGCTGCCCACCCCTACGTACCAGCCCGGAGCCCTGCAGCTGCTTTCCCTGTGCCTGCTGATGGCGGCCGCCGCGCTGAGCTACCACCTGCTCATCGGGGTGGCGGGACTGCTGTCCTTCGGCCATGCCCTGTACTTCGGGGCAGGCAGCTACGGGCTGGCCATCATCCTGAACACCTTCGGCCTGCCGCTGCTGCCCTCCATGGGCCTGGCCCTGGTGGCCGCGCTGCTGCTCTCCGCACTGACCGGCATGGTGGCGCTGCGCGTCACCGGCATCCCCTTTGCCATGGTCACCCTGGCCTTCGCCCAGGCAGGCAGCGTGCTGGTGCGACGCAACCCGGGAGGGGCCACCGGCGGCGAGGAAGGCCTGAGCCTGAATACCGCCGGCGTGCCTGGCTTCCTGGTGGGCGTATCCAATACCCGCAACCTGTACTGGCTGGCGCTGCTGACGCTCATCGTGGTGTTCGCGCTGGTCAGCTGGGTGCAGGCAGGACGCGCCGGGCATGTGGCTGCCGCGGTGCGCGAGAACGAGCTGCGCGTGCGGGTCCTCGGCCTGCAGCCCTACCGGGCCAAGCTGCTGGTGTTCGTGGTCGGCGGAACCCTCGCCGCCCTGGTGGGCATGGTGTTCCTGCTGCTGCAATCCGGCACGGTTCCGCGCCAGGTCTCCGCGGACTTCACCATCACGCTGCTGGTGATGGTGGTGCTCGGCGGGGTCGGCTCCAAGTGGGGCGCGGTGCTCGGCGGGGTGATCTACACGCTCCTGGACCAGCGGCTGACCACGCTCTCGCAATCCCCGGCGCTGGATGCCCTGCCACCGGTGCTGCATGTGCCGCTCTCCGAGCCGCTGTTCATCCTCGGCACGCTGTTCATCCTGGTGGTGCTGTTCATGCCCGGCGGCCTGGTCGGGGCAATCCACCGGCTGCGCGGCCGCTTCTCGAAGAAGCAGGCCTAGATGGATACCGCAGCCATGCCCCCAGCGGGGCTGCACACCCTGGGCCGCTGGACCACCGACCGGGCGAGAACCAGCCCGGAACGCATCGCCATCGATGACCGCGGGGTGCTGGTCACCTACCGCGAACTCGATGAGCGGGCCGAGGCCCTGGCCGCCGCCCTGCGCGCCGCCGGCTACGCCCCGGGGAGCCGGCTGGCCACCCTGTCCGGCAACAGCGCCGAACAGGTGATCGCGTTCTTTGCCTGCGCCAAGGCCGGGCTGGTGCTGGCTCCGCTGTCCTGGCGGCTGACCCCGGCCGAGCTGGCAGACCAGCTGGTCACCGCCGATCCGCTGCTGTGGATCGTGGAAGACGAGTTCATGGCCCTGGCCGACTCGGCCCGCGCCCTGCTGGCCGCGGAGATCCCAGTGGTCCGCATGGGCCACGGCGGCCTGGAGCTGGAGGTCCCGGCCGCCACCGGACTTGCCCTTGATGCGTCGACTGCCATGGTCCGCGCGCCGCAGGACGAGGACCCGCTGCTGATGCTGTTCACCTCGGGTACCGAGGGAAAAGCCAAGGCAGTGCAGCTGAGCCACGCCAACTGCTTCTGGAACAACCTCGCCCTGTCCCGCACCCTGGACCTGACCAGCCAGGACACCGTGCTGGCGGTGCTGCCGCTGTACCACAGCGGAGGCTGGAACATCCAGCCGCTGCTGGCCTGGTGGACCGGGGCCACCGTGGTCCTGGAGCGCACCTTCGATGCCGGGCGGGTGCTGCAGCTGCTGGCGCACCGCAAGGTCACCACCATGATGGGCGTGCCCACGCACTACCTGGCGCTGGCCAGCCATTCGGCCTTCGCCTCCACCGACCTGGACACGCTGCGCGTGGCCGTGGTGGGCGGAGCACCTATGCCGCCCAGCCTGCTGCGCACCTGGCACGCCCGCGGGGTGAAGCTGGTGCAGGGCTACGGGCTGACCGAAGCCGGACCCAACGTGCTCTGCCTGAGCGCAGAAGATGCCGTGGCCAAGAGCGGCTACGCCGGACGCCCCTACCCGCACGTCGAAATCCGCGTGGTGGACCCGGCCACCGGAGCCATCCTGTCCGGGGCCGGCACCGGGGAACTGCAGGTGGCCGGACCGAGCGTCTTCTCCGGCTACTTCCGCGACCCGCAGGCCACCGCGGCGGTGCTGTCCGGCGGCTGGCTGCGCACCGGGGACCTGGTGCAGCGCGACGAGCAGGGCTACATCAAGGTCATCGACCGGATCAAGGACGTGTATATCTCCGGTGGCGAGAACGTGGCGCCCGCAGAAGTGGAACAGGTGCTGGCCAGCCACCCTGCCGTGGCCGAAGCCGCCGTGCTGGGCATCCCCGACAGCACCTGGGGCGAGGTGGGCGCCGCATTCATCGTGCTGCGCCCCGGCACCCACGCCGATGCCCAGGAACTGGCCGAGCACTGCGCTGGTTCATTGGCCAAATTCAAGGTGCCGGCCCGGTTCACCTTCGTGAACCAGCTGCCGCACACCGGGATCGAGAAGGTCTCGCGCTCCAGGCTGCGCGGCCGCCTGCCCCGGCTGCCCGAGCACGAATCACAGAACAGAAGGACACCATGAGCACCGCACCGCGCACCGCGCCACGCACCGAACGGGGCACCCGCACCCGCGCCAAGCTGATCGCCGCGGCCGAGCAGGTTTTCGCCACCTTGGGCTACCACGAGGCATCGATTGTGAAGATCACCGAAGCCGCCGGCGTCGGCTCGGGAACGTTCTACCTGTATTTCGACAGCAAGCAGCAGATCTTCGATGACCTGGTCGAGGACTTGAACCGCCGGGTGCGCAACGCCATGAGCGCCGCGGCCAGCCAGGAAACCGACCGGCTGGCCGCCGAGCGGGCAGGGTTCCGGGCCTTCTTCGGCTTCACCGCCACCCACCCGGCGCTTTACCGGATCATCCGGCAGGCCGAGTTCGTGTCCCCCGGCGCCCTGCGCCTGCACTATTCGCGCATTGTGGACGGCTACATCCAAGGGCTGCAGGCATCCCAGGCCGCCGGACAGGTCAGGGACATGGACCCGGAGGTCGCCGCCTGGGCGCTGATGGGCATCGGCGAGCTGATCGGCATGCGCTGGGTGCTCTGGGAACAAGCCGGAGCAGACGGCACGCACCCGGATGTCCCCGAGCAGGTCTTCGAGGAAATGATGGACTTCATCAATCGTGCACTGGCCCCCAACGGCCAGCTGCCAGCGGAAGGAACACAGCGATGACCAACAGCGCAAACACACCCGGCAGCGCCGCAGACTTGTCCGGACGGCGGGCACTGGTCACCGGCGGCGCCTCGGGCATCGGCCTGGCCTGCGCCATCGAGCTGTCCCGCCTGGGAGCCACGGTCACCGTGGCCGACCTGGACGGGCAGGCAGCGCAGGCGGCCGCCGAGAAGGTCGGCGGCATCGCCTGGGCCGTGGATCTGTCCGATACCGCGGCCTTGGAAGAGCTCAGCCTGGACACCGACATCCTGGTCAACAACGCCGGGGTGCAGCGTGTGGCGCCAATCCACGAATACGCACCGGAAGATTGGCGGCTGATCCACCGGCTGATGCTCGAAGCGCCCTTCCTGCTGATTCGCGCCGCACTGCCCGGCATGTATGAGCGCGGCTTCGGCCGGATCATCAACATCTCAAGCGTGCACGGGCTGCGCGCCAGCGCTTTCAAGAGCGCCTACGTGGCGGCCAAGCACGGGCTGGAAGGGCTCTCCAAGGCCACCGCCCTGGAAGGCGCCGAGCACGGGGTGACCTCCAACTGCATCAACCCCGGCTATGTGCGCACCGCACTGGTGGAAAAGCAGATCGCCGACCAGGCCAAGGTGCACGGCATCGACGAGGCCGAGGTGGTGCAGAAGATCATGCTCACCGAGGCGGCCATCAAGCGCCTGGCTGAACCGGAGGAAGTCGCCTCGCTGGCCGGGTGGCTGTGCGCCGAGCAAGCCGGCATGGTTACCGGCGCTTCCTACACTATCGACGGCGGATGGAGTGCCCGATGAAGACTTATCGAACCACCACAGTCCCGGTCACCGGCGGGCAGCTCCAGGTAGGCCTGTGGGGCCCGGAGGACACCAGCGCCCCGACGGTGCTGCTGGTCCATGGCGTCACCGCCTCCCACAAGGCCTGGGGCCGGGTGGCCCAAGCCCTGCCCGGGGTGCGGCTGATCGCTCCGGACCTGCGCGGGCGCGGGCGCAGCAACCAGCTGCCCGGTCCCTACGGCATGCCGGCGCATGCCGTGGATCTGGCCGCCGTGGTGCGGCAGCTGGCCGGCGGCCCGGTCGCAGTGGCAGGGCACTCCATGGGCGCCTTCGCTTCCCTGGTCTTCGCCGATAACTACCGCGACCTGGTCTCCTCGCTGCTGCTGGTCGATGGCGGCCTGCCCCTGCAGGTGCCGCCGGGACTGGATGATGACCAGATCGTGCAGGCGGTCCTCGGCCCCGCCGCCGAACGCCTGGCTATGGAGTTCGAATCCGTCGAGGCCTACAAGGAATTCTGGGCCCCGCACCCGGCGTTCGCCTCGAACTGGAACGAGCTGGTGGACGAATACCTCGAATACGACCTGCACGGCACCGCACCGCACCTGCGCCCGGCCACCAGCTATGAGGCCGTCGCGCAAGATACCGCGGAACTGCACCGCGGCGCCTCCCTGCTGGCAGCGCTCCAGCAGCTGCACCATCCTGCCGTGTTCCTGCGCTCGCCGAAGGGGCTGCTCGGGGCGGAGCCCGGACTCTACGAGGCGGAGTATGTCAAAGAATGGGGACAGCGGTTGCCGGAGCTGGCCATCGAGGAAGTGCCCGGCACGAACCACTACACGATCGTGATGGACTCCCCCGGAGACCAGATCGTGGCCGGTCACCTGCGGGCCATGCTCTGCGCGGTGCGCACCTAGCTCCAACTGGCTATCCCGCCCGGCAGGTGAATCCTGCCGGGCGGATCCCGCTGGCACAGTTCGCGTGGCGCGGGCGGCCGGCAGCCGGGCTGCAGTACTAAGCTGGTCTACACCATGGATTACAGGGCCAAGACACACCTCAGCGGCGGGCGGGAACGCGCCATTGCCGAACCGAGCCTGAATGGCGAGGACGAATTCCGCATCGATATCGAGCGCATCCGCTTCTCCCCCTATTTCTCCCGGCTGTCCTCGGTCACCCAGGTGATCCCGCAGGCAGGATCCGGCACCCTGGTGCACAACCGGCTGACCCATTCACTGAAGGTCTCGGCGGTGGCCCGCTCCATCGCCATCCGGCTGCGTAACGCCGATGAATCAACTAGAAGACTCATCGACCATTTGGGTGGCTGCGATCCGGTGGTCGTGCAGGCCGCCGCGGCGGCCCACGACCTGGGGCACCCGCCCTTCGGCCACCTCGGCGAGCTGGAGCTGGACCGCGTGGCCCGGGGATTGCTGAATCTGCCCGACGGCTTCGAGGGCAACGCCCAGACCTTCCGTATCCTCACCGCGCTGGACAGCTGCGATGCCACCGCCCGCGGCATGAACCTCACCCGCGCGGTGCGCGCCGCCGTGCTGAAATACCCTTGGACCCGCAACGAATGGCGTGCCCTGGCCCCGTTGGCTCCCGAGATGCTGCCGCGCGGCGTGGGGACTGACCCGGCGGCCGGCGCTTTGAAGTATTCGGCCTATGATGTCGATGCCCATGAGATGGCCGATGTGCTCTCGGTGTTCCCCAATATCGGCCGGCACCAGCAGACCTTGGAGAGCTCGGTGATGGATATAGCCGATGACATTGCCTATGCCGTGCATGATCTCGATGACTTCTACCGTGCCGGGGTATTGCAGTACACCAGCGTTTCGGCGGAATTGCGCGCCTGGCTGGAGCAGTCCCGGGAACTGGGTCAGCTGAAGCAGGCAGAACTCGATGCCCGCCGCCCGGGCCACGCCTTGGAGGAAACGTGGCGCAGGGCACTGGCCAAGGATCCATGGATCGCGGATGCGCAGGCATTCCGCGACTCCGTCGAACGGGTGGGCCATGACCTGGTCGACGGGCTGCTGGCAGTGCCCTATGACGGCGGACTGGAAGCAGATCGCGCAGTCACCGCGTTCACCCGACGGTGGATCGAGCGGCTCCAGACCTCGGTGACCGTCGAGCAGACCCCCACCGTGCGCAGCGGGCATGTCCGGTTGGGCGATGAGGCCTGGCATGACGTGATCGTGCTGAAATTCGTCCATGCGCGCTTCGTGCTAGAACGCCCGGACTTGGCGGTGTACCAGCGCGGGCAGACGCGGATCATCCGTTCGCTGGCCGAAGGGTTCCACACCTGGCTCAATGATCCCGATGATGCCGGACGCGCCCCGCGCCGGCTGCTCGATTCGGTGGAAGCGGCCACCGAGGAATACCGGCACCTGCGCGAGCTGTCCCCCGAGCTGTTCCGCCAGGCCGGGCCGGACGAGGTGCAGCGCCTGGGCCAGTCCCGGGCCATCGTTGACTACATCGCTTCCTTCACCGATGCGCAGGCGGTCTCGCTCAATGCGTTGCTGACCGGCACCGCGGATAACCTGTGGGAGGCCGGCCGCGGGCTGTAGTTTGTACCTTTTCAGCTCGTCAATACCGCATCCGATGACGGGTCGACGCAACTAAATCGGGCAACAATTGCCCAGAGGCATAACGGCCGGGTCCTTCCAGCCCAAATGCGAAGGCGGCTGACCCTCGCGCAGTGGCGAACGTCCGGCTGCGGGACCGAGCGTCGCCCGCAGAACGTTAAAACAGGCAGGTGCCGCCCCAATGGGACGGCACCTGCCTGTTCAACTCGGGAGGACTACTTGGTCAGCAGTTCCAGAGCCTTGTTCAGGGTTGCGCTTGGGCGCATCACAGCGGAGGTCTTGGCCTCGTCCGGACGGTAGTAGCCAGCGATGTCCACAGCCTGCCCCTGGACCTCGGCGAGCTCGGCCACGATGGTCTGCTCGTTCTCGTCCAGCACCTTGGCAACCTCGGCGAACGCGGAAGCCAGCTGCGCATCCTTGTCCTGCTTGGCCAGCTCTTCTGCCCAGAACTTGGCCAGGTAGAAGTGGCTGCCGCGGTTATCCAGCTCGCCCACCTTGCGCTTAGGCGACTTGTCTTCCAGCAGGAAGGTGCCGGTAGCTGCATCCAGGGTGTCTGCCAGCACCTGGGCGCGGGCGTTGTTGGTGGTCACTGCCAGGTGCTCGAAGGAAGCGCCCAGTGCCATGAACTCGCCCAGCGAATCCCAGCGCAGGTGGTTCTCGTTCACCAGCTGCTGCACGTGCTTTGGAGCGGAGCCGCCGGCACCGGTCTCGAACAGGCCGCCGCCAGCCAGCAGCGGAACGATGGACAGCATCTTGGCGCTGGTGCCCAGTTCCAGGATCGGGAACAGGTCGGTCAGGTAGTCGCGCAGCACGTTGCCGGTGACCGAGATGGTGTCCTCGCCCTTGCGGATGCGCTCGATCGAGTACTTGGTGGCCTCGACTGGGGACAGGATCTCGATGGTAAGGCCATCGGTGTCGTGTTCCTTCAGGTACTCGTTGACCTTGCCAATCAGCACTGCGTCGTGGGCGCGGTTCTCGTCCAGCCAGAACACTGCCGGGGTCTGCGAGGCGCGGGCGCGGTTCACTGCCAGCTTCACCCAGTCGCGGATGGCAACGTCCTTGGTCTGGCAGGCGCGCCAGATGTCGCCGGCGAAGACCTGGTGCTCGATGAGCACGGTGTCGTTCTCGTCGACGATCTGCACGTGGCCGTTGGCTGACAGTTCGAAGGTCTTGTCGTGCGAGCCGTATTCCTCGGCCTTCTGCGCCATCAGGCCGACGTTCGGCACGGTGCCCATGGTGGTCGGGTCGTAGGCGCCGTTGGCGCGGCAGTCCTCGATCACGGTCTGATAGACGCCGGAGTAGGAGGAGTCAGGCAGCACGGCCAGGGTGTCTGCGGTGTTGCCCTTGGCATCCCACATCTTGCCGCCCAGGCGGATCATGGCAGGCATGGAAGCGTCAACGATGACATCCGATGGGACGTGCAGGTTGGTGATGCCCTTGTCGGAATCGACCATGGCAACTGCCGGGCCTTCTTCCAGGCCCTTGGCGATCAGCTTCTCGACGCCGGCGCGGACCTCGTCGGACAGCTCGTCCAGGCCGTTCAGGATAGCTGCCAGGCCGTTGTTCGGGTTCAGGCCGGCCGCTGCCAGTTCCTTGCCGTAGGTCTCGAACAACTCGGAGAAGTAGGCCTTGACTACATGGCCGAAGATGATCGGGTCGGAGACCTTCATCATGGTGGCCTTCAGGTGCGCCGAGAAGAGGATGCCCTCTTCCTTGGCGCGGGCCACGGAGTTCTTCAGGAACTCGGACAGCGCTGCGGCGTGCATGACGGTGCCGTCGATGACTTCGTCCTTGAGCACGTCGAATGGCTTCTTCAGGACCTTGACTTCGCCGTCTTCGCCGACGAAGCGGATCGAGATCTTCTTGTCCGCGTCGATGACCACGGACTTCTCGTTGGAAGCGAAGTCGTCGGCACCCATGGTGGCCACGTTGGTCTTCGAGTCGGCTGCCCACTCGCCCATGGAGTGCGGGTACTTGCGGGCGTAGTTCTTCACGCTCAGCGGGGCGCGGCGGTCCGAGTTGCCTTCGCGCAGCACCGGGTTCACTGCCGAACCCTTGATCTTGTCGTAGCGTGCGCGGATGTCGGTTTCCTCATCCGAGGACGGGTTGTCCGGGTAGTCAGGCAGTGCGTAGCCGGCAGCCTGCAGCTCGGCGATGGCGGCCTTCAGCTGCGGGATCGAAGCCGAGATGTTCGGCAGCTTGATGATGTTCGCTTCCGGGGTCTTGGCCAGGTCGCCAAGTTCCGCCAGTGCGTCACCGATGCGCTGTTCCTCGGTGACATAGTCCGGGAAGGTAGCGATGATGCGACCGGCCAGCGAGATGTCGCGGGTCTCAAGTTCCACCCCGGCGGTCGACGCGAAGGCCTCCACGATTGGCAGGAACGAGTGGGTCGCCAGCATTGGCGCTTCGTCGGTGTGGGTGTAAATAATCTTTGCCATAGGTGTGGCGTCTCCCTGAACGTCGTGCGGAAGCGGTGTTACCGCCCTGAACTCAACGTTCCAAATCTACCTGATTTTGCCCAGCACCACACTTTCAGGCCAGCAGAAATGCGCGCGGCAATCCCCAATTTTCGCCGAAATCCCGGGCTGGACTGCCCGCAAGCAGTTCGTCACATTTAAGTTAATCGGCGATAACTCAAGATTGGTCTTCGCTATTCGGACGCGGGCCCGGCCAGCTGCGCCAGATTCATCATTGCCGCATCGAAGAGCTCAACCGGATCCGCAGGCTCCCCGGCCCGCTCCGCCTGGCCGAAGCACTGCCAGGCCACCCGCCACAGCGCAGCCAGGGTTTCGCCGATGATCAAGGCGGGCATGGCCGGCAGCAGCCCGCGGCGCTGCAGCTCCTGCGCGGTGGCCGCCGAGAACGCCTCCTCCTGCCGGGTAATGGACAGCAGCAGCTTCGGCTCGATGACAATCAGCCGGGAAATGCGGCGGTATTCGCTGGCGCGGATCTCGGCCGCCAGGAGCTTGCGGCACTCGGCAGCCAGCACGCGGAAAATCTGCGCGCTCGTGGAGCCGGGGGCAATCTCGCATCCGGTCACGGCCTCGATCAGCTCATGCTGGGCGGGCACGATGGCTGCTTCCCTGGAATCGCAGTAACGGAAGAACGTCCGCTCCGAGATGCCCGCACGGGCGGCAATCTGCCCCACCGTCACCGAGTCCAGCCCCTGGGATTCCACCAGGTCCAAGGCCGCTGCCTGAATTGCCTTGAGGGTTGCCGCTTTGCGCTCCTCGCGAATCCCCATGGTGCTCTCCAATGCTCCAGGCCGCCTGCGCCGCGCAGGCCGCAAAAGCCGAATTTGTTTCCTGTCACAGTCTGCCAGATTCGCTTACGAAAAAGTGGCAGAGTGTGACAGAATTTAGCGGTTGGCACCCCAGAGGAAGAAGAATTCATGACGACAAAACCCGCTGCAACCAGCGCAAAGCCAGGAGCCGGGCCCGCTGGGCAGCTCAGCAGCAAGGCCTTGACCGGCATCATCGCCTCATTGGCTTTGGCCGCATTCATGATGATCCTGAACGAAACCGTGCTCACCGTGGCACTGCCGGGCATCATGCAGGACATGGCCATTTCGGCATCCACCGGCCAGTGGCTCACCACCGGGTTCCTGCTGACCCTGTCAGTAGTCATCCCGACCACCGGCTTCCTGCTGCAGCGCTTCGCGCACCGCTCGCTGTTCTTCTTCGCAATCATCAGCTTCATCGTCGGCACCGCCATCGCGGTCGTAGCCCCGAACTTCGGCTTCCTGCTGCTGGGACGCATCATCCAGGCCGTGGGTACGGCCATCATCCTGCCGTTGCTGATGACAACCACCTTGACGCTCGTGCCGGTGCGCCTGCGCGGCACCGTCATGGGGCTGAACTCGATCGTCATCGGCGTGGCCCCGGCGATCGGGCCGACCGTTTCGGGCGCCATCGTGCATGCCCTGGGCTGGCACTACATCTTCGTCCTGATGCTGCCGATCGCCGTGGCGGTCCTGGTACTGGGCGCCATCTTCTTCAAGCTCCCTTCCACCGCTCGCAAGCTCAAGGTGGATTCCGCTTCGGTCCTGCTCTCGGCCCTGGCCTTCGGGTTCCTGGTCTACGGCATTTCCAGCATTGAGCAGGCTGCGGATAACGCCACAATGATGATCGCCAGCTTCGGAATCGGCCTGGTCGCACTGGCCCTGTTCATCATCCGCCAGGTCAAGCTGGCCCCAAGCGGCCGCGAACTGCTGAACCTGGCCCCGTTCACCTCGCGCACCTTCAGCTTCGCGATCGCGATGATCATGATCGCCTTCGGCACCCTGCTCGGCTCGCTGATGATCGTGCCGATCCTGCTGGAATCCGGCAAGGGCATCGACTCGCTGCAGATCGGCATCATGCTGCTTCCCGGCGGGCTGGCCCAGGCCATCGCCTCGCCGATCTTCGGGCGGATCTACGACAAGCATGGAGCGCGCCCGGTACTGATCCCCGGCGCCATCATCCTGGCTGCCGGGCAGTGGATGTACGTCTCGGTGACGACACAGTCCTCCCTGTGGATGTTCGCAGCCTGCCACGTGGTGTTCTCCATCGGCCTGGGCCTGCTGATGACCGGGCTGATGTCCTCGGCCATGGCTTCGGTGGATCCGCGCCTGTTCGGCCACGGTTCGGCGATCTTCAATACCGCGCAGCAGCTGGGCGGTGCCATCGGCACCACCATCTTCGTGACCGTGATGTCGCTGCTCTCCAAGGTCGAGCTGGATGCCGGTTCCGAGCTGGCCGAGGCCCTGTTCTCCGGCGCGCACATCTCATTCATTGTCGCCGCGGTACTGGCAACGATTGGCATCGCTTTCTCGTTCACGATCAAGGGCGAGAAGCCGCACGCTAATCACTGACACACCGATTCGGCGCTACTGGCCATACCCTAACGGCTTGGATTCGCCTGGGTGCTGACTTCCGGGACGACTGGCGCCCAAGATTATTGCAGTATTCAGCCCGAGCGGAGGAATTCCTTTCGGAATTCCACCGCTCGGGCTTTTCTTGTCCCATGACCGATTCCCGCCATGCCCGGAATACTCCACCCATGCTCCAGCCGGCAGTTCAATACAGCCTGAGAGAACCAGTCATTGGGGGCAACTACCGGGCGAGTGCTGCCGGCCCTCAAGACGAACCCTCCTACTAACGAATGATTTACCGCAGGAATTGGACTTGTTACCGTTGCCAAGTGAGTTTGACCATGAAGTTGCACATCTACACCCATGTAGAGATGCCTTCTGGGGAAACTCAAAAATCGACTGGAAGGCTACCGATGTTCCTAGGAATCGGATTCGTACTCTCTCTCGCGATTGCTTTTGGCAGTCCGTACCTATGGGATTCTTCAGAGAATCCCGCTCTCCTCGCTGCTCTCACAACCGCAGTCGCTTTCCTGGTGCTCTGCGGAGGCGGCTTATTGCTTGATCGGCAACGCAAGAAGAAACATTCAATCTCTTGAAGGGCGCACAATGAATCGTTTAGCTAAAGCGGCTACTGCCTTACTTGTCACGACGGCCTTGGCGGCCAGCTCTGCTGGAACGGCTTTTGCCAACCCGATTGCACGCGAGACGTCAGATGAGTCCTCGTCCTTCGTTTCAGGGAAACGGAGCGAAGAAGTTAAAACAGTCTTGGACTATGTCTTGCAGACGAAAAACCTGCCGTGGTCAGCGAGACTTCGTCCACGATTGAGAAGGACTACGAGTTTTCGGAAGGGTCGACCCTAACCATCGTTCAAGATGCCAAGGCAGCTATTGACGTTGCCAACCCTGCCCTCAGTGCAGGGCAAGACTCGACTGCCTTCTACATTGACATGTCGCCAGCAGATCAGCGATCTATTATCAACGGGGCAGCGCTCTGATTCTGGCCTCGATAGGGGCGCTGATGGGGCCGTTTGCGATTGCGGTTCTTCCAAATTTGGGCTCGTATATAACTCCACAGCTCGAAGGCCTGACTTGTGTTAATGAAAATAGGACAATGCGGTTCTATTACACTTTCGACGGCAACGCTGTGTCGTCCAGATGCATCCAAAGGCCAAAGGTTCGCACGCAGGTTCTTGAAATGACGGGGACAGACATTGGCGACTGCTCATGCCTTGGTTTCAGGATCGTATTGTTGATGCCCCGGCCGGTTCCCGGTGAAGTGCCGATCCACGTTATGCCGACACGTTCTGCCCGGCGCAGTCTTCTCCCCTCGCCTGCAAGGTGATAGCTTGAAGGCCAATCAGGGAAGTCCAGCAACCTTGGTCTTCCTCATCCCCGGATCGCCGGGCCGCCAGATAGGGGACGCAGCATGGCAGCAGTGCAGGACACCGACATGAGCGATCTCGCGATTGCCTCGCGGGCAGTGCTCGCACCGATCTCCCGGATCGCCGAAGCCGCCGGAATCCCGGACGCTGCGCTGGAGCCCTATGGCAAATACAAGGCCAAGATCGATCCGGCGCTGCTGCCCAGTGGAACCCGGCGCGGAAAAGTGGTCCTCGTCAGCGGCATGTCCCCGACACCGGCAGGGGAAGGCAAATCCACCATGGTGGTGGGCCTGGCCGATGCGCTGGCGGCCACCGGGACCAAGACCATGATCGCCTTGCGCGAGCCCTCGGTCGGCCCGAGCTTCGGCATGAAGGGCGGAGCCACCGGCGGCGGCCAGTCCCAGGTGCTGCCCATGGACGAGATCAATCTGCATTTCACCGGGGATTTCCACGCCATCACCAGCGCGAACAACCTGCTCATGGCAATGCTCGACAACCACCTGCAGCAGGGCAACGCGCTGGGCATCGACCCGCGATCCATTACCTTCAAACGGGTGCTGGACATGAACGACCGGGCACTGCGCCACGTGGTGATCGGCCTGGGCGGTACCGCCAACGGTGTTCCCCGTGAAACAGGCTTTGAAATTACCGCCGCATCCGAAATCATGGCCGTCTTCTGCCTGGCCACCGGGCTCGCGGACCTGCGTGCCCGGCTGGGCAGGATCACCGTCGGATACACCTACGCCAAAACCCCGGTCACCGCCGATGACCTGGGGGCGGCAGGTGCCATGGCGCTGCTGCTCAAGGAAGCCATCAAGCCCAACCTCGTGCAGAGCATCGGCGGCACTCCCGCACTCATCCACGGCGGGCCCTTTGCCAACATCGCGCACGGCTGCAACTCGGCCATCGCCACCAACACCGCCCGCGCACTGGCCGATGTGGTGGTGACCGAGGCAGGCTTCGGCACCGATCTGGGCGCCGAGAAATTCATGGACATCAAGGCCCGCTACGCCGGGTGCCCGCCGGACACGGTGGTCATTGTCGCCACCGTCCGCGCACTGAAAATGCATGGAGCGGTACCCAAGGAAGAGCTGGGGACCGAAAACGTCGAGGCCGTGCGCGCCGGGCTGCCGAACCTTGAACGCCACGCGTCGATCATCTCCAAGTTCGGCATCAAGCCGGTCATCGGCATCAACCGCTTCACCACGGATACCGATGCCGAGCTGGAAGCGGTCATCAGCTGGGCAGCGCAGCAGGGCATCGCCTGCGCAATCGCCGATGTCTGGGGCCACGGCGGGGCCGGGGCCACCGAGCTGGCCTCCGAGGTGCTGCGCGCCATCGAGGAACCAGGAAATTTCGCCCCGCTGTACGAGCTGGAGCAACCGGTCGAGGACAAGATCCTGGCTCTGGTGCGCGAAATCTACGGGGGCGAAGGCGTCGAGTACTCAGCCAAGGCCCGGCGGATGCTCCAGCAGGTCAATGAGAATGGGTGGTCCCACCTGCCGGTCTGCATCGCCAAGACGCAATATTCCTTCTCCGATGACCCACAGCTGCTCGGCGCCGCCAGCGGCTTCACCGTTCAGGTCCGCGAGCTGATTCCGAAGATCGGTGCCGGTTTCATCGTGGCCATTACCGGGTCGCTGACCACGATGCCGGGCCTGCCGAAGGTTCCGGCCGCCGTGCACATGGACGTCGATGAGCAGGGCAACGCTATCGGATTGTCATAGCGGGCCGACTCGCCGCGGATACTGCCCGCGGGCACCGTTCCACTGCGGGCGAACATGATAGTTCGCTGAGCGTGCCAGACTCCACGCAGCTCCCCGGCTAGGCTGTGTGGACCAGCACCCTCCAGCTGGCATCAAGACAAGGCACGGAAGAAGGGAAGCAACCATGGGAACCGCAAACCACGACGAAACCACAGGACCACGCCAGACCCCGGATCCAGAGGGCGAGAATACTGCTGTCCCTGATCCGGACGACGCGCAGAGCGCGCCCATCCCGTTCGGCCATGAAGGTGCCGACGGCGAAGAAGAGGACTAAAGCTAAGCGGCGCACAGTCCAGCACGAGACCGGCCCGGGGGCGGGGATTCCATAAGGAATCCCCGCCCCCGGGTTTTCTCATTCCTTGCGCAATTCTCCTGTTCAGCACGCAATTCGGGGCAATTCCTCCGGTCCTTCGTATTGCTGTCCTCCAAACTCGACGTCAGGATTGTTGAACAATTACGGAAATTGAGGCATTCTTTTACCAACAGGTTTTCACGAGACGGGGATCACAATGCCATACATAGACTTGAATTCGGACGTCGGAGAGTCCTTCGGCAACTGGAAGATGGGCGACGATGCCGCCATCTTCACCTCCGTTTCCTCCGCCAACGTCGCCTGCGGCTCCCACGCCGGAGATCCGAGCACCATCGCCCAGACCTGCCGCGATGCCGTGGCAGCCCAGGTCACCATCGGCGCCCACGTCGGCTACCGCGACCTGGCAGGCTTTGGCCGCCGCTTCCTGGATTGCTCCGCCACCGAGCTGGCCGATGACGTGCTCTACCAGCTCGGCGCCCTGCAGGCACTGGCCCGCAGCGCCGGCAGCGAGATCAAGTACGTCAAGCCGCACGGCGCCCTGTACAACACCATCGTGCACCACGAGGTCCACGCCCAGGCTGTCATCGATGCCATCAAGGCCTTCGGCACCGACCTGCCGGTGCTGCTGCTTCCCGGCTCCGTAGCCCTGCAGAAGGCCGAAGCCGCCGGCCTGCGCGGCGTCGCCGAAGCCTTCGCCGACCGCAACTACACCCCGGAAGGCACCCTGGTCTCCCGCCGCGAAGCCAACGCCGTGCTCCACGACCCGGCACAGGTCACCGAGAACATGGTCCGCCTGGCCACCGAAGGCACCATTGTCGCCGTGGACGGCAGCACCATCAAGATGCCTGCCGAAAGCATCTGCCTGCACGGCGACACCGCCGGCGCCGTGGCCATGGCCAGCGCCGTGCGCGCCGGCTTGGAACACGCCGGAGTGCAGATCCGGAGCTTCGCGTGAGCATCCGCGCCATCCACCGGGCAGGATCGCACGACCTGCTGGTCGACCTCGATTCGCTCGACTCGGTGCTGGCGCTCACTGCCGCGCTGGAAGCTGACCCGCTGCCCGGGCAGCGCGACCTGCTTTCTGCAGCCCAAACCCTGTTCCTGAAATTCGGGACCTCCGAAGAAGCCGCCCAGGCCAGCCAGCAGCTGCCCGGACTGGACATCGGCAGCGTTGCGCACACAGCTGGCAAGATCGTCGAGGTTCCGGTGCACTATGACGGCGAGGATCTGGCCGCCGTGGCCGAACTGACCGGCCTGGGCATCGACGGGGTCATCAAGGCCCATTCCGGCCAGTCCTGGCGTGCGGTGTTCGGCGGGTTCGCCCCGGGCTTCGCCTACCTGCTCGGCGAGAACCAGCTGCTGAATGTCCCGCGCCGGGATACCCCGCGCACCAAGGTGCCTGCTGGTGCCGTCGCACTGGCTGGGGACTACTCGGCCGTCTACCCGCGCCAGTCCCCCGGCGGATGGCAGCTGATCGGCCATACCGATCTGCAGATGTGGGACTTGGACCGCGAGAATCCTGCGCTGATCCGCCCGCAGGACACCGTGAAGTTCATTCCTGCCACCGAAAGGATTTCCCTCCAGGCACCGGCCGCCCAGCCCGCCACCGTGCAGGATCCCGGCGTCGGAGGCCTGCGGATCCTTGATCCCGGACTGCAATCGCTGCTGCAGGATGCCGGGCGCATCGGCTACGGCAACCTGGGTGTGGGCGCCGCCGGCGCAGCCGACCCGGCCGCCTTCCATCAGGCCAACCGCCTGGTCGGAAACCAGCCAGGCCAGGCAGTGATCGAGAACCTCGGCAGCCGCCTGAGCGTCGAAGCCGAGCAGGACCAGGTGCTGGCGCTGGCCGGAGCCGAAGCCGAACTGCTGATCACCCCGGCCGAGGACGATGAGCTGCGCACCCCGCGCCAGGTGGCGATGAACGCGCCATTCGCCCTGCTGCACGGCGAGCGCCTGGATGTTGAACCAGCTGGGCGCGGGCTGCGCAGCTACCTCGCGGTGCGCGGGCGCATCGCGCAGGAGCCGGTCCTCGGCTCGCTGTCCACCGATACCCTCTCCGGGCTGGGCCCCGAGCCGTTGCAGGCCGGGAGCATGCTTGAGGTGCAGCGCCCGCGCATCGGCCACATTGTCGGCAACAGCGAACCGAGCACCCTGCCGGTACCGGACGCTAGCGGCGTGTACACGCTGCGCGTCATCCCCGGTCCGCGCGCCGACTGGTTCGGCCCGGCAGGCCTTGAGCAGCTCACCGCGCAGGTCTGGGAGGCCACCAGCGAATCCAACCGCGTGGGCGTCCGCCTGGCCACCGGGCAGCAGCCGCTGCAGCGCGTGCGCGAAGGCGAGCTGGCCAGCGAAGGCGTGGCCCGCGGATCCCTGCAGGTGCCGCCCTCCGGCCTGCCGGTGCTGTTTCTCGCAGACCACCCGGTCACCGGCGGCTACCCGGTGATCGCCACCGTCATTGCCGAAGACCTGAGCGCAGCCGCGCAGCTTCCTCCCGGAAGCAAAATCCAATTCATCCTCCAACCCACTGCCGGCCACGCGGCATCTGACGCCTAAGGAATTGCCATGAAGAAAGTACTCATCGCCAACCGAGGCGAAATCGCTGTCCGCATTGCCCGGGCTGCCGCCGACGCGAACATTGCTTCGGTAGCCATCTACTCTGATCCGGATGCCGACGCGCTGCATGTGCGCCGCGCCGACGAGGCGTACCCGCTGCACGGTTCCACCGGGGCGGAGACCTACCTGGATATCGAGAAGATCATCGACATCGCGAAGCGCAGTGGAGCCGACGCCGTGCACCCGGGCTACGGTTTCCTCTCGGAGAACGCGAACTTCGCCAAGGCAGTCATCGATGCAGGGTTGAGCTGGATCGGCCCGTCGCCGCAAGCCATCGAGGCCCTGGGCAACAAGGTCACCGCCCGCCAGATCGCCGTCCGGGCCGGCGCACCGCTGGCCCCGGGCACCGACGGCCCGGTGGCCGATGCCAGCGAGGTACGGGCCTTCGCCGAAGAGCACGGCGTTCCGGTGGCCATCAAGGCCGCTTTCGGCGGCGGCGGCCGCGGCATCAAGATTGTCCACGCCCTCGAGGAGATCTCCGATGCCTTCGAATCCGCCACCCGCGAGGCCACCGTGGCCTTCGGCCGCGGCGAGTGCTTCGTGGAACGCTTCCTGTCCAAGCCGCGCCACGTCGAGGCGCAGGTGCTTGCCGATACCCACGGCAATGTCGTGGTGGTCGGCACCCGCGACTGCTCGCTGCAGCGCCGCCACCAGAAGCTCGTTGAAGAAGCCCCTGCACCGTTCTTGACCGATGAGCAGCGCGCCCGGATCCACGAGTCCGCCAAGGCGATCTGCAAGGAAGCCGGGTATGTCGGGGCCGGCACCGTGGAGTACCTGGTGGCCCAGGACGGCCTGGTCTCCTTCCTGGAAGTCAACACCCGTTTGCAGGTGGAGCACCCGATTACCGAGGAGACCTCAGGTGTGGACCTGGTGGCCGAGCAGTTCCGCATCGCCGACGGCCTGCCACTGTCCATTACCGAGGATCCGCAGCCAACCGGCCATGCCATCGAATTCCGCATCAACGCCGAGGACCCGGCCCGCGGCTTCCTGCCGGCACCAGGCACCGTTGAGCGCTTCGAAGCGCCCACCGGCGCCGGCGTGCGCGTGGACTCGGGCGTGCGCAGCGGCTCGGTCATTCCCCCGTTCTACGACTCGATGATCGCCAAGCTGATCGTGCGCGGGGCGGACCGCGACCAGGCAATCCGCCGGGCCCGCCTGGCCCTGGAGGAAATCAGCATTGCCGGAGTCCCCACGGTCCTGCCCTTCCACCGTGCAGTGATCGAGCATGAGGCGTTCAACGGCGATTCGCTGGGTGTCTACACCACATGGATCGAGGACGAGTTCCTCAACGAGGTGGAAGCCAGCGACGAGATGGATCTGGACCAGCGCGACACCAGCCGCGAGACCATCACCATTGAGCTCGATGGCAAGGCTGTCCAGCTCGGTCTTCCGGCGGCGCTGACCAATGCCCTGCGCAACACCTCGGGTGCCGGCACCGCCGCCTCGCAGGATGAGGATGGCGGAGCAGTGGATGCCGCCGCGGTGCGCAGCACCATGGACGGGAACCTGGTCCGCTTCGCCGTGGAAGATGGCAGCGAGGTCACCGAAGGGCAGAGCGTAGCCATTGTCGAGGCGATGAAGATGGAATCCACCATCACCGCGCACCGCGGTGGCATCTTCCAGGCCGCGGATCTGGGCGCCGGGGCGGCCCTGCGCCGCGGCGATACTTTGGGCACCATCAGCTAGCGTCGTGGCCACGCCGGCCGACAGCAGAGGCCAGTTGGGATAAATTGGAAGCATGAACGCCACCAACAGCATCTCGCAGCAAGCCAAGGCTCCCCACGCGCACAGTGGACCCTGGGCGGCAAGCGTGTTGCGCCGCCGCATCGCCGAAGGCGAGCTGCTGCCCGGGGACAAGCTTTCCGAGCAGGCCTTGGCTGAATCGCTGGGGCTTTCGCGCAATACCTTGCGCGAGAGCTTCACGCTGCTCAATAGCGAGCTGATCATCACCCGCATCCCCAACCGGGGTGTTTTCGTGGCCTCGCCTGATGCTGATGACGTACGGGAAATCTATGCGGTGCGCCGCACCGTCGAACCGGCTTGCCTGGCCTGGGGCGAGGGCCTGGATCTGGACCGGCTGGAAGAGATCATCGCCGAGGCGCGAGCCGGCCTGGCTGCGGGCGATGTGCCGCGGATGGCCAGCGCCAACCAGGCGTTCCACGAGCAGCTGGTCGCTTCCTCTGAAAGCGACCTGCTCCAGGAGCTGATGGGCCGTGTGCTTGCCCGCATGCGCCTGGTCTTCCATGCCATGAGCGATGCCCCGGATTTCCATTCGCACTACGTAGAGCGCAATGCGCAGCTGCTGGACTTGCTGCGCACTGGAAAGCGCATGGAAGCTGCACAGACCTTGCGCGACTATCTCGACACCGCTGAAGCCGAATTGCTCAGGCACATCGAGGATCGCTCCAACTAGCTCTCAAGCTGGGCAATCCCCATCCTGCGTGCGATTTCCCTCTCATCCGCCTCAGGATTTTCCCGCTGGCCTGAGGTGGATGCGTGTTTCCAGAATTCAATCCGTCGACGCTGCAGCGCACATCTTCCGCTGTGGCCCTAGACGCGAATTCCGGGATCTTCCCGGGTATTCTCCACTGCAGCCATCCTTCCATGCGGTTCCACGGTGTATTTTCGGTGTCCTTGCCTCCCTATGCGAGCAGCAGCTGGATGCCTTTCCAGCTGCTGCCGCTGAGCCAACCACAACCCAAGCAAGCACATAGATAGCCGACGTATGGTTTAACGATGTGATGTCTCAAGACACCGGTGACACTTCTGTCTCAGGACATCGGTAACACTCGGTGTCTCAGGACATCGGTAACAGATCAGACCGGGTCAGGCATGTTTTGGAACTTCGC